>JBNKLI010000044.1:0-44011 GCA_050292275.1 Candidatus Thiodiazotropha sp.
GGTTTGTCGCTTTCCCTACAATTAGCCTTTTGATGACATACGGACTTATCTAAATATAGCTGTAACTTTTTGTTAAAAATAGAAAAAATATCATGGCACAGGGATTGCTAGCTGTCTTTTAACAAGGAGACAGTCATGCAGCAACCAGTAGTTACAGCCACGATCAACGATACGACACTTAGGGATGGGGAGCAGTCCGCGGGGGTTTCGTTCACGCTTCAGGAGAAACTCGACATCGCGCGCTCACTCGATGAGCTGGGCGTGCCCGAGCTGGAGGTGGGGATTCCCGCCATGGGCGGCGAGGAACGCGAGGCGATCCGGGAGGTTCGTTCTGTCGCCGGCAACGCCCGTCTGATGGTCTGGTGCCGCATGCATAGTCAGGATATCGTCCACTGCCGCGATCTGGGGGTGGATATGGTGGATCTCTCGATGCCGGTGTCGGATCAGCAGATCAGTAAAAAGCTCGGTCGATCCCGTGCCTGGGTGCTTGATCAGATCGCGCCCTGCGTGGCTGAGGCGCTTGATCTCGGACTGGAGGTCTGCGTCGGTGGCGAGGATGCATCGCGGGCCGATCCAGAGTTTCTCTGGCAGGTCGTGGAGGCAGCCGAACGTGCCGGTGCGAGGCGTTTTCGCTTCGCCGACACGGTGGGCATCATGGAGCCGTTCCAGGTCTGCGAGGCGATTCGCGATCTGCGTGCCATCTCCGACATCGAGATCGAGATGCACGCCCATGACGATCTCGGACTGGCCACAGCCAACACGCTTGCTGCGATTCGCGGCGGTGCGACGCATGCCAATACAACGGTGCATGGTCTCGGCGAACGTGCCGGCAATGCGCCTTTGGAAGAGGTGGTGATGGGGTTGCGTCGCTTCCACGATCAGGGCAACCAGATCGATATGACCCGCTATTCAACTTTGTCCAAGCTGGTGGAGCGCGCCTCCGGGCGCAGCGTCGGCTGGCAGAAGAGCCTGGTGGGTGCCGGTGTATTCACTCACGAGGCGGGGATCCATGTGGATGGCCTGATGAAAGACCGCCACAACTATCAGGGGGTCGATCCGGCCGAACTGGGTCGCGACCATGAGTTCGTGCTGGGCAAGCACTCGGGCAGCCATGCGGTTATCCAGGCCTATGCCGATATGGGCATGGCCTTGAACAGGGAGCAGGCGCAATCCCTGTTGATTCGGGTCAGACGCCACGCGGTTGCGCATAAACGTTCTCCGGCGCTACAGGATCTGCGTCGGTTCTATCTGGAAATAAACGGTGAGACAGAAGAATGGATGCATCAATGATGAATAGCGAAGTACTGCGGGAGGAGCAGGTAGCGCTTAAGCCGCTATCTCTCTGGCGGCAAGTAGGCGAGGATGTCAGTTGTGTTTTCGATCGTGACCCGGCAGCGCGCACCCGCTTCGAAATCATGACCACCTATCCGGGAGTCCATGCCATCCTGCTCTATCGAATGGCAAACCGGCTGTGGCGTCGCGGCTGGCGCTATCTTCCTCGTCTCATCTCATATATCAGCCGTATCTGGACCAGTATCGATATCCATCCGGGCGCCACCATCGGCCGCCGCTTCTTCATCGATCACGGTGCCGGCGTGGTGATCGGCGAGACCGCCGAGGTGGGTGACGATGTGACTCTCTATCATGGGGTCACCCTCGGTGGTGTCTCCTGGAACAAGGGCAAGCGCCATCCGACCCTGGGTAACCGGGTGGTAGTGGGCGCCGGTGCCAAGATTCTCGGTCCCATCGAGATCGGCGAGCAGGCCAGGGTCGGCGCAAACTCGGTGGTGATCACACCGGTGCCTGCCGGCAAGACTGTGGTGGGGATTCCGGGCAAGGTGGTGAAATCGAGCCGTAGCATGACCGACGGTATTCATGAAATCGATCTCAACCACCATCTGATTCCTGATCCGGTGGCCGATGCCATCGGCTGCCTGCTGGATCGCATCCGCATGCTGGAGCAGGAGATTGGCATTCACGGCTGCATTCCCGGGGGCAGCACCCCAGAGGATGAGTGTAATCATTGCGACGCCAAGCTGGTCTGCGAGCCGCCGCATGTAAAGCCCTCGGAGGCAGGCTGATCATGGCGATAGATCTGCTTGAATTCGACAGTGAGGAACTCTATTTCGACGAGGCGATGGATGAGGATGCCCGACACAGCCTCGAGCAGGCGGCGCAAGCGTACGGCACCGATAGGGCGGAGACAGCACTGTTGCGGGCCTATTTTCTGGAACCGGAACACCCGATGGTGCTGGTGGCGCTCTATCGCTACTACTACTACCAGCACCGGCTGAAGGAGTCACTTGTGGTGGCGGAGCGGGTGCTCAGGGTGATCGGTAAGCGTCTCGAACTGCCCGAGGATTGGCGGGATTTGTCAGAGCCGGCGATCGGCAGCGGGGTGATGATCTCCATGACCATGGTCCGATTCTACATGCTGGCGTTGAAGGGGGCCGGATATCTCGAGTTGCGTTTGGGCCGCCATGAGTCGGCCCTCGAGCGACTGCAGAAGGTGGCGGAACTCGATGCCAAGGACCGCCTTGGCGCACAGGCGTTACTACAGGTGGCGCGAAGTGCTATCGGCAATGAACCAAGCCTGGCAACCCATTAACTGAACAACAGGAGACGAAAATGAGCGAGAGCGAATTCGATCTGGATATGGATGAGCTCAGCAGTGCCGAGGATTTTCTCGACTATTTCGGCATCGCTTATGATCCATCAGTGGTGCATGTTAATCGCCTGCATATCCTGCAACGATTTCATGACTATTTAGGTGGGATAGAGGAGATGCCCGAGGCCGATGATGAAAAATACGCACTCTATGCCGGCCTGCTCGACAGCGCCTACCATGATTTCGTCGAATCGGACGCGCTGACCGAGAAGGTATTCAAGGTTTTCCATATGCATGAACCGGTGACGGTAAAGGTGCCGTTGCTCGATTTGACACAACAGGTGGATGCCATTGCGCCCAAAGTTTGAATATGGCGAGAGGGTGCGCGTAGTGCGCAATCTGCGCAACGATGGCACCTACCCCGGTGAACCGACGGGACGATTGCTGGTGCGCAGCGGCAGTGTGGGCTATGTGCGGGATGTGGGTACGTTTCTGCAGGATCAACTGATCTATTCTGTGGATTTTCTCGATGATAACAGGCGTGTCGGTTGCCGCGAGCAGGAACTGCAGCTGGCCAGCGATCCCTGGATCCCCACCCGCTTCGAGTTCAGGGAGAAGGTGACACCGAAGATTCCGCTGGCTATCCAGGGAGAGGTGATCGCCAGTCCGGGAGACGAGGCGGAGATCGAAAAGGTATTGCGGGAAGCCCCCGGAGGGCCCGCCTACCATGTCCGGGTCAAAGGGCGCAGCCTGGTGGTGCCGGAAACGGCCCTGGAGTTTCTATGCCCGCAGAGCGAGGAGTTATCATGAGCCTGGTCGAGCAGCATCCGGAGAGCGAAATTATCCCTGAGTTCAACTACCATATGTTGCGCATCGCACTCAAGGATTACCAGAAGAACCTGGGTCAGCTCGATCCCGTGGAGTATCGGCAGGTACATCGCAAGGCGGGCAAAAGCCATGAGCTCGAGTCTCTGGTAATTGCCTCTGAAGAGGCGAAGGGGGTGATTGTCAGCGAGCGACAGCTCGACAGCGCGGTCGATGAAGTGGCCTCGCGCTATGCCACCGGGGCCGAGTTTCTCGGGGATCTGGCTGCAAACGGACTGGATGAGGGGGGATTGAGAAGGGCGCTCTACCGTGAACTCCTGTTCGATGGCGTTATGCAGCGCGTCGCCGCCAACAGTGCGGATGTCAATGATCTCGATGTGCATCTGTTCTACGAGATGCACCGCCAGCGCTTCGAAGAGCCGGAGACACGTCAGGCGAGGCATATCCTGATCACCGTCAATCCGGACTATCCTGAAAACACACCACTTGCCGCGCGCCGACGAATCGAACAGTTGAGCGAGAAACTGGCGGGAAGGTGTAATCGTTTCGAGCAGTTCGCAAAACGCCATTCCGAGTGTCCGTCCGCGATGCAAGGCGGCAGATTGGGAGAAGTGAAACGTGGCCAGCTTTATGAGGATCTGGACCGGGTGCTGTTCAACATGCAAGAGGGCGAGGTCAGTGACATCATCGAGTCTGAGGTTGGATTGCATATCCTCTATTGCGAAAAGATAAAACCCGCTAAGCGTACGCCTCTGTCCAAGGCGTATCCACGCATTCGTGATCACCTTCAGGAACGGCACCGGCGCAATTGTCAGAAAGCCTGGCTGGCGGACCTGCAAAAGGTCGGACAGGCATAGGAGAGCGGCATGACAGTAAAAAAGACATCCTGCTCCTTCTGTGGTCAGGAACAGAACGCGGAGACACCCCTGATCGCAGGAATCAATGGGCATATATGCGAGGATTGTACGCGCCTGGCATCCCGGGTCGTGGACAGCTGGGGTCGTCGGCGTAGCGCCACCAAACCCTTCAAGCAGATGCCAAAGCCGATCGAATTGAGGATGAAACTGGACAACTACATCGTGGGCCAGGATCTTGCGAAGGAGACATTGGCTGTCGCCATCTATAACCACTTCAAACGTTTGAATATGGAGAACGGGGAATCGGGAATGAGAGCGGACAACGAGCAGGTGGAAATCGAGAAATCGAACATCCTGCTGCTGGGTCCATCCGGGACTGGAAAAACCCTTCTCGCAAGCACCCTGGCGGGGATCGTGGGGGTTCCGTTCGTTATCGCCGATGCCACGACACTGACCCAGGCGGGCTATGTGGGCGAGGATGTGGAGAGCATCCTCTCACGTCTTCTCGATAGCGCCGATGGCAACATGGAGCTTGCCGAATGGGGGATTATCTACATTGATGAGATCGATAAACTGGCACGCTCTTCGGAGTCTTCTCATGGCACCCGGGATGTCTCGGGGGAGGGCGTTCAACAGGCGCTGTTGAAGTTGGTCGAGGGATCGAAGGTCAAATTGAGTGCAAAAGGCCGCAAGGACCATGGTGACGAACAGTCGATGAATACCCAAAATATTCTGTTCATTGCCGGCGGTGCATTCGAGGGGCTGCAGAAAATCCTGGAGAAGCGCCTCAACAGTGGAAAAGCCGGAATCGGCTTTCATGTGGATCCCACCCAATCAAGTGGCATACATGACCAGGTGAAGCTGTTTGAGGAGGTGCAGCCTGATGATCTGCGTCACTTTGGCCTGATTCCCGAGTTTATCGGGCGCTTCCCGGTGATCACCGCACTGCATGATCTTGATGAGCCGGCACTGGTGAGGATTTTGACCGAACCCAGGAATGCGCTGGTCAGGCAATATCAAAGGCTATTCGAATTCGAAGGGGTGAAGCTTGAGTTTACTCCGAATGCGTTGACTGCCATCGCAAAAAGCGCCATTCAGCGGGGTACGGGTGCGAGAGGATTGAGAGCGGTCATGGAAGGGCTGCTGCGTAGTGTGATGTACCAGATGCCATCGCTGGAAGATGTAACGCGATGTCTGGTCGATGAGGCCCATGTCAACGGAGAAAAGCCGATATCTCTGACTGCCGATATTGAAACACCCGCTGTGCCTTTGCGCTGTAACCTTTGAACTCCGCTACATTTATCCATCTGCCAACCTTCCTGTTCTTCCATTAGTTGTCGGGCCGATAAGAAACTATACTTTTATCCGGGACCGACTGGATTAGTGTTAACGGGTCCTGTTACGCTGTATGATCCGCATTCAGGGAGAGATACGCCAGGGGAAGGGGGAACAACGCCCTATCTCCATCATCGGTCCTGGATGCCTGGTAATTATGGCGAGTGAATCGCAAACATAATAACCACACTGAAATTGTGGTTTGGTACCTGTCATTACCAATGATGGTCTGACAGTAGTCACAGGTGTGCAGTCAACAGTTATTCTTGCAGATGCCGTGATCACCAAGCAACTCAGAACAATAATCAATCGATTGAAAATGTCGCCTGACAGTGAATGGGAGCAGTCGCTCGTTCGCGTCATCATAGCGGTATTGATGATCTGTTACTGCCTCTCCTTGCGGCTCATCACACCATCGGATCAACAGGTACAGGTGCTTTGTAATATTGCTGCACTCTATCTATTGGTCGCATGCTCCATATCGATCGCGATTTCCATCGCTCCAAAGCGTTACATAGTGCGTCGTCAGCTCACAATGTTGTTCGATGTAGGCATGATTACCTGGGCGATGTGGGCCGGTGGGGAATGTGCATCAATGCTGTATGTCTTCTATCTCTGGATCAGTCTGGGGAATGGATTTCGCTACGGTATGACCTCGCTCTACCTGACCAGCGGCCTGAGCATGGTCGGCTTCAGTGCAATCATACTCAATAACGAATTCTGGATTGGACACCAGCTTTTGGGTGGTGGCCTCTTGGTTGGGCTATTGATAACTTCTTTGTATGCCACGCTGTTGCTGAAGCGCCTGGAGAGCGAAAAATTGCGGGCTGAGGCCGCAAGCAAGGCAAAAAGTCGGTTCCTGGCGAATATGAGTCATGAGATCCGCACCCCCCTGAACGGTGTCGTCGGCATGACAGATCTTCTGGCGAGAACCCCGATGGGGATCGAGCAGCGGGAGATAATGCGCACTATTCAGGCATCTGCCGAAACACTGCTGAATCTGATTGAGGATATCCTCGATTTCTCGAAGATCGAGGCGGGTAAGGTGGAAGTCGCGATGCAGGACGTCGACATCGTGCAGTTCATCAACGGCATTCTCGCTATGATGCAGGCAAGCGCCGATGCCAAATCGATCACTTTGAGCAATTCAATCGACATGGCGGTACCGCTGGTGGTTCGCACCGACCCACAATTGCTGCGACAGATACTTATCAATCTGCTTAACAATGCCATCAAATTTACCGACCAGGGGAGTGTCACCTTGCGAGTATCACCGGTCTTGGATAGTGATGATGAAGGTGGAACCAGATTGTTGTTTGAGGTCATAGATACCGGCATTGGCATATCGGAGATACAACAACTGCACATCTTCGAACGCTTTGCTCAGGTTGATGATACCTCGACCCGTCGCTATTCCGGCAGTGGATTGGGCACGACTATTACCAAGCAGTTGGTTGAATTGCTAGGGGGCAATATCGGAGTTGAAAGCCGGCTTGGCGAAGGCAGCCGTTTCTGGTTCGATTTGTCCGCAGAGCCTGGAAAACTTCTTGATGAGGGGGTTCAGCTGGATGAAGTGAAGGTATTGCTGTTTACTGATCTGCTGGGAGATGACAACCAGGTTCTCGACCATTTGCAGGATTGGCAGGTAATAACCAATGTGTGCAGTAATATCACTGATGGCTTCCTTGAATTACTGAACGCGGAAAAAATCAATGAACCCTTTGATATTGCAATCATAGATGAGAGCCAGGCCAGCTTGCCTATAGAAGAACTGGTCAGTGCGATCAGAGCCGAAACGACCCTGGACGGGCTTTCGATAATCTGCTTAAAAGACGGCGAAGCGACGAACGAGGTCTACGGCTGCTCTGCGATCGTTACATCACCGGTCACCGCGGAAAAACTAAAACATGCGATCATCTATGTTTTGAAACAACGGCACACCGCGGTAGAGATGACTGGTGTCAAGGTTTTCAGATCCCAGTCACAGCGTGAACCCAGGCAGTCAAGAATACTATTGGCGGAAGACAACCTTATTAACCAGAAAGTTGTTACGAAGATCCTGGAACTGCAAGGCCATGTTGTCGATGTAGCTCTCAATGGAGAAGAGGCGATCGCAATGTTGGAGACGAAAAGATACGATCTTGCAGTTGTCGACCTGCAAATGCCTGATGTCGGGGGTATAGATGTCATCAAGCACTACCGTGCAATGCACATCGATCAGGATCAGATACCGTTCATGATTCTTACTGCCAATGCGACCACCGAAGCGATTAAGCAGTGTGAGGAGATTGGTGTGAGCGCCTATCTCACAAAGCCTGTGCGTTCATCGCACCTGCTTGAGGTGGTCAACAGAATACTGGGCATAGAAGAGATGAATATTCCGGCTGATACCATAATGGATCAACCCGTTAGGCAATCGGCATTGCAGAGGAGTTTTCAAGTCCTCGATCCCAGGACCCTGGTCGATTTGGAGAAGCTGAGCAAGGATCCGGGATTTCTGCAGAATATGGTGGACAGCTTTCTGCGGGATAGCGATACCCTATTGATTAACATGCAACGCTCTCTGGAGGAGGGGAATATACATCAATATCGTGATTGCGCACATGCCATCGCGGACAATGCTTCGGGCATAGGGGCCTTTTCTCTGAAGACTGTCTGTTCTGCGACCTCAGGTATCGAACAGTCAGATTTTGAAACCCATGGGGTTAAGATGCTGGCCAAAATATCCTCGACATATTCGATTACCTGCCAGGCATTGCATCATTATCTTCAACAGCGTGAGAAGTAACCTGTTGATGGCAGCCTTGTTCTGCTTGAGACAGAAGACCCGTCAGTGTTTTCACGCATGAGCTATCGATGGTCCTTGTGAAGTGAGGCGGCACGTTGTGAGAGATAATGGGTATAAGCCTGTAAAGTGAGATTGAAGGTTTTCTCTATCTCTTGTATGACTTCATAACCTCGGTATTCAAATTCGTGCGCTCTGAGTCTCGTGGCCTGACGGCCCAGCTCATACAGTGCGAATGCACCTAGCTGGCCTGCGCTGTCAAAGAGAATTTGCGCCTGATCGAGAAACTGGCCGAATTGCTTTCTCTCCACTGCCTGGCGCATGGAGCGCAGTATGACCGCCCCTTCAGCTTCGAAGATCTTATATAAGTCATTTATGAAAGCAATTCCGCTGTCCAGCCTCTCAAGTCGCAACAGCGTCATATGGTCGAGCAGATTGGCGTGTTGAAATTGAGTTACGTTGTTCTTCTCGGATGAATGGCTGTAGTCGTCGCTGGCGTTTGTTGACTGATGCTGGGTAAGCAGAGTTGAAATCAACTCAACCATGTCATTGGCGACAACAGGTTTAAAGAGGCAGGCCTGAACGCCAATTGAGCGGCAGAGTCGCAATGTGTCCGCATTATTCTCATCACTTAGAAACACAAAAGGTACCCACTGCCTGTAGGGGGTGGTAAAGCGATGCAGCTTGAGTACTTGGGTGCCGCTCATGATAGAGAGATCGATATTTACTATGGCCAGGTCGATAGGTTGTTCTTCAAGAGCATCGAGCGCCTGATCGCCATCGTCAACCATTCTCACCTGGTAACCGGCTTGAATCAGTATTTTGCTGAGTTTGGTCCGTTCTGAACCGGCAGCGTCCGCAAGCAGGATAATACCCTTTCTCGCTTGCTTCTTTTTATTCGCCCGGTGCTCCGAGAGGCTGACAATATTGGTCGAATCGGAATATTGCTGACCCTCCCCATGGAGGGCACTGAAAAGCTGGGCTTTGTTCAGCGGATTATCGAGAAGTGCGGAGAAACCTGCCTGGTGTAGCTGCAGCGATTGATGGCGAGTTGCCGAAGGACTGTTAAAACAGACCAACTTCAAACCTTCAAGCTTCGGTTCGTCTTCTATGAGCTGTGCCAGTGATAAGATGTCGAGATCCAAACCATGTTGATCGACAATCAGGGTGGAGTAGGAGACAAATCTATCGGCCTGGGTGCGTGAAAGCATGTGTCTGAATGCCTGGACGCAATTTTTGCTGATCGCATAATCATAGCCCCAATCGTTGAGGTGACCTGACAATAGCGCCAATCGATTATCGTTGTTTGAAATGATCAGAATGCGCGGCCTCGCCGAGTCGGTGATTGGAAAAGATGACCGGGGGTCATGTTCCGTTGTTTGTGCGCAATCCGATGCGCTGCAATCCTCGCCCTGTTTATCACCGGTATCCGTCCTGCCATGCTTTTTGAATGCCGCCAAGAGAAGTGGCAGCGTTGAATTGAGGCTGGCGGCAATAACCGTCGCAAGTGCCAGACTGGCTGCAGCCATTCCATTCAGCTGCAACCCCGTGAATGTAGTCAGGGAGATGAAGGTCGAGAGAAATGCTGCGGGTACGGCAACAAAAAGATATTTCATGCCCATGGATCTGGTCATAAAGATCAGGAATCCACTTAGTGGCAGTGTCACATAGACGGATAGCCCGGAAAAAGCCATGGCACCCAGGAAGATTTGATCGAAAACCAGCAGCGGCCCATGCAGAGGCAGTGGCAGGTGGTAGGACTTGCGGATAGTCAGGAGCTGGATCAGTCGAATCAGGGCGTAATAGGCAGCGAGGGTAAGGGTGGCCAGCATCTCGGCCGAGGGTGACGACCAGAGAAATCCTCCTGCGAGGTAACAGACCAGGAGGCAACTGACGATAAACGCTGTTGTGTGGTAGCGATGCCCGGTTGATGGGGGGGCAGTCGTGGCAGTCTGGTCATTTTGCACTGGAGGTGTCATGTCGCAGTCCAGCTTGGCTCGGCCTTCAAAGCGTGGTGGATCAATTCTACCTCCTGTAGTTCGTTGAGGAAGGCTTCGGCGCACTCGGGATCGAAGTGCTTTCCCCGTTCATCACTGATATATTCAATTGCTTTCTCTATCGGCCAGCTCTTCTTGTAGGGTCTGTCCGTAACCAATGCATCGAAGACATCGGCAATGGCTACAATTCTAGCCTCGAGAGGTATGCTATCGCCCTTTAGCCCTTGTGGGTAGCCCTCGCCGTTGAATTTTTCATGGTGATTCAGAGCGATTATGGCACCAGTCTGAATATATTTCGACAGGCTGTCTTTGAGAATCTCATAGCCGAGCACGGTATGGCGCTGCATGATTTCATACTCTTCGGGTGTCAATCGGCCCGGTTTCAGGAGGATGGCGTCCGGTATGCCGATCTTGCCTATATCGTGCATCGGAGCAGATTGCGCAATCAAATCGCACCGTTCGTGTGATAGACCCAGTCGATGGGCGATCAGCTTAGAATAGCGGGATATTCTGAGAATGTGATTGCCTGTGTCTTCGTCCCGGTACTCACCGGCCTTTGCCAGCCGCATCAATGTTTCCTGCTCACGGTCATGCAACTCCTGAGTGGTTTTGCGGATTTCCCGCTCGAGCAACAGGGCACGATCCTTGATCAGTTTCCGCTGCAGGCTCATGGTGAGCATATTGTGGCACCGGGCACGGCACTCGGTGTGGTCAATCGGCTTGGTGATGAAGTCGTTTGCCCCTGATTCCAGGGCAAGATAACGTATCGACTGGTCTTCGACACAGGTGACGATCATCACTGGAACATCATTGCAACGGGGTATTCGTCTGAGCCACTTGATGAATTCGATTCCATCCATCTGCGGCATTTTGTAATCAGTGATTACGAGGTCGATATCATTGTATTTTGCCCATTCGAGCGCCTGGGTAGGATCTGCAAAGCAGGTTGAGGTGATATCCTTATCTATCGAACCGATCAATTCCTGCAAAATCATCCTGGTTATTGATTGGTCGTCAATAATAAGTACTTGAGACATAATGAAAAGGCTTCGCTTTTTGTTGTCATGACCTCAGGTCATCCATACCGCAATTGTGTCCACCTGCGTGGTCTGCATTCTGACATGGCCAGCTCAGCTGTCGTCATGGCGTCCGCATAATCGCGGCAAGTGGATACTTCATGCACATTAACGGCATTATCGATCAATGCTTGACTCTTCCCTGATGGATATCGAGCCAATCCGCATTGACAGTCACTGCATAGCATAACCTCTCTGTTCCCGCTCTCCCTGCGAATTGCAGAAGTTAATCAGGGTAACTCGTAGGGTCCAAGATTGATGTGGTTTGAACAACCTGTGGAATTACCCGAATGATGAGAATTAACTTCCTGAAATATTAACTGATTTTTGAATTTGATGCGAGTGGTGAAATTCACAAATCCTGGAGAATTTGCTGCAGCAGGTGTTGAATCGCTTCGGTTGTGAATGGCTTATCGCAAATTGCTGAAACACCTGATTTTTGTACCGCCGCGAGTCGCTTCTCATTTGATTCGCTTGTAATCATCAGCACCGGCAGTCCAGGTTGCCCGCTACGGGTGCGTATGAAATCGATTAATTCCTGACCATTCATCTCTGGCATGTTGTAATCCGAGATGACCAGATCGTAATAGTGCTGGTTGATCATGTCCACACCCTCGGCACCATTGCTCGCTTCGGTGATATTCTCAATTTCCATGGCCTCGAGGATGCGGCGTATGTGCTTGCGGGACATGCTGCTGTCATCGACCAGGAGGACCTGCAGGGACTCGGTATCGATATTGTTCAGTTCCAGGTTGGGTGTTTCCACATAGTCTAGGGTGGCCCGCATGGCGATGTAGAGATCCTCCTGGGTGAAGGGCTTTGGCAGTACGGCCACGGCTCCTGCCTGGCGGATCGGGTCCAGGTAGGAGAGCCTGGTTTCACTGGAGATCAACATGAAGGCGGACTGCATCAGTTCCTCGTCATCACGCATCTCGAAAACCAGATCGGTACCGGTCATATCCGGTAGATAGAGGCTGCTGATGACCACATCCGGTTTGATTTCCGGCAATGCCTTCAGGGCTTCACCACCCTCGACAAAGGCTTTGATTTGAGTGATTCCAAGCTCGCCAAGCTGCTGCGAGATCAGTTTTCGCTGGGTCAATGAGGGTTCCACCAAAATGACAGAGAGGTCTTTGATGTTCATCTACTTCAGTTATCGGCTGTCTGATGCCTATCGCAAGGAGTCCAATTTTATCCAATCGCAATTATAGCTGGTATTCTGACGAGTCTGATACCGCCAGCGGCTTTTCTCATACCCAACTAGCCCGTAGAATTGGCCTCTGGTGCTCTCCGGCGGCATAGTGATCTGCCTTGCAGGACGAAATATTCCCGGCAGAGCCGCTTGGATTAGTGATAACAGGCCTGGTACGTAGGCTAGATTGGAGCAGAGCTAAGGTGAAATTCAGTGTCGAACAATTTCGTTCCTGGGAGCGCAAATGCGTGACCCTGTTGGGGATGTCCGGTGTCGGCAAGACGCGGTTGTCCAATCTGCTGAGACAGAAAGATTGGTTTCACTATTCCGGAGACTATCGCATCGGTACACGTTATCTTGATGAGCCCATTCTCGACAGTATCAAGGAGCAGGCGATGCGTGTGCCCCTGTTGCGCGATCTGTTGCGCTCGGATTCGATATTCATCCGCAACAACATCACATTCCACAATCTACAGCCTGTCTCCACCTTCCTTGGTATGCTGGGTAATCCTGAATTGGGCGGCATATCCCTGACTGAGTTCAAGCGCCGACAGAATCTGCACCGACAGGCCGAGATCGCTGCCATGTACGATGTGCCCAGCTTTATGCGCAAGGCAAGCATGATCTATGGCTATTCGCATTTTATCAATGATGTAGGCGGCAGCTTGTGTGAGCTCGACCACCCCGGACTGATCGAGTTTCTTGCCGAGCACTCGCTGATTGTCTACATCAAGGCCTCCGAAGAGGATGAGGCGGCATTGATCGCACGCTCGGTGTCACATCCCAAACCGCTCTATTATCGGGAAGCCTTCCTGGACGAGCAGTTGGAGGAGTACTTGCGGCTCAAAGAGCTTGAATATGTCTCACTGGTCGATCCGATCGATTTCAGTCGCTGGGTCTTTCCGCGTCTGTTCCGGGCCAGGATACCGCGCTACGAGTCCATTGCCAGGGACCATGGATACACGATTACCACAAAGGAGCTGGCCATGGTTGAGGATGAGGCCGGTTTTCTGCAGTTGGTCGAAGAGGTTATCGACAGAGCGCCCGGTGATCGGTCGATAGCGCTTTGAACAGGGAATAAATAGACATGCCATTGGTTGCACACACTGACCTGCCGACCTTCAGTCGTCTTCGTGAGGAGGGGCAAAACGTCCTTTCACCCGACAGGGCGACTAAACAGCATATACGCGAGCTGCATATCGGTCTGTTGAATATGATGCCCGATAGCGCTCTCGAGGCGACCGAGCGACAGTTCTTCCGTCTCGTGGGGGAGGCCAATCCGATTGCGCAGTTCTTTGTTCACCCTTTCACCCTCGAGGAACTGCCGCGGGACGCGAGGGCAAGGGCGCATATCGATGCCTACTACGAAGGCTTCGATCAGATCAAGCGGGACGGCCTGGATGCACTGATCATAACCGGAGCCAATGTCACACATCCCAATTTGGCGCAAGAGCCGTTCTGGCAGCCCTTGACCGAAGTCGTCGATTGGGCCTATGAAAATGTGACTTCGGTGCTCTGCTCCTGCCTGGCGACTCACGCGGTGGTTCAATCCCATCATGGTCAGAAGCGCACTCATATGGGGGATAAACTCTGGGGTGTATACAGCCATCGGGTCGTGGATACCAGTCACCCCCTGGTCAACGATGTCAACACCCGCTTCGATGTGCCTCACTCCCGCTTCAATCAGATTACGAAGAAGCAATTCCACGAGGCCGGTCTCAAGGTCCTGGTGGAGAGTGAACAGGCCGGTGTCCACCTGGCCGTCAGCCGGGATGGTTTCAGAGTGGTCTATTTTCAGGGACATCCCGAGTACGACACCATCAGCCTGCTCAAGGAGTACAAGCGGGAGGTCAATCTCTACTACAACGGCATTCGCGAAGATTACCCGCCAATGCCGGAAAATTATTTCAGCTTGCGCAATCAGGCGATTTTCAATGAATACCGTGAGCATCTCGAATTGGCAAAATCGAGGCGGGAGACGATGCCTGACTTCCCGGAGGGCCTGGTTATCGATACCCTGGATAACACCTGGCATGATACCGCAGAGGCGGTGATAGGCAACTGGATAGGTCTGGTTTACCAGATCACGCACCATATCAGGAGCATTCCTTTTATGGATGGTGTAGATCCCGATGACCCACTTGGTTTGGGCACACAGGCGCTGCAGTCGATTCGCGACGTTTAGACAAGGCGTCAGGTATTGGGAATGCGGATCCCGGGATTGCCCTGCCCGTCGATCAGTTGGGCCTGGTGTTGGGATTGGCGGAGCGGACGGGACTCGAACCCGCGACCCCCGGCGTGACAGGCCGGTATTCTAACCAACTGAACTACCGCTCCATAAGAAGAGCGCGATAGTTTAAGGTTTTTTGCGCTGAGGTCAACCAAAACCTTGTAGCCGGGATCACAGGGTTTCGATTTGCGTAATATCAACGCCGCTTGAGCTGAAACATGTCATAGTCGACCACCCTTAAACTGTACATCCCCGAGAGAGCGCCAAAATGATTTTTGATGTGGATGAACCGGTTCGCAGGCTGGCCAAGACGCCTCATGAACTCTCCATGGTGAATCTGGTGGGCTGCCACCTGATCGCCGCGCCCGCGTCGATCGTACTCGATATCGGATTCATGGGTTTCTTGATTCCGCTGGCACTCTCACTCTCGGTGATCGCTTTCATATGGTATCGCGCCGGTGTCGCGGCGACCGCTGGTGACTGGTTTGTCGCTGCGCATTGGCGTATTTCGGCCAATCGTACCCGTATTCTGCTGATCGGTTATACCATCAGCGCCATCATAATGGGCATGGCCCTGCTTGCCACGAGCGGCAATTCGAAGGGTGATATCATGCTGGTGGCCATCTCGCGGGTCGCCGTGGTACCGACTCTGGTTAGCGTCATGATCTGCTTCGTGCTGGAGTCGGGCTCGATCTACCAGGCGGGGAGGGGCGAGGTGCCCGATGGCATTACCAGGCGAATGCCGCCACCCGAATCGTTGCCGGTGCTGGAGGAGGGACTGGGCCAGAATTCCGGCGGCTGAATCCTCTGCATACCGGCCCTGGAGCGCTCGACTTGCGTTTCGGGTCGGGGCAGGGGATTGTCAGTGGAGCCGTTTCGCGCACTCCCGGGCTGTCATCGGTCTGCCGTAACGGTACCCTTGCGCCAAACGATAATCGGAAAGAATGAGATAGGTCTCCTGCTCAGCTGTTTCGACACCCTCCGCGACCACATCTATGCCCAGGCGATGACCCAAATCCTGAACGGTCTGTATTATTGCCTGGTTCGCGGAATCCGTGGGGAGGTTCTTCAGAAAAATCTTGTCCAACTTCAGTCTGTCGATTGGAAGCTGTTTCAGTCGTGCCAGTGAAGAGTGCTCGATGCCGAAATCGTCGATGGCAATGGCGATCCCGAGATCCTTCAATTGCTGGAGCACCTGGGCGGCAAGGTCGACCTGGCCACTGAAAAGACTCTCTGTAATTTCAACTATCAACCACTCCCCCGGACATCTGGTCTCTTCAAGCGTTGCTTTAATCGAATCGACGAAATTCTTATGCAACAGCTCGGCAGCTGAGATATTCACCGCCATTGGAGGGGGACTCAGGCCCATTGCGCGCCACGATTGGATTTGTCTGCAGACACTTCGTACAACCCATTGACCGATGGGAAACACCAGTCCCACATCTTCCGCCAAATCAAGAAAATGGATGGGTGATACCAACTTGTCGTTTTCTCTCTTCCAGCGCAACAGGGCTTCCACGCCGATCAGTTTTCTTGTATGCAGTTCGTACTGAGGCTGGTACAGCAGCACGAAGTCATCGTCTTCGACAGCGCTTTGCAGCGCGGCAATCATATTCAGGCGTTCCTGTACCAGCAACGTCATGCTCGAGTCATATAGTTGATAACTGTTTTGAGACTTTCGTTTTGCACGGTACATGGCGGTGTCGGCGTTTTGCAGCAACGACTTGCCATCTTTACCGTCATTTGGGAAAAGGCTGATACCAATGCTGACTGAAGGGTGGAGGCGCTTGCCTTGAATAACCACCATCTGGCGCAGGGAATATATGACATGATCCGCCACCGACGTGGCATCGTCCGGACGGCTGATGTCGGCCAACAGGACGACAAACTCATCTCCACCGAGGCGTGAGACCACATCTCCCTTGCGTACTGCCTCGAGCAGACGCCGGGCAATGACTTCGAGTAGTGTGTCACCCGCATCATGTCCCAGGCTGTCGTTCACCTCCTTGAAGCGATCCAGGTCGAGAAACAGCAGGGCAAGCTTGGAATGGTTTCGTTTGGCGCGTGAAACCGCCTGATCCAGCAATCGGTTGAACATGAACCTGTTGGGCAGTTGGGTCAGGGTGTCTTTTTCGGCAAGCTGCTGCAGTTGATGTTTATTGCTCTGCAACTCATCGAGCAATTCCAGGTATTCAGTCAGATCCCTGTAGGTGACGATGATTCCAGTGGTATTGTCGTTGTTATCGGTAAGCGGGCTTGCCTGCAGTTCCATGCGCAGGAATCTACCTTCGCCCTGGATTATCCTGTGGACGGTTTTAACCGGCTTGTTCTGGGTTAAAACCTCTCTTATCACCGATACCGGAGGAATGATATGTTTTTGAAACTCCTGCGCCATGCTCTGAGCGCTGAGTGCGAGTCTACGGGCTGCCTGGTTTTGCAATACCATGACCCGGTCGGTGGTGTAGACATAGAGTGGGTCAGCTACGCCATCGATGATGGATTGCAGATTTGACTCGTTTTTCCTCAGTTTTCGCAGAAAGTTTTCGATCAATAGCCAGGTGAAGAGCACAATCAATGTGGCGATAGCCCCGGACCATATGAGCTTCTTGCCGGCATCTTCCTTGAGAATGGCGAGAAACTCCCGATTGGCGTGGATGCGTGCTACGCCAACCGGAAGCCCCGTGTTTTCACTCAACAGTGATAACTCGGTTATGACGCAATCATTGCATTTCGGTTCACCCCGGACCAGTTCGAGGGTGCCTGCCTGGCCGCTCTCAGAGGAGTCATGGATAGTGACCTCTATGCGTCTAACGAACGGGGTCTTGGAAGCTGGATCACGTAACAGGAGTATCGAGTCCATCGCCTTTTCGAGTTCGTCCAAGGTTGGATGAAGAGCGCCGCCGAGTGACTTCGCCAGTATGCCGGCATGGGATTGGGCGAGTGAATTGGTATAGGCATTCGCTTGTGCAGTCAATCTTGGTTCCAGGCTGAATTGCCAATATGCCATGATCAGCAGGTTCAGTATTACAACTAGAGTAAGGAATACGGATGCAAGTACATGGCTGTGAGCCAGCATATCGAGACTGACTCTGAGACGCTGGTTGCTGTTCATGCTGATTAAGGGCTATGAAGCTTCATTGCCTTTTCGCGGCGGGAAGAGGGTACAGGAGTGTGATCGTAGCCTGACAGGCCATGCGTAGCGTTGCTGCTGATCGGTTCCGCCACGATGGATCGCCTGGCGTCGAGAGGTGGCCAGTCGAGGTGCCGCTGCTGTTTTGCTGATCTTGGAGAAAATGCAAAGTGTGTATTTTCGACGCTCAAACAGCCCTAAACGCAATGGCGGCTCATCTATGCAGTAACGAGTCTTTGAAGACATAATTCCATTTGAACATAAATCAATACCGCTTCATCGGCAGATTCTCCTATGTCTGCAGCTTTTTTACAAATTAATGAAATTTATAGGATTTTTTATCGTAATTGCTGGTTCATGATGATCCTGCCGCGAGTGTCACCGGGGTCTGGGAAACTAATTCGCAACGATTGTTCAGGAGCGGGTGGCGGGATTGTATATCAGTCGATAAGCACGAAGAGCAGCGAAGAGATAGATGCGGCAAGCGGTATGGTTATGAACCATGCCAGTATGATGCGAGTAAATGTAGAGCGTTTTACCAATTCATGGCGGTAGAGTTTCTGTAGGGAACTCTTCTCCCTTTTATTGAGTATCTCCAGGCTGTCCGAAGCAGTCAGCTCTGCCACAAGGCGCCCTTTTTCATTGAAGGTTGCACGATCGAACTGACTGATAAAGGCCTCGACCTGGGCCAGGTCATGGCTTTTGTGGCCACGCCTCAGGGTCTCCAGGAGAATTGCATAATTCGTCTTCAGCACTTCACGCAGAAAACCGATGCCGAAAACCGCTCCGACCGCGGTATGGGTGCTGCTGACGGGGAGACCGAACTGGCTGGCCAGCAGCACTGTGATTGTGACCGAAGTGACTATGCAGAAGGCTCTGACCTGATCGAGTTCCGTAATCTCGCTGCCGATCGTCCTGATCAGACGTTTACCGTATAAAATCAGACCGAGGGGAATGCCGAGGGCGCCGATCAGCAACCCCCATATCGGGATGCTCGCCTGTGTGGTTTCAGCGTTGGCAGTCAATGCTTCCCTGATCGCAATCACCGGGCCAATGGCATTCGCCACATCATTCGAACCGTGCGCAAAACTCAATAAACCTGCCGCCATCAGGAGCGGGAGATTGAACAGCCGGTTGACCGCGGACTTGGTATTGGGCAGAAGGGCGGTGCGCTGACGAATAGTGGGCTTTATCACAAGATAGACGCCCAATCCGATGGAGAAACCGCAGATCATGGCGGTCTCCAGATCGACTCGCCAACTCGCCTTGACTCCTTTGGTCAAGAGGTAGCTGGAGAAACTCCATGCCATGAATCCCATGAGGAGTGGCAGCACCCTGCCCGCGGCCCGCGACATGCCATCCTGATAGGTAATTGTACGTTTGACGAGGTAGAGTAGCAGGGCAGCAATGATTCCTCCCATTATCGGGGAGAACAACCAGCTCAGAGCGATGGTCATCAAGGTGTCCCAGTTCACCACGCCGAAACCGCCGACGGTTATCCCCGCGCCGAGTACCCCCCCGATGATCGTGTGCGTGGTGGAGACGGGCGTACCCGTGAGCGTGGCGAGATTCAGCCAGATGGCGGTTGCGATCATGGCGCAAAACATGGCCTTGGTGATTGTCTTCGCATCACCGAATTGACCGATATCGATAATCCCTCTTTTGATTGTGCTGATTACCTCGTCACCCGCAAGAATTGCACCGGCGGCTTCAAACAGGGCGGCGAACAACATGGCTCCGGTGAGACCGATTACCGCTGACCCTACCAGGGGGCCGATGTTGTTGCCTGCATCGTTGGCACCGATGTTCAGGGCGAGATAGCCACCGAGGACGGCGGCCAGGATCAATACCAAACTGTTGTCGGGAGCGCCGTGGATATATTGGAAACTGATACCGATGCTAAGCAGAAACAGTAGCGCGATTGCGTGATTGGCGATGCCGCCGGGGATGTTTTGGACTTTTAACACGCTTTGCTATGTCAGGAAGCCTGCATTCCACGAATGAAATCATCGGATTGCCTGATCGACTGGTTCATCCGGTTGATCAGGTTATTGATGTCAGCCTTGAGATTGCCGAACTCACCGCGCAGCGAGCCGATTGCCTGAGCATTCAGATTGTGTTTAAGAAAAAGGACATTATCGCGAAAGGTCCTGAGTACCGGCTGCATGCTTTTCTCCGCCTTTTTCATCGAGCCCAGCATGGACTGGTAGCGTTGCTTGGTTTGCTTGAGTTTTTTTGCACTGTTCTCTTTCAAGCTCTTGTTTTGATAGAGATCCAGCTCCTCCTGCCACTCTTCAAACAGGGCTTCCGCCACCGATTCCACCTTGCTGATACGCTCCGATACCTCATGTGCCGCCGATTCACAGGCCTCGAATTCATGATTGAGGCTGTCGTAAGCCCGTTTCAGGTCACTCTCTTGCAGGTTGATGACGGATGCGAATTGATCCAAGGCCGACTGAAACTGTTCCTGTGCGTCAGCCTGGGCATCGCGCGCCGACTCCACCCGGTCAACCATGATATCGCGCTTGTGAATGCCGACTTTCTCCATGGTGTCGTAGTAGACGCTCGAACAGGCGGAGACCAACACCATGAGGGCGACCGTTGGGTAAAGGCGTATTGAATGCATGTGAACAATTCCCCGCAGAATCTGATAAATTGAGTAATTCTGCCATAGAGTGATCAGCGATTGCGATATCGGTGCCTCTCATTCACCTGTCGTTGCAAGCCCCCCGGTGGTCTGGAAATGTCAGCTTTCTGTGAACTCATGTCAGGGCGTATGTTTGGCATTGGTGATTATTGATGGGTCGAAATGAGTTGGGTGAGTTTTTATTCTGAGCCCCATGGTGAACAGCAGGTAACGGAGCATGAACATGTTGTATAGGCAAAACCTGTTGCTGGGTGCGCTGTTCATACTGCTCTCGGAGCTGATGTTCGCCTCGATGGGGGCATCCGTGAAGTTCGTGACGCAGACATTGCCAAGCGATATGGCTGTATTCATGCGCAATCTGTTCGGTTTGGCGTTGTTGATGCCCCTGGTCTGGAGCAATGGCTGGGTCAGCCTGCGCACGGGTATCTTTCATCTGCACCTGTTGCGCTCGGTTGCCGGTGTTTCGGCGATGTACTGTTTTTTCTACGCGCTTGCCAAGCTGCCTCTCGCCGACGGTATGCTGTTAAAGATGACATCACCGCTGTTCATGCCGCTGATCGCCTGGTTCTGGCTCGGTGAATCCCTGCGCCAGAGGATCCTGCTGGCCATAGGCATCGGCTTTCTGGGGGTCGTTCTGGTACTCAATCCCGAGGGGGCTTTCAACCGTGTGGCACTGATCGGGCTGCTGGGTGGCGGTCTTGCGTCTCTGGCCAAGGTGACTTTGAGGCGCCTCGGGCGAAGTGAACCCTCGGTACGCGTGGTCTTCTATTTCGCCTTGCTGAGCTCCATCATCTCGTCGATTCCCATGTTCTGGAGCTGGCAGCAGCCCACCCCCGAAGAGTGGGGTTGGTTCGCACTGATCGGACTGATGGGTACACTCGGACAGTTGATGCTGACCCGGGGCTATGCAATCGCCTCGGCGGCCACGGTCAGTCCCATGACCTACTCTTCGGTACTCTTCGGCGCCGGATACGGCTACCTCTTCTGGGAAGAGACCCTCACCAGTCAGTTCGTTATGGGGGCGTTGCTGATTGCCGTTGCAGGCGTCCTGGCAATAGGTTCTCGCGAGCGCATCGACGAGACCCTGGTCAGTGATCCGACCAGGCCGTAGGACTAGTCGCAACAAGTGTCATTAAACCTTCCGGAAACGTATCTACTCACCTCCTGGTGGTAGCATCCCGCGCCGGGTGCCGTAGAGGTATCAGAAACACGCTGTAAACCCGTCCCTGGGCGCTTGATGTCCGCATCCCTGCGGACAACAGTTTCTGATACCTCTACGGCACCCAGCGCTCAGTTCGGCTGTTTTTTCATGGCATGGGTGAGCAGCTGGACTGGTGGTGATTTGCGGTTGTTTGCGGTTATTGGCGTCCATTCGCGGCTTTCTTACGACCCATTGCCACCAGTTTGATGGTGTGAGGACAGAAGTTTTTTAGGCTGTTTCCTTGGAGACACTGGGTTAGAATGGCTCTATGTCGATGAACTGGTCTCAACTGCTCTCTCATAAACGCCTGGGTTCCAACGATCGTTCGACGGGCAGTAGTACCCGGACCGATTTTCAAAGGGACCTTGACCGGATCGTATTCTCGTCCGCATTCAGACGCATGCAGGACAAGACACAGATCTTTCCACTCTCGAAAATCGACTATGTCCGCACCCGTCTGACCCACAGCCTGGAGTCATCCAGCGTCGGGCGTTCCCTGGGAACCCTGGTAGGAGAGCAGATTATCGCCCGTCACCGGCTCGAGGCGAACCAGGCCTCCGATTTCGGTGACATCTGCGCGGCTGCCTGTCTGGCACATGACATCGGCAATCCTCCGTTCGGCCATTCCGGTGAAGATGCCATCCGCCATTGGGCACAGAGTGCTGCCTATGGCAGGCAGCGAGTTGCCGTGTTACAGGGCAGCCAGCGCGAGGACTTCCTCAATTTCGAGGGTAATTCACAGGGTTTTCGGGTCCTGACCCGGCTGCAGAACAGGGATAATCCGGGTGGTCTGCAGCTGACTTGCGCCACCCTGGCCGCGTTTGCCAAATATCCCCGGGAATCGTGCATCGGCAATGGACGCTTTCAGGGGGTCAGTGCAAAAAAGCCGGGCTTCACCGCAGAGGATCAACACCTGTTCACGGAGGTGGCCGAGACTGTGGGGCTGCTGCGTCGCGATCCGGTACTGGCTATCTGGCACCGGCATCCGCTGGCGTTCCTGGTGGAAGCGGCCGACGACATCTGTTACCGGGTCATCGATATCGAGGATGGCTATCGTCTCGGCCATTTGAGTTTTCGCGAGGCGATGGAACTGTTCACTGCGGTGTTCCCGGATTCGGCCACACAACATCAGCGCATCACCCGGATCACGGGGGATAAGGAGAAGATCGAGTTTTTACGCGCCAAGGTGATCAGCCAGGCGATCAGCGAGATCCTCAGCTGCTTTCTCGATCACGAGGGGGATATACTCGCAGGCCGCTTCGATCAGCCCCTGATGAGTCAAATCCCCCACCGCGCCGAGATGGACCGTCTGATCGAAGTCGCCCATGAAAAGATCTATATTGCCCCCGAGGTGATAGAGATCGAGACTGCCGGCTTTCAGGTGATCAGTGAGCTGCTGGAGCGTTTCATCTCCATCGTTGACGACGTTGCCACCCACGGCGAGGGGGCCAGTCCACGCAGCCAGATGATGATTCGGCTGATTCCCGAGCAGTTCCTGGGAGCGCAGGGGCTGCCCGTCGAGGACGATTACACCAGGTTGCTGCGCCTGACCGATTTTGTCTCCGGGATGACCGATTCCTATGCGGTCTCGCTCTATAAAAAAGTGACCGGAATCTCCCTGCCGGGGTGATCCTCCACCCCTGTTCTCCAGCCCTTGCCCGGCTCTGTGGCGGATCGGGTAGCCTCATTGACTCAGGGGCAGCGTAAAGCTGACCCGGGTACCCCGTCCAGGTTCGCTGTCGATGTACAAACCGCCCTGGTGGGCCTCGACGATGACGCGGCAGAGATAGAGTCCCAGGCCATAGCCTCCGGTTTCCCGTTGTCGTGCCTTGTCGACACGGTAGAAGGGCTGCGTGAGATGGGGCAGATGCTCCTTGGGGATGCCCTCGCCATGGTCCTCAACGCTCACTTTCCAGGTCTGTGCATCGATCCGGCTGCTGAGTATCACCGGTTGTGCAGTCGCCGGGGTGTGTCTCAGTGCATTCTCCAGCAGATTCCTTATCAACAGCCGTATCCGTACAGCGTCCAGCTCTACGTTCTGGCGGTCGTTTTCATGCCTGCACTCGATGCTCGCGCCGGGGAAGTGCTGCTGAATCACGGTATCGATGAGCCGGGCCGGTTCGACCGCACTCAGATCGAGTTTGGCGTGACTGTTGCCGATGCGTTCCGTCTCCAGCAGCTCGGCCAGCTCCTGTTCCAGCAGCTGTAGATCCGCGATGATCCGGTCGCGGGGTTCGCTCTGCTCCAGGAGTTCGGTATTAAGGCGCGCGCGGGTCAACGGGGATCGCAGCTCATGGCTGATCGCCAACAGCAGTTGGCGTTTTGCCTCCATCATCGCCTCGATCTCATCGGCCATGGTATTGATGCTGTCGGCAAGTTCACCCAGCTCATCCCGGCGCTTGATGGCGATGCGGTGGTCGAGCTCACCTGAGCCGAACCTGGCAACACCCGTGCGTATGGTCTGTATGGGCTGAAACAGACGCCTTACCAGATGGTAGGTGAGCGCGATAAGCAGCAGTACGACAACGATTGTCACCCCAATGACCAGCGGGAGGGAGGTATTGCCCAGGCTCTCCCTGGTCATCAGCAGAATGGTGGCGTCATTGGTCCGCAGTCTGAGGATAAAGTGGCTATCATCATGGGTGAATTCGACATCGCGGCCGTCGGCCAGCCGGTGGCTGTGGAATCTCAGACGCCCGGTATCGAGGAGATTGCCGCTGCTCGACCAGCTACGATCCTTATGCTGGATCTGAATATCGATCTGCAGGCGTTGTGCCAGGCGTTGCGCCGCTGCCGTATCGGGAGGATCGCCGATCTCCTTTTGCAGGTGGTCGATATATTCCAGCAGATGGGGTGCCGCGAGGGAGCGAAACTCGCCCTGAATTCCGAAACGAAATCCGCTGCGTACGGTCAACGCGATCAGGATACTGACACAGATGAACAGCACCACAAGTCGCCCGCTGAGACTATGGCGTCTTTTCATGCAGCCGGGCCTACCAGGCGGTATCCCGTACCCCATACTGTCTTGATATAGTCCAGGGGTTTGAGTTTCTGGCGCAGACGGCTGATCAGGATATCGATGGAGCGGGTATAGAGATCGGCCTCGATCCCTTTGACGGCGGCCAGTATCTCATCGCGATTGAAAGTGCGTCCGGGATGTTGCATCAGCAGGGCGAGCAGTCGGTATTCAAGCGTGGTGAGATTGAGACTCTGCTCCTCGATAAAGGCGTCCTGGCGTACCAGGTCGAGTTTCAGCTCGCCCAGGGTGATCTCCTGTGTATCCGGATGTTGCCCCCTGCTGCGTTTCAGAATGTTCTGTATCCTCGCCACCAGTTCCCTGGGTTCGAAGGGTTTTGCCAGGTAGTCATCGGCGCCGAGCTCGAGGCCGACGACACGATCCATCACCTCTCCCCTGGCGGTGAGCATGAGGATGGGCAGGTTGCTCTGTTTGCGGATGGTTCGGCACACCTCGAAGCCATCCATCTCGGGTAACATGATATCGAGAATCACCAGGTCCGGGAGCGATTGCTCTATGCGCTTAAGACCTTCGGAAGGAAGAGTGACCGCATCGAGCTCCAGATCGTATCGGGAGAAGTACTCTTTCAACGGTGCCGCCAGGGCCCGGTCATCGTCAATAAGCAGGATGCGTGACATTACTATTTCCAGCAGTCTGTCGTTGGCGGGACTATCCTGATCGTATCTGGGTGGTCGAGCCTGGGTGGTCAAACCTGGGTGGCTGAATCAGGGTGTCCCGGAAAATGGCACTTATACCTTATTCCTGCATCAATTCTCCGTTGTCACCACATGCGAATCCACAATGGCGATATTGATGCTGATGCATGATCATCGATTGTAGTTTATCCCGTTGGCTTTGATCGAGATTATTGCTGAATTCAGCAAAGGCATCGATGATGTCCGAGCTGAGACTCGCCAATTGCGCCTGTTTCTGCAGCAACAGAGTGTGGGCGAGCTCGCGATCGAACTCGGGTTTTTCGAGAATATCGATGAGTTGATCCACATAGTTCGATCTGTCTCTTTTCAGCTCGTTCAGACTAAGCACTATCTGGTGCTCGAACCGGGCCAGCTGTTGATGTTGAGAATCGTCGAGATTGAGTTGCTTGCCGATGCGTTGCGTGATCCTCTCAATGCGCCCCTGCGCTCCACTGCAGAAACCTTTGTAGCGTGCGATCGCTACGCTGCTGATGACCAGTAAAGCCAATACGATGAGTGTGATAATGAGGGCCTTACCCATGATGATCTCCTTAGATGAACCGTAGTGTTGTCAACAGGACCCGGGCAACCAGTTTGATCTACCTGGTGTAAAAGATCATCTCAGGGGTGTATCCACTTGTAACAGGTTGTAACCGCTCGCTCGTCGCTCAGGTTCATTAGGCGGGGTGTATTATAAATGTACATCAAAAACAATATGTTATATTGCATATCTAATGTATACTTCCATGAGTGGATGATTCTTAGCCACCACATGAAACATGGTAATTACAGTGTACCGGCAGGTTGCCGACACTATATTCACTGGATATGGTGCCAAGGGCACCTCGGTAACAGGGTAATATTTTCCACAGAAGTTTGAGTGGCTATCCTGCGATATTGTGGCGAACCTTTTCAGTTTTGCCTTATCGATTCAGGAAGCAGCGATTCTATTTTGAATAGATTCAATTGGAGGTGTACTTGTTATCATCAGTAGCAACCGCGCTCTATTGCACGCTTCTTTTGCATCGAAAAGGCGAATATACAACTGGACCGGATTTTCAGCTGGCATGGCTAAGGGACGCTAGCCACAGCAGCGGGGGTAAGGCTATCGGTGTATGGGCAGGGCAAAGCTTTATGGCCGGTTCCATGAGTCGTCCGCCTGGGTAAAGTCCGATGAGACTCGAGTGGAAAATACTCCTGGTCAGCATCGGTGCGCTGGTACTTGCATTGCTGCTCGGCTCCATTGTCAATATCGCAAGTTTACGTCCAGCCTATACCGACACTGTATTGAAGGGTACTTTCAGTATTGGTCACGGTATTGAAACTCTTCTCAAACAGCGGCTGGCAGCGGGATTGCCGCTGGAGTCACTCTCCGCAATGGATGAAAAACTCAAGCAAGCGGTTGAAAAAAACCCATATATCGAATATCTGTCCATTACCGATTTGACGGGCCTTGTGCTGTCTCATACCGAGCCGTCGCAAATCGGACGGAAATATAGCGACTCGGTAACCTTGAACACCCTGGGCGCAAGCGAACCCTTGTGGCAGATCTTCGATCGCTTCGATGGAGAGAGCTATTACGACGTTGCCATACCCGTCATTGACGAAGGCCAGGCGAAAGCCGTGATCAGGCTCGGTTATTCCTCCGAAGTCATCGATGAAAAGGTGATTAGCGCTGTCTCGCAGGTACTGATCAATTTCCTGGTCAGCTTCGTTCTGGTCTTTGTGTTTCTCTATTTCATTCTTCGCGGCAGGTTTGTCGAGCCCTTGAAGCAGGTGACCAGGCATGATTTCTTCGTCGCGGAAGGAGGATGCGATCAGCACGAACAGATTCTCGGTAAGGATCGATCAGTCGCGCCTTCCCGTACCTTGGGTGGCAAGGGGCGACTCGAGGCTGCAAACAGCAGGCAGGAGGCCGGCAGCCATGAGTTGAAGCAGGCTCTGGAGCGGGAAATAGCGCTAACCGAGGCGCTGCGCTTGAGCGAGGAGCGCTTCAGAATGTTATTCGAAGCCAACAAGGCCGTGATGCTCGCTATTGATCCCGATACAGGCAATATCATCGCGGCGAACGAGGCGGCGGTGGAGTATTACGGGTATACCCTGAATCAGCTCCGCAAGCTCAATATCAGTGATATCAACACGCTCAGCAGAGCCGAAATTGAAATCGAAATGCAAAAGGCAAGAAATGAGGAGCGCAGCCATTTCGTTTTTCAGCATGCCCTGGCAACCGGGGAGGTCAGGGATGTCGAGGTCTATTCCGGTCCCTTTTCCTGGGATGGAGAGCAGGTTCTCTACTCGATCGTTCACGATATAACAGATAGAAAAAAGGTGGAAGCGGAGCTTGAGCACATCGCGAATTATGATCCATTGACCGGTCTGCCCAACCGTCGTTTGAAAACCGACAGACTGCGCCAGGCTATCGCCTTTTGTAAGCGCAACGGTACCAGTGTAGGTGTTTGTTACCTGGATCTCGATGGATTCAAGCCGATTAATGATCGCTTTGGGCATGATACCGGCGACAGGATACTGGTCGAGATCGCACGACGACTGCAGGCTACATTACGCGATGAGGATACGGTATCGCGAATCGGTGGTGACGAGTTCGTACTGATATTGGTGGATCTGGTAAGTCTGGAGGAGTGCATACTGGTTCTCGACAGGGTATTGGAGGTTGTGGCGCAGCCAATACAGTTGGAAGAGACGATACTGGAAGTCAATGCCAGTATCGGTTTGACCCTCTATCCGGAGGATGATGTAGACGCCGATATGCTGCTGCGCCATGCAGACCAGGCGATGTATTGGGCAAAGGAGGCAGGTAAGAATTGCTATCACCTGTTTGATCCGCAGCAAGACAGGCAGATCAAGGCGAATCGCGAGAACTTCTTGCTGTTGAAGAGTGCTCTGGAAAACAGGGAGTTCGTACTCTACTACCAACCGAAGGTTGATATGTACAGCAGCGAGGTGGTAGGGGTCGAGGCTCTGGTACGCTGGATGCATCCGGAATCGGGTATCACATCACCTGGGGGGTTCCTCTCACTGATCACGAAAACGGATCTTGAGATCGAATTGGGCCAATGGGTGATCGACCAGGCATTGCTGCAGTTGAGCCAGTGGCGGGATATCGGTGTCGAGCTCCCGGTCAGCGTGAACATAAGCGCACACCATTTACAATATCCCGGGTTCGTCGGACACCTTCGTGAACTGTTTGCGCGGTATAAGGAGATCAATCCCGACATGCTCGAGTTGGAGATACTTGAAACAGCATCGATCGAGGATACGAATGTCATCTACCACGCGCTGAGCGATTGCCGGGAGATGGGTGTCAAGATATCGTTGGACGACTTCGGTACCGGTTATTCTTCCCTTGCCTATTTTCACCGGCTTCCGGTCGACATACTCAAGATAGATCAGAATTTCGTGCAGGATATGCTGGACGACCCTCAGGATCTGACAATTGTCGACAGTGTCGTGCGCCTTGCGCACGCTTTTCAGCATCCTGTGATTGCGGAGGGAGTGGAGTCAATCGAACATGCCTCGGCTCTGCTCCAGCTGGGCTGCCGATTGGGTCAGGGTTTTGGTATCGCCAAACCGATGCCGGCCGATGAGATTCCTCTGTGGCTGGAGCAATGGAAGACAAATCGTGTATGGCAAAGTCTTAAAAACAGGGTCACACAAAGCTATCATATCGACATTGAAGTGGCGCTATCGAGTCATCGCAGATGGATAAAAAATCTGATCGGGCATGTTACCCAGGACAGGGAACTCAACCATGGCCAGCTGGATAGCAAACATTGCAATTTCAATTATTGGTTCAACGGCATCGGTTTCATTCAGTATGGAGATCACCCGCAGTATAGCGAAATAAGCAGGCTGCACGAGCA
The DNA here is from genome assembly GCA_050292275.1 of Candidatus Thiodiazotropha sp. Classification (GTDB taxonomy): domain Bacteria; phylum Pseudomonadota; class Gammaproteobacteria; order Chromatiales; family Chromatiaceae; genus Thiodiazotropha. The sequence continues at coordinate 29,476 of JBNKLI010000044.1, forward strand.
GATCCATTCGCTGGGCTATAAGATAATCAGTATAAAGAACATGGGGAATATCGATTATGCGAAACACCGCATCACCGAGCTGGAGGCCTTGTGCCACCGCTTCGCCGAGCTCATGGAAGGACTGGATAACCCCCAAACGGAATCAACATGAGCTGCATGGCTGATCCGGGTCGCAGACACTATTCGTTTTCTGTTTTGAATCGTCAGGGGAAATTCGCGTTTGGACAGTGAAAGACGTTTCGGCGCCATTGCGCGCCTCTACGGTCGACAAGCGTTGCAACGCTTTTACCGTGCGCACATCGCCGTGATCGGTGTCGGTGGCGTGGGTTCATGGGCGGTCGAGGCCCTTGCGCGCAGCGCTATCGGGGCTATCACGATGTATGACCTCGATCACGTGGCGGAATCGAATGTAAACCGCCAGTTACCTGCGCTTGAAGGCAATTTCGGCAAAGCCAAGGTGGCGGTGCTGGCGCAACGTGTGTTGGCGATCAATCCGGACTGCCGGGTCAATGCAATCGAGCAATTTGTCGAAGCGGAGTCGCTGACAGAGCTTTCTGCGGCTGGATTCGACTATGTCATCGATTGCATCGATAACTACCGCACGAAGGCCGCATTGATCGCCTTTTGCCGGCGCAACAGGATTTCCGTCATTACGGTTGGCGGTGCTGGCGGTCAAAGCGACCCGACCAGGATCCAGCTCGCCGACCTGAGCCGCAGCGAACAGGATCCGCTGCTTTCAAAATGCCGCAAGTTGCTGCGCAGGGAATACAATTTTCCATCCAATTCCAAACGCCGTTTCGATGTCCCCTGTGTCTACTCGACAGAACAGCAGCGCTATCCCGATGGCGATGGATCGGTCTGTCTGCAGCGATCTTCCGATCTGGATAGCTCGTTGAACTGTGGTGGATATGGCTCAGTGATGAGCGTCACGGCGAGTTTCGGCCTGGTCGCCGTTTCCCATGTTCTGAAGCGGCTTTCCCAGGGGTAGGCATGCAAGATCAGGTTATCGCTTGGCTAATTCCCGGGTGAGTGACGGCAGCCACGGAGTCACGCTTTGACTGCAAGCGCAACGGTATAACTCCTGCCTTGTTTGATTTTTTCGTAATTACCGAAAATCTCGTTGAGATTGCGTTTCATGTACTGCCTCAAACCGTTGATGGTCACAACGTAGAGCCTGCCTCCCGGATTGAGGCGCTGATTGGCATCGTGCAGGATCAGGCTCAGCATCTCCTTGCCCACCTTGGCGGGTATGTTGGATGCAATGATGTCGAAGCGTAGCGCCGGATCGATATGGTCGAAAGCATTACTGAGAATGGCTCGGGCATTCGACAGTCGGTTGCGCTTGGCATTGGCGTTGCTGTAGTCGACCGCCATAAAATCCTTGTCGACCATCAGTGTATGTCCCTGTGGCGCGCGCCGGGCCATGTAGAGCCCTATGGGGCCGTAGCCGCATCCCAGGTCGAGGCAGTTATCTGTGGCAGCGATCTCCAATCGATCCACCAGCAGCCGGGTTCCCTCATCGATCTCGCGAGGCGAGAAAATACCCCAGGTTGTATGAAACTCCAGGCGTTCGCCACCCAGCTCATCGCTGAAAACAATGTCCTGACGAAGCCTGCTCAGTTTCTCTTTGGTCAACATGGTGGCGGAGTGTCACCCGGGTATGGGGATAAGTCAATCCCGCGGTCTGAAATCAATTCTCGAGAATGTTGTGAATGGTCTCCAGCATCGGCTTGGGGTCCAGGTAATCAACGGCTACCGGCCAATAGCCGTGCTCTTGACGGAGCACCAGAGCGGGAAAACTGCGAGCTCCCATGCGCCGCGATTCGGCGACCTCGGATTCGAGTATCTGTGGGCGAAAACCCCAGCACCAACTGCACATTGGGTCGTGGACATAGTAGAGGTGGGGCATGCTCGTGCTACCAGGGGTGAGTGGATGCGGTTTGCGATTGTTTGCGTTAATTGGCGTTCATTTGTGGCTTGAATTAATATTATATCTTTATCCGACCCGATCCGGGGCAGGGCCTTCAGTTGAAATTCGCACTCCTGGGAAAAATCGCCTTTTGGCTGACAGTCATCGGCGCGCTGGCGTTGTTGACACCTCAGCCTGCCTGGCCGGAATGGCTGGCACGGATGGTGCTGTCCGCCGGTATCGCGCTGGGTGTGACCACGCTCGGGGTTTCGTTATGGCGCAAAGGGGAGCGAAACAGAGGTGACTGATACCAACATCTGCGGCTGATGCCTATCAGTTCAGTTCTGCACCGCGATGCGTTGTTCGACCCTGTTGAGCAGACCGATGATTTCATCCGAAAGCGGCTCGATCTCGCTGTAAAGGGTCTCGGCACTGTCCGTGTCACCGCGCTCCCGATGGCTGATGATCTGCTTTATCAGTGAGTGCAATCGCTGGTGAGGCAGTTCAATGTCTCGGATCTCCGCCATCTCGCCGTAACGGCCGAGTGCTTCGGAGTAGTACCATTTACCAAGTGCGCAATCCTTGTGTGAAACGGCCTCCTCATAGGTCAGCGACTGTTTGCCGTCGAGAAATGCACGAATCCGCGCCTTCCATGCAAGATGGGCGGATTTGGCGGAGCTGAAGTCGAGATCGCTGTCAGCGGAAAACTTGAATTGCTGGACGACACGCTGCAGGTCCGTGGCAAGCAGCCCCAGGTTGTCCGCCGTGTCGGAGGTCTGTTTTGCCCTCAGTGTTGTCTGTCGGCTGTTTTCGCTGATATTCGATACGCTTTGATTGATCTCTTCAACCACCGCACACTGTTGCTCGGCCGCCGTGGCGATCTGGGTGTTCATCTCGTTGATGGTATTGATGGCCTGGTTGATCTCGCCAAGCGAGTTGAGGGCATCCGTTGCCTGCAGGATCTTGTTTTCCACTCCCGCTCTACCGCTCGCCATCACCGATACCGCCTGCTGTGTGCCGTTCTGCAGCGCCAGGATCATTGATTCGATTTCACCGGTCGATTGGTGTGTACGATTGGCCAGCCCTCGTACCTCATCGGCGACAACCGCGAAGCCGCGGCCCTGTTCACCCGCTCTGGCCGCTTCGATGGCGGCGTTGAGGGCGAGCAGGTTGGTCTGCTCGGCAATGCTCTTGATAACGTCCAGCACCGATCCTATGCGCAGGCTCTCCTGTTCCACACCCAGAATCGATTTTTCCGCGAGTTCCACCTCGTCCGCCAGGGCTTGAACTGCCTGGGCTGTCTGTTTGACGATGCTGCAGCCCGTCTGTGCTTCGATCGAGGCTGCTTTGGTCGCCTCTTCGGCAACCGATGCATTTTTTGCTATATCCGAGATGCAGGTCGCCATTTGGTTCACCGCGCTGGCGACCTGGCTGGTATCGCTTTGCTGTTTCTGGATCTGCTGCCTTATCTGGTTGGTGTTGTCGGATGTCTGGGCGACCGCTGTTATGACCGATTCCGTGGAATGGGCGGTTTGCTGAATCAGCTTGCGGATCTTGGCGACGAACAGATTGAAGCTCTCCGCGAGCTGACCAAGCTCGTCATCGCCTTTCTTCTCCAATTGCCTCATCAGGTCACCCTCGCCATTGGCAATGTCCTGCATGGTTCTGACCGCATCCTGAACAGGCTTGTAGATCAGCCGGGTGATCAACAAACTTATTATCAGGCCGACGACGAGACCCAGCAACAGCAATCCGCTCACCAGGGCCTTTGTGGAGCTGGCGTCCTCGATCAACCGGGTGCTGGTTGATTCGATGGTCGTTTCGTGATGCTTTACCAGCTGTACAAGCGTTTTATCGATATTGCTCAATATCGGCGTGATCCGGCTGCGCACAAGCCATGCATCGCTACGCCACTGTTGACTCCCGTGTATCTCAAGCAGCTTTTTATAGTGTCTATCGAACTGCTCCACGTTTTCACTGAACTGCTCGATGGAATCGGCCTGATCGAGTGTCAGCAGTTCACTCTTCGAGCTGAGCGGGCCAAGCAGATTTTTCACTCTTTCCAGGTAGAGGTTGAGGTTACTGACATTGGCATCGTTACGAAAAGCAAGATAGCCACGGATGCCGTTCATGACATTGCTCCAGGCATATCTCAGTTCGGTGAGTTGGTTGAGGATCTGTTTTCTCTCCTCGTCCGCGGGCTCTTCCATTTCGGAGATGATCATCTGGGATGTCAGTTGCATCTGCCTGCGACTGATGGGGTTGATATGCTGGTTTGCATAGGCGATGCCCGGAAAATTGCCTTCCTGGGTCTCTGTCTGTTCGAGCAACGCCGCTGCGGCCTGCTCAAATTCGTTCAACTCTAGGCTCAACTGTTTCAGCACTTGGGATGAGGTTGTATCTTCAACCTCGATGCTCTTTGTGATCAGTGACTGAAGGATGTAGCTGGTCTGATCCTTATGCCGGGAAAAGTCCTGCAGATGGGTCTCTTCCCGGGTAAGGAGATAGAAGCTCAGTGCTCCCGCTGACTGTTTCAGGTTGTTGGCCAGCTCCTTGGTCAATATCAGCCGGGGCTGACTCTTGTAAATCACTTCGTCCACACTCTGTTCGACATTGTTCAGACTGATGAGAGTGAACATGGATGAGAGGACAAGGACGCAGAGGATGAGCCCGAATCCGAACCATTGCTTGGCGCGAATCGATAAGTTGTGAAGCATTGACATGATCGTTTCCCTGATATGGAAAATCCATATCCAATTTTCCTTGCGCTGTTTCTTATATTCGCAAGTGTCGTGATACTCTGCCCACAAGCCACCTGTGAACCAAATAGATACGGTACAGCCGGGGTTTGTGTCTAAGCTGTTGTTGTGAAACCCCGTATACTTCCTGTAGCAGTGTATAGCGTCGCCGCTGTCTTAAACTTTAGCCGGGCCGCAACGGACATGATCAACCTCATAAAATCCAGGGCATATCTCCGATGCGCGCAGATAATGACCCTGATGGCCCTGCTGTCCAGCGCTGTGGCGAGCGCCGGCTGGCTTGAAGCGGTCACCTCGATTGCGCCTGCGCCTGCTTTGAGTCTCGAGGATATCGAGGGCGAGGTTCATGATTTGAGCGAGCTGAAAGGTAAGGTGGTTTTAGTCAACTTCTGGACCACATGGTGTCCGCCCTGTCTCGAGGAGATGCCGTCGTTGGTCAGGCTGAACAAGGAGATGGAAGCGTTCGAATTTGTCATCCTGACCGTGAATGTTCAGGAGGACAAGCGCCGTGTCAGCAATGTCGCCTCTCGTTTGAAACTGCCTTTTGATGTCTTGCTCGATACCGGGCGGGAAGCGGGAAATGCCTGGAAGGTAAAGGTTTTTCCCAGCAGTTTTCTGGTTGACCCCAAGGGGCGCCTGCGCTACCGAGCGATCGGTCCGGTCGAGTGGGACGGCGACGATATCGCATCAATCATACATCAGCTGTTCAGCGAGTAGGTACTCCCCGGCCTGGATCATATAACCGCCGCTTCCCGGTATTTTCTTTCCCCGGCAGCGGATTTCTTAATCTTATCTTAATATTACCCTGCTAATTTTTGGGATAACATGCCCAAATCACTTTGGTCGACGATCGGTCAGTTACCAGCGGAATTGTGTAAAACAGAAATACTATCAATAAGTAAGGCGCTTCCGCAGAAAAAATTAAGAGTGTAGTGAGGCATGGGATAAATCCCATCCGATATGAGGGGGAATGATCGGCTCATCATCGTTGGGGTACCACCCTGTCAATAAGAAGACATACAGCCGCGTGGAGGTGCACGGGTATGAGGTACAGTCAACTATTTCCAACAAAATCGCGTCGTATTGCAATACCGGCCATCATATGCGTTCTCATGCTGGCTTTCGCTGCAGGCAACAGCTGGGCGGATGATGACGAGCATCATCGCGACCGATCCCGCGATCGATCGAGCCATGAGGGAGATGGCGGCGGCTCGGGAAGCGGGGGCGGAAGCAGCCAGACACTGCGGCCGAAGAACAGCTTCAACATTATGATGAACTATGAACTGGGCATGCACTGCACCGGTTTTGAGTTCGCCTATTGTTGCGTGCTCCCCCCCTACAACTCGATCCTTGCCCAGGTGGTCAAGACCCAGCAGAACGGTTCGGGCCAGACGGCATTCGCCCGCCTCCTGGAGGGGGATCCGATAGAGGGTCTCGATGGCCTGGGACGCCAGACTGTGCTGCGGGATCCCGATCTCGATGCCGATGGCAACTTCCAGAAGTATGTACTCGAGTACTGGCATGACGCACAGCCCCGGGAAGCACGCCCCCAGGTGGTACCCCAGACCTCGACCCTGATCAGCGCGACCGAAGGCAATTCACTGTTGATGTGGAATACCCTTGCCGACTCCGCGGCGCTCAATCCGGATGGTTCACTGATGCTCTCGGGTCAGGACGGCAATCCGACCTGGAACGGTGTCAGCGGCGCCATGCTGGGTGACGGCGATTTCAACGATCCGACCGACAACTATTGGAACGCGGTGTGGAATCACCTCTATATATTCCAGGACCTGGAGGGCTCCAATCCCAATGATTCAACGGCCGAGAGCGACAAGATCCGTCTTGGCGTGAGCGGCCAGATCGAGTATCCCGCTGATTGCGGTGCCGGTCTCCACCCGATGGGGCCGGTCTCCCATCCCGACGGAATACCGAGCAACCCTGTGCAGCCCAATGACTGCGGCGGCGCCTCCAACGGCAATGTGCTGACCTTCTCCGGCGAGCACGGCACCGTCGTCTATACCCAGATGAAGGTGTTGGAGAACCTGCCGATCACTCTGACCTCGCCGAGGATCTGGGAGGCCCTGGGGCTTCCCCTGACCCCCTTCGAGGACTCCATCAACTTCTTCGCCGATCCGGGCGCCATGTTCGAGGACTCGGTGCGGCCATTCGTGGCGATGAAGGCGAAGCTGCGTCACTACGATCCCAGTCAGCCGGGTGGAATGGGCGAGCCGGTATTGCAGAACGGCATGCCGGTGGAGGGATTCGGTACCGCTCCCATCGATATTCCCAACTGCGAGCGCTGCCACTCCGAGGTGGATACCACCAACTCGCCCCACAGGAGCGGGGATGAGGTCTGGGCCAAGGTACAGCAGGAATACAACTTCTGGATGAGCTACTACGGCATCGGCCCCGGGGATTCAGACTGGTATCCAAGGCTCAAGAGCGCGGCGATCAGTATCCTCGGTCTGCATGACCAGAACCACGGTACCGGCTTCCTGGACAACTATCCGGCCTGCGCCACAGCGGCGGAGTGCGACGCCCTGGCGTCGGATATGTCGGCGCAGAACAACCGTCCCGTATTCGCCCAGAGCACCAGAATCGGCAACACCACCGTGCTCTGTCAGCGTTGTCACGCGGACAATGTCATCGCCCAGGTCAAATCGGCCTCGTTCACCGATGACGATGGCAGCAGCAAGGTGATTCTGCCCATGTCCGAGGCGATTCATCAGACCCATCGTGGCGCCGGCGAAGGCGGTCCGATCGCCTTCAGCGACAGCCTCGGACGTTTTGGCGGCTGCCAGGGGTGCCATCCCGCCCATCGTTCCAATGGGGACATGGCGGGCTATCCGATCACCGATACCGGCGACAACTTCTACGCCAGCACCGATAACCGTCTGGGCGCCGGCGGCTGTTTCGTCGGCCGCGATGTTCACTCCAATCCCTTCAAGGATATCGACGGCGCCGGTACTCCCGAGCACTTGACCGCCGTCGGCGAATGGCTGCGGGACAACGTTTCGCGCAATCAGGCGGGTTATGCCGGCAGCGATCGCGATAACCGGGGTATCTGGTGCACCAACTGTCACAACCAGTTGAGCCAGGAGATCTGGAAGCGGGAGAACATGGAGAGCCTGATCGACGGCATACCCGGACCGGGGGCGGGCAATATACGCGCCCTGGCCTCGCTGGATGAAATAGCCGCCGCCGTGGGTGTCGATACCCAGCAGGCGTTGAACTGGCTCGATCCTCGCGATCCCAACGTCTTTCCGGCCGACGGTGCGATCCGTACCGCGGAGGAGACCATGGCCATCTGGCGCCGTGATCCGGGCCTCTGCGCCTACCTGGGCGGCAGCGCGGACCCGGCCATCGACGCCAAGCTGGCCACCATCGAGGTGGCCGGCGACGCCACCGCCTGCAGCACGGGCGCCGCGGCCCCGGGCCCGGACTGTGACGGCAACGGCGAGCCCGACTTCCAGATCTGCGGCAGCTTCGACGGCGATAGCGACTTCAGTGTCAATATCCTCGATCTGTGCACCACCGACGACTGCGTGGCAGCCGCCCAGCAGACCCTGAGCGGGTCGATGGCGGCCGCGGTGCCCTTCTCGGCGGCCACCGACGGGCGTGACCACTGGCTCGCCGCCGGTGAGCCCCATTGCGCCGACTGCCATGCCGCGCCCTATGTGGAACCGAGCGGCCATCAGCCGGGCAACGACCATTCGCCCTTCAACTATCCGCGCAAGGCGGGGCTGATGCGCTACTCCCGCGGTCACAGGGATATCACCTGCCAGGGCTGCCACGAGTCGATTCACGGACTCTATCCGGTGGCGCCGCACCTGCAGCAGGGGCCTGGTGTCGACGGCGTGGATGCCACCACCTATGCCCAGGCGGCCTATCTCAACAGCGACGACAGCCATGGCCCGCTGAAGTGCGGTTCCTGCCATATGTATGAGACCCTGGCCGGCAACGCGGATGCCCAGATACCGGCGCGGGTCTGTGCCCCGGGCGAAGACAGCGGCAACTGCGACGAGGGTGATGGCCTGCATTTTGAAGGCACGCCGATCGCCACCGACTTCGATGCGGCGGTCAGCTGGGCCCATACCTTCACTGATAACCACGATCCCCGTACCGACTTCTGTCTCAATTGCCATGAGAACGAAAACGATGATGTCAGTCCGCGGGAGGATGAGTGGCTCGAGCACGCCATGAAGGGCCGGGTGTCGCGCAAGACCATGGACCAGGTGGAGATACTGGTCTCGGGTGCTGTCTTCGGCAGCACCGATCCGCGTGGCACAGTCTGCCGCGGATGTCACGATGACGAGTGGAGCAATGTGTCCTGCAGCGGCGGAGACGGTCGTGAGTGGAAACGCCACCTCGCCGAGGGCCGGGTCTCCGAGAGCGTATGGGAGGATGTCTCCATGCAGCGTACCGGCTCTACCTGCGGCTGGTAGCCCCAGGGCGCCAACGCAAGGCCGGCGTTTGGTCCTGTAAACAAGGGGAGGGGAGGCATCTCGCTTTCCCTCCCGCTCAACCAGACGCCGTGATCCTCTTATTGGGATTATTCATTCGTCGAGATAACAATATTCGCGGTTCCGCCCCCCATGGCTAGAGTGGGGGGCTGGCTGCATCAGGTAGTCGGAGGCAACATGAAGACGCTTGTGACATTGGTGGCCGGTCTGGTTCTGGCCACTTGCGCTTGGGGAGATAGGCTGCAACAAACAGAGCAGCCCGATAGCGATGTGCTGGCCCGGGTCGGTGACCGCATCATTACCTTTCCCCAGTTGAATACACAGTTGAACAGCACCGCCGTGGTGGGTCTCTCGACCCCGGCATTGGGCACGCCCGAGCGGCGCACCGTAATGCTGACCCTGCTTGACAAGGCGATCAGTGTCAACCTGCTCTATCTGGATGCCGTGAGACAGGGAATGCCGGAGGATCCGGAGTTCAAACGGGAGTTGCACAGCTATGCCGACGGTATGCTCGCCGGGCTCTACCGAAAAAACTACCTGAAAGCGGACAGCAGCGTCAGCGAAGAGGAGATCGCGGACTATGTGAAGAAACACTTTGCCGGCGATTTCGAGGTGGACGAGAAGACGCGCCCCCTGATCGAGGCAAAGGCGCGGCAGGTCAAGTACCTGGCGCGCAAGCGGGGACTGCGCGACCATCTGCGTGCCGGCATCGAGGTGAAGATAGACCCCCGGCAGCTTGACAGTGATGATGACGCGTTACGCAGTGATGACCAGGTGATCGCCGAGTATGACGGTATCGACATGACCTGGGGGGAGAGCAAGAAATACCTCACCACCTTGAACAACTCCATCGACAGCGACAAGCGCCTGGAGACCCTCAACGGACTGATCGACAATTATCTGCTGGCGAAAAAGGGCCGGGAGGCGGGTATGGATCGGGAAGCGGGTTTTCAGTCCGCGCTGGCCGAATTCAGGACTACCCGCCTGGTCAACCGCCACCGCGAGTCCCTGGCGCGGAAGATGGAGCCGACCGAGCGGGAGATACGGGACTATTTCGAAAAAAACCAAAAACGCATCACCTTCAATGAACACCGTAAACTGCAGATGGTGGTGCTAAAAGACGAGAAGACGGCGCAGGATATCCTGCAGCGGTTGAAAAAGGGAGAGTTGACCATCTACCAGGCGGCGCTCGATTACTCCATCGATCCGAGGGCGAAGCAGACTCTGGGCGATTTCGGCTGGGTCGAGGCGGGTACCGGATTCCCGGCACTGGATGAACTGGCCTTCGCCCTCGAGATAGGCGAACTGGGCGGCCCGGTCAAGACGCCCGCCGGCTGGCACATCGTCGTCGCAACCGAGCAGAGGGATTCCAAATATACCGACATCCACGATCCTGAAACCCAACAGCAGGCCCGCCGCCTGCTGCTCAAAGAACGTCTCAACGACTATGTGGTGGAACTGCGCAAACAGGAGTTCCCGGTGGTCGTCTATGAGGATAATCTCAACCGCCTGCTGCTGCAGGAGGCGCAATGGATCGCCGCCAAGAGCAGAGAGATGGAACAGCACCCGGAACGTGCGCGTATCATACTCGATGAGATGAAGGCGCTGGTGGAGTAGTCAAATATAGTTCTATTGCTTCAAACGGATTTGAGTGGAAGAAACAAGCGACTGCTTCCTGAGCTGAGTGATATAAAGCCGAATTTTTCATAGAAGCGCTGAGCATGCTCGTCGATGGCATCAACTATCATGGCATAGATGGCAATCTCACCGCTAACGGCCAGCGTACGTTTGAGGGCATCGATCAGCAACATCTTTCCCACACCATTACCCTGAGCATCTTGGCTGACAGCTAACCGACCAATCAAAGCCGCCGGAAGAGGACGCCGGGGGAGTTTGCGTGCGAGGGCGTGCGGTAGGTCGCTGATGTCAATCGCTAAAGTGGAGAGTGTGTAATAGCCTAAGATGAGGCTTGGATGTCTCTCGTCGGTTGCTACGAAAACCCGGCTGATACGGCGCTTCATATCCTGACGGGCTTGCTTTCGAATGTAGTCATCAAGTGAGACAACACCGCAACGGAAGCCGGTCCTGTCGTGGCCACTGTCCAGGGGCTCTATGACAAGATTTGAAAACCCGGTCATTTACTTGTGACACGATGATCATGTTCCTCAAAAGCGGCCTGCAGTTCTTTGTTGAAGCTGACCGGCTTGGCCAATGCATTGAAGAAAGCTTCGGAATCCCTGCTATTCAAGCGCATGACTTCGTGCTCACGAATGGTCTTTTCGGCATGTGCCAATGCACTGGTCAGGATGAAATTGCTGACGGTCTTACCTTCGAAGCTTGCGGCGCGCTCCAACGCTAATTTGACGCTGCGCTTCAGACGTAGGTTGATCCGGTCCTGTTTGGTTTCTGCGGATGCATTCATGGTGAGCACCTTCCGTAGGAATAGACGGCGAAATCTAAGTGTACGTCAAAAAGGTGCCTTTATCAATATTCAGGCCGTATTCGAGGTGGCCACAAAAGTGCGTCCATTCCCAATTGATTAGCACCGATTAGCGTCTGGCATTCACCCGGGATCACCCCCGGTAGCTGAGTATACGCGGCCAGCGCTCATAGGCGGCGTCCTCCAGCTCCGGGGTGATGGTCACCACATAGACGCGTCGCTCCCGTTCCCAGTGGGCCACCAGGCCCTGGATCCATTTGCCCGGAGTGACGTCGAACCAGTGGCCGGCGCCCTCCATGTCCACCTCCATGAATTGGCCGATGAGCAGCTTTACCGGGATCGGCCGCCAGCGGTCCCAGCGTCCGCCGTAGATGGCGTCGAGCCTGGCCCATCCCCCCAGGGGCAGCCTGCCGAGCTGACGTCTGCGTCGGCCCCAGGGCAGCAGTTCGGCGCCGCCCTGTCTGTTCCTCACCGGCAGGCAGGCACCGGCGTCGGGGAATCTGGTGCGGAACTCCTGGTTGTTCAGGGTGTAGTGGACGGCGGTGCACATGGTTAGTTGTTTAATTTTGAATGTTGAATTATGAATTTTGAATTGATGCGTGCGCTACGCGCACATCTGCTTGGAAATAAGTCGTGAGCGAAGCGAACCCCAGAATTCAAAATTCATAATTCACAATTCAAAATTATTCATCAGAATAGTTTCCCTGTGCCCGAACGGCTTCCACGCCGGTGCGATGACATTGGGCATTTTCGACCGGTTCAGCAGGCGAACGGGGGCCAGGGTGAATTCACCGTAACGCTGGTTGATATGGTCCATGGCCTGGTTGAGGCGGTCCTGGCGCTGGTGGTCCGGCTGCAGGAGGTCGAACTGGTAGTCGGCGTACCTGGGGTCGAGGGCGGTGATCTGTACCTGGTGACAGCCCTGGCCGGCCCAGTGGTTGTCGAGAAAGTCCTGGCACATGGCGACGATGGTCGGGGCGTGGTCGGTGGGCGGGTCGCAACGGTATTTGCGGGCGAGATAGCCCTCGTAGATACGTATCCCGATGAAGAACCGGCTGGCGCGGAAATGGTGCAGACGCAGCCGGGTGGCCACCTTTTCCGCCATGTGCAGCAGGAAGGTCTCGATCACTTCGCGGCTGCGGGTGTCGGGGGGCGTCACCTTGCCATGACCGATCGATTTCGGTGCCTCGACCTCGGTGTGTACCGGCTCGGGGTCGCATCCCTGGGTCATCAGCCAGATGCGCCGTCCCGGATTGCCGAAGCGGCGTCCGATCTCGCCGATGGGCAGGCGGCGCATGTCGGCGCAGGTGTAGACGCCGCGTTGCGCAAGGTAGCGGCCGATACCCCTGGCGACACCGCAGAGTTCGGTGACCGGCACCTTGGCGAGGGTCTGTTGCGCCAGGCCGGGGGGGATGATGGTCAGGCCGTTGGGCTTGTTGAGCTTGGCGGCGTACTTGGCGGTGGTCTTGTCGCCGCTGACCCCCACCGAGCACAGCACCCCGCCGGAGGCTTCCAGCACCGTCTGTTTGACCCGCCGCGCGATCTGTAACGGGGTGCCGAGCAGGCGTTGGCAATGGCTGATGTCGAGGAAGGCCTCATCGACGGAAAAGATCTCCATGTCAGGGGTGATGCTCGAGAGCGCCTCCATGATGCGGGAGGAGACCAGGGCATAGCGTTCCGGGTGGGCCGCTACCCGGACGAACCCGGGACAGAGCCGCTGGGCCTGTTTCAGGCGCATGCCGGTATGCACCCCATGGGCGCGCGCCTCATAGGAGCAGGTGATGATACAGGTTCCCTGGGCGCCGTTGGTGATACCGATGGGGCGCCCCTGCAGTTCCGGGTGGTCGATCTGTTCCACGCTGCAGAAGAATGCGTTCATATCCACCAGGATCATGGCGCGGGACCAGTGGGCGTCGGGGTTGGTGTCGTCGTAGAACATGATTGCTGAAGAGTTTTGAGTTATGAGTTTTTAGTTGTGGAGTTCGCTTCGCTCACACCAGATAGATAACGTGTGCGCAGCACGCTCATCAACTCAAAACTCTCCGTTCATTTGTATTGTCTCAACTGACACACCAGCACTCCCTGAATGCGCACCCGCTTTGGCGCATAGATCATGGGGGGGATGTCCGGGTTCTCGGCAACCAGTTTGATGCGCCCGCTCTTGAGACGCCTGATGCGCTTGAGCGTGGCCTCCTCCTCATCGATCAGCGCCACCACGATGGCGTTGTCGTCGGCGCTGTCGCAACTCTCTATGATCACCATGTCCCCATCGAGAATACCGATGTCGATCATGGAGTCCCCCTTGACCTGCAGGGCGTAGCGGTTCTCCCCCAGCAGGTAGTCGGCCAGATCGAGACGCTCCCGGCCGGCGATGGCCTCGATGGGGCGGCCTGCGGCGATGGCGCCCAGCAGGGGCAGGCTCAGTTTCGAGTCCGGTTGCGCCTCCACCAGCTCGATGCCACGTTTGCGGCCGATTATCAGGCGTATCGCTCCCGCCTCGGCCAGGGCCTGCACATGGCGGTGAGCGGTGCCTTTGGATGTGATGCCGATGCCCTCGGCGATCTCGATCAGCGAAGGGGCGTATCCCCGTCTTTTCAGGTAGCGCCGGATAAAGGTCAGGACTCGGTCTTGGGTAGGGGTCAGCATGACTTGTTCTCCAAATGTTCCGTTGGGTTATCTTGGATTATAGAACATTAGGAGAACTATGAATAGAGGTTGAATTGTGAATTGTGGTGTTCGCTTTGCTCACGCATCAACTAAAACTCAAGTTTCGGTGTTCACAGTACTATTCGGGGCCGTTTGCGTGGACTCGGCTGTCAGGGAAAGACGCTGTAAACCCGTCCCTGGGCGCTCGACGGCCGCGTCCCTGCGGCCGACGCTTTCCCAGACGGCCGAGTCCACACAAACGGCGGAGTCTGAATCGTGCTGTGAACTCCGAAGCTTGAGTTAAAAAAATCATAATTCA
>JBNKLI010000045.1:0-11957 GCA_050292275.1 Candidatus Thiodiazotropha sp.
TCCGCCAGCCCGGTCTCGGCGCAGAGAAATTCGCCGATCTCGTCGTCATCGATACGCAACTGGGGCCAGCCGATCTTCAGCAGACGCGCATCCACGTCAAGCCTCAGCCAGGGCGACGGCATCTCCTCGCGGCTGGTCACGATCACACAAATATCGGGCAGTTGGCTCAGTATGGCCTGTACCAGCAGATGGTGCAGGGGGGCTTGCTCCTGCAGCCACTGGTAGTTGTCCAGCACCAGTACGTAGTCGCGCCCCAGGACCTGTTTCACATGGGAGAAAAAGTAGACGGCGAACGACCGCAGATGCCTCAGATCGTCGGCGATCATCTGCGGAATACCATCGGCCTCCTCGCCGGTGCTGATCAGCGCCTGCCTGAGGGAGTTGAAAAAGACCGCGGGATCGTTGTCGATGGAATCGAGGTTGTACCACAAGAGCTGCCGCTGACTGGCATGGGCCAGTTGCAAGGCCGCAGCGGTCTTTCCGGATCCCCCGGGCGAGCTGATCCAGACCACCTGGGGATTGGCCTTGTTGAAGGCGGCAACGATGGCGCGCCGCTCCACCAGCTCACCCAAAACGGGTGCGCTGACTTTTTCGCTGTGGAAGGGAAGATCCATGCCCTGATGTCGTTTTTATTGCTGTTATCAATCCGGCAACCAAATATATTATATTCAGTTACCGTGTATTCTCTATTTAAATCACTATGTTGATCGCTTCATGCGTACCTTATCCCGGCACGATCATCGCGTTCCCGGATGAAACATTCGGGGTAAAACCGAATGGCACTTACTTAAGGCAATTTCCTCGATTTTCGTCATTCCGGCGTATGCCGGAATCCAGGAATATCGCACTCCAGGCACTCTGGATCCCGGCATACGCCGGGATGACGGTGGTTTTTTGGCTTACGTAAGTGCCGTTCGGGTTAAAGCCCTGAAGATAACACAATAATAGTCAGGTTAATATCTGGCGAGGGTTGATTGGCGCTTTTTCAGGGGCAGCCTGTTCGGTCAGGTTGCTTCGATCGATCGCATGAAGGTCTGCAGCTCCTGCTCGCGGCCCAGCCGACTCAGACACTCCGCCACGCCGCTGACAAAGGTGCTGTTGTTGGGACTTTTTTTCAGCGCCTGTTGATAGAGCTCCAGTGTCCGCACCCACTCGTTGCGCTGCCCGTACTTTTCAGCCATGCGGCTCACCAGCGATTCGTAACGGCTCTCCAGCGCTGAGGCGTATATGAGTGAACTTTCATCCTCGTTCAGTTGATCGCAAAAGGGGCCCTGGTAGATGTTAAACAACTGCTGCAAACGGCCCTCTTCGAGGGAATTCAGTGCCCTGCTGCCCGATTCGAATTGCCAGGCATCCACCTCGCACAGCTTCTCATTGAGTTGCACGCGACCGTCGCGGAACAGCAGGGTATCTTCAGCGCCGAGCATGTCGCGCAGGCGCTGGACGGTGGTTTTCAGGCGTGAATAGCCCTTGCGAAACTCCGTCCCCGGCCACACAGCCTCGATCAGCTCTTCACTGCCCAGGTTGTTCGCCTCGCCGGCGGCCACCAGTCGCAACAGCAGTTGCATGGGCACCTTGGCCTGCTTGCGAGAGCCGGCTTGCGGCTTATCAGTCTGTTCGATGTTGAACCGGCCGAGGGTGTGAATCCTGCAAACAGATTGCGTGTTGGCGTATTGCAGCGATAGGCGTGCATTCAGGTATTCGTTTTCAGGCGAACGACGCAATGCCATTTGGCACAACGCCAGATAGTTGGTTCGTTTGACATAGGGCTCTGTGTAGTATCCCTGCTTCTCGCCGATCTCGAACGCGATTCCGGCGAAACGCCTGGCACGTTCGACCTGTCCCATTTCAAAGAGGATATCGGCGCTGACCAACAACGAGGTATAAATCAGGCAATCGCTGTTAATTGATCTGGCTTCGCGACGCGATTGCGCAACCAGTAAAAGCGCCTTTCGCGGTTCCCCCATGTCGGCCCGTATACGCGCAATCAGCAATCGGTAATAGGTGGGCGAAAAGGAAAAACCGGTACTCAGGGCCAGATCCATGGCCCGATTGACAGCGAGCAATGCGGTCTCGTTATCCTGCTCCAACCAGGCGATATAACTCTTGAAATGGTAGTAGACCGCAACTTCATTGTTGCTCGAATGCTCGTGCAGGCGTTGCGACATCATGTCTAAATACATGTGTGCCCCCTGGACATCCTCCACGGAACAGAGTTTGAACAGGGCAACATTGATCATGATGTTGTCCCAGAACGGCATGCCATAGTCGGCGGCTCTCGCCAGTCCGTTGTCCACATGATTGAGACAGACATCGGCGCTCGGGGAAAACCAATAATTATGGGCCGATAGCATGACGCCGGATACGCATTGCGCGGTCTCGGTGCAGCGGTCATCATGCAACGCGTACTGCAGGTAATCCATCACCTGTTGTGCTTTTTGCCGGTCGCCTATGCCCCAGGTGTAGTGGATCATGAGCTGCAAGCCGCGAAAAATCGTCTCACTCAGCGGCAGTTCGCCCCGGTCCAGCATCTTGAGATTGCACGCTTCCCAGTAGGGCATATCCGGGTGATCCATTCTGCGCAGGCTCATCGCCGTTACGGCCCCCATGGCCAGCAGCTCTTTAAGCTTCCGGTCAGTGACCTCTTCGCGGCGCAACGCATCCAGTTCATCTAACCATCGATCAAAGCGCCTGCAATCACCCCATTCAAGCCAGATCGCAAGGATCGCGCCGTACCAGGAGAGAACACGGCCCTCAAGATCGGCCATACTGGAAAACTTGCGATAGGCGGAGTCGAAACAATCGTGCGCCTCATGCAGACGCATGGGCAACAGGCATTGCCCATACCAATATTCGATCCTGGCCCGCTGACGACGGTGTTCAACGGGAAGTTGCTCGATGAGTTGCAGCAGACTGGCGGTACGGCCGCTGTCGGCCCAGACCGGCGCCAGCTGTTCGATCAGGTTCATGCTGTCATTCCAGCACTCGGCATCGAGCAGCAGATGCAGCGCCCCCTCGGACCAACCGCCGCGCCTGAGCAATTGGCCGGCGCTGTATTTCAGTTGCTGTTGCTGGGCCGGGCTGAAAGCCGAACGGCATGATTCGAGCAGATAGTCGTGCATCAAATCGTGATAAACATAGCACTCCGTCGTCTCGTTCCGGTCAGCGCTGTGTCTCGAGATGAAGAACTGCCTGCGGAACAGGCCCTGGATAATGGATGCCGCCTGATCGTCCTCGCAGAGTTCATTGAGCAGATTCAGGGGCATAAAGGGGAGCATTGCGGTTTTCTGTAAGACCAGCCTGGTTGGTTCGTCCATGCCGGCGATGACCTCGGAGGAGAAATAGCGGAATATCTGGTAGCGGCCTTGATCGAGTTGCCGCACGTCAAAGCCATCCGTTCGATGCCTGAGCATGACCAGCAGCAGCTTCAAGCCCGCGACCCAGCCATCCGAGTTGTTCGCCAGTGATGAAACGACTTCCGGGTCGTGCGCCAGCTCCGAAAGTCCGGCCTCGATCGAGAGAAATTCACCAATCTCCACTTCGTCGACACGCAGTTCGGGCCAGCCGATTTTCATCAGATTCGCATCTGAATCCAGTGCCAGCCAGGGCGAGGGCATCTCCTCGCGACTTGTCACCACGACACGGATATCGGGCAGCTGGGTCGATATGACATGCACCAGCAGATGGTGAAGGGGGGCGGCGTGTTGCAAATGCTGGTAGTTATCGAGCACCAGCACGTATTCATGCGCCAGGCTCTGTTTCATGCAGGAGAAAAAGTAGATGGCGAACGAGCGCAGATGTTTCAGGTCATCGGCGATCATCTCCGGTATCTCATCGGCGCACGCACCGGCGTTGACGGCCGCCTGTCTGAGCGAGTTGAAAAAGACCGCGGGATCGTCATCGATCGAATCGATGTTGTACCACAACAGCAGCCGTTGGCTGGTACGGGCCAGCTGCAATGCCAGGGCGGTCTTTCCCGAACCGCCGGGAGAACTGATCCAAACCACCCGGGGATCGGCTTTCTTGAATGCGCCGAGAATGTTTCGTCTTTCCACCAGCTTACCCATTACGGGCGTGCTGACTTTCTCGCTGTAAAAGGGTGGTTCCATATCCTTACTATTAACCCGACATACTGGGTTGCCGGTTTACTCTAATGTGTATGCTGGTTTTTAAACAGTTAAAAAATACCACCCTTGTTTCTATTCGTCATTTAATAAATTCGTATCACTATTGCGCAATTGCCGGACAGGAGACTAACCAAACGTCTCTCCCGGGACCGTGACGTTTGTGCTGGTGTTGTTTTTCAGATGTGAAATATTACCAATTTCGCTTGGATTCGATGAATCTGTTTCCTATCCGTTTCCGCCCCCTCCTAGAGTCCTCATCGAGCGGATTGAAAAGACAGGAAGTCCCGGCCTCCAGGGGATGACCCTCACTGACAATGGACCACCCTACATCCACTTTTTAATCTTTTTTAAAACATAGCAAACCCGCCTTGGTGGGAGTTTTTTAGGAGAACATCGCCATGAAGCTGTTCAAACGACGAATATTGTATTTGATCCCCATTCTCTTCATCCTTTCCATGCCCGCGACTGCGGAGGTTACCACCGACCTGCCACTTGATACTGGCGGTTTGATCGACGGGCTTGATGTAGTGCCTGTCAGTTGCAATTGCACAAATATATACCGGGATGGCACCGAAGCCCCTGTTTTGAACTGCAACAACTACTTTGATGAGTGCCGCGACCTCGAAACCCTGCAGACCTGCAAAGAGAATCCGCATGATCCGATCTGCAGCGACAGCGATGGCCTCTTTTCCTGTGAGTGCGACTGTTCGAAACCTTCCGAGATTGTCTTGGACCATCGGCCGGAAGATGGCGTCTACCTCACGGGCATACCCAACTTCTGGCAGCACATCACCGATTGCCAGGGCATCGGAATTTCGCGAACAGCACCACTGGGCTGCGGACCGCTCGCCATCACCATGCTCCTCTATTGGTACGAGCAGATGGGCTATGAGGGCCTTGCCTCTCAGATCAGTCCATACACAGGTGAAACTTCCCACGACGAGTGGCAGGATATCGGCGAACAGGTTGCCGCGATCAACCCGACCTACTGCGCCAGCTGGGGCACGGCATTGCTGCCTCATGAAATGGCGCCCGCGATCTCCACCTATATCAGCACCTATTCCAGCGGGCATACTGCGACGGTCGGACACTACAAGGTATGCGACGACTGCCCCGCGAACGGCAGCGACGAGTACCAACGGAACGAGGGCTTGGAAATTATTCTGGAGGAACTCGAAGCGGGGCGCCCGGTGATACTGGGTTACAACGTTAAACGCTCAGACTCTGTTTCGGAAACGATTGATGGGGAGGTGGTTTCCACCGGACCACTTTCCAATGGAACGCCGGGCCTTGGCACGATTGGGCACTATAGCCTTATCACAGGCTATCGCCAGAGCAGCTCGGGACGGGATATTATCTATGTAAACACAGGCCAGAAGAAGTGGATTAAAGACCACCCCGAGGTGGATGATGTACCGAGCCACGATATCCCAATCGAGTGGAATCCGGCCGGGAAATGGGCCCATCTCTACACCGTTGTGATCAGCGGGGATCCCGATGGCCCGGGATGGTGCTCGCTGGATAGTAGCTACTACCAAGAGACCGGCGAGCCCGACATGAACTTCTCACCCACCCACGATTCTGACAGCCCGGCCTTTGTTGACTTATCCCACGCGGCTAAGTTATCGAGCACGACTGAAGTAGTGACACCGGTCTCCGGCAGCCGATGCGGCATTGCCCGCACCGGCGAATACGTGACCGTGGAGAGAAACTGGACCGAAATCGATCGCTGCCGAGTGCCCAGCGACCTGCCGGATATGCCGGGCGTGGGCGACGAACCCCCGCCGCCCTGGGATACGGGACCACTGGATCCGGTTCAAATACCTTGATTCAAGCTTAACTTTCAACAGACTTCCGGTGCGGCATGCCGCACCGGAATCATTCCAATGCGAAATACTACCCATGGCCATTGGCGCTATCGAATCTGTTACCAATCCGTTTCCACCCTCCCCTAGAGTCGTCGTAACGAGAAAAAACACGACCGTTCAATTGGGTCATGGGGCGCATCCCTGATGCCAGGGAGATGTGCAGGCGCCTCAGATTAGGCATTAAAAGCAAACAGGAGGCATCGATGAAGTCTTGGCGACACCACGCGTGCATGGGGTACTGCACGGCAATTATCTGCGGCCTGCTCAGCGCCTGCGGCGGTGATACGACGCCGACCCTCAGCGTCGATGATGCACGGGTCAGCGAAGGCGACAATGGCACATCCGTCCTGAGCTTCAGCGTCAGCCTCGACAGCGCCGCGGCGGACAGGGTCAGCGTTGACTACGCCACCACCGATGCCACCGCCACCGCGGGCAGCGACTATGTGGCCACTGGCGGCACCCTGAGCATCCCGGCCGGCGACACCCAGGCCAATATTGACGTCCAGGTCAACGGCGATACTGACATCGAGGCCGACGAGACCCTGAGCCTGAGTCTCGGCAATCTCTCGGCCAACGCCATCGCGGGCAATATGAGCGCCACCGGCACCATCCTCAACGACGACAACAGCAGCCTGCCGCAGATCAGCGTCAACGTCAGCGGCGGCAGCGTCACCGAAGGCGCCACCGGCACGGCGGTTCTCGACTTCATCGTTACCCTCAGCGCCGCCTCGGCCAGCGATGTCAGTTTCGACTACGCCACCGCGGACGGCAGCGCAAGCAGCGCCAGTGACTACCAGGCCATAGCCGGGGCAAGCGCCACCATCCCCGCTGGGCAGACCCGGACCAGCCTCAGCGTCACGGTCAACGGCGACACCGATGTGGAGGCCGACGAGACCCTGAGCCTGACCTTGAGTAATCTTTCGGCCAACGTCAGCGCCGGCACCCTCAGCGCCACCGGCACCATCCTCGACGACGACAGTCTGCCGCAGCTCAATGTCAGCGGCGGCAGCGTCACCGAAGGGGACAGTGGTACGGTCTCCCTCGACTTCACCGTTACCCTCAGTGCCGTCTCGGCCACCGATGTCAGTGTCGACTACGTCACTGCCGATGCAAGCGCCACCCAGGGCAGCGACTATACCGCCGCCAGTGGCACGCTGAACATTCCCGCCGGCGATACCCAAGCCAGCATCAGCATCAGTGTCAACGGCGACACCGCTGTGGAGGCCGACGAGACCCTGAGCCTGAGCTTGAGCAATCTCTCGGCCAACGCCACGGCGGGCGACATGAACGCCACCGGCACCATCCTCGACGACGACAGCAGCAGCCTGCCGCAGCTCAGTGTCAGCGGCGGCAGCGTCACCGAAGGAGACAGCGGCACGGTTAACCTCGTCTTCACCGCTTCGCTCAGCGCCGCCTCGGCCACCGATGTCAGTTTCAACTACGACACGGCGGACGGCAGCGCCAGCAGCGTCGACGACTACCAGGCGATCGTCAATGGCGGCGGGACCATTCCCGTCGGTCAGACCCAGGTGATTCTCAATGTCACGGTCAACGGCGACACCGATGTGGAAACCGACGAGACCCTGAGCCTGACCCTGAGCAACCTGTCGGCCAACGTCAGCGCCGGTACCCTCGGCGCCAGCGGCACCATTCTGGACGACGACGCCCCGGTCTCCGCCCCTACGGGAAACCGTCTCAACGATACCGGCACCACCTATTGTTCGGATGGCACAGTGGAGATTGATTGCAATGATCCGCTGGCTCTGCCGGGACAGGACGGGCAACTGGGGCGCGATGTGACCGCGCCGGACGCCAGCGACGGCTTGGCGGGGTTTGCATTGACCAAGGTGGATCAGAATGGTACGCCGCTGGCGGACCAAAGTGCCGACTATGCCACCACGCCCTGGCGCTGCGTGCAGGATGAGATCACCGGCCTGCTGTGGGAAGTCAAGACGGACGACGGGGGATACCAGGACAAGGACTGGACCTTCAGCTACTTCGACAGCAGCGGCGGAGTCCAGGCCCAAGGGATCGGGAGCCAGGGCAACTGCCATCTTGCGGGGTTGTGCGACACGGAAAAATACATAGCGCAAATCAACAGCGACAACCTGTGCGGCCACAACGGCTGGCGTGTACCCACCCGCTCAGAGTTGTTGTCGCTGGTGGATTTCGGCAATCAGACAGACGAGCCGATGATCGACCAGGGCTATTTTCCTTTTACCCCTGACACCTACTGGACCTCCAGCAGGGGGCCACAAAGTTACAGTTATTTCATCATGGATTTGGATAGGGGGGATTCGCAACCCAGTTCCGGGTTCAACTCTCATCCTGTTCGATCGGTTAGAGGGGGAATCCGATAATGAAACATCATATTGGTCGCAACATCGGTAATCGAAAATTATACATCGTACTGGGTCTGTCGATGGGGTTGTTACTGACAAGCGTGGAGGCGTTATCAAGTACACGGGCAAATTCATATCTTACTTTGAATGGAGGCTCGTTGAATGGGAATTACATATCCGCTTATGGCATCCCTTATTATGTCCAAGGCTCATTGAGTGCAAGTACCTCATCTTCTGATATCAACCACAGATTTCCTCTGAACTATGCTACCGATACCGTTATTCGTACCCCTGACACATTCCCAGATGCACGGCTATGGGCCTATGCAAATGAAAAGGGTAGCGTGCACACCGCGTTGGACGGTCGAGGTTGGAGCATTATAGGCCGCAGTCTCCCGAGGGAGTTTTGGAGTCGATTTGTAGATTATGACCTGTTGGACGTAGAACTTAATTGGTTTTGGGATTTCGCTCTAGATACTGCAGCACCTTCTCAGCGCGTGGGTTTCACACTGAATCCGGGCTTTATCGAGCACAGGATCTATAGCACTTATGGAAGCAATATACAGCATCCGCCAATCACGGGTTCTGAATTTGAAGTGAGTCTCATGAACACTTACCTGTGGGAGCGGCCCTGTACAAAAGACCAACAATCCACATGTCAATATTGGAGTGAGCTCGAAGTCGATCAATTTTACTCGGTCGCACAGTTGAGCGGTTTTATCCATCGGGATGTAGGCAGTACCAGTTACTTTTGTGAATCGATGGTTTGCGACAATATTGTTTCAGAGGACCCGGTATGGAGCACAGACCAACTCGAGCAATCGTATTATGGAATACGTTGGGACTCTTCTGGCTACAAAGGCGAACTGGCCACCACTGGACAGGATGCTGCCTATGGGCGTGTAGAATATTATTTGAATCTCTATGGTGTCGCTTCCAACGACGGCAGAGGTAGCCAGGCCAAATTATCCGATCCCCTTGATCCTTTCGACCCACTCAATCCCGTCAATAGTCCGGAACTGGAGACGGTAGGCTTGATACCCGATGATTCGGCGGAAAAAAACCGGTGCCGGAAAATTCCACCCTCCGACCGCTACCGCATCAACGACGACGGTACCGTGCATGATAATTTCACCGGCCTGCTGTGGCAGCGCTGCCCGGTCAACTACACCCTTTCCACAGGCGTGGCGGGTGACATCAGCGACGACCGGTGTATCGCGGACAACCCCGGATCGGAGACGTTGGATTGGACGCAGGCACTGCAAAGCGCGGCGGACAGCAATCTCGCCAATCATAACGATTGGCGCCTGCCGAACGCCAAGCAGCTGGAGAGTCTTATCAGCCCCTGCGAACCGGCCGCCATCGACTACATCGCCTTCCCGGACACCCCAGCTGAGAGGCATTGGAGTTCAACGCCCACCCGCTCTGGACAAGCCTGGAGCGTCAACTTCGCTAACGGCGCCATAAAACCGAATGACACTTCATCTCCTGTCTATGCCCGCTTGATGCGGGTCACCAATGAACCGGCTGTTGCACCCAAGCCATCGCTTAGCGCGGGCTTTGGCCGAACCACGGAAGGGGATGGCGGAACCAATACGACCCTCAGCCTGCCGATTACCCTGAGCCGGCCGAGCACCACCGATGTGACCGTGAACTATGAGATCAGCTCCGGTTCGGCTGAAGCGGGGGTTGATTTTATCGCCCACTCAGGCATGGCAACCATACCGGCAGGGAGTGTCGGGACCCAGCTTGACGTGGAAGTGATCGGCGATTCGGAGCCGGAACGGCATGAGTTCTTTCTGCTGCGATTGAGCAATCTGTCGGGCGATGTGTCGATGGCGAATCATGTGAGCCTGGGGCGGATTGTCGATAACGACCGGGCCTATCTCGGTATGCCTGAGAACATTCAACTGGGAGAGGGCGATGCCGGTTCGTTCGAGACCTTTGATCTACCCGTGACCCTCTCTCAACCGGCAAAGCAGCCTGTCTCGGTAAGCTACGCCAGTCGCGACGATACGGCGGTTGCCGGCACGGACTTCCTGGCGCTCAACGGCACGCTCTATTTCGATGTGGGGGAACAGGTGAAGATCATCACGCTGACCTCTATCGGCAACGATGTCGGGCAAAACGATCGCAATTTTTTTGTCGACCTCAGCAACCCGGTTAACGCTGAGTTCAAGAATGGTTTCGACCCGGCTGAAATCGCCGTGCGACTGGTCGACGATGACGGCACAAGCCACTACACCGCCTTGAACGACACCGGCTACACCTACTGTGCCGATACGAACAATACCTGGCTGAGTTGCCCGCAGGCGGGCTACCCGAATCAGGACGGGGACCTGGGGCGCGATGTGACCCACAACGACGATAGCGATGGGCGCGATGGCTTCTCTTTCACCAAACTCGACAGCAGCGGCGCGGCGCTGGTGGACCAGACCCTGGATTACAGCACCGCCCCCTGGGACTGCGTGCGCGACGAGGTGACCGGGCTCTACTGGGAGGTCAAGACCCCGAGGACCGACAGCAGCAATCTGCGCAGCGCCGGACAGACCTTCACCTGGTACCGCACCGATATCGCCTTCGGTACCGAAAACGGCGGCGTCTGTGCCGACGGCCTGAGCTGTGATACGGAGAAGTACGTAGCGGCGATGAATGCGGCCAACCTGTGCGGCTTTAACGACTGGCGCCTGCCGACGGTCAACGAGGCGTTCTCCATTGCCATCGTTGGCAGCACTCTGGCACCTGACAGGCTCTATTTTCCCAATCTCGGCGTCGACAGCTGGACCTCGGAAATGGTGCTGGACGAACTGCCCACTGTCAACGCTCTATGGCGGATCTACAGTTACGGCATGCGGCAACAACCCCATGGCGATGCCAGCGTTGTCAGGCTGGTACGCGGAGGTCAGACGCCATGAACAAGCAAAGGAGACACAATATGATACAGCGAATCGCAATACCGCTTTGCCTGTTCGCATTCACCGTACCGGCAACGGCCCAGCAGTGCCACCCGGATGTACGCTTGAGCGCACCCCTGAGCCGCTTCACCATCAATGCGGACGAAACGGTGACCGATCTCTGGACCGGTCTCATCTGGCAGCGCTGCCCCCTGGGCACCAGCCTCGACACCCGGGGAACCACGACCCCGGCGGACGATATCTGTAGCGTCAGCGGTGTCCATGAGTACGACTGGGGCGGTGCTCTGCAGGCGGCGCAAAACCTTAACGACGGTGGCGGCTTTGCAGGTGCGGTCAACTGGCGGCTACCCAATGTCAAGGAGTTGATGTCGATTACCGAACAGGCCTGCATCGCTCCGGCGATCAACCAGCTCGTGTTTCCCAATGTCGCGATGGACAACAACCAGGGCATGCTCTTCAGCCAGAGCCAGTGGACGTCCACGCCGACAGGTAGCAGCAGCAACACTCACTACAGCAGCAGAACTGTGAGTTTATATAGCGGTAGGTTCAACTACGACGGGGTTGAAAAAACCAACGGGGTTCGCCTGGTGCGCGATCCTTAACTTGCATGACTCATCCAATCGATTAGGGAAGCTCTGATAGATTTTACATACCGTCACCCCGACGAAGATCGCAATTCAGTAAAGTCAAATGTATGGATTGCGG
>JBNKLI010000046.1:0-5486 GCA_050292275.1 Candidatus Thiodiazotropha sp.
AGATCAACTATGCAGACAGCAACTACTATATTGCCAACTCCGCATACAATCTGACGGAGCAAGTGGCCGGCTATACAACGGCACACAACATCACCCTCAGCAACCTCAGCCCGTCGACAACTTATTACTACGAAATCGTAACGCAGGATGTCGATTCCAACACAACAACCCTTGGCAGCCAAAGTTTCACGACCCTTGCGCCGGACAGCGCCACACTGGTCATATCGAATCCAACGCCTGCGCAATCATCGGTGCTCCCCGCGGGGACGACATCGGCTGTATTCGGTGTCACGACAAACAAGCTGGCTGACTGCCGATACTCAGCCTTGGCGAGCACCGCATTCGACAACATGTCCAATGTCTTTTCCAGTACCGGAATGTCCGTTCACTCGTCGACATTGAACGGACTGGTGAGCGGCAACACCTATACCTATTATGTACGGTGCCGTGACGCTCTCGACAATGCCACGACGAGCGACTTCCCAATCACCTTCTCCATCGCCTCGGGCAATGTAACCAACCGACCGCCTGTACTTGACCTCATTCAAGATATCGTTGTCACCGAGGGGGATACGGTGACCTTCAGCCCCACAGCCACCGATCCGGACATCGGCGATTCGCTGACTTACACCTATTCGGGCTGGATGACGTCAAGCACCTATACGACTCAATCCGGCGATGCGGGTAACCATTCTGTAACGGTCACCGTGGATGACGGTAATGGCGGAACGGACAGCCAGTCTGTCTCCGTGCAGGTACTCGCAACTACGGCCGATATCACCCCCCCCCTGAGATCTTCGGGCAAACCAACAGGAACACTCGCATTGGGAACAACGGAGACTATATTGTCACTCAGCACCGATGAAGACTCGACTTGCAAGTATTCAGACACGGCAAATACAGACTATGCGGCGATGCCCAACGATTTCATGATCACTGGAGGCACTACGCATTCGACCTTGGTATCCGGTTTGGCAAATGACACTACATATGCCTATTACTTCCGTTGCCAGGACACGTCCGGGAACGCCAATAACGATGACCATCGCATCAGATTTAGGGTGGCCGCCGAGACCAAGAGTTTTATGCAGGCGATTCAGGACGGCGAAGCGGCGCCGGTTATGATCAATGGCCAGGCATGGACATTCCGCACCCCACCCCCACCGCCAAGCGAGCGAACCGTGCGCACCGACCATCCCCGCCTAGTCCTGACGCCTGACAACCTACCGGGAATCAGGCAAAAGCTGAACGAC
The DNA here is from genome assembly GCA_050292275.1 of Candidatus Thiodiazotropha sp. Lineage (GTDB taxonomy): Bacteria > Pseudomonadota > Gammaproteobacteria > Chromatiales > Chromatiaceae > Thiodiazotropha. Next base: position 1,254 of record JBNKLI010000046.1, read on the forward strand.
CCTGTCTATACCTCGCTCATGACCGCTATCACATACAGGGCCGATGCAGGCGGCATGCTTGAAAACGCCTTCCTATACCAGATATCGGGGGATAGCACGCGCGGTGAGGCTGCCAAGCAGGCCTTGCTGAACTACACAGGCAGTTATGGAAAGAGCATCATGCGCGGCCACGATTCGATGTCGGACAAACTGGGTCCGGTCCTCGTGTTCGACTGGATCTGGGACCTGCTGAACGCCAGCGAAAAGGCGCAGATATTTGCCAATGTCAAAGACAATTTCAACTATGACCACCACATAGTCGATCCGATAATTCAGGCGAACAACAATGGTCCAAAAACCTATCCCTGGTACTGGAATGATGTATACAAAGGTTTCCCGGAGCTCTATCTGCCCGCCCTGGCCTTTGCCATCGCCAATGAAGGGATCGACGACGCCTGGGCCGACGAGGTAATCAGCTGGGCCTATGACGAAGACGAGCCCAAAGTCCTTGGCCCCTATGGCCTCAATCGCGGATCCGGCTTTCTCGACGTCCTCATGAGCGTATCCCTCGAAACAGGCGGCACCTCTCAACTGGGTGTGGATTATTTCGGTTATTGGGTCGAGGTCGTTCACGCCGTGTCCTTTTGGGAAACGGCAACGGGACAATCGATCTGGGACCGAGTCCCCCTTTTAACGCAAAACCCCCGGGCGATGTTGACAGGGCGTGATGGTGTATCAACCCCTGATGGCGTCATCGCAGGCAAGATTGGCCTCGATCCGAATTACAGGACCACTTCCGCACTCGAGTATATAACCGGTGTGGCACAAGGCGATACGGCCGCACTGGCGAAATATGCGGTTGAATTCTATGATCAGTCGAATTTCAACGAGGTCTACCGTGCGATCCTGGGTGACATGCGCACCACGGCAAAATCACCCGCCGAGCTGAACCTGCCCACGGCCGACTATGTCCGCGGCGACCACACCTTTTACTCGAAAGAGAGCTGGGCGGACGATGCCGTGTCGCTCTATGTCAGATCACCCTATATCAATGTAGGGCGCTATGTGGGCAATGAAGGCGTCTTTGCCCTCTATAAAGGCAAAACCCCTATCTCTCCCCGCGCCAAGAATGGCAAGACCCAGCCACATGCGGGTGTGCAATCCGGCATCTGGATATATGATCCGACAGCAACTGATGCCAAAAAACGTCCACTTCAGAACGAAGGCACCTTTTGGGCTCCCATCATTCCTCGTTCCTTCGATGCCTGGACGACGGTGAGTAATGGTCAATATTTCGAAAAGGGACCTGATACCGTCGAAGTCACAGCCGATTATCGCGCCATCAGCATGGAGTATGGCGACCGCTATTTAGACTTCGTCGTAGGACGTGTGCAACGGACTATCATTCACATCCCCGATGGAACGCGAAACTTTATCGTCGTATATGACTACATCGACGACACCTCGGACCTGAAGACCGCCTGGTCCATGCGTTTGATGGATGCACCCACAATTAACGGCAGTACCTTTTCCACTCCCGGCACGTTCAATGCAACGGTTGTCTCTCCAGCCGGACATACTCTCGAATGGCTTGGTGGCGAAGGTTTGGAATTCGCATCACCATCACCGGAAAGAGATTGGTATATGAAATTGCAAACCCACGCCGTGCCTGGGTACTCAGTTGATTACCCTGACTATATTCACAAGTTCGGTTTGGGAAATCTCTTTATCCAGCCGGCGGGACTGAAAGACAGCAGTATCGGTCCCTTTCCCGCGCAAACCGAATACCTGGTCGTGATCGAAGTCAGCACTGGTGTCCCTGTGCCCGTTACACGTATTTCCGATCGTGAGGTCTCATTCGATCAATGGCGAGTGAGCTTTAACCCTGACGGCTCATACCAGGTGACCCGGCAGTAACTGATAGCGTTCCAAGTTAGGTGTGCAATATTGAGATAATGATTACCTGGTATTTACGTTGAAAGTACTGTACTACTATCCCGCTAATTTCCTCTCCCTCCGGGAGATGGCTGGGGATAGGGGATGGGAAAGACTGAAGCCTTAACCTAATCCTGTCCTTCACCTGAAAGCGAAGGAACGCTCGAATGCGTTTTTTATATCTTGGCAGCTGAAGCTATTAACCCGGCGACCAAGTATGCCCTCTTCAGGGCTTCAAGCATGCCCTTGATCAAGGCGTGGCTCGCCGGCAATGGCCAACCCCTTGGCAAGATCCACAACGTGGAGCAAGGGCATTCTTGGCGTCCCTGTCCTTGCGATTAAAATTTGATAGGCCGACATCGGCTGAACATGGCCTATTATGGTGCCGGGTTAATATTATAGAAATATAGGGATTGTTATGAACCTGAAAAAGCTAGAACCTGCTAATGACAATAACAGCCACGCCCTATTCAAACCCAAGTTTACCTGTTTCAACCAAACCAATTCGACCCAGATCGATAACCAGATACTGAACCTGTATGCCAAGGGCCTGGGCACCCGTGATATAATCGATTCCGTCAAGGAGATGTACGATACGGATGTTTCGACGCAACGGATCTCCAATGTCACCGCGCGCATCCTCGACCAGGTACTTGATTGGCAGAGTCGCCCTTTGCAAGCCCTCTACCCAATTGTCACCCTGGATAGTATTGTTCTACAGATCCGCCATAACAATCAGATAATCGACAAGTCGATGTGCCTGGCGCTTGGCGTCAACCTGGAGGGTCGCAATGAATTGCTCGGACTCTGGCTGGCGGAAGCCGAAAGCGGCGAATTTTGGTTGTCGGCACTATCTGAGCTCAAACACCGTGGACTACACAATATATTGATTACCTGTACAGGCGGCCTGACGAGTTTGGCCGATGCCGTCGAGGTAGTGTTTCCTCACACCAAGATCCAGCGTTGTTTCGCTCACTTGGTGCACAAATCGTTGAAACAGGTCGCCTGGGAGGATCATAAACAAGTAACCAATGGTTTGGGACGGATCTACCAGTCGGCCACCGAAGCCAAAGCACGCCAGGAATTGGAGCGCTTCGCAGAAACCTGGGATGTGCTATACCCGACAGTATCACAATCCTGGCGCTATCACTGGGACAGCCTGGTGATGTTATTTGACTATCCGCCGGCAATTCGCAAGGCGATCAACACCACAAATACCTTCGATTTACTGCACAACGTTATTCACAAGACACTCAAGCGCCGCAAGCTGTTTCCCAATGATGAATCGGCCATAAAAGTCGTCTATCTGGCCCTTCAGTCAACACAGAAAAAGTGGTCTATGCCTCCACGATGCTGGAAAGCAGCACTGCATCGATTTAAGAGTGAATTCAGTAATAGTGTAAGCGACTACCTGGATCAGTTCTAACTACGGCTGTTTGAGACATCAAAAACGAAAACGAACGTCCCTTCTCCCTCAGAGAAGGACAGGATGAGGGGATTGGAAAATCAAGGTGTTAGCCTTTTTAATCCCCTCTCCCCAGCCATCTCCCTGAGGGAGAGGAAGTTAAAGTGATATCATTGTAAACAATTGAGGTTTCTGCCCCAGTTCTTCCACATGGCTGAGACAATGATACTCCAAACAAAAAGGGGGATTTTATTGACAAGGCGTTACATTTCTGTAACTCACGCTTTCTTAAATACCTGTTGTACTAGTGGGCCCAGCATAGTCCGTGTAGAACATCTCTGATAACCATGCGTGTTGAATTCGAATTTAAAAATATTTTTACAAATTCTCAGATCTATTAACCCGGCAACCAAACAGGTTAGGTTCAGGCATCTGACTCGGGAGACCAGTTACTCCATCTCCGCTCAACCCCCCGCTTTTCATAAAACACCTCTGTAAACTGCCGTAGCGTCCCACTCTCGATCGCTTCGCGCAGATCCCGCATCAGCTTCTGGTAGTAGTGGAGGTTGTGCATGGTATTGAGCCGCGCCCCGAGAATTTCGTTACATTTGTCCAGATGACGCAGGTAGGCACGGCTGTAGTTGCGGCAGGTATAGCAGTCGCACTCCGGGTCAAGAGGACCTTCGTCATATTGATGGGCCGCATGGCGAATGCGCACCACACCCTGGTGGGTGAACAGGTGGCCGTTTCGCGCATTGCGGGTCGGCATCACGCAGTCGAACATGTCGATACCCCTGTGCACCGATTCGACGATATCCTCCGGAGTGCCCACCCCCATCAGATAGCGCGGCTTGCCCGTCGGCAGCCTGGTGGAGAGAAAATCGAGGATTCGCCAGCGATCCGCTACGGGTTCA
>JBNKLI010000047.1:0-15433 GCA_050292275.1 Candidatus Thiodiazotropha sp.
GGCGGTGAAGTGATTTCCTGGCCATTCAATCTATAGGCAACGCAGATCCTGATCTTCTCCAAACCATCCAGCACATCGAGTTTTGTCAGACAGATACCACTGACGCTGTTGATCTCAAGCGAGCGCTTCAGCGCCACAGCATCCAGCCAGCCGCAACGGCGTTTGCGCCCGGTAGTCGCACCGAACTCATGGCCTTTGGAGCCAAGGTGGTCACCCACTTCGTCAAAAAGCTCGGTAGGAAAGGGGCCTGCCCCTACCCGGGTGGTATAGGCTTTGACTATACCCAACACATAGTCGATATAGCGCGGACCAACGCCGCTGCCTGTTGCCGCACCACCGGAAGTAGTATTGGATGATGTGACATAGGGGTAGGTGCCATGATCGATATCGAGCAAGGCGCCCTGCGCGCCTTCGAACATGACGTTGCCACCTTCGCGCCGCAGTCGATGAAGGGTACCGGTCACATCGTCAACCATGGGCTGTAGCCGCTGCGCCTGCTCAAGCAGCTGATCGAGAACCTGCTGATAATCCACCTCGCCATACTCGAACAGATGCTTCAGCGCGAAGTTATGATAGTCCATTACTTCACGCAGCCGCTCCGAGATGTGGGCATGATCGAAGATCTCGCCTAATCTGATACCGCGCCGCGAGACCTTGTCCTCGTAGGCCGGTCCGATGCCACGTCCGGTGGTGCCGATGGCCTTTTTACCACGCGCCTTTTCGCGGGCGGCATCGAGGGCAATGTGATAGGGCAGGATCAGAGGACAGGATTCGGAGATGCCCATACGGCTCGATGCCGGCACACCACGCTGCTCAAGCGTGTCAATCTCATCCAACAACGCATCCGGTGACAACACTACACCATTGCCAATCAGGCATTGGACACCTTCATGCAAAATTCCGGATGGAATCAGATGCAGCACGGTCTGCATTCCATCGATGACCAGTGTGTGGCCTGCATTGTGGCCACCTTGAAATCTGACTACGGCACTGGCCTTGTCAGTCAAGAGGTCGACCACCTTGCCTTTGCCTTCGTCCCCCCACTGTGTCCCGATTACTACGACGTTTTTGCCCATGACACTCTCATACTGTTATGTCCGACCGCTGTCGGATCAAAATGACAACAAAGTTAACGATTTTTGCAGAATTTATTTCAGAATCAAACAGAAATAAGCCGCCATTGACCATCCGTCAATACCAGCTGCCGATCACAACCCATCTCAGCGGCATCGCCGCACTGGCCCGGCAGTGCGCTGATGACCCGCTGCCCATCGCTGCGTAAACGCGCTATCTCCTGCTGCAGACCCGGATCATCGGACCAGGGAGCATAGACCGCGGATCGCTTGGGGATCCGCTGCGATGGGCACGCAATCCGTATCAATGTCTTGAGGTCACTGCTGAAACCGGTTGCCGGCCTCGACCTGCCGAAAACACTCCCAATTGCGTCATATCGTCCGCCGCGGGCGATCTCTTTTCCGCTGCCCGGCACGAAAGCCGCAAACACAACTCCGGTGTGGAAGTGGTAGCCCCGCAACTCGGCAAGGTCGAAATGGACCGGGACTTCCGGTAGCCACACAGCGATCTGGTCGGCCATCATCTGCAGGTAGGCTAACGCCTCCTGAACAGCATTGGAGGCATTCTTCAACAGATCTTTTGCCTGCAGCAGCGCCTTGTCTCCATTGAGCTCTCCCAGATGGACGAACATAACGGCATGCTCCGGCGCTATGGAGAAGAGATCGAGCAATCTCTCCACTTCCGGCAATGCCTTGCGTTGTAACGCAGCGAACAACTCGCGTTCCTGATATTCATTGAGACCCGCCTGCTCTGCCAGCCCCTTGTAGATACCCACGTGACCCAGATCGAGATAGACATCCTCCACCCCGGTCGTCTTCAGAGTCTCCATCATCAGCCGCAGCACCTCGATGTCACTCTCCACACCACTGTGTCCATAGAGCTCCGCGCCGATCTGCAGCGGACTGCGGGTACCGGCAAATCCATCCGAGCGTGTATGCAGCACGGTACCCAGATAGCACAGCCGGGTCGGGCATTGGGAGCGGATATGGTGCGCATCGATACGTGCGGCCTGGGGTGTGATATCCGCACGGATACCCATCATTCGCCCCGATAGCTGATCGGTCAGTTTGAAGGTATTGAGATCCAGGTCGCTACCGGTGCCGGTCAGCAATGAGTCGAGGAACTCCACAAACGGCGGTATCACGAAGTCATAGCCCCAGCTACTGTAGAGATCCAGCAACTTGCGGCGTTTTTGCTCGATGATACTCGCTTCCGGTGGAAGCACTTCATCGATGCCATCGGGCAGAATCCAACGTTCGTTTTCCATCTTAGTCATAGTCAGTTCACGAGATAGAGCAGGATGACTCCGGAAATCATGCTCACCAGGCCGCTGATCCTCAGCGAACGATTGTCTTGCTGTGCGATCATCACCAGGACTTCCCGCATGCTCCTGGGACTCAAAAATGGCCAGATGCCTTCAATCACCAGTAACAGCGCCAGGGCCACAAGCAAGTCATGCCACATCGTTGAATACCCCATAAAAAAACCGGGGATCATCCCGGTCGAAAGCATGCGGCCCACCAGGACCGCCGGCCATTCTCTCAGAGCGGGAAGCCGTTGTCCATCAAGGTTTCAGCCTCCCGCCTATTACTCAGCGGACACCGGCCACTGGCGTATTTGTGTGCTTTACGGTGCATCGGCGGCCGGACACATCCCCGGCCACCGTCACAACACGACGCCTTTATTGGCCCCCGCGGTTTTTCAGGTAACGAAAGAAATCGGAATCCGGCTGCAGCACCATCACGTCGGAACGATCCTGGAAGCTGTTCTTATAGGCATTCAGACTACGATAGAAGGAGTAGAATTCGCTGTCCTGCTTATAGGCATTGGCGTAGGTTTCCGCGGCCTTCCCATCGCCCTCGCCTCGCAACTTTTCGGCTTCGCGGTAGGCATCGGCGACGATGACAATCCGCTCACGATCGGCATTCGCGCGTATCTTTTCAGCTGCCTCGGCTCCCTTGGCGCGGAGATCCCGAGCGACACGTTCACGCTCGGCACGCATGCGTTGGTAGACCGACTCGCTTACTTCGGGAGGCAGGTCGATCTGTTTCACCCGCACATCGAGTATTTCCACGCCCAATTCCGCTGCCATGACATCGGCATCCTTGGTCAATTGCTCCATGATCTCGGTACGTTCGCCGGAGATGACCTCCTGAACAGTGCGTTTACCGAACTCATCCCGCAAGCTGGTATTGATACGCTCCTGTAGCAGGCGCGCCGTCTTGTCGATGATGCCACCCGTGGAGCGGTAGTATTGCGCCACGTTGGCGATGCGCCATTTGGCGAAATAGTCGACGATCACATCTTTTTTCTCGGCCGTCAGGAATCGCTCGGGACGCGAGTCCATGGTCTGGATTCTGGCATCGAAGGTCTGCACATTATTGATAACCGGCACCAGCCAGTGAAGGCCGGGTTTGTAATCCGTGGCGACGATCTCACCCAGACGCAGCTTCAACGCCACCTCCCACTGGTTGACGACGAAAGCGGATGTGTAGACGATGATCGCACCAAGCACGGCCACGGGGATCATTACCTTAGACAGTTTCATCAGCGAACCCCCCGAGTACGATCGACATTGCGGATCTGCCCTGAACCACCCTGAGTGCGAATGCCCTCCTGGGTTGTAAACTGCTGCTCGCGCATTGTTTTGTTCTGATCACCACCCTGTATCAATTTGTCCAGCGGCAGGTACATCAGGCTGTTTCCACCCTTGGTATCCAGCATCACCTTGCTGGACTGGCCGAGCATCGACTCGATGGCATCAAGATAGAGACGCTCGCGGGTGACATCCGGGGCACGACGATACTCCTTGAGAATGGCCAGAAAACGACTGACATCACCTTCCGCTTCTGCAATTACCCGGTCCCGGTAGGCATTCGCATCGGCGGTACGTCGTGCCGCCTCACCTCGAGCCTTGGGTACCACCTCATTGGCGTAGGCCTCGGCCTGGTTCTCGAGCTTCTCCTTATCCTCGCGTGCCTTGATGGCGTCGTCGAATGCGCTCTTGACCTGCTCTGGCGGCTTGGCCGGCTGCATGTTGACACTGGTGATGATCAGACCTGTCTTGTAGGAATCGATCAAATTTTGCGCACCCTGCTTGATGCGTTCCGCAATAGCGCTTCGCCCCTGGGTGAGGATGAAATCGAGATCGCTTTTGCCGATGATCTCACGCACGGTGGTTTCGGTCGCGTCGCGCAGAGTCTTGTTGGGATCACGATCCTGAAAAAGGAAGTCGGCTGCATCCTGTATACGCGACTGTATGGTGAACTCCACATCGACGATGTTTTCATCGCGGGTCAGCATCTGCGCCTTGTGGCGAAAGGAGGAGATCTGGTCTACGTTGACCGGTATACGCCGTTCTATCGGAAACGGAATATGCCAATGGGGCCCGGGCTGGGTGGTTTCGGAAAAGGCGCCGAAGCGCAACACCACTCCCCGCTCCGCGGGTTCCACGATATAGATGCCGCTGGCCAGCCAGACAAGCAGTCCGATGGCAATGATCACACTGATCGACTTGGAACCCGGTCCCGAGCCACCACCCCCGGAAGAGCCTCCCCGGGAAGGTTTGCCACCACCGAATATTCCACCGAATTTATCCTGCAGCTTCTTTACAACTTCATCCAGGTCTGGTGGACCCTGATCGCCACCCTTACCGCTCCAGGGATCTTTACCGTTTCCACCCGGTTCGTTCCAGGCCATTGAACACTCCAACTAAAGTTACTGGTTTATCCACTTCCACTCAGAGAAACTAAGATGACATTCTATCAGCACCCAGGGGCCGAGTGTACATCGTCATGGTTTCTATGACACTCAACACTCACCGATGATGCAATTCTGCAGTATCGGCTCCTCCTTCAACAGTCTCAGGAATTCCCTCTCGGACATATCGATATCCATCTCCCAGCCGCCCTCCTCCGTACCGGATTCGTTGAGTACCGAACCACGTTCAAACAACAGCGCATGCAGCCGACCGTCCCCCGGATTCAAGCGCAATCGCTGTTGCACGTGATTCTTGCGGAAAAACTCGGCAAGCGCATCGTGCAGCAACTCGATACCCTCACCGGTAATGGCGGAGAGCCATATACGAACAATCTGCCCCTTGCTGTCCCGGTCTACTCTCGACGGCGCATCGTTGAGCAGATCCGTCTTGTTGAATATCTCTATTTGGTGGACCTTGTCGGCGCCGATTTGTCTCAATACATCGTTCACTTCCGTGATACAGGTCGCCCTCTGATGACTCGCCGCATCCACCACGTGCAGCAACAGAGACGCATCAGTGGTCTCTTGCAGGGTCGATTTGAAAGCGGCAACCAGATCATGGGGCAGATGGCTGATGAATCCGACGGTGTCTGCCAATACCACGGCTCCTTCGCCTTTGAGTGCCAACCTTCTCAGTGTCGGATCAAGGGTAGCGAAGAGTTGATCGGCGGCATACACGCTGGATCCGACGAGTTTGTTGAATAGCGTGGATTTCCCGGCATTGGTGTAACCAACCAGAGAGACTGTGGGGATATCCGCTCGTTCCCGCCCTCGTCTTCCCTGTTCGCGCTGGGAATCGACGCGCTCGAGACGTTTTTTTATCTGATGAATTCGCTGATTGAGCAATCGCCTGTCGCTCTCCAACTGGGTCTCACCCGGTCCACGCAGACCAATTCCACCTTTCTGACGCTCCAGATGGGTCCACCCTCTCACCAATCGGGTTGAAAGATGCTGCAGCTGCGCCAGCTCCACCTGGAGCTTGCCTTCGAAAGAGCGTGCCCGCTGGCTGAAGATATCCAGAATCAGCCCGGTCCGGTCGAGGACACGACACTTGAACTCCCGTTCAAGATTCCTCTCCTGGCTGGGTGAAAGCGTGTGGTCGAAGATCACCAATTCGGCACCTTCCCCGGCGACAATCTCTTCGATCTCTTGTGCTTTGCCGCGACCGACGAAGAGCTTCGGGTCGGGGTGCTGCCTACTGCCCAACACCAGAGATACAATCTCCGCACCTGCTGAGATCGCCAGATCGCGAAACTCCTCGAGCTCATCCTCATCCCGGGTTGCACCCAGATCTAGATGGACAAGTACGGCGCGTTCACCCGCTTCGGGACGTTCAAACATAGTGGAGGAAGTGACCGGGATGGTAAGTATCGGGCCGTGCTGCAGGGCATACCCCGTTCAGGGTACACCCCAGAGCAAAGGATCACTGGATGATCAGAAATTGCCACTACCGGCGGGCGGCGCTGGCTCGTCGCCTTGACCGTTCCCGTGCTGAATACGTACATTGCGTGCGGGAACTACCGTCGATATGGCATGTTTATAAACCATTTGACTGACACTATTCTTTAAAAGCACCACAAACTGGTCGAAAGATTCTATCTGTCCTTGCAGTTTTATACCGTTTACGAGAAAAATCGAGACGGGCACACGTTCCTTCCTCAGTGCATTTAAAAAAGGGTCTTGTAGACTTTGCCCTTTAGACATGGAGTTACTCCTTATTCTGTTTCTACTTTATGCAGTGATATCAAGCGCATGAAAAATACTGGCAATAGTTAATCTGCCCACAGGCGAAAGTGTAGCACAATGTTTTTTTTTCCTAGTATTCAATATTTCAATGGCAATGGGGTGGAAATAGTATCTGAACCCTCAGCGAAAGGCTAGTAGGCCGCTCGCTAAGTTCGATAATCCTCAACTCATCGATAAATGGCTGGAAATCAGCCCCAAGGCCTGTTCCAGCACCCCATCAGTTTCATCAAGCCAATGGCACCCTTTGCAGCCGCGCAGCCAGGTATACTGGCGTTTCGCGAGCTGGCGCGTGGCAATGATGCCACGTTCGATCATCGCATCGCGGGAAAGTTCGCCCAGAAGGTAGCCGAGCATCTGACGATAGCCAACTGCCCTCATCGAGGGCGTGGCCGGGGAGATATCGCCCCTGCTCATCACTGCCTTGACCTCCTGTTCGAACCCCTGCTCCAGCATTTCATGAAAACGCCGTTCAATACGAGTATGCAGAGTTGCCCGATCAGCCGGTGCACGCACCAGTTTCAGAACACTGTACGGAAATCTATGACCCTCACTCTCCCGCTGAAGTTCAGTCAGGGGTCTGCCACTGATCTGAATCACCTCCAGTGCCCGCAGAATTCGCTGTGGATCATTGACATGGATGCGTTGTGCGGCGGCTGGATCGAGCTGCGAGAGGCGTTTGTGCAACGCACCCAAACCGACCTGCGCCAGCTCATGATTCAATTTTGTCCTGATTGCGGGATCTGACTCCGGGAGGTCGGAGAGCCCCTCCTCGAGGGCCTTGAAATAGAGCATGGTGCCACCAACCAGCAGGGGGACATCACCCGCCCTGGTTATCGCTGCCATCTCGCCGAGGGCGTCCTCTCGAAATGCGGCGGCCGAATAGCTCTCGGATGGATCCCTGATATCGATCAGCCGGTGTGGTGCGATCCGCAGCGTAGCCCGGTCCGGCTTGGCCGTTCCGATATCCATGCCACGGTAGATCAAGGCCGAATCGACACTGATGATCTGCAGCGGCAGACGCTTGACCAGCTCCACCGCCAATGCGGTCTTGCCCGAGGCCGTAGGTCCCATGAGAAAGATAGCAGGCGGTAGTGCTCTACCAGCCTCTCCCAAATCCAACTCAACGACCCCGCAGGAAGAGCCGATCCAATTCGCTCAGTGTCAGCTGCACCCACGTGGGCCTGCCGTGGTTACACTGATCGGCACGTTCGGTCGCTTCCATGTCGCGCATCAGTCCGTTCATCTCATCCAGTTCGAGACGTCGATTCGCCCTTACCGAGGCATGGCACGCCATGGTCGCCAATACTTTGTCGATCTCCATTTGCATGCGGTCAGTCTGCCCATACTCCGCCAGATCAGAGAGCAGATCACGCAGCAATCTCTCTGCATCCGCTCCCCTGAGCAGTGCCGGAATAGTGCGAATCGCCAGTGAGTCCCTGCCCATCCGACTGACTTCGATGCCTATTCGGTCGAGCAATGGCTGAAACGCTTCCACCAGATCCGCCTCCGTCGCGCTGACGGCAACCGTCACCGGTACCAGTAACGGCTGGCTGGTAATGCCATCGCTGTTGTAGGTCTGTTTGAAACGCTCATAGGTGATCCGTTCATGGGCCGCATGCATGTCGACCAATATCAAGCCATCCCTGTTCTGCGCCAGAATATAGACACCATGCAGTTGTCCGATGGCATAACCCAATGGCGGGATCTGCTCCGGCTGCTGCACCTCAGCCGTCCCGCTATCTCCAACAGCCACAGGCCTCTGGGCCGCAAACGCCGCCCGATAGGCGGCAGGACGCTCGGCCAAGCGCAAATCCATTCCCTGCTGCTGCGGCCAGGGAGTGAGCGGCTCTTTTGCCGTCGGGGGCGATTCCACCGGCGACATCTCGGTGCTCTGCGAACCCGCCTGTGGCCTGGTCTGAGCCAACAATCTATGCAGCGCGCGATAGATGAAGTCGTGGACCGAACGGGAATCGCGAAACCGAACCTCATGCTTTGTCGGGTGGACATTGACATCCACCTTGCGCGGATCCACGCCGAAAAACAGCAAATAGGCCGGATGACGGCCGTGATAGAGCACATCCTGATAACCCTGACGAACGGCATGGGTCACCAGTTTATCCCTGACCATGCGCCGGTTGACGTAGAAATGCTGCATATCGGCCTGGGAGCGTGAAAATCCCGGTTTGGCAATCCAGCCGCTCAGGCTGAGATCCCCGGCCTGTTCATCGACGCTAATGGCCTGTGTCAGAAACTCTTTTCCGAGCAACTCGGCGATCCGCACTGCCCCATCGTGCCTCTCGCCGCAGGGGGGAAGATCGTAGATCCGTCGGCGATTGTGCTGCAGCGAGAAGCCGACGTCGAAGTGCGCCAGGACGAAACGTTGAAACAGTGTGACGATGTGATTGAATTCGGTCTTGTCGGTTCGCAGAAACTTGCGCCTGGCAGGGGTGTTGAAAAAGAGATCGCAGACTTCGACAGTGGTTCCCTGCGGATGGGCGGCGGGTTTGGGATCGGTCATCGCGTCCGATCCATCGCCTGTCACCTCCCAGGCCTCCTCTGACTCCTGATGGCGGGAGATCAATCTGAGTCGTGAAACCGAGCTGATGCTGGGCAGCGCCTCTCCCCGAAAACCCATGCTCTGTATGGCCTCCAGGTCCTTGAATTGACTGACCTTGCTGGTGGCGTGCCGTGACAGCGCCATGGTCAACTCATGCTTCTCGATACCGACCCCGTCATCGCGTACGCGAATGCGCTTGATGCCCCCCTGCTCCACCTCGATATCGATCTGCCGCGCCCCCGCATCGAGGCTGTTCTCGAGCAGTTCCTTGACCACGGAGGCCGGACGCTCCACGACTTCACCGGCGGCAATCTGGTTGATCAATTGTGGTGGCAGAATACGGATCGGCATGTTCAGGGGCGAATATCGATGTTGGCAACTGTGGGAATTGCCTATTGTGCCATCCATCGGGGAAACGGACCATGGTCATATGGAGTCCCGGATACTCATAATGCTCAGCCATGAGAAGAGAGTTGCGAGAATCGTGGAACTAACTCAAAACTAAGTAGGTTCGCTGATTCAATGGTTGAGCAAAGGGGTACTCAGGCCAGGGAATAGACTGCTGTTGCGCGGCTTAGGTGAGATCCTGGGCCTGATTGCGCTCAGCCGCCAGGTATCTGCAGCACCTGGCCGATCTGGATGGTATCGTCCTTCAGCTCGTTGATATTACGCAGACGACTGACACTGACCCGGTATCGATTGGCGATGGCGATCAGCGTCTCGCCCCTGGAGATGACATGTTTTCTCGGGGCCTGATGTGCCTGATTGGATGCAAGCAGTGTACCTGGAGGCGGTTGGAACTTGAAATAGTCGCGTATACCCTGCATCAGGGCCGTCGCCACCTTCCGCTGATGCCTCTTGTCATTCAGCCGCCGCTCTTCATCCGGATTGGAGATAAATGCGGTTTCCACCAGCATCGATGGTATATCAGGGGACTTCAGCACCACGAATCCCGCCTGTTGCACTTTTCGTTTGTGGGTCTTGCCAAGACCCTTGAGCTGCTTCAATACCCGGCTGGCGGCTTCCGAGCTTGCCTGCAGTGTGCCTATCTGCGAGAGATCGAGCAGTACCGAGGCAAGCATGTCATCCTTGTCCTCGAGAGAGACCCCGCCGACCAGATCCGCGCTGTTTTCCCTTTCAGCCAGCCAGCGTGCCGCTTCATTGGAGGCACCGCTGTGCGAAAGGGTGTAGACCGAGGAGCCACGTACGCTCGGATCGCGAAAGGCATCGGCATGGATCGAAACGAAGAGATCCGCCTGTTGCTCACGTGCCTTGGCAATGCGCTTGCGCAAGCCGAGATAGTAGTCGCCGTCACGGATCAATACCGCCCGCATGCCCTTCTGTTGATTGATGAGGGTCACCAACTTGCGTGCGATCGCCAGTACCACATCCTTCTCATAAGTCCCTTTGCGGCCACGGGCACCCGGATCCTCACCGCCATGCCCGGGATCCACGGCTATCACGACATCCCGCTGACCCAGCGCCTTGGCTGTCTTCACAGGTTGCGAACGTCTACTGGCCGTCGCCTTGTCGTCATACAGGTCTATAACCAGACGATGGCCATACTCGCGGTTGGGCTTGAGTGAAAAACTCTTTGGTTTGACTGCGCTGTTGAGATCGAACACAACCCGCATATCCTGCTTGTTGCGCACTGCCGAACGCATGCCCCTGATGATCTTGTTCTCTTTGGTGGGATCCGGGAGATGTTTGGTCAGAGTGGTATTCCCGAGATCGAGCACCAGGCGGTCCGGGGCTTTGAGGGTGAAAATCCTGTGCCTGATCTGGCTATTCGCATCGAACACCAGTCTCACATGGTCCGGTGCCGACCAGACGCGTAATCCGGTGATTTCCGACTGTTGTGCGTAGAGAGGGAAGCTACCAAGCAGCATCAGCAGCAGTATGCAACTTATCCTCATTTCTCCAAGCCCTATGAATCTGAACAAATTCATCTTAAAAAATAGCATGCGAAAATAATTTTTCCAAGGTTTTTCTGTAGGATAGACCATATTTCTTTAAAAAACTTAAACTTTGACCAGGGCCGGCCGCATCCGTGTCAGGCATTTTGCACCGCGCTCGGTCCCGGCGCTGAATCTAATCCCACGTGCCTGTTCACGGTATGAGATGTGAATCGTCAGGTCAGCCTGGGGCAGCACTCCTTTGCCCTTCTCGGGCCACTCGATCAATAACAACGCCTCCCTATCGAGCAGATCCTCGATGCCAAGATACTCCAACTCTCCGGGGTCAGAGAGCCTGTATAGATCGAGATGATAGTAGAACCGACCTGCCAGTTCATAAGGTTCGAGGAGCGTATAGGTTGGACTTTTGACCCTGCCCTGATACCCGAGCTGCCTGAGGAACCCCCTGACCAGGGTTGTCTTGCCTGTCCCGAGATCGCCCTCGAGATAGACAATCAACGGCGGTTCACAGTTCAAGGCGAGAGAGGCGCCAAGTGCCAGCTGCCGCGTTTCACCTTCGAGCTCGATCTCAAACACGGACACCGACCTTATTGAGCAGGGGTCGTATTTCGGGCAACAGATCGCTGGCCAGGAGACCAATCTCACCCTGGAGAGCAGCACTGTCGCCTGCCGCGGCATGCAGACAGACACCCAGTTCGGCGGCATCGCGGAGGGTGTATCCCTGAGCCATGAAGGCGCCGATAATCCCGCTCAGCAGATCCCCGCTCCCCCCGGTCGCCATTCCCGGATTGCCGTCACTGCAAAGTGCCGGTGGCTGGTCGGATCCGTCAGTGACCAGGGTCCCTGCGCCTTTCAGTACCACGGTACCGCCATAGCGTTTCTGTATCGCCTGACAGGCTGCGAACCGGTCCCTCTCTACACTTGGAATGTCACAACCGAGAAGCCTCGAGGCCTCTCCGGGATGCGGCGTCAGGATCCACTGATCCCCATGCTGCGCCTCCCGGGCCAGCCAATAGAGCCCGTCCGCGTCAATCAGGGTGGGAAGCCCGCTGTCAGCGGCAATCCCGAAGGCCATGCTCCCCCAGGCATCGCGTCCCAGGCCGGGCCCCACGACCAGGGCATCGGCGTGTTGCATCAACTGCTCGATCTCCGGGGCCTCCGCCACCCCGCGTACCATCAGTTCCGGACGTCCCAGATTCAGGCAGTGGGCGTGATCGGGATGGGTCGCCAAGGTAACCAGGCCGGCCCCGCAGCGAGCCGCAGCCTCCGCCGCCAGGCGTGCGGCGCCCGAATACCCCCTGTTGCCGGCAATCACCAGCAGGTGGCCGAAATCGCCCTTGTGTGCACTGCGTCTCCTGGGTCCGATCAGGACGGATCGTTTCTGCCAGTCGATACGTTTGGATGCCAGCCGCTGCCGGGCATAGACCTTCGCCGGAACATCGAGGGCATCGAAGCGAATCTCACCACAGCAGTCGGGACCGCAAGCGGTGAACATCCCCTGCTTGAGCCCGATGAAACTGATGGTGGCGGCCGCCTCGACGGCGCAACCCATGATACGCCCGCTGTCGGCATGCAGCCCGGAGGGGATATCGACGGCCAGCACATCGGCTGGATGCCGGTTCATCTGTTCGATGGCTGCCGCCCAATGACCGGTGACATCACGCTCGAGGCCTGTGCCCAGGATGGCATCCACGATGAGGTCGGGGTGCCCCAATTCCCCGGCCAAATCCCCGAAGGCCTCGATCTGATGGCCCAGCGCGGTCCAGGAATCCGCCATAACCAGGGCGTCGCCCTTGAGCTGTCGCGCGTCCCCCAGCTGCAGTACACGCACCTCCAGGCCGGCCTGGCTGGCCAGCCGGGCGAGGACATAGCCATCCCCCCCGTTGTTGCCCATGCCGCAGACCACGACGATCTCAGACAGCTCAGGCCAGCGCTGGCGCATGAATTGATAGGCGCTACTACCGGCGCGCTCCATCAGTTGCGCTCCCGGTATGGCGAACTCCTCGATGGCGATGCGATCGAACTCCCTCACCTGGTTCGCCCGGTAGAGGGCATAGGGCAGTCCCGCGATTTGTGGCATCACACGCATTCTATTGTTCTCATGCTTGGATCTATATGAGCAGTGCCCGTAACAGCACACTCCCGGGCCAACCATACCCTGATGCATATGATGGTTCAAAATATGCTCAAGGGACAGGCGGATGGATAGGAGTGGTTCGGCAACTGCGCTATAGTGGCGTCCCGCTAAATTGCAGTTTCACTCACAATAAACGCTCGAATCGACAATCGCCATGCAACACTCATTGCCACCGGATCAAGCGATGGTGCTGACCAGGAAAATCAAGGCGTGGGCCTATTCCCTGGGACTGAGTGCCATCGGCATCACCGACACCGACCTCGGCGACGCGGAAGCCAGGCTCGAGGCATGGCTCGCCGAGAACCATCATGGAGAGATGGGCTATATGAAAAAGCACGGTATCAAGCGCAGCCGCCCTGCGACCCTGGAGCCTGGTACCCTGCGGGTCATATCCGCCAGACTGAACTACCTGCCGGAAGCCCTGGCAAAATCCACGGAGATCCTGGGAGATCCCCAGCTGGCCTTCGTAGCACGCTATACCCTGGGACGAGACTACCACAAGGTTTTGCGCAAGCGCCTGCAGAAACTGGTGCAACTGATCCAAACGGAGGCCGTGGCGGCCAGCTTCCGGGTATTCGTCGACTCGGCACCGGTGATGGAAAAACCCCTGGCGCAAAAAGCAGGACTGGGATGGATCGGCAAACATACCAACCTGATTGCCAGGGAGGGCGGTTCCTGGTTCTTTCTCGGTGAGATCTATACCGATCTGCCGCTGCTCTGCGATGAGCCCGTGCCGGACCACTGCGGAAACTGTACGGCGTGCATACGCTGCTGTCCCACAAAGGCGATCGTCGCCCCCTATCAGCTGGATGCGAGACGCTGCATCTCCTACCTGACCATCGAACTCCATGGCGCCATACCCGAACAGTTCAGGCAAGCCATGGGCAACAGGATCTTCGGGTGCGACGACTGCATGCAGGTCTGTCCATGGAACCGCTTTGCGCAACTCACCCGCGAGATCGATTTTCTACCCCGCGCCGCCCTCGACAGCACGACCCTGGTGGCGCTCTTCAGCTGGGACGAAACCGTGTTCCTGAAACAAACCGAGGGCTCGGCGATCCGCCGTCTGGGTCATAAACGCTGGCTGCGCAACATCGCCGTGGCACTGGGTAACGCCCCGACATCCGAGGCGGTAATCAGCGCATTGCAAAATGGACTGAGACACGAATCGACTCTGGTACGGGAACATGTGGCCTGGGCCCTCGAACAACACCGGCGATGAATCACTGACCTGATAACAGAATACGATGTGAATAGAGCCGCAAATGAACGCAAAAAATGTAAATGCTAATTCCAAACGTAGGGTGCGGCTTGCCGCACCGGAAACCGTCCAGACAGGCCTGTATTATGCGGATTTATCTATATTTGGTGCGGCAAGCCGCACCCTACACTTAGACAGTGCTGAACATCCATTGCCATGCGATCAGGCTGGATGACGATTCAGGGCAGGCGCAGGAAATGATCGCGGTAGTAGCGTAATTCATTGATGGAGTCCCTGATATCATCCAATGCCAGGTGTTTTCCCTGTTTACTGAATCCCCCTGCAAGCGAGGGTGCCCATCGGATCATCAATTCCTTCAGGGTACTCACATCCAGATTCCGATAGTGGAAGAAAGCTTCCAGCCTCGGCATCGATTTGGCGAGAAAACGTCTGTCCTGACAAATCGAGTTACCGCACATGGGAGAAGCGCCGCTTGGCAGATATTCCCGCAAAAACTGCAGGGTTTCCTCTTCCGCCCGTGCCTCGTCATAGCTGCTCTGCCCGACTCTTTCGATCAATCCGGATGCACCGTGTTGACGCTGGTTCCACTCATCCATCGCCGCCAGACGTTGCGCGGACTGATGTATGGCGATCATCGGTCCTTCAGCGAGAATATGGAGTCTGGCATCGGTAACGATGGTGGCGATCTCGATGATCTCATCTTGCTGGGGATCGAGCCCTGTCATTTCCAGGTCGATCCAGATCAGATTGGAGGCATCAACAGGCATTTTCTTTTCCTTGATTCAGTGCGAGCCATCAGATTCTAGCAGGAAGACGCCACTCTCTGTATTCTAGGCATGGCAATCGCTCACATAGTGAGCATTTTCCGATTGCGACGACCTAATGGATAAGCAAACCAAAACGACCAATGTAGAGGACAGATGCCGCTATTCACACAAATTTTCCTTGTTTTTCTGCTCCTGGGCACCCTCCTCCAACTCTGGCTGTTGCTGCGCCATCTGACACATGTGCGGCGACACCGC
>JBNKLI010000048.1:0-8855 GCA_050292275.1 Candidatus Thiodiazotropha sp.
ACGTCGTTGGCATCCCTTCCGATCGCTTGATGGAGCAGTTGGAGGATGCCGGTATCCAGGCCAAAAGTCCCGACGACAGGATCTCCGATGAGGAGAAAGCCAGACTATTGCACTATCTGCGTGAGAGCCATGGCAAGAAAAAGACCACTGGTGTGGCAACACCGAGCAAGGTCACGCTGCGCCGTAAGACCGTGAGCGAGCTTCGTCAGCCCACCGCGTCGCGCAGCACTTTGAGTCGTGCATCGACTGTGCCCGCCAAGACAGTGAGCGTCGAGGTTCGCAAGAAGCGGACCTACGTCAAGCGAGCCGCTGTGGAATCGGACGAGCGTAAGGCCAAAGAGGCGGAAGAGGCGCGTAAGGCCCTTGATGAACAGGCGAAGGCAAGGGCGGCGATCGAGGCTGAAATCGAAGCACGCAAAGCGGCGGAAGCTGCGAAGCGGGCAGAGGAAGAGGCCGCGAAGAAGGCCGAAGAAGAGGCGGCACGCAAGGCGGCCGAAGAAGAGGCTGCGCGCAAGGCGGCGGAGGAGGAACTGCTGAAGGCCGAAGAACCCCAGGCGGCGGCGGAGAAACAAGCAAAGCCTGAAGCCGGGCGCGGCAAGAAAGGCCGCAAAGAGAGCAAGCGTGAGGATAAGGAGTACGAGGAAGAGCAGCGCCTGGAACGTAAGGAGTTGCATGTCTCCGAAGGCGCGAAGGGCAGGCGCAGGAAGAAAGCGCCCAAACAGCAGCGTCAATCCGCAACGGCATCGGGTGAGACCCAGCATGGCTTTCAGCGCCCCACCAGCCCGGTTGTCCACGAAGTGAAGGTTCCTGAAAGCATCACCGTTGCCGAACTGGCTCAGCGGATGTCCATAAAAGCCGCCGAAGTCATCAAGGTGCTGATGAAAATGGGCATGATGGTGACCATCAATCAACCTCTGGACCGGGATACGGCAACGCTCGTGGTTGAAGAGATGGGACATGTACCGGTAGTTCAGCAGGACGAGGACGTCGAGGCCGATCTGCTGAGTATGGAAGAGACACAGGATGCCGGTGATGCCGTCTCCCGCCCGCCTGTAGTGACAATCATGGGACATGTCGATCACGGTAAGACCTCGCTGCTCGATTATATCCGTACCAGCCGGGTCGCCATGGGAGAGGCGGGCGGTATTACCCAGCATATCGGCGCCTACCACGTGGACACCGACAAGGGCACGATCTCATTCCTGGATACACCGGGGCATGCCGCCTTTACCGCGATGCGTGCTCGTGGCGCCAAGGTCACCGATATCGTGATTCTGGTTGTGTCTGCCGATGATGGCGTCATGCCGCAGACCAAGGAGGCGATTCAGCATGCCAAAGTGGCTGAAGTGCCGTTGATCGTAGCGATCAATAAGATCGACAAAGAGGATGCCAATCCCGATCGTGTGATCCAGGAGCTCTCCCAGGAGAATGTGATCCCTGAAGAGTGGGGTGGCGATACCATGTTCGTGAAGGTCTCGGCGAAAACCGGCCAGGGCATAGACGAGCTGCTCGATGCCATTTTGCTGCAGGCCGAGGTACTGGAACTCAAAGCGATACCGGATGGCAATGCCACCGGTTCGATAGTCGAGTCTTCGCTCGACAAGGGCCGTGGTCCGGTCGCCACAGTGCTGGTGCAGTCGGGTACCCTGGAACGCGGCGACGTGATCGTCTCCGGCAAGGAGTATGGAAGGGTGCGTGCGATGTTCGATGAGAACGGCCGCACCATCAAGAGTGCCGGTCCCTCCATACCTGTGGTGGTGCTGGGTCTCTCGGGAACGCCCGAGGCTGGTGACGATGTCCGGGTTGTCAGTGATGAGCGCCGTGCCCGCGAGATTGCCGAACTGCGCCACGACAAGCAGCGAGATACCCGTCTTGCGGCGCAGAAGGCGGCGAAACTCGATGAGATGTTCACCCAGATGGAGGCGGGCGAGACCCAGACACTGAACATCATCGTCAAGGCAGACGTGCAGGGCAGTGTCGAGGCGTTGAAGGAAGCATTGACAAAAACCTCCACCGACGAGGTGAAGGTGAGCGTGGTCGCCTCAGGTGTCGGCGGGATCAATGAATCCGATGCCAACCTTGCTGTCACTTCGAACGCTATCATCATCGGTTTCAACGTGCGTGCCGATGCGGGTGCGCGCAGGGTGGTTGAAGAGCAGGGCATCGATATGCGCTACTACAGCATCATCTACGAGATAATCGATGATGTGAAAAAGGCGATTACCGGTATGCTCTCACCGGAGATTCGCGAGGAGATCATCGGGCTGGCGGAGGTGCGCGATGTATTCCGCAACTCCAAGCTCGGTGCCATCGCCGGCTGCATGGTTGTCGAGGGACTGGTGAAGCGCAACAATCCCATTCGCGTACTGCGTGACAATGTTGTGATCTATGAAGGCGCTTTGGAGTCGCTGCGCCGTTTCAAGGACGATGTCAGTGAAGTGAAAAACGGTATGGAGTGCGGTATTGGCGTGAAGAACTACAACGATGTCCAGGTGGGTGACCAGATCGAGGTTTTCGAGCGCACGGAAGTGATGCGGAGTATCTAGCCCGATAGCAGTTATGTCACACGATTTCAAACGAACAGATCGCATTGGAGCGGAGCTTCGGCGCGAATTGGCTGGACTGATCAGGGAAGAGGTCAAGGATCCGGCTATGGGCATGGTAACCATCCAGGAGGCCCGCGTTGTCAGGGACCTCTCCCAGGCAAAGATATTCTTCACCACGATGTCGGCCACGCTGTCGCAAAAAGAGAGCATGGTGCATTTGAATCAACTGGCCGGGCATCTGCGCTGGTTGCTGGGTCAGCGCATGAAACTGCGCTCGATACCGAAACTGAACTTTGTATATGACACTTCGGTGGAGCAGGGAGAACACCTCTCAAACCTGATCGATCATGCGGTGAGGGAAAACCACACCGATCCGGACTGATCCTTTCTCACGATTAGCAAGATAGAGAAACAAGCATGGGACGTCGTCGCAACAGAGGGCGCAATATCAGTGGTGTATTGCTGCTCGACAAGCCACAAGGCATGACATCGAACAAGGCATTGCAAGAGGTCAAGTTCCTCTTCAAGGCCGCAAAGGCCGGCCACACGGGCAGCCTCGACCCGCTCGCAACCGGTTTGTTGCCGATCTGTTTCGGGGAGGCGACCAAACTCTCGGCCTTCCTGCTGGATGCCGACAAGCACTACCGGGTGAGCGTCAAGCTGGGAGAGACCCGAACCACGGCCGATGCCGAAGGAGAGGTGCTCGAACAGGCCGATCCCAGTGGGGTCACCCAGGCGATGCTGCTCGAGACATTGAACGACTTCCTCGGTGAACAGCAGCAACTGCCGCCGATGTATTCCGCCATCAAGCACCAGGGCGAGCGCCTCTACAAACTCGCCCGTCAGGGGCTGGAGGTGGAGCGTGAACCCCGTACCATCCATATCCACTCGCTGGAGCTGATCGACTTCTCACTGCCGGAGTTCAGAATGGATGTACACTGCTCCAAGGGCACCTATGTGCGCACCCTCGCCGAGGACATCGGTAAGCGGTTGGGATGCGGCGCCTACGTCAGCGGTTTGCGCCGCTCCGGGGTGGGGCCCTACGATGACCAATCGATGGTGACCCTGGATCAGGTGCGGCAAGCCTTTTCCGACAAGCGCTTCAAAGAGATGGACGACTGGCTGTTGCCGCTGGAGAGCGCATTGGCCGAGTGGCCCCAGGTCGCCCTCTCGGCGGATGCCGCGTTTTACATGAAGCAGGGCCAGCCGATCCTGGTGCCGAATGCGCCCACCAGCGGATGGGTGCGCCTCTATGCCAACGAGACCGATTTTCTCGGCGTCGGCCAGATTCTCGACGACGGTCGCGTGGCACCCAAAAGGCTAATGCAGGAAACAAATTGAATTACAGAAACTGTTCCATGGAATCGGGTGGGATACAGGTTGCCGTATCGGTCGAGAACGCGCATACTACGCGGTCTTTCCGGGCAACGCCCGATAAATGAACCCAATTTAAACCGGTCCGGTCCGCCTGAACTCATTGTCGGGTGGATCTTGAATGAGACCAGAATCCAAGGCGTAACCTAGAGGAGAAACGTCATGACAATGAGTGCAGCAGATAAGAAATCCGTCATCGAAGAGTATCAGCGCTCTCCCGGCGATACCGGCTCTCCCGAGGTCCAGGTGGCCCTGATGACCAGCCGTATCGTTCAGCTCACCGAGCACTTCAAAGAGCACAAACAGGATCACCATTCGCGCCAGGGTCTGGTGCGTCTCGTCAACTCCCGCCGCAAACTTCTGGACTATCTGAAGGGCAAGGACCAGGAACGCTATAAAGCGCTGATCGGCCGTCTGGGTCTGCGTCGCTAATCCAACCTGCAACAACAACTTACCCAAGGATTCAACAGTGACTTTAATCAAGAAAGAATTTCAATGGGGAGACAAAAAGGTCTCCATCGAGACAGGTGAGATAGCAAGGCAGGCTGACGGCGCGGTCATGGTCAATATGGACGATACCGTGGTTCAAGTCACCGTGGTCGAGGCGAAGAGCAGCACGCCTCGGGACTTTTTTCCTTTAACCGTGGACTATCAGGAGAAAACCTACGCAGCCGGCATGATACCCGGTGGTTTTTTTCGCCGGGAAGGACGTCCCAGTGAAAAGGAGATCCTCACCGCGAGACTCATCGATCGCCCGATCAGACCACTATTCCCGAAAGGTTTTACCAGCGAAGTTCAGGTCATCATTACGGTGATGTCCCTGAATCCCGCGGTCGATCCTGAAATACCCTCGCTGATCGGCACCTCTGCCGCTCTCGCCATCTCCGGTCTTCCCTTTCAGGGACCGGTGGGGGCCGCCCGTGTCGGATACAAGGACGGCGAGTACATCCTCAATGCCGCGACAACAGGCCTCAATCCCGAGTCTGATCTGGATCTTGTGGTCGCCGGCACGGAAGAGGCCGTATTGATGGTCGAATCTGAAGCGAATCAGCTCACCGAGGAGGTTATGCTGGGCGCCGTGCTGTTCGGACACGAGCAGTCCCAGGTCGTTATTCAGGCGATCAAGGAGCTGGCTGCCGAGGTCAACAACCCGATGGCCGAAATCGAATCGCCACAGCAGGATACCGAACTGAGCGCAGCGGTGGAGGCCGAGGCGGCGCAGGGAATCGGGGATGCCTATCGCATTGCCGACAAGCTCGAGCGCTATGCGGCCATCGACGCGGTGTGCGCGGCGACCCTGGAGAAGCTCTGTGCGGCGGAAGAAGGCAGTGAACCTCGCTGGAGCAGCGATCAGGTCATGGCGGTGATCGAGAAGTTGAAGAAGAGTGTCGTACGCGGCCGCATTCTCAATGGTGAACCTCGTATCGACGGACGTGACACACGCACGGTACGACCCATCGCGATTCGCACCGGTGTGCTTCCCAGAACTCATGGCTCAGCACTGTTCACCCGGGGCGAGACCCAGGCAATGGTTGTCACTACCCTGGGCACCGAACGGGATTCACAGATTATCGATGCATTGGAAGGTTCCCGTCGCGAGCATTTCATGCTGCACTACAACTTTCCCCCTTTCTGTGTCGGCGAGGTTGGTCGTGTCGGCAGTCCGAAGCGCCGTGAAATAGGCCATGGCCGTCTGGCCAAGCGCGGTGTACTCGCCTGTATGCCGACGATCAGCGACTTCCCCTACGCGATCCGCGTGGTCTCCGAGATTACCGAATCCAACGGTTCCTCCTCGATGGCATCGGTCTGCGGCACCAGCCTTGCATTGATGGATGCCGGTGTGCCGATCAAGGCCCCGGTGGCGGGTGTCGCCATGGGACTGATCAAAGAGGGCGACAAATTCGCCGTTCTGACCGATATCATGGGAGACGAGGACCACTTGGGTGATATGGATTTCAAAGTGGCCGGTACGGATAAGGGCATCAATGCCCTGCAGATGGATATCAAGATCAACGGTATCACCAGGGAGATCATGGAGATTGCGCTGAACCAGGCAAAAGAGGGCCGCCTGCATATTCTCGGCGAGATGAACAAGGTCATCGACTCACACCGCAACGAGATGTCGGAGCATGCCCCCCGAATCATCGAGTTCAAGATCAATCCGGACAAGATTCGCGATGTCATCGGCAAGGGCGGCGTTACCATTCGCTCCATTACCGAAGAGACCGGCGCTACCGTGGATATCACCGACGATGGCGTGGTCAAGATCTTCTCCGTGGACAAGTCGGCGGGTGAGGATGCGCGCAAGCGTGTCGAGCTGATCACCGCGGACGTGGAGGTCGGTACGATCTATGAAGGCAAGGTGGCGAAACTGATGGACTTCGGTGCCTTCGTCACCATTCTCCCTGGAAAGGATGGCCTGGTGCATATCTCCCAGATCTCCAACGAACGCGTGGAGAAGGTCAGCGACAAGCTCTCTGAGGGGGACGTGGTGAAGGTCAAGGTGCTCGAAGTCGACAAACAGGGGCGAATTCGTCTCAGTATGAAGGCGGTTGACGAAGCCTGACCCTGAGCGCACTCGACAGGAATAAAAAGGGGCCCTTGTGGCCCCTTTTCTATTTCGCAAATCGAGATCGACAGCCTGAGATTTGCTTGGTTGTCACTGTTTGACTCCCGCTATTTGATCCAGATGTCCCAGACAATATAGAGGAGTATTGCCCCCAGGGTAGTGGAGAACAGGATACTGCCTATCCCGGTGATGATCTCTGCCGCCGAGATGAACCAGGGCTGTTCCTCCCAGCGGCTGTGTACATCGGATTTATAGTGTCTGTCGAAGAGATATCTCCAGCCGACCAGGTAATCGATATAGCTGGGGTTTTTGAAAGGTCTCAAGGAGTGTGAATTACCGTTCATCGCCAAATCTCCCAACGGGTAGCGTAAGGCATACTCTGTCATGCTCAGATTCTGGCTCTTACCTGTTGCAGTATCTTGACCCGGTCATGAATGTTTTGTGACAACGCAAGAGCTGATGACAACCTGTGTCGGGCAGTGCCGCTGCCCATGCGCTCTGAGCAGACGGCAGCTGCGGATTCAATGACCGCAGCTGTAGACTGCCGACATAGGGACAGTCTCGGGCTGGAATGTGAATCCGATCGATGAGACTCCTCGTATAGATGGATGAAAGCAGACTGTTTCTGTTTTTTTTAATCTCAACTAAACGAGGAGTTTTACAATGAAAATGCTATTAGCGACCGCAGTGATGATGTTGTCAGCCAACCTCTACGCCACCTCTTATAGCGATCTATACGAGGTAATCGGAAACAACCATGACCTGTATATCGGTTCGTCTGAATCGGGTAGCGTGCCAACGGCGAATCAGCCGGGTATTGGTGATCAGTATGCCAGTTCGTTTCTCTACACAGATGGCTTCTCAAACAGTCCACGCAATCTGCAACCCGGCTATGGCGATGGATACGCCAGCAGCTTGATCGATACTGGTGCGGCGGTCAACTGGTAATGGCGGCGCAGCTTTCGCGGGGCTATCAGCCCCGCCCGATGGATACAGATGATGTCTGAATCGGATTGTTCGACCTGGTATGCGTAGTATGTGTGGCAGCACGGTATGCCGAGGTATGAAATGCCGCCGCTAGGGGTATTTGTTTCAGCGCTGATCTCTGTGCTGTTGCTCTCATCGTGCACATCAATCCAGCGACAGGCGGATCTTCAGCCTCTTCTGCCTCGGGGGGAGATGGCGGCGGTACGCAGTGAGTCGATCAGATTGATCTCCCGGCTGCTCGAAGAGGAGATCGTCCCTGGCTTGAGTATCGCATTGGTGGACAGAGAGGGACCTCTTTGGCTCGAGGGATTCGGCCTGGCTGACAGTCGTAGCGGAGAACGGGTCGATAGAAGGACAGTGTTCAGACTCGGCTCACTGACCAAACCCGTAACGGCAATTGGGGTGTTACAGCTCGTCGCACAGGGGCGAATCGATCTGAATGTACCGTTGAAAGAACAGCTTTCGGACTTCTCCATTCGACACCACCATTCGGATAGTGCACCGATAACCCCAGGACAACTGTTGAGTCACACCAGTGGTCTTCCTGGTGATCTGCGCAAGGGGATGTTCACGGACACCCCATTTACCCGCGTGACGTCCCAATTGCACGAGGAGTATGCAGCCTATCCTGCACAGAGGCTGTATAGCTATTCGAATCTTGGATATGACTTGCTGGGGCATTTGATTGAGCAGCGTTCCGGTCTTGGCTACGCTGAATTTATTCATGAATCCCTGTTTGATCCTTTGCATATGAACAACAGCGGTTTTAACCTTACGACAGTTATGGCAGCCCGCTTATCCGCTGGTCATCTCGATGGCCAGGTACGGCCGTTGCCGCCACTCAGGGATACTCCCGCACTGGGTCTCTTCAGCAATGCCGACGACATGGGCCTGTTGATGAGCGCGCTACTCAGCCAGCGAGTCCCGGGCCTGCCGGTCGAGCAGCAGCGCCTGATGTGGCAGCCGGAAGCGGGGAATAGTGCGGTTTCATTGGGTGTCACACCCGGATTTGGCTGGTTTATCGAAAATCATCCGGTAATTGGGAAACGAGTGCGTCATGGTGGCGCCACCCTGTTATTCGGATCGGAGATGGCGTTGCTGCCCGAACAGGGACTAGGCATAGCCGTACTGCTCAATGGTGCGCACAGCAACCGCATCGCAAGAGAGTTGGCGACAACCATTCTCACTATTGCAGCCTCGATCCGGGGTGGTCAGCATGTGCACACTGACAAGCCTGACGCTAAAGATAGAGTGCTTGGTTATACAACCCCGTCCGGGGGCTATGCCACCGATCTTGGACTGTTGATGATCGACGCCGGGCACCCCAGGCTTTGCGCCTGCATTATCGAGCGCATCCTCGATCTGGTACGTTTCGAAGA
>JBNKLI010000049.1:0-30884 GCA_050292275.1 Candidatus Thiodiazotropha sp.
ACAGTGATAATAGGGGGTTTCTTCAAGTAGGACCTGTGTTTTCCTTGGTTTGGGCATCGAATCGCTCCTTGATTACGAATGTTTGCTAAAGGTTGCCATACGGAATTAGTTTTGGCAAATTTTGGATGGGTGTCCAGCTAAAATTGGCTAAAATTGGATGGGTGTCCAGCTAAAAAGGAGAGGCCCTACAGTGTGTGATCTCCGCTGTCGTCGATGAGTTGCTTGAGGATTTGTTCCATATGATCCACTGGCAGGGAGAAGTGACCTTCGCCTTCGATGACATGGAATGTGCAGTCATTCAGGTGTTCAGCCAATGTACGCCCGTGCAGCAGGGGCACAGTGCTGTCGGCGCTCCCATGCCAGAGATGCACCGGTATTGAGATCTCAGACAGGTCGAATCCCCAGGGTTGGTTATAGAGCGCCATCTCGTGCAGTATCCCGTCGGCCCCTTGACGTATCGCCTCGCTCAGCGAGGCGGTGACTACGTTGCGCACCGCCGGTCGCTTGAGGACTTGCGCATCGATCGCCGGCGCTATGCCGAGCATTAACTGGTAGATCCACTGGGGTGAGTACTGCGCCAGTGGAATCACCGCCATCCGGAAGCTGAGATTCGACAGCCATGGGGTGAGACGAATCGATCGGAAGTTGATCTGTGCGGGCCAGTGCATGGCGTCGAGCAGACCTGGGTGATCCAGCGGTCCCAGCGGGCAGACTAGGGTGAAACTGCTCAAGCGTTTGGCCAGCCGGTAAGCACAGGCCGTGGCATAGGGCCCGCCACCGGAGACACCGATCAGGGAGAAGCGGTTGATCGCCAGGTGATCGGCCAGGGCCTCCACATCCTCTGCCCAGTCGATGAGCCGCCGTCCCGGCTTGGGATCCGACAGCCCAAGGCCGTTACGATCTGGGGCGATAACCCGCAACTTGTGCCGATGCGCCGCTGTTTCGAACAGGCCGGCCTCCAGACGCGAACCGGGAAAGCCATGGCAATAGATGATCGGCCGGCCGTGGGGGTCGCCGAATTCGGCATAGGCGAGACGCCTGCCGTCCGGGAGTTTTACAAAGTTCGTTTCTTGATTCATCGGTTCGCGACCTGACATACCAGGCCGCAGTGTCGGTCAGATCGGGATGTCGAGTCAATTGAAATCAAGGTGGTTTTGAGTGGATGTGTTCATTGCATTCACGGATTTTTGTATTCCCCTCTCCCTGGCACTATCCCCGAGGGGAGAGGGAATGCATGGATCATGGGTCGGAGTGAATAACGGATTGATTCCATGATCTGGCAGGAAGTGTTTGATACGCTCAAAAAGCACTTTCCCTCTCCCCTCGGGGAGAGGGCCAGGGAGAGGGGGGTAACAGTTGACCAGGCCATAACTCAAAACTCGTATCTGCCACTGTATGGCTGGTGATCAGGAAGCGATTTGAGTTACATTCAGTAAGCGTCCTTACCCTCATACTGTAAGGCGATGGCCGATAGTGGAGGCAGGATCAGGCTTAATGACTGGGGATGATTCATCCAGGGTGTTGGTTCGGTGCTCAGCGGTGCTTCTCCATTGCCCATGTTGGTGCCTCCGTAGTAGGCGGAATCGGAATTGATGATCTCTCTATATCTTCCTTCGAGCGGTAGTCCGATTCGGTATTCTTTCCTGGCCACAGGGGTCATGTTGAGCAATACCACGACCAATTCGTTATCGTCACCCTTTCTCAGGAAACTGAGGACAGATTGCTCAGAGTCATGGCAATCGATCCACTCAAAGCCCTGCCAGTCGAAGTCGTAGCGATGAAGCGCAGGTGTCGAGCGATAGAGTCTGCACAAATCCTTGACCAGCAGCCGCACTCCCTGGTGCAGAGGGTAATCCAGGATGTACCAGTCAAGCAGACCCGCGCTGTTCCATTCGGTTCCAGGGCCAAACTCCGTGCCCATGAACATCAGTTTTTTGCCGGGATGAGTGAACTGATAGGTATAGAGCGCGCGCAGGTTCGCATGCCGGTGCTTCTCCTCCCCCGGCATCTTGTTCAACATGGATTGCTTGCCATGGACCACTTCGTCGTGTGAGAAGGGGAGCAGGAAGTTTTCCGAAAAGGCGTACAGCATGCTGAAGGTGAGCATGTCGTGATGGTATTTGCGATGAATGGGATCATGCTCGAAATATCTCAGGGTGTCATTCATCCATCCCATGTTCCATTTCAAATCGAAACCCAAACCACCCAGGTAGGTGGGGCGGCTTACCTGGGGCCAGGATGTGGATTCTTCCGCGATCATCAGGATCCCCGGACACTCTTCATGGACTGCGATATTGAGGTCGCGAATAAAGTCTATCGCTTCGAGGTTCTCGCGACCTCCATACTTATTCGGTAGCCATGCGTCTTCATCGCGGGAATAGTCAAGGTAGAGCATCGAGGCTACCGCATCGACCCTAAGGCCATCGATGTGCATCTCCTGCAGCCAGTATATGGCGCTGGAGATCAGAAAGGATTTTACTTCGTTACGACCGAAGTTGTAGATCAGCGTCGACCAGTCCAGGTGCTCGCCCAGGCGCGGGTCCTCATGCTCGTACAGCGGTGTGCCGTCAAAACGCGCCAGTCCATGGGCATCTTTCGGGAAGTGGGCCGGGACCCAGTCCAGTAACACACCGATGCCATTGCGGTGGCAATGGTCGACGAAATAGCGGAAATCATCGGGGTTGCCAAAGCGGCTGGTAGGGGCGAAATATCCTGTCGCCTGATATCCCCAGGACAGATCGAACGGGTGTTCTGTGATGGGCAGCAGTTCGATATGGGTAAACCCCATATCCAAAACGTAGTCGACCAGCAGGTGAGCGATCTCCCGGTAGTTGAGGAACTCTCCCTCCATGTCCCGCCGCCAGGAGTTCAGGTGTACCTCGTAGATGCATATCGGACTGCTCTGCCATGCGGATTCAGACCTCTGATTCAGCCAGGTCTGATCCTTCCACTCGTAGGTCGCGGGCTCGGGAATAATCGATGCGGTATTGGGGCGCAATTCATGCTGTTTCCCGTAGGGATCGGATTTAAGCTGTATCTTCCCGGTATGTCGGTTGCGGATTTCGAATTTGTAGAGATGATGCGATTCGAGGTCGGGTATGAATAGTTCCCAAATCCCTCCGCTGCGAACTCTCATTGGGTGGCGGCGGCCGTCCCATTCATTGAAGTCTCCGACTACGCTGACACGTTCGGCATTCGGCGCCCAAACCGCGAACAGAATACCCGAGATAC
Organism: Candidatus Thiodiazotropha sp.; assembly: GCA_050292275.1. GTDB lineage: Bacteria > Pseudomonadota > Gammaproteobacteria > Chromatiales > Chromatiaceae > Thiodiazotropha. Next base: position 3,232 of record JBNKLI010000049.1, read on the forward strand.
CATCGACCTGGTGGTCATGAGCGCCGAGAAATCTATAGGCATGACGATGGCGACCTTCACTGAAGAGATGAAGATCAAAGTCAGAGAGGTGTATCCCGAAGTTATAGGGATCGTGGCTGATATGTTCCCTGTTGGTACGGTCGCGCCATATCAAGCGGTAGTGCTCAGGTATCGAAGCCGCGTCGCCATGCCATTCGAAAAAATCACTCCCGGGTATGCGTTGCAATATTGCACCGCTGTCAGCCAGACTGACTTCATTCGCCTGGGGGTTGAATACGCGAATGACAGCTTCTGCGCCATTCGTATGGAGGCCGAGCACGTTGAAAGGATCGTGGTGTCTGGCTTCATGGACACGGAGCAGATCACTGTCGAGCGATGGCAAAATACCCGGGTCACTATTAATGTTTTGCATATGGTCAGAAGTCATAGTGTAACTGAATTCCCTGTTCTGATTGTTACAATAGTGTGATTGCTGTCCCTGATTTACAACCAAAACTGCTGTCAATACATGACGGTAACTGTCCTTGATTCCGCAGCTTTTTTGAAGACTTCCGACATCCTGACAACAGCCCTGGGTCAACTTTGCATGGCTAATTGTTGTATATTATAAATAAGCATACAAGGTGAGTAATTCAACGGAAAGGAAGGGATTGAAGCGATCCTTGTTTTATGGTTATGTATAGTATTAACCCGACATACTTGGCTGCCGGATTAATAAAAGCAGATTAAAATGTCCTCCCGCATTATATAGGCAGGCATAACTTTTTGTCACTCGAATAATTGAAGAATCCGCGGTGAGTTATTCAGATGGTGTGGTTGTTCCGGGCCAAAAAGAAATTCTCATTATATAGTCCTAATGCAGAAGAGGTCTTTCTGGTTATAGATGGCTTTCATGACAACTGGTCTATGAAGCGAGATGCCCGTGGCAGCTGGATGGTGGATCCGGCTGTTCCTGACCATCAATTGAATAATGTTTCCTACCATTATCTGGTTCGTGTCGGGCGCAACGTTCACAAGGTTGTCGACCCGATGGCACAGCGGATAGCGCTTGTCGGGGGGGTATACAAATCATTCTTTCAACAAATAGATTATCAACACAAAAACAGGCGTTTTCAAACGCCACCCATCGAAGGGATCGTGATATACGAGTCCCACCTGCCGGCGCTCAGCCGGCATCCAAGCGCGGTTGTGGAAAAAGAAATATATCGAGGTACCTATCCAGGGGCGGCATCAAAAAAAGTCCTTGACCATCTTCAGCGTCTGAAGGTCGCAGTTGAGTTCCTTCCGCTTCATTACAGTGATCAAAAATTGGGAGGGGATTGGGGCTATTCTTCTGTTGCGTACAGCGCCATGCGTAGCGACTTCGCGGTCGACAAGGAGAACGTCAACCTGGAAGTGATGAAAATGATCGATACGTTTCACGGCAGAGGGATACCTGTAATTCTTGATGTGGTGTTCAATCATGGTGCGCATCTTTGGGTTAAGGCATGGGGTGAGAGTGTCGTTTATCGTAAGCTCGATAGCGACGATTTCTGTCATGGATCAGGTTGTGGGCCTACCGTTAAAACCGAGAACAGACACATTCGAAGAACCATGATCGAAACCCTGCAAAACTTGGTCAAACACTACAGGTTCGATGGATTCAGGTTCGACCTTGGTGCCTTGCATGACAAAAGGACCATGATTGAAATCGATAAGCGCCTGCCCAAGAGAGTTTATCTCATCGCCGAGCCATGGGCCTTAGGTGGTAACCAATGGGGAAAACAGGATATGAGCAGTGATTTCGCTCATACCCGCTGGGCAATTTGGAACGATGATTTTCGTGAGTCTGCAAGAATATTCACACAAGGCCGTGGTGACTACAAAAACAGGGACCGGTTGATGAGAGCGATTGTCGGCAGCCATGTGAAGGATGGAGGCTGGGCTCTGAGGCCCCAGCAAAGTATCAACTACATCTCCTGCCACGATGGGCGGACATTGGCCGATTTGGTTGATGGTGACAAGCATAGAGTCTTTCTCGCGATTTTTATCGTCTTGACATCCCAGGGAATACCCATGCTGAGCGAGGGCAGTGAAATGCTCTATACAAAACATGGACACGACAATAGCTACGATCGTCCTGGTTTGAATCAGCTTGACTGGAATAATTCAACTCTGCACAGTGATCTTGTTGAAGCGGTCGGGCGGCTTGTGGCGTTGCGTAAGCAGCTGAACCACTTTCTGTATAAAGGTCATTTGAAAGTAAAGGGTCAGAAGCGCGACGGGTGGGATATTGACTGGATCTATCCCACGGGTTATCCCCACCATGATAATGTCAATGCCATTGCCTATATCATTCGACCGCCACTGAGATACGGGTTTTGGCGCAGATCGAGGCACTCCTTGCTGGTATTGCTCAATGGCAGTCATAACGGTGTCGACTTTCAGCTGCCGGAAGGTGAATGGAAAGTTATGGTTGATGGTCTTCGTTTTAGAGTGAATTCTTCTGGATTGAGCACTGCGCCAAACGCTAAAGGACACTATCACTTGCAGTCGGGTACCTGCGCCATGTTGTCACTAGCCTCTTAAGTGTTGATGGCGCATCCCGTGCCGGGTGCCGCGCAGTCTGGTTGTTTTTTTCGTACAGTGGATGAGTGGTTACGGAGAAGGTTGGTAACTTTACCCTCGTCATTCCGGCGAATGCCGGAATCAAGCTGCCACAGCTGATGTCAGTATCACTACGAGTTTCTTTGTTTGATTCCGTACAAGCTGACTGAATGATGTTTGTGTCGATAATCCAACTCACTGATCAAGCAAGCTTGGCTTAATTCCACCCTGGCGGTATCGCAGCGCGGCAACGGAGCGGTGTAGGGTTTGTCGTGTTTGCGACAAGCGATGGACAAATAAAATTCAATAAAAACAATATGGTATGTAATGGCATGTCGATTGCATGGGAGTCTGCATCATAGTATTTGAAGTGACTGCCGAACCATGAAACAGAAAGATATCGCCGCTCTGCTCGACGAACCGGCCTGCGCGCACAACAAGAAGTCGAAGTCGGGCTGCGCCAAGCCGAAGCCTGGCGCCACCGCCGGCGGTTGTGCCTTCGATGGCGCGCAGATCGCGCTGCTGCCAATTGCCGATGTGGCCCACATCGTTCACGGCTCCATCGCCTGCGCCGGCAGCTCCTGGGACAACCGGGGAACCCGCTCCAGCGGATCGAGATTGTTCCGTATCGGCATGACTACCGATCTCACCGAGCAGGATGTGATCATGGGGCGTGGCGAGAAGCGCCTCTTTCATTCCATCAAGCAGGCCATCGACAGCTACAAACCGGCCGCGGTGTTTGTCTACAACACTTGTGTACCGGCCCTGGTGGGTGATGACGTGGAGGCGGTCTGCAAGGCCGCCCAGGAGCGTTGGGGTACACCTGTGGTGCCGGTGGACGCAGCCGGATTCTACGGCACCAAGAACCTGGGTAACCGTATCGCCGGGGAGGCGATGGTGAAATATGTCTGCGCTACCCGGGAGCCTGATCCACTGCCTGAGTCGGCACAGGGAGCGGGGCACAGGATTCACGACATCACGCTTGTCGGCGAGTACAACATCGCCGGCGAGCTCTGGCATGTGCTGCCGCTGCTCGATGAGCTGGGCCTGCGCGTGCTCTGCACCCTCTCGGGCGATGCCCGCTATCGGGAGGTACAGACCATGCACCGCTCGGAAGCCAACATGATGGTCTGTTCCAAAGCCATGATCAACGTCGCCCGCAAGCTGCAGGAGGCCTTCGGCACCCCCTGGTTCGAGGGCAGCTTCTATGGTGTGCGAGATGTCTCCCGGGCCCTGCGCGACTTTGCCGGATTGATCGATGACCCGGACCTCACCCGGCGCACCGAGGCGTTGATTGCCCGCGAGGAGTCGAAGATCGACCTCGCCCTGGAACCCTGGCGCGAAAAGCTGCGGGGCCGCAAGGTGCTGCTCTATACCGGAGGCGTGAAGTCCTGGTCAGTAATCGCCGCGCTGCAGGATTTGGGAATGGAAGTGGTTGCCACCGGCACCAAGAAATCCACCGAAGAGGACAAGGCGCGTATCCGCGAACTCATGGGGCAGGACGCGGTGATGCTGGAGGACGGCAACCCCCGGGCATTGATAGACATCGTGCGCGAACGCAACGTGGATGTGCTGATCGCCGGTGGGCGCAATATGTACACTGCGCTCAAGGCGCGCATCCCCTTTCTCGATATCAACCAGGAGCGCGAGTTCGGCTATGCCGGCTACACCGGTATGGTTGAATTGGCCCGCCAGCTGGTGCTGACCATCGAAAGTCCGGTCTGGCGTCAGGTCAGGGCCCCCGCACCCTGGTCGAGGCTGAAGTGTTCTGCCGAACTGAAGGAGGCAAGCCTATGAGCGAGATCATCAAACGCAAAAAGGCACTCTCCGTAAGTCCCTTGAAAGCGAGTCAGACAATCGGTGCGGCCCTTGCATTCCTTGGTTTTCATCGTGCGATTCCCATGCTCCACGGCTCCCAGGGCTGTACCGCTTTCGGTAAAGTCTTCTTCGTGCGTCACTTTCGCGAACCGATTCCGTTGCAGACCACGGCGATGGATCAGGTGACCACGGTGATGGGTTCCGAAGAGAGCGTTGTAGAGGGTCTGAAGACCATCGCCGAGAAGAACAAGCCGTCGCTGTTGGGCGTGCCGACGACCGGTCTCTCCGAGACTCAGGGCAGTGATGTACGCATGGCGCTAAAGCTCTTCCGCCAGCAATATCCGCAATACGACGCCATCCCCGTGGTTCCCGTCTCCACCCCCGACTACGCGGGTTGCCTGGAGACGGGATTCGCCAAGGCGGTGGAGGCAATCATTCAGACGATTGTGCCGGCGGCCGGAGATGCGGGTACCTCGCCTGGACGCAGGCGGCGCCAGGTCAATCTCTTGGTGGGGTCATTTCTGACCCCGGGCGACATCGAGGAGTTGAAAGAGATTGTCGAAACATTCGGGCTGCGGCCTGTGGTGATTCCCGATCTCTCCGATTCCCTCGACGGTCACCTGGATGAAGGCGATTTCTCCCCGCTGACCATCGGTGGCACCCATGTGTCCGAACTCCTGAGCCTGGGTGATGCGGTAGCCACTTTGGTCGTTGGTCCTTCGATGTTCAAGGCGGCCGATGCCTTGCATAAACTGACCGGTGTGCCCGACTACCGTTTTGATCATCTGATGGGGCTGGAGCCGGTGGATAGTTTCATCGATGTTCTGCATCAGGTCTCGGGTGAGCAGGTGCCGCTGAAACTCGAGCGCCAGCGGGCCCAGTTGCAGGATGCCATGCTGGATACCCATTTCATGCTTGGCATGGCCCGATTCGCACTGGCTGCCGATCCAGATCTTCTCAACGGCTTCAGCCAGATGCTCGCCGGGGTCGGTGCCGAGACTGTCGCCGCCGTCTCCCCGGTGAATGCGCCCGTGTTGAAGAACTGCGCTGCTGAACAGGTGAAGATCGGCGATCTTGAAGACCTGGAGCAAGCGGCATCAGCCAACGGGGCCGAGGTGTTGATCGCCAACTCCCATGCGGTGGAGAGTTCCAAAAGATTGGGCATTCCCCTGATGCGCGCCGGTTTTCCCCAGTTCGACACCCTGGGTGGTTATCAGAAGACCTGGATCGGCTATCGGGGCACACGCCAGACCCTGTTTGATCTGGCCAATATCATGCTTACCCTGGAGAAGGGGGAGATCCATCCCTATCAATCCATGTATGCGCAGAAACCGGAATACCGGGAGGTGGTTCATGAGTCTGACGAGACGACTGCAGCTGGTGGGCTGCAACACTGAGGACAGGTGGATGTCGAGCGCGCTCAAGGTGGCCTTTGCCACCAGTGACATGAAGCATGTGGACCAGCACTTCGGCGCCGCCCAGTCGTTTGTCATCTATGCCCTGGATCAGGAGAGGATCTGTTTCGTCGAGGCGATGGAGTTTGGCAAGCTCGATATGGACGGCAATGAGGATAAGTTAGCGGTCAAGATCGAGGCGCTCGATGGGTGTATCGCCGTCTATAGCCAGGCAGTGGGGGCATCGGCCATCAACCAGCTCAAGGCAAGGGGTATCCAGCCGGTGAAGATTTCACCGGGAGCGGATATCAATAGTCTGTTGTTTACCCTTCAGGAAGAGTTGAAACAGGGTCCCGGCAGTTGGCTGGCCCGTGCCATCCAGCAGGCCACCCCAGCCGATCCGTCGCGCTTCGATCGCATGGAATCGGACGGCTGGGAAGAGTGAGTCCGCAAATGTCCACGGAATTTACGCTTTCAAGTAGATGCAATCGGTGCGGCAAGCCACACCCTACATGCTAGCTAAGAACGTAGGGTGCGGCTTGCCGCACCGAAACAGGATCAGGCTATGACAGAGAGTATGACCGATACGACCACCATGCTGGAAGAAACTGCGCTGGTCATCGACGTCAAGGATGGCATGTTGCTGGCCGAGACCGAGAGCCGCAGCGGCTGTAGCCACTGCAGCGTGAACAACTGCACCACCTCCGTGGTGGCCAAGCTCTTCGGTGTGAGACGTAACCGGCTGGTGATGGAGAACAGTATCGATGCAAGGACGGGTGACCGGGTGGTGATCGGCATACCCGATGCGCTGCTGGTACGCTCTTCTGTCCTGGCTTATTTGTGGCCTTTGCTCTCCATGCTGGGTGTGACGGCGATTGGCGAGGCACTTGGTGTGCGTGGGATTTGGTTGAGTCTGCTGGCCCTGTCCGGGTTGGCGATCGGTTTTTTTATTGTTTACAGGGCAACGCGCGGCTGGACGTCGCAGCGCTATAAACCTCGATTGTTGAGGATCGCTGCAGCAGAGTATCAGCGGGTTGAGTTGTCGACATTAACTGAGGAGTTTGAACAATGAGTGAAGCAGTCGTGGAAGTGTTGCAGGACGATCCTGTCCTGGAGACGGATTTCGCCAAAGAGATGGTGAGGCAGATGCGAGCCATCGATACCTATGGCACATACGACAACTGGCCGGTTGCCAAGATTCTGGAACCCTTCGTTCTCACCAAGGAGAAGAAGCGTGAAATCCCGGTGGTCGGCGACCCGGATGAGATCACGATGTCGAGAGTCAAAGCCTTCTACAACGCCATCTCCGCAATGATCGAGAAGGAGTGCGGATTGATGGCGGTGCCGATGATGAACCTGACCCATGAGGGTTTCGGCCGTGCCCTCATCACCGTGGGTAAACTGGTGGTGATGGACAAGACACTGCGTGATGTGCATCGCTTCGGTTTTCCAAGCCTGTCGAAGATGAAGGACGAGGCGGACAAGCTGTTGTCAGTCGCTTTGGAGATTATCGGCCAGCATCCGAAAGTTGCCGGCATGTAAGCGAGGTATCAGCAATGACCCCCGAAGAGTTGAAAGCAATGCAGAAGGCCGTCAAAAAGGCCAAGCGCATCGCCACCGAGAGGGCCGGTGAACTGCATGATCTTGTCGAGGATCGTCTGCCCGCCGCCTACGAAGAGATTCCTGCCATCGCGCAGGCCACCTATGACGCCTGCCTGGAGTGGGCCAAGGCCGACGCCGCCTGCAAGGCGGCCGAGGCGGAAACAACTTGAGGAAGTTCCCATGACCATGATTACTGGATTGACCCGGGGCGGTGAAGAGTATACTCCCGCGTTCGTAATGGAGATCAATCAACAGAACTGTATCGGCTGCGGCCGCTGTTTCAAGGTCTGCCCCCGTGAGGTCTTCGATCTCATAGAGCGCGAAGAGGTCGAGGGCCTGATGGCCGATGATGATTACGATGACGATGATATGTATGGCGATGACGACGACGACGGCTTCTCGGACGATACCGCCATGGTCATGAGTCTCAAGAATTCGATGGACTGTATCGGCTGCGGCGCCTGCGCCCGCATCTGCCCGAAGAAGTGTTTCACCCACGAACCCCAAACCATGGCGGCCTGAGCTGGAGAACTGACATGGCAAAACCAAGCAAGCATGTATTCGTCTGTGTCCAGAACCGGCCAATGGGACATCCGCGCCCATCCTGCAGCCAGAAGAACTGCGCCGAGGTGGCCGAAGAGTTCTACTGGCATCTGCAGGAGCGCCAGCTCTTCGACAAGGTCCAGGTGACCACTACCGGTTGTCTCGGTCCCTGCAGTGAAGGGCCGTCGGTGCTGGTCTATCCCGAAGGTGTAATGTATGGCGGGGTCAGCAAGAGTGACGTGGCGGCCATCTTTGATGAGCACCTGCAGAACGACCAGCCGGTCGAGCGCCTGCAGGTCTCCAAGGAGTTTTGGGGGTGAGCGAGCGTCGCTCGACGCTGACGGTGATACGCCCCTTCGACAATCCGGTTCAGTTCGGTTTCGGGATTGCACCCCAGGCGGATCTGCATCTGCAACGGGCAGCCCAGCTGGTGGGCGATCGCGAGACCTCGCTGGATGCACTCTACGACGCCTATGAAGTGGCCCCCGATCAGGTGGAGACACTTGTGGCCATGTTCAAGCTGCTTTTCTATCAGGGTAAAACCGCCAAGGCGGAATCACTGGTGAGGGAAGCGATGAGCAAAGCCGCCATCCAGGGCGGCTTTGTATCCGATTGGCATCAGCTGGACAGTCAAAGCGCACCCTGGAAAGAACCGCGTGGAGCCGGACGACTCTATCTCTACAGCCTCAAGGCCCTGGCCTTTATCCGCCTGCGCCAGGACGACCGTGAAGGGGCGAAGGATATTCTCGCTGCCTTGGCGCATATCGATCCGGATGACCAAGTGGGTGCAGATGTGATTCGTGATCTGCTCCATGGCATCGAAGAGGAGAGTGGCGATGGATGAGTCGATTGCGCTGCGATATCACAAAATCGAGCAGTTGGCCGATCGGATCTTCGAGTGTCTCTGTGAGGAGGCCTTGAAGTTGGGGTTCGCCAATGAGGAACTCGGCTTTAAACATCCCCAGGAGGCCAGCTTTCGCCTGGAACGCGATCCCGCGAGCTGTGAGTATAGCCTGGTCGGTGACTGGCTGAGCGAACAGGGCATGAAACTCGGTACTCTGCTGTTCCATGCGGACGGCAGCTTTTTCGTCGAACAGGATGTAGTGCGTCCCCATCCCAAGCGCAGTGGCTTTTTCGTCGAGGCGGTCAATGCCTGGGGCAGGGGAGATGAGATCAAGGCCGAAGCCAGGTTGTTGGTGATGCCGGAGTGACCATTAATGGACTATCGCGTCATTCTCTATCATAAGCAGGCCACCAGTGCTCGAACCCGCTTCCTCAAATTTTCCCACGACAGTGTCTGTGCGTTCGAGCCGATCCCGATGCCGGCGCAACTCCTGGAGGATGCGGAATGCAAAACGGTGAATCATCCAGCGGCGATTCTACAGGATGTGGAGAGGCGTCTTGGTTTTCCGTCAGGCAGTCTGAAGGCGGAAGCCGACTATAGGCAACTGGTAGAGGTGCCGGGCCGCCGGATACAGATCCTGCTTGCGGGCTTCACTACCATGGATCCGCCTTTCGAAGAGGCTGCACGCATCGATGCGCGTTTTATCGATCTGACCCAGGCGCGGGGACTGCCCGGCGTGGAGCTGGAGCTCCTGCGTTGCGCCTATGAACTGGTTCTCGGTGGGTAACCAGTGTAGTGCCTTGCCTCATACTAATACGTACTTATAGCGAGACGCCAAGCCAAATGTGATTACTTCCCTCATACTTTTTCTTCTGAATATTTCATCATCTGCATTGGGTTCATGTCATTGCAGTACTTCGAATGTGTATATTTACCCTAACATCCTTCTCGGTAGAAGTTCCAAGAGGATATAGATTACAGGTTGAAAATATACTTGTGGTACCTCCGCTTGATACAAGGCCGAGGCATGATTGCGCCAGGTTAACGGTGCGGCTTGCCGCACCAGATTGCAGCCGTCTGAATTGTACAGTGATGTCTGCACGGTAATCGGTGCGGCAAGCCGCACCCTACACGTTTTAATATTACGGGGTTTTGGGTGGGGGAAAAGTGTGAGGTGTATGGCTGTGAATCAGCTGTTTATTGTATATTTCATTGCATTGTCGCCATCTGGATAACTCTGCGGATATTCGCCATAGTCTGATGAGTCTTTTGTCTCTTGTATTTGTTTACGGCACACTGCGTCGTAACGAGGTCAATCACTACCTGCTTGCGCAGGCGCGTTATTGCGGTACTTGTGAAACACCCCCTCGCTATAAGATGGTGAATCTGGGTGCCTATCCCGGCGTGGTGAAGGGCGGCGGGACCTCGATCGAAGGGGAGGTCTACGAGGTGAACGCGCAGCAGATGGCTGACCTCGACCGTCTGGAAGGCTATCCCCAAGCCTATGGTAGAGAGGTGATCGCCACGCCCTGGGGCAAGGCCTGGATCTACCTCTATCGAGGCAATCTTAGAGACAGGGTGGTCATTCCCAGCGGCATCTGGCGTGATACCATCGTGCGCAGGCGCTGGTCGAGATAGCCTGCGAATCGCCGTCCCTCGCCTTCAGTCAAACACCAATTGAGTGGCACTCAACTCCTCGGGCCAGCAGCCCGTGGGTGGTCCGAGATTCATTGCGCTGTCTTCGAAACGGACCAGAAAGACGGTTCTCTGCGGCGACTCCTCCAAGTGGCCGGTCTCGATGATGACGCCGCGCGTGCCAGGCATTGCCAGCAGGGCGTCCTCCGCAATTTCGGGAATACCCCCATCGTTATAGATATGACTGGCCGCATAGACCATGTCCCCCGGTTTGAGTTGTTCGAGTATCACGTTTTTGTTTCCTTTGTCGCATTTCTTACTAAATGAAAATGCCTGGATTGTCGTGGTTACTACAGACATTCGGCATACCCACATTTAAAAAAAACTGTGAAATCAGCAAGTAAGCATATATCTCACTAAATGGCACAGGCTTTGCAGAAATCAGGCAAAGAGAATGATGCAAGAGACTTGCCACGGAGAAACGACCATGATCACACTTACAGAGAGCGCACAGAAAGCGATCAGCCGATTTATCAAAGGCGCAGAATCGCCTGTACAGGGACTCAGAATATCAGTAACCGGCGGCGGCTGTTCCGGCATGCAGTACGGACTGGCGCTGGAGGAGTCCCCCAGCAATGACGATACCATTATCGATGTCGACGGCCTCAAGCTTTTCGTCGATCCCTACAGCGCTCCCATGCTGAACGGAGTCACTGTCGATTTTCTCGATAGCATGGAAGGCAGCGGCTTCAAGTTCGACAATCCCAACGCCAAGGCCAGTTGTGGCTGCGGCAACTCGTTTTCAGCCTAACCCTGGAGGAGCGCAGAGATGTGGGACTATTCCGAAAAGGTACAGGAGCACTTCTTCAATCCCCGCAACGCCGGCGCTATCGAAGGCGCCAATGCCGTGGGTGATGTGGGTTCTCTCTCGTGTGGCGATGCACTACGCCTGACCCTGAAGGTGGATCCTGAGTCCGAGGTGATACTCGATGCCGGTTTTCAGACTTTTGGGTGTGGCTCGGCCATTGCCTCCAGTTCCGCGTTGACCGAGATCATCAAGGGGATGCGGATCGATGAGGCGCTCAGCGTGAGCAACCAGGATATCGCAGATTACCTGGATGGCCTGCCGGCGGAGAAGATGCATTGCTCGGTGATGGGTCGGGAGGCCCTGCAGGCAGCAGTCGCCAACTATCGCGGCGAGGAGTGGAAGGACGACCACGAAGAGGGCGCCCTGGTCTGCAAGTGCTTCGCCGTCGATGCGGTGATGATCGAAGATACCATCCGTGCCAACGGCCTGCGCACGGTGGAAGAGGTGACCAACTATACCAAGGCGGGCGGTGGTTGCTCTGCTTGTCATGAGGGCATAGAGGAGATCCTCACCATGGTATTGGCGGAACAGGGAGAAACCTTCGATCCCAATGCCGTGGCCCACGAGTTAAAAAAGCCAAAGTCGGGCCTGACCAACCTGCAGCGTATCAAGCGCATCGAGGAATTGCTTGAAGATATCCGCCCAAACTTGAGGCGTGATCACGGTGACGTGGAACTGATCGAGGTCGACGGCAAGTATATCTATGTGAAGATGATCGGTGCCTGCGCTGGTTGCCAGATGGCTGCCACCACCCTGGGCGGCATCCAGCAGCATCTTGCCGAGGGACTGGGTGAGTTCATCCAGGTGCTGCCAGCCGAGGAACTGGCCCGCCGTGCGGCGATGGGAGCCTGATCATGAACAAGAGCGACATGGCTGATGGAATCTATCTCGACAATAACGCTACCACCATGGTTGCCCCCGAGGTGGTGGAGGAGATGCTGCCCTTCTTCACCGAGCAGTTCGGTAATCCCTCGTCACTGCACCGGTTCGGTGACAAGGTGGGCCGTGCCTTGAAGAAGGCGCGCAAACAGGTTCAGGCGCTGCTCGGCGCCGAGCACGACTCGGAGATCATCTTCACCTCCTGTGGCACCGAATCGGACTCCACCGCGATTCTCTCCGCGCTCAAGGCACAGCCCGAGCGCAGGGAGATCATTACCACGGTGGTGGAGCATCCGGCAGTGCTGAGCCTCTGTGAGTACCTGGAAAAGGAGGGCTATACGGTTCACTACCTGCAGGTGGACAAGAAGGGCCGCCTCGATATGCAGGCGTATTACAAGCTGCTCTCCGACAATGTGGCCATCGTCTCTGTGATGTGGGCCAACAACGAGAGCGGAACCCTGTTTCCGGTCGAGGAGATGGCCGACGCTGCCCGTTCAGCCGGTGTCATGTTCCATACCGACGCAGTGCAGGCTGTGGGCAAGCTGCCGATCAACCTCAAGGAGAGCAGCATCGACATGCTGTCGCTCTCCGGGCACAAGCTGCATGCGCCCAAGGGTATAGGTGTACTCTACCTGCGTCGTGGTGTGCGCTTTCGCCCGCTGCTGCGGGGTGGTCACCAGGAGCGTGGCCGGCGCGCCGGTACCGAAAACGCCGCCTCCGTCGTCGCCCTCGGCAAGGCCTGCGAGATGGCCATGGAGGCGATGGACTATGAAAAGACATTCGTCAAGGCGATGCGTGACCGCCTGGAGCAGGGAATCCTCGAACGGGTCAGCCACTGCTTTGTTACCGGCGATCCCAACAATCGCCTGCCCAACACCTGCAACATCGCCTTCGAGTATATCGAGGGCGAGGCGATCCTGCTGCTGCTGAACAAGATGGGTATCGCCGCATCCAGCGGCTCCGCCTGCACCTCGGGTTCGCTCGAACCCTCCCATGTGATGCGGGCGATGGATATCCCCTTCACCGCGGCCCACGGTTCGGTGCGATTCTCCCTTTCACGCTACAACACCATGGATGAGGTGGAGCGGGTTATCGAGGCGGTACCACCCATCGTCGAGCAACTGCGTAAACTCTCTCCCTACTGGAGCGGCGATGGTCCGGTGCAAGAACCGGAAAAGGCCTTTGCTCCCAGCTATGCCTGATTCGTTCATCTAAAGAATTTCCCTCTCCGTTCATTACCGCAGCAATCGCTGCGGTTTTTTTTGCCTGGTCACATACAATTCCCGACAATCATAGCTGTGAGAGTTGGTGACAATGAGTTTCGAAGAGTAAATCGCTCATACGCGCGAATGATTGTTCAAAGCCTGCGAATGAACGCAAATGTCAATTCCAAACGGTAGGGTGCGGCTTCCCGCACCAAATTGCAGCCATCTGAATTGTACAGTGATATCTGGACGGTAATCGGTGCGGCAAGCCGCACCCTACGTTTGTACGGCGCCCGGCGCGGGCTGTTTGCCACCAGGGTGTGACAATGTAACGAATTGAAATTCAAGCAACTTCCCAATCCCTGAAATGCTTGTTGGATTAGTTTCCGGCAGTTGTCTGCAGATTATCTAAAATTACTATTGAATCCTTAGTCGATTCGATTCATTGCCTATATCGGTAGCTGCCGAAACCAACCCTATACGCAGTGGCCTTTCATTGGAATAACCATTTGGAGGTGAGCCATGAGTATTTCAAACACTGTCAGATCCTATATGGAGGGGCAGGCCATACCCTATGAGCTGATTGCCCACAGACACACCCAATCCAGCATGGAGAGTGCCGGCGCCGCTCACGTGGAGAGCGAGCATCTCGCCAAGGCGGTAATCGTCAAGGAGGGAGATGAATATATGATGGTGGTCGTTCCCAGCGACTTCCATGTCCATCTGGGCAAGTTACATCAGTTGCTCGAGCGCGAAGTCGGCCTTGCCACTGAGGTTGAGTTGACCCAGCTCTTTCCCGATTGCGATCTGGGAGCCATTCCACCGCTGGGTACAGCGTACAAGTTGATCACCCTGGTCGACAGATCTTTGTTGGACCAATCCGAGATCTATTTTGAATCAGGGGATCACGAGCATCTGATCAAGGTCTCGGGTGAGCAGTTTGCCCACCTGCTCGGGGACGCTGAAGCTGTGGAAATAAGTCGCCGCCATTGAGAAAGCCCAGGCGGCTCCCGCGGGAGCCGCCCAATACCAGCGCAAACCCTTCAGATTCCCTCAATCAATACCCTAGTTTGCTTCACTCATCACTTTGAAGAAATCGAGTGGAAAGATGATTTCGTAGCCATACCAACCATAGGATTGAGTGTATTGACGCGCGATCTTGTTCATATACTCATCGTAACTCTGGCGAGCCAATGGCCCCCACATATTCTGGGTATCGAACCACTCCGGATGGGCGATATCGCCATTTGCAAGCTCTTGCTTGTAGAGGCGGTCGAGGTAGGCCAACGGGTAGATGATATGGGTGCGACCGCCACTATAGGTGCGAATGGTCTCGGAATATACGAACCAGTCTTTATCTGCGTCATAACCATTTTTCACGACATAGTTCATGGTCTGGAACAGCATATCCTTGAGTACGGCATAGTCGACACCCGAACCCTTACCTGCTGCGGAGAGGGTTTTGTCATGTTCGTAGAACCCGATGATATTGCCGATCAGGCTGCCCGCCATCCAGGGACTGCAACCATTTGCATTGTTATAGTCACCGTAGTTGCCAGCCCGGGTCATGGTCCAGAAGCCCGTGCCCTGGGCGGCATCGTTGAACAATCCCATTGGTTCATTGGTCATGGTGTTCGTCTCGGCGTTGTAACCGATACGCTCACGACGAGTCTGCCACCACTGTGTCAGGTAAGTAACCAGGTGGTTCGATACATCCCGGTGGTAGCTCTCGTCACCCGTCATCCGGACATACTCGTTCATCACGAACAGTGGCCAGCCGTAATCACGGGTAGCCTCGCGATAACCTGCCTGGTTGTTCGGCGCATCGAAGTCGAATGGCAGCGGGAACATATAGGGAGTGACGAATCTCCACCAATTGGCGATCTCCGTCATCACTTCATGGGAACGCTTGTCACCTGTGAGCAGATAGTAGTCAACCAGGCCGCTGGCATGTGCGTGTCCACGGTGAACATTACGTGCACTGTGATCGACCATGTCATGCTTGATGGCATGGATCTCGCCGGCCGGCTGGGTGGGAGTTCCAAAACCGCTCCAGTACCCCTGGCGTGGAGCGTGCGACACATCGAGGTCCATGAAGTGGCGTGTGCTGACCTCGGCCAGGCTGTACCAGCGCTGGTCACCGGTACGCAGATACATTTTGAAGAAGTTGGTGGCGCCAACATGGGTATCGTTGTACCAACCCGGAATGCGAACGCCATTGACGACATTGCTCCATCCCGCGCGCAGACGATCCCCATAATCACGCCAGCCGAAGTTGGTTGCCTGTTTTTCCTCGACCATGCTTGGTTCGTAGAAGTCGCGCATCATGTGGGCATCGAAGCCGACGTCAGCCGTTGTCGAAGTGCCGACATTGAGATCACCAAACACACCTGATGCAGTGTACCAGGCCGGGGTTGCCTTCAGCAGCTGGTTGTGGCTCTGGAACAGGTCGTTGCCCGCTTGCAGCTCATTGGCGCTTTGCTCCGTATCAGCAAATGAAAAACGCATCTGATAGGTTTTGGCACCACCCTCGCGACTGAAATAGAAGGTGTTGGGACGACGGTAGATCTGGGTGCCGCCGAGACCCTGGGTAACCGGGGCAATCTCAGGTGGGCCGCCCAGTGCACGTTCCGGGTGCAGGCTTACTGTCAGGTTCTGAGTGTCGATACTCAGTTCATTTGGAAACTGCTGCCAAAAGTCCTTGACCATGATCGCCATATGACGATTGCCATCATCCAGCGCCATCCAACCCGGCGCGCGATTTCCGGTGCCTGCGCCGCTGTAGTTGAAGCTATGGCCCTGGTCTTCACCATTGTCATATGTAAAAGCGCCTCTCTGCAGCAGGTAGTGCTCACCCGTGATCGTGCCGTTATAGACCGCGCCATTCTCACCGCCAAAGCGGTATTGTGGAGAGTCAGAGCTGACATAGTGCATACGCATTCCGTACGATGAGATCGCCAGGGCAAGCTCGGTGGGATTGCGGTAGGACTCGGCGCTGTGCACATTTTCTTCGAGACGGTCATCAATCAGTGTGAACTCGATATCCAGTTTATCCGAATCCAGATGGGCGTAGTAGCGCACGAGATATTTGGTGAGTTGACCCCCATTGGAGTTGGTCATGGAGCCGGTGACTTTGATCACGGCGCGTACGGGGCCGTTCTCTTCGACGACAACCTGGCTGTCCGTTGCCTGGCTGGCAAGGTACTCAAGACTGTTCTTGGCGTTGACCAGGAATAGCTCGCTACCATCGATCACCTGCTCGCTACTGGAGTACTGAGAGTCGTTGTTTGAATCCTGCCACAGGGATGAGATCAACCCTTTGTCATTGATCGCAAGCTTGATTGCACCCGTATCGACAGTGGTGTCGGTGCCTTGAATGACCTCAATAGATCTACCGAAATCATTGCGTACTATGCTTGTGCCATAGGCAACCCGGTAATCTCTTGGGGCGGCATCGATGTCGGTGACAAACTGAACCAGGGCGGATTTTACCGATCCATCGGGCCAGCTTGCCAGGGTGTCGAACTGGGCCGGAAGTTCCTGTGTGCCGGAACCGTTTTCAAGGCGAAGATTATTGATTGAGCTCAGGGCGCCAACAGGAAACGGGATACCGGTCCTGACAGGGGCGTCCTGCACCGTATAGGGGGCATCAAGTGTGAGGTCGACATGATCGGCATCGACCGCTCCGAGTGAAGCCACGGTAAATGTGATCAGGTAGTCAGTCTCGTTGGCGTTGCCATGGAGATCCCGGCACCTGACATAGTAACTGTAGGTGTTGGCGTCTGAAAGTCCGTTGACCGTCGTTGTGTGAGCAGGACCGCCTGTGGTCGAAAAGGTGTTCGCCATATTGCCGTAGTCGATACCGGCGGCAGTCGCATATCGGCAATCCGCATTCTCGTCAGTAGCGAGCGACAGGGTTGCCGACAGGGTTCCGGCGGGCAGCTCTCCCGTTGGCGCTCCAGCCGACAAGGCTGGTGGAGTGGTGTCCGATGAAGCGGCGATTACAGTCACTCCCACATCCTGGCTGTCCATGCCGCCGTTGCCATCCTCGACCGTCACAAGAACCCTGTGTGTGCCTTCATCACCAACCACGGTTTCATAGCTGCTTGTCGTCATCCAGCCCGTATAAGAAAAAATGAGGCTGTCGCCATCTTCATCAGTGGCGCTGGGCGAGAAGACCACACTGTCCCCTTCGGTGACGGAGATGTCGGCTATGGGGCTGAGCACAGGAGGATGATTGCTGCTCGATCCGCTCTCGGCTATCGAAAAAGTGATCGGATAGTCACTGTCATTGGTGTTGCCGAGGTTGTCTCTGCACCTGATGTAATAACTGTAGGAATTGCCGTCCGAAAGTCCACTGACGACTGTCGTGTGAGTGGTGGTGCCAGTGACAGCGAAGTTATCGCTCATGAGGTCGTATGCGGTGTTGGCGATGGTGGAATAGCGACAGGTTGTATCCTTGTTCGTGCCGATTCCCAGAATCGCCGACGTCGTCCCGGCCTGGAGTGTGCTTGAGAGAGGCGGTGTCGGATTGGAGAGCACAGGTGCATCGGTATTCGTTGCCAAAGTGGTGAACGTGTGATCACTGCTGCTCGTTTCGCGATCGCCGGAATCGACTGCAACGACTTGGTAGTGATAAGTCGTGGAAGGACTGAGATTGTTCAGGGTTATGCTGTGCGAATTGGCAAAAGTCGTTTGTTGCTCCGTCTGATTGTAACTTGAATTTTCATCGAAGTAGCTGCTGTCGGCATATTCTACCGTAGCGGTGGCTTTTTTATTTGTGGTGAAAGTGATGGTTACACTGGTCGATGAAAGATTAGAGGATTCCACGAAGGCGAGAATCGGAGGGCTTTCATCGAGAAAGCCATCTACATTGCAACCTGTAATGGTTAAAGTCAGAATTAGGCAGCCAACAATATTTTTTAACATCTTATTGCTCCGTCTTAGTTATTACTACACAGACTATTTCTACTGGGTATCGATAAACGCAGAAACAAAGTATGTGACTCCGTCACATAAAAACAGATTAGAAAGTCGTTTGGCCTCCAATTTTCGAACATCGCAAAAAAAGCTAAGCTATGATAATGGCGATACTTGTCAATCGAAGTTATAAAAATGAAACAAATTGAATTTATAGAGTTCATCGAGCAAACAAACGAGGTGTCAAACAATCAAGAGCTATACCGCATATTTAAAAAAACTTTGCATTCTGCTGGTTACAATCAGGTAACATACAATTTCCTCACTGACCACATCACCCAAGGCTTGGGTAGCAAATATGGAATCTTGAAAGAATGTCCGGAGGATTGGTTTAAGCATTACTTCGCGAATAGCTACCAGTACATTGATCCAAGAGCGTCATTTGCATGTGTTTATAGAAAAGCATTTGTATGGAAGCGCATAGAGGAATTCGTGTGCCTGTCTAAAAAGGAGAAACAAATAATTCATGAACTCGATGAGATGTCTCTTCATGATGGTGTGGTTGTTCCACTGTTTGGTGTCGCGGGTGAATTTGCGGCTGTAACCATTTCACGTAGCTGTAAAGATGCTGAACCGGACAGTACAACACTGTCGCTGATTCAAGCAGTCGTCAATCAGTTCCATCAATGTTATCTCGCTATAAACAGGGACAAGCGTCTTAGTCTTGGCGGCGAAATTCGTCTGACACCAAGAGAGAAGGAAATATTGCAATGGTGTGCTTCTGGCAAGAGCAACTGGGAGATCAGCGCCATACTCGGTATATCGGAAAATGGAGTTGAGTATCATCTAAGAAACATCTACCAGAAAATGGGAGTGAATAACCGGGTCAATGCCGTGATCTATGCCATAAAATCCGGCTGCATAAAGCTCTGAACTGCTAACGGCAGCATGGCGGCCATGAATTGGCAATGTTTCACTGCCGATACAGAGCATCGAAAATCGTCTGCTCTTGTTGCGGTCTGGTTCTACTTTGTACATCACCATGTCAATACCCTTTTATTAGATGATAATTATAGATGCCAAAACAGGTGAAAGTACCTACGGAATGCCTTAGTTATTTGAGAAAACACCAACTAATTCCCTGTTCGTCATCCCGGCGTATGCCGGGATCATCAAAATTCAAACATATCGATTCCGACCTTCAACGGAATGATGAATTATTCAGAGATTGATTGATGTGATGGGTAGTGGCATCAGGAAAGCTCTTTACGATTTTTTCGCAATTATGACTTCCGAGGGAAACAAAAACTGTTGATAGTACTCTCTGGTCACCAATTCGTAACCAAGCTGACGGAGTGAGCTGGACATCTGTACGCCCCTGCATCCTCCCATGGCTCTGGGGGAGAGTTTATAGATTTGCTGGTAAATCCCGCTTAAAAAGTTCTGCGGCTTTGTCATATTGACCAGGATCAATTTTCCGCCGGGCTTTAATACGCGATAAAACTCATTCAATACGGATTCGAAATCCGCATACGGTATCAAATCAAACATATAGTTGTTGAATATGATGTCAATAGATTCACTTTCAACGCGTAAGTCATACGCACTCATCATCGAGAGTGAATAGTTTCCGGTTCCCAACTTCGATAATCGCTTTTTTGCCTTTTCGAGCATTCCATTCGATAGATCTATACCGATATTGGTCCCGCCGGGATTTTTTTTGACGATTTCGTGGAATGCGAGTCCAGTACCAACAGCGACTTCAAGAATGGATTGACCATCAGAGATTTCAGCCAGCTCGAGTGAGCGCTCTCTGGCAACTGTTTCGGTCAAATATGCCCAGGTATCGTATATTGGCGCTTTGGTGTCGTATAACTTGCCAATATCCTCCTGCTTGATATATGCATCTTCGGAGAATTTGCCGCAGCAAGGGGTCGTGCTAAACATGTCGCATTCCTGATTAAAAAGTAGGGCATGAGACAGTTTAGTGTCTCCCCCTAGGGGGAGAGTCAAGCTTATTAACCCGGTAAATCACACTCCGGATTTTCGGAAAGGCAACTATCGATAGAGTGCTCATACTTGGTCAGGGTTGAATGAATGTTATCTAACCTTCTGATCTCTTTGTTAATTTCGCCTTTTTTGCGCCTTATCGCATGCAGAATACTGCGCCATATATTGTCTTCAAGACCGGCATCGAGCGCACTTTTCATTTCGGACAGCTTGAACCCCAGGCCTTTTGCTTCCTTTATGAGTTCTATGGCTTGGATATGCGAATGGTCATAGATCCTGTATTTGCCAGACCTGGCAACTTCAAGCAGCAGACCTTTTTCCTCGTATAACCTGATGGCCTTAATAGAGACCCCCGTGATTTTCGAAACTTCACCGATATACATATTTGGAGCATTACCTGTTTTTCTACTACCAAGTTAAGTAATAGCACATATCCTGGTATGGACTGAACAGTCTCCGCAAGGAGCCGCGCTATCTGGCGACAAGTCAGGGTCAGGTCCGGTCCCGGAAAGTGATTCCCCAACTGTCTATATAGCCTTGCCCCGATTGACCGAAATCTATTGCATACAACGTCCATATCCCCGAAGCAGGGATGTCGTCAAGATTGAGCGTGTAGGTTTTATCGAGATTGGTGCCCTGGCCGCCAAAACTGAGTATAAGGCTCTGACCATCGGGCGAGACCAGTATGACCGCTACTTCATGCATATTGGGATGCTTGATATCGACGTGCACATCTGCTGTACCACTCATACCTGTCAATGAGACTTCGATGGGACTCCCGACGCCATACAGGTTGAACCCCGGAATAGCGAAATCATCCGTGTTCTCGAAACTTGCAGTGTCAGGGTCCGGTTGCGTAGATTCCTCATAGGCGGCAAGCAGGGATACGCCGGAGAAATCAGAATAGCCATGTATCACCACATAGTATCTGCCAAGCTGCGGATTCGGGATTCGACAGGTCTCATTATTGCCGTATAGATAGGGTCTACAATCATATTCATCGAGCGTGGGTTCGAATCCGAAAAGTACGTAGAGATCGGCGTCACCCCGGCCGCCACCCATGGAGAACGACAGGTCCCCTGCATCTTGCGGTACATCGATGGCGAATATCGAGTTGTCATCACGTTCGCCGAAGATATCGGTTTGGCTTATGCCATTGTGCAACATGACCAGGCCGGGTTGAGGGTCCGGTTTCATGCCGCTCAAGGCTGCCACGGCTGCCGTTGCGTCCAGCAGGCCCGATCCGCATTCATTGCATGTACCCGGAAAAGCTCGAGCGGTATCTTTCAGAATCTGCTCCACTTCGACAGGCGTGATATCCGGCTTGATGGCGTAGAGTAATGCAGCAGTTGCACTGACCTGGGGTGTCGCCATGCTGGTACCCTCACGGTAGGCATAGATGTCGTTTCCTGGTGCCGTAATGCCGGAGTTCGTGGTGGAGAGTATCCGCGTACCCGGTGCAGCGATGTCGACCGCATTGCCATAGTTGGAAAAGGAGGCGCGATTGCCATCCCGGTCTGTTGCGGCAACGGCAATCACACCATTGCAGTTGGCTGGTTCGAAACCGGAGACATCCGATCCGCTATTGCCGGCTGCCACGACGACGGTGGAACCCAGCTCTCGCGCCCTGTCGATTGCCTGCTGCATATATTGGGAGCAGTCGCTTGATTCGATACCCAGACTGAGGTTGAGTACCTGTGCGGGAGTCTGGTTGGCAGGTAGGCCGCTGAGATCCCCACCGGCGGACCAGATGATGCCATCGGCAAAATCCGAGAGCCATCCACCACACTTACCGAGTACGCGAACGGGAAGCACCTTGGCATTGAAGGCAATGCCGATGACACCGATGCCGTTGTCACCGATTGCCGCGATGGTACCGGCGGTATGGGTGCCGTGCCATGTGCTCATATTCAAACCGCACTCAGGTGACCTGTCTCCCGGATCGTGCGCATCCTGATCGCGCCCGTCACCATCGTTGGACATGCTGGTATCACTCATCAGGTCAATTCCAGGAAGCTGGATGTTGTCGACCAGATCAACATGGTCCGTGTATCCGGTGTCGATGATAGCCACGAGAACATTTTCGCCTCTGCTGGTATCCCAGGCATCCGGCACTCTGATACCCGCGGTATCTTCGAAGTAGTGCCACTGTTCGTTGTATTGTGGATCGGTGGGCGTGTAGAGAGGAAAGACCCGCCTGTCGGGTTCGGCATATTCCACATTGGGATTAGCCTCGATCTCGCGGGTGATATCCTGGACCTCCTCGAGGGGAAGGGTCTCCTCCAGCATGAATATCTCTGCGTTCGCTCCTGTGCTGCCCAGATGAGACATGGCATGACCGGTGATTTGTGTCACCTGCCGGGTGACGCTGCTGACGGCAGCGGCGCCTGCTCCCATTCGGCGATATTTAACGATAATGCGGTTGGTTTCGTTTGCTATCCGCGCTTGAATGGATAGCTCTGGTACATGACCCCGAAAAGGTGCGCTATCGTGGAAACCCGCGGCCCGTGAGGCGCCGTTCAGCACTATGCTTGTGAATATGAAACAGGTTGAAAGGAAGAGAGGAAGGGTGTGTGCGGTTTTCATTATTTGAACTCCAATTTCAGATAAAGCATCCATACCTTTATATGCTCATATACTGCTAAATAAGGGGTACTCAGCGATATTTTGTTGCGCGAAGTGATTATGACGCGATTTTGATTGATGCTTAATTAGAATAAAATAGCATTGTTCAAGAAAGCACTTACTCATTCATTCATCATCAGGGCGAAGATGGGGGGGCTGGACCTCAAATGAAGGCTCTACGCCTGGATTCCGCTATCGGATCAATTTTTGTGCATTACGAGACAACAGAGCGATCCGATAAATCGGGTCTCATCGACAATGAACTGGGACTCCCTGCCCAGTAATTCCATCTCATCCGGTGAATAGAAGGGTTCCTCGAACGAGTGAAGCCAGAGCAGCGCAAGGCGAAAGCCTCCGAACTGAGCGAGAACCTGACCACGTACGGATTGTGGCATTTTTCGTACAAGATCGTACATCAGTGCGTGGCCTCCGCGCTTGGTCACCCTGAATGCCTCGGCAAGTGCATTGACCGGATCTTTCCAGTGGTGCAGAGAGCCTGTTGAAATCACCAGGTCAAAACTTTCATCGGCATAAGGCAGGCAGTTGGCGTTGGCGGCGAGAACTTCGATGTCATTCTCATATCCATATGCATGGATGTTCTTTCTCGCCTGCTCCACCATGGGGAGTGAGATATCGACACCGGCAAGGGAGGACTTGGGAAAAACCTTTCTCAATTCGACCAGCAGGCGTCCCGGGCCTGTGCCGATATCGAGAATACGCCCACTGATGTCATACTTGGCCAGATCATTTGCCACGATCTCATAGTGGCGCAGGAAGATCTCCGAACCGCTGATTGTGTTGTATACAAGCGAGGCGGGCCAGGGAATCCCTTCGGGATGAAAACGCTTGATAAGTCGACGCCAGCGAGTGGTCATGTCACTTGCCCTGCACAGGATCAGGATGTCTATTTTATACTATGTGATAGCAATTCTAGAACCAGTCGTATGATGGATAGCTGCCTCCGATAGCGTCTGCCATAATGTCATCCACGATTGTGAAAGCATTCTGACTGTTGGTCATGACAATCACGCCTGTTCTTTCTACTGGATATCCGACAACATAATGCCTGAAGCCCGCGATGCTGACCCAATGCCAGAACGAATGGTTCGGAACCGTATCCTGTAGTCCCCATCCCAGCCCCCACTTCACATCTGTTGCTACATCTACATAGGGCTTGAGCATTGTTTCTGCAACTGAACCAGGGATATTTGATGTTTTCATAGTGTGAGTGACAAACCGGCCATAGTCTCCTGCCGTGGTAAACAAGCTCCACGCAGAATAGCCTTTCACAGGCTTTGCTTCAGATGGAAACACTCCTCCGGAACCATTGTAGCTGCTTGAGATTGTCTCCGAGTATTTGTCCTGCCATATAAAACTGCTTTGTGTCATTTTCAGCGGCTGAAATACAAGCACGCTGGCCAACTCCTGCAAATGCCTGCCTGTTACTTTTTCGATGACTCTCTGAAGAAAGAGGTACGCGTGCCCTGAATATTCAAAGTCCGTACCCGGATCAAACAGAAATTCCATATCGGAATGCAGACCGTCGAGATTGGGTAGGCCGGTTGTATGCGTGAGCACCATTCGCGCCGTAATTATCCTCGACCGGGGGTCACCTTGTGCAACTTCTTTTTCAAGATAAGAGTACATAGGAAGGTCCAGATCGATCGTGCCTTGTCGTGCCAGCAAAACGGCGATATAGGCAAGAATGGGCTTTCCTAGTGATGCGGCACGGAAAACCGTATGTGCGTTAACTTTCTTCTTCAACTCGACATCTGCATAGCCAAATGATTTCGATATTGATATTTCTCCATTTCGAATGACGACTACCGATATACCCCGCACATTGTTGTTTCTCATCAGTGTTGGTATTGAGCTATCCATTTTTGCGGATATCTCTTCAATAGGAATATCGGTCAACAGTGGTCCGTCACGAAAACACCCTGATACGATCACAAGGATGGCTATTGATATGAGACTGACTATCTTTCGAGTCATGTGCATTCTTGATGAATCATCCGCAGTCACATAAAGTGACTGCGCATCGGGTGACCGCGTGGCCCACCATGTCGAAAAGATTTGTTGAAGATCGTTATCGTATATGCAGCGTGCTCTTTTCTTGTTTTCCGTCTATCATTTCTATTTTTCTCCATGAGCTTTCGTCATTCAAGGATTGCCATCGGCGCTCCTCCTTGATGTAATTCCAATCTTTGTCGTTCTGATAAAAAATCTGGATGTCTTCGGCTTCGATAATATTCAGTATTTCGTTGTCGTGATAGTTGAATTCATCAAAGTCAGTGAGGGCCTTTTGAGCCATTTCAGAATAGAGTTCACTGATATCCAGTAGTTTGTCATTGATCTTTTTATCGAGAGTTTTGATATTGAGCCCAATGGATTTCGCCTCACGCGCGGTGATTGGATAGCTGTGTGACGGATAGTCCGAGTTGAGATGGGTGCTTATTCGATGGCATTCGGCTTCGTCACTGATATGGTAGGAGAGTATTTCATGGCATATTTTTATGGAGAGAGAGCTTGCCCTGTCAATCGCGCCGATCACTAACGGATGTACATACTTGAATATGTCGGTATATGGGTTTCCATGGTGGTCCTTGGCGCTCGAGTTCCATAAGCCGACCAGTCGCGAAAGTTCATCCTGGCTAACACTGACTCTTCGGTTGTTAGTCTCGTCGATTGGAGAAAGATCGTGTCTCATCGACGAGTCGATTGCCGTCAGGTGGGCGAGAGGCCCCATGTGTATCTCATTGGCACCAAGGCAGATCATGGTTGCGGCCGAAGCGCATTCCAATGGTATGTATGCAACAAGGTTGTCGTATCGTTCGCGCAAAAGATTAACAATACGTAATGCAGCTTCAACGTCACCGCCGCCGGACTTGATGAAAAGCCCGGCTTTGTCGGAGGCTCCGATTTTCTCCAGTATTTCATATAGACCCACGACATCATTGTCACAAACACTCCCTCTGCTGGATGTCCAGTAACAAATAATTTTTCTGCCAGTAAGATCGGCGAGTGTTTTGATTATCTCCTGAGTTGAGGAGAATAGTAGAGGTGGTTCTTTGATTTTTTCATTCTTATGTTTCATTTTCTTACCCTAGATAGCATAGTCATGTCATATGCGCATCAGAAAACAGGGGGGCATGAAGCAACATGCACTAACCATTCGGTAGGTCCCGGTACGCTCCCGGTTGCCACGCTACCATATGAGGCTCGGGAGGCTGAAAAGCATATCCTATTGCTGGTATCGCTGTTTTAAAGCTGCAAACTGGAATTCATACCTTTTTAACGAACTCGGACTTTAATTTCATTGGACCAATGCCATCTATTTTGCAATCGATATTGTGATCACCTTCAACAAGTCTGATGTTTTTTACCTTTGTTCCAACCTTCACGACAGCTGATGTGCCCTTTACCTTCAAATCCTTGATGACAGTTATTGAATCTCCATCGTTCAGTACATTGCCGTTGGAATCCTTCACGATGAATTCTTCGTCATGCGAAGTAGACTCACCTTTGTTCCATTCGTGTCCACACTCAGGACATACAAACATGCCTCCATCTTCATATGTAAAGCCGGAATTGCAATTAGGACAATTTGGTAGATCACTCATCAATACATTCCTTCAAACTGGACACCCATTGCTAATTTGCCAAAATCCAACCAGTATGGCAATCTTCAGTGAACATTCGTTATCAAGGAGCGATACGATGCCCAGGCCAAGAAAAGTCCAGGTCCTGCTGGAAGAAACCCCCTATTATCACTGTGTCTCGCGCTGCGTGCGCCGTGCCTTTCTGTGTGGCGTGGATTCGCTCACGGGCAAAAGTTATGAGCATCGACGCCAGTGGATCGTCGATCGCATGAAGCAGCTGGCCGATATCTTTGCCATCGATATCTGCGCTTTTTCAGTGTTGCACAACCATTACCACGTCATACTCCATGTCGATACCGATTATGCCAAAGAGTGGAATGAACGGGAGGTCATCTCACGCTGGGAACGCCTCTTCTCGCTTCCGCTTATGGTCCAGCGCTATGTTGCCAACGAGGCTCTTAGCGGTGCCGAGAGGGAGGTAGTCTCTGAGTTACTGACTAAATGGAGACACCGGCTTCACAATATCAGCTGGTTTATGCGCTGTCTCAACGAACCGATCGCCCGCCGTGCCAACAAGGAAGACGATTGCACGGGTCGCTACTGGGAAGGGCGCTACAAATCCCAGGCACTGCTGGATGACAAGGCACTGGCGGCCTGCATGGCCTATGTGGATCTCAATCCGGTGAGATCGGGCCTGGCGCAGACACCTGAGCAGTCCGAGTACACCTCCATCGCGGAGCGGGCCAAAGGAGTGCCCCGGGATCCGTGTCAAGCCACTGAAGCGGACACACCCGATGGACTGCTCCCCTTTGCAGGCTACCCCCGGCGGGGGATGCCCAAAGGGTTGCCGCTGCGTCTCAAGGACTATCTGGAGCTGGTCGACTGGACTGGCCGTGCCATCCTGGAAAGCAAGCGCGACTACATCCCCGATAATCAACCGCCGATGCTCGATCGGCTGCAAATTGATTCACAGCACTGGCTCTACATGGCCCAGCACTTCGAGAGCCGGTTCAAGGGCCTGGTGGGTATGAGTTATTCACTCAAGGCCGCCTGTCGTAAACTGGGTTACCGGCGAACGCCGAATCTTGGCTCGGTACGGCAGTTGCTCACATAGTTTCTTTG
>JBNKLI010000050.1:0-85467 GCA_050292275.1 Candidatus Thiodiazotropha sp.
CGAATGCTCGACTAATTGAAATCGGTATCGCCATACATCAGCCACCATTTGCCCTTGAGCTCTTCAGGGCTGGGACCTTCGGTCCAGACACTGGTAGGTATGCAGATATCGGTCTCAATGATTTCGGGGTGAGTTGATGACAGATGATCGGTAACCAGCTCGCTGCCCCAGGCCTTCAGTGTGTTACAGCCCCAGGATTCGACAACTCGAAGTGCCTGCGAAACAACGGAATGCAGGTTGTCGGTGGCCGATACCAGATCCACAAGATGACACTCTGTCATACTTGTTTGATGCAGGACAACTATACCCAAAGGCTTTTTTATAAAGCGTCTGAAAACCAAAATCACCCGGTAGTCGATTTCAGGATGATTCAGATAGCGGTGTTCCATATAGTCCCAGTTCCTATGGCCAACGATAGCGTTGCGTAGCCCCTCGGCCATGCTCGACCACAGTTTATCGACCAGGTTCCGATCTCTGCCTGGGTCGATCGCCCGGCTCGCAATCAGTCCATGTGGCTGTCGTTGTTGTGTCTTCCAAAGCAGTTCATTGATATGCCCGACCTCCTTGTAAAGCCCCATCAACTCCGCCAGACGCATGTGCCGCATATTGGGGAAACCGAAACCAACGAGTGCATGTGAATGGTATCCGACAAAATATTCAGGGAAAGCGGCAGCAACCTTGAAAAATGCCCCCTTTCTGGTGAGTAGCCCCCGTTCGCGGGGAGTGACCATGACATCGGAAATCTGTACGCCGGTGATGGCCTGGCCAAAATATTGAAGCGTGCGGAGTATGCCTCCATAGTGAGCTATGGCTTTTCCATCCTGTTTCGCCAATACACCCATGCCGCGCCTGTTGAAGTATTTCCATGACCAGAGCTGACTGCTGATTTTGCTGTCAAAGGCCTCGAAAAAAAGCGTCTGCAAAATGGCTGTATCACTTTCCGAGACCAGGTGAATACTCCAACGTGGTGACTTGGACTTGGAAAACGAGAGCAGCCTGTAAGCTGTATTCTGGTTTTGAAGATCGTCGATTCTGTTTGCCAACAGATCAGAACTATCATTGAGTTCATCCTGAGTGGTACCAGTTGAAACCAAAATTGCATTTCCGTGCTTTTCTAGGCTGCTGTGCAGATGGCGGTAAGTATTGAGGGCGTGTTCGCTATAGTCCACCTCGTGATCGAGCCTGAAACCGCAATCTTCCGCCTGCCGGACTACATGTTGTAACACAGGCGATCTCAATGTTGCGAAGGCGTTTTTCTGGCTCAATGTAAACTGCTGAAGGATGATTAGCCTTCCAGTGTCGTCCAAGAACTCCCGGGCATTGTTGAATATATCCAGGTAGTCGCAATTGGGTGGCGTGTCCTGTACAAGGCAGGCTTGGTAGCGGGAAGCCTTTGAACTCCCGGTAGCTCCATCTGAGTGGTCAAGCGTCGAAAATGGAATATCTGTGGTCAGCCCACTGTTGCTGTCCCGCTTCTCATCCATTGAGATGGTTGTTACCTGAAATCCTGAGTCAATCAATAGCGAGTTGATCAAAAAAGCAGACGCTCCGATTTCAAGAATGGATGCCGGTGGGACAGGCAGATGCTGTGTGACTATTTGCTTGTAATAACCAGCGCTGTAACAGAAAGTATCTGGTAGGTCCTTGGCTGTCGGCAGAGACGGGAAAAATGGTTCTGTTGTTTCGCCCCTGATAATGGATGCACAGATATTCAAAAATATAAAATAGCGTTCCGACCCGTAAACTGTCTGGTGCTTGGAGTCATCATCGTTGTTCATTCTTTTACCCAGCGCCAGGTTTTGAGTGTGCCTAGATCTTGACAGCGTTGGCGAGCAAAATAGGTACCTGGACGCAGGCGATTCCAGATGTCGTCAGAAATTGCCAAGGTGTCGGAATCGAAATCCGCTTGGACAAAAGGTATGAAGTTTTGGTTCAAGCTCAATTCCAAATAGGTTCTCGAACTGTTATTGATCAAATGACTGGAAAATCTTGGCGGTTCTGAAACTGACCCCAAATCTGTCTCTTCAATGTCGTGCCATTCGCCATTGATCGCAGTTGCAATATGCCTGGGGTCGGTTATCTGCTGGTAGTGTTGGGAATAGAAGATTGACTGAGCCCGTTGCATAAGCTCCGTTTTAGGGGTGTCCGGATCGGGGCTCTGATCATAGTAGTGGATGGCTGTCGCGTCTGGTATACACAATGGATGGTGTCCTGATTTGAGTGCGCGAATGCACAACTCCGTATCTTCGTAATAGAGAAAGTAGTCCTCATCAAAGAGTTTGCCATCCTTGCAAAGCGTATCTTTGTCTATCAATAAGCAACTACCGGATAGAAAGGGCTCGAAAAACGGATGTGTAGTATTCCAGAAACGCTCATGCCTCATCACCCAGGTAAAATCCAGAATCTTTCTGTCAAGAATGGAGTTGGTAGCGACAGATTGGGCGTAGCGTTGCCAGGCGCAGTCCCCGAGAGCCGGAGGTAGTTTGAATTGGCAATTGTCATCGAGGTAAAAACGCGGGCCGACAATGGGTGATGAGTGCTCGATGGCACCGTTCAAGAGCCGATCGACACACGCTTCATGGAGTACGACGTCCGGGTTGAGTAGCAGCATCCATCGATTTTCGCAAAATGAAACGGCCTGATTGACTGCCGCGGCGAATCCCTGGTTGCTTGGGCTTTCAATAATAGTAAAATCGTCGACGAGATCCGACAATTCAGATGAACTGCCGTTATCGACAATGATCCGTTGGGTGATGTGGGCCTGCTCATTCAAGGATGCCTGGAGACCCGGCAGGTATGCCTCGCTATGGTAGTTGACGGTTATTGTGCTTACGGTCATAAGTGTCTGGTAATTATAGGGTTAACTCATACTTGATCGGTATAATACTAAGTCCGGCAGTTGCTGGGCAAGGCATAGTTTCCTGCAGAACCGAAGACTTAGGTATTCCCTAAAGCTGATGAGGCAAGATGTCAGAAAAAGAATCGAACCAGCAGTCAAATTCGAACGTCGGTGGTATCACGAATTATCTTGAAGAGATTCACCAGCTACGGGCACGCCTGGCGCAATCCGAGAGCTACTACCAGCACCACTTAAGGTTTTTGGAGACCGAACTGGCGGAAAGGCGCAGGGTTCTGCGCGAGGTACTGGATAGCAGGGGCTGGCGGATCTGGCTGGGAGTCACCATGCCCCTGAGATTGATTCGTCATCTGCGTCCCAGGGTTCGTGAAATAATACGCTACCCCTCGCAAGCCAGAACGATCTTTACAAGCGTTTTGCGTGAGATGAGGGAAGATGGTGTCTCTGCGGCCGATGAGGACTTTTTTCTATCCGGAAATGGGTCCGCAAAAGCTATTGATCCGGAGTATCTCGCCTGGATCAGTAACTACACTTCAATGACGCCGCAAAAGAGAACCGAGCTCAATCAAAAGCTCGTTTCATCCGGCGGTAAGCCAAGATTTGCGCTGTTGCTTGTCCTGGACGATGAGACGCTGGGCGGACTTAAATCCAGTATAGATTCATTACTTGGCCAGTATTATGACCGTTGGGAACTCTGGCTTATCGGCAAGCCGGCTCAGGAAGAGCTTGTAGATGGGCAGCTCAAGCGCGATTCCAGGATAGGCTATATGTCGTGTTCCGACAGCGATGAATACGCCGCCTGTTTCAATGAAATGCTCGAATCCACAAAGGCTGACTTTCTGGGCCTGATCTACCAGGGAGACAAGCTGGCCCCTGAAGCATTGGCCTATGCCGCTGTGGCAGTCAACGATAATCCCCGGGTGAATGTCATCTATTGCGATGAGGATAAGCTCGACGAGCTTGGAAACAGATACGATCACTATTTGAAACCTGACTATAACCCAGATCTGCTTTTGTCCCAGGATTATATTTCAAGACCAGGCTGGGTAAAGTGTGCAACTCTGCGGAACAAGGGAGGATATCGCGAAAGTCTGAAAGCCGCCTTGCACTATGATGCGCTTATCAGGATATGTGCTGATTCCGATGCTGATCAGATCAGGCATATCGATAAAGTCGTTTTCCATGCGGCCGAGCTTTCAGTGGATACGGCTCAAAAGGCGGTCTCAAGCCGGGTACGCGCCGTGGCGGACTATCTGAGTGCAAGTGGCCAGGATGCGGAAGTCGTAGAATCGGATCTGCTGCCAGGATGTGTGAGAGTGCGTTACAGGCTGCCAGAGAAACGGCCATTGGTATCGATTATTATCCCTACTCGTAACGGGTTGCAGATACTGCGTCAGTGTATTGAGAGCATCCTGGGTAAGACGCAATACTCTCCTTATGAAATCATAGTGGTGGATAACAACAGTGATGAAGAGAGTACTCTTCGCTACCTTGATGAAATAGCCAAAAAAGAAAATATATCGGTATTGAAATATCCGGATAAATTCAACTATTCGGCAATAAACAACTACGCGGTAAAACACGCGAAAGGGGAACTGCTGGCATTTCTGAATAACGATATCGAAGTGATCAGTTCAGATTGGCTTGGTGAGATGGCCAGCCTTGCGCTTCGTTCCGGTACCGGTGCCGTAGGCGCCATGCTCTGGTATCCGGATGACAGAATACAGCATGCCGGCGTCGCGCTGGGGGTTCGGGGCCTGGCTGGACATGTTATGAGATTCCTGTCCAAAGGATATGCCGGCTACAATGGTAGGGCGGTATTGCTGCAGAACTATTCGGCAGTCACCGCGGCATGCCTAGTCATGCGTAAAAAGATCTTTGATGAAGTATCAGGCTTTGATCAGGAAAATCTCGCAATTGCATTCAACGATGTTGATTTATGCTTGCGTCTGGTAGAGGCCGGTTACAGAAATGTCTGGACTCCCTATGCTGAGCTTTACCACCATGAATCAGCGAGTAGGGGCGGTGAGGACACGCCGGAAAAACAGCAGCGATTTCTGGGTGAGCTTGATTATATGAGAAGAAATTGGAATAGCTACATCGAGCATGATCCGGCCTATAACGAAAATCTGACCAGGGCGACAGAGAATTTTGACCTTTCTTGGAGATAGTCAGCATTGAGGTAATTGATCACCCATTGTGTAAAAGGCTCTTCCCCTTGTTCGCCTGATGTTCGTGTCACTGTGGACAAAAGTTTCTGATGCCTGTACACCACGCAGCGCTTAGTTATGGTGTTTTTCATATAGGGGAAGATCTTTTACGGCTCAAGTTTCGGCGTTTGGAGTACTATTTGGGGCCGTTTACGTGGACTGGGCTGTCTGGTAAAGACGCTGTAAACCCATCCCTGGGCGCTCGACGGCCGCTTCCCTGCGGCCGACGCTTTCCCAGACAGCCCAGTCCACGCAAACGGCGGCGTCTGGTTTTCGAAATGAACTCCTAAACTTGAGTTGTACTTTGTTTTTTTTGCGATCATTTGCGGACTGATCACGGCTTGAGTGCGCGAATATATAGCGTATGAGTCCTAAGTGACTGTTCGTCATGATCAGGCATTTTGGAAAGGAGCTCTATCAACTGTTCTCCCTCGGGCGAGGGGGTGGGTTGGTGACGGATTATCTTGTCAGTTACCAAGCCTGATTGGGCTAACATCTGTTTGAAGGATTTTTCCGTGAACCAGCGTAGATGCCCTATGCACAGCAGGCCGGCTGGCAGGTACTCGAACTCTCCCCGGGAAAGATCTCTTACTATGCTCCAGTGTGATGCGTTGGGTATGCTCACAACCAAGTGCCCTCCGCTATTCAGCAGCGTGCAGAATCTTTTCAGGGCCGTCCATGGGTCTTGCAGGTGTTCCAGGATGTCTCCGCAGTTGATCAAATCGACCTGTTTGTCAAAATCCATATGTTCAAAATCACCAACGATCACTTCCTTATAGTGGGCTGACGCCGTATCGGCCAGGCTCTGGCTTTTCTCGATTCCAGTGACCTCTATTTCTGGCCTCGCTTGTCGAAGCAGTCTTCCATACTGCCCTTTACCGCAGCCTATATCGAGTGCAGTCGATACGTTGTCTGGCACAAGGTCGATGAGTTCGGGTCGAGGGATATTCGCATACTCGGCGAATCGATGGACCAATGCGTTGGCTGCGATATGTATGTCTGCCCGTGAAGTCTGAATCAATGTGTCTATCCGAGCGTTCGTATCGCTTGAGGCCAGCAACTCGACTGGTGCTAGAATGCAGCCATGATCATAGTCGGAAACGGCCTTGTTTATATTTGTATTTCCCCGTGAAACGTAATCAGAGACTTCCAGAAAGGTGGCTATTGTGTCATAGCCGAATGGTAAGGCGCTTTGTTGCGCTGGGTATTCGGAAAAGTTGTAAACTGGAACAGTAAAGCCTGAAACGGCCTCGCATACATTGAGCAGCGCCGTCAGGCTCTGGTTCGTTATGACCAGATTGGGATCGGAGATATAGAGTATGTGGCTTAGATTCGCCACATCCTGTATATCCTTCAGTAATGGTGATTCTTCATTGGCGATCCAAACCACATCGTGATCCTGAGAAAGCATCTCCAGGGTCTTGCGTTGACAGAAGAGAGCAGCATAAGCCATCTCGGCAACATCATGTGATGGCTGGCCTGGCCAAAGAATGGCAATACTCATAATTATCGGATCGAATGCGGCTGGTAGAGGTATGAATAGGCTGATTTTAACCTAAATTGAACAAAATAAAATGATTCAACTAAGAGCGACCGAATGAGCGAATTGCAGCGCTCTGACAAATGAAAGCCGGATTACCTGCGTCATTCGGCCAAAGGGGCCGTAGTGAACTGTCTGCACCTCTCCGATCGGAGGTCGTCGCAAGAGTCGAGAGGGTTTGCCCATGGTCTATCTTTTCGTTCCTTAAAAAAAGCAAAAATGCTGTAACAACCCGTCCTCGGGTGGAAAGGTCCCGCGCCGGGCGCTGCGCCCGGTGCTTAGTTCGGGTGTTGTTTTATACAGAGGCATAGTAGCGATAATTTGCGTTTGTTCGTGTTCGAAACTCTATCCCCGTATTACGGATTTTGGTAGGTAATCAAGAATGAAAATATGTTACTCTTCGAGTGTTGAAGCTGTTGCAAGGGTCTGTTGTTTAGCTAAGAGTGCCTTCGTCATGTGACCGGGTCTGTTGGAGGGGATAGACTGGATGATGCAGCCTTTGGGAAGCGTGAAGCTATACAATTATTACGTAAAAACAATGACATATAATATAAAGTATGAAGTTAGTGGTTTCAATTGTCTATTACGATAGCGGCCTGCCCACGCTTGAAGATACCGTGAAAAGCATAGTGCTTGCACTGGACCATGCCGCCACCAATATCGCGGATCTGAACACCAGGCTGGTGGTGGTCGACAACGGCGGGATCCTCAGTCAAGTGAGGGAGCTGGTCTCAGGGATAATCGGCTCCAAGAAGCACGAATGGATGGTGCTGGGGACAGGTGGCAACATCGGCTATGGTGCGGCACACAACCTGGTGATACTGAACGAACCCAGTGATTATCATTTGGTTATCAACCCCGATGTGGAGGTTCTGGAGGACGCCTTTACCAAGGCGATTGTCTACATGCAAAACAACAAGGGTGTGGGGTTGCTCTCCCCGTACTCTCAGGATCCGGAGGGCTACAAACAATATCTCTGCAAACGTTATCCAACGGTGCTGGATCTGTTTCTGCGGGGATTCGCACCGCGTTTTTTGAAACAGTTTTTTGCCGCCCGTATGCAAGAGTATGAAATGCGCACAGACTTGAAAGAGCAGGCGCTCAGCAAGGAGGTCATGGCCAGTGGTTGCTTTATGTTTGTCCGTTATAGCGTGTTGGATAATGTCAAGGGATTTTCCCCCGATTTTTTTGTCTATTTTGAAGATTTCGACCTGTCAATCAGGATTGCCAGACGCTCGGTCATCGCCTACGTACCTGAAGTGAGAATCGTTCACGGAGGCGGTAATGCCTCAAAGAAGGGTCTGAAGCATATCATCATGTTTGCAAAGTCGGCTTTCGTGTTTTATCACAAACACGGATGGCGATGGGCCTGATCGTTTCACCTGGTTTATGAACTGCTGATGAGCGCCAGGGACAATTCCAGGTGTAACGCCGGTGACATACCCCAGGAGAACGCCCGGGACAATGAACTGGTACGCGGCGGAAGACTGGCAAAAAATGTCATTTGGAACTTGCTGAGTATCGGCGTCCCCTTTCTGGTTGCTGTCATCACAATACCTGTTCTGATAGATGCCATTGGCAAGGACCGCTTTGGCCTGTTGGCTATCAGCTGGATGTTTGTCGGATATTTCAGTCTTTTCGATTTTGGCCTGGGGCGTGCATTGACGGTTTTGGTTGCAAAGTGCCTGGGTGAGAATCAGCGGGAGCGGATACCCGGTTTGGTCTGGACAGCCATGACGGTGATGATGGCTATGGGTATATTGGGTTGTGCTATCGTTTTTCTGCTCACGCCCTGGCTCGTTGGCACAGTGCTGAATGTTCCTGCGGAACTGCAGCAAGAGACATTACAGGCTTTCTATATACTCTCTCTGTCCATACCCTTCGTGATTTCCACTGTTGGCTTACGGGGGGTGATTGCCGCCTTTCAACGATTCGACATGCTGACGGCGATACGCATACCAATGGGTATCTTTACCTTCGTTGGTCCGGTAGCCGTGCTGCCTTTCTCGATAAGCCTCTATCCCATCGTCACGGTGCTGGTGATCGGGCGTTTCATCGCGGTTCTGGCGCATATCGTGCTTTTGTATCGAGTCATCCCCGATTTACGCCAGGGCTACCGCCTGGATGCGACTCAACTTCGCCCGCTTTTCGGATTCGGCAGCTGGATGACCGTGAGCAACATGGTTGTGCCGTTTATGGTATCGATGGACAGGTTTGTGATTGGCGCTGTGCTTAGCGTTACGGCAGTGGCCTATTATACGACTCCGTTTGAAATCGTCTTCCGTTTGCTGGTTATACCGACAGCTTTCGCCGCGGTTTTATTGCCTGCACAGTCGACAACGCTGGCGATAGAAAGGGGAGAGGACCGGAACTATTCCGCAGAACTGTTGAACAAAGGGCTCTGCTACATATTTATTTCACTGTTTCCGATTTTGCTGGTGATTTCAGTATTCTCATATGATGGGTTGAAGTTGTGGGTTGGAGAGGATTTTGCCGACAATGGCTACCAGGTAATGCAGTGGCTGGTCGTTGGGGCGCTCTTGTATGGCCTCTCCCAGGTGCCTTTTTCCCTGGTTCAGTCCGCGGGTCACCCTGATTGGTCGGCCAAGTTGCATCTGCTCGAATTGCCCATCTATTTGGGTGTTCTGTGGTGGGCGCTGTTACAATACGGGATTCTGGGCGCTGCCGTGGTATGGACACTCAGGGCGTGGGTGGATGCGGTTGCACTCTATGCAATGTCTTTGATCCTGATACCTGAGAGCCGGGCTTTCGCTTTATGGCTTGGATTGTCCCTGGTCCTGGCTGTTGTCCTTTTCATTGCCGCTGCGCAGTTTGACGAGCTGTGGGAGAAGTTCCTGTTTATCATGATCATCCTGGCGGGTTTTGCATATACGGTCTGGTACCATGTCCTGGAAACCAAAGAACGCATGTGGTTGTTGAAGAGACTGGGTCCGAAGAAAGTATGATTATGCTTCGTTCTTCAACGGCTCGACCAATATTTTGTTTCACTACTGTCCCATTAACTCCCTCTCCCTCCGGGAGAGGGTTGGGGAGAGGGGATTAGAAAGATTAACGCCTTGATTTTCAGATCCCCTCATCCTGTCCTTCTCCCAGAGGGAGAAGGAACGCTCGTTTGCGTTTTTGATGTCTCAAACAGCTGTAGTTAAAATAATCCAGTTTTGTTAAATGGTTACATGAATGATTACTAAAGTTATCAGGACAGTAGTGATTTTGTTTGCAGGAGTCATTTTCCTTCGATTCGGTATGGTTTGGCCTGGCGTTAACAGGCCCTGATTTGGCAACGTAATTCATGTCTCCTAAACAGCCCCGCAATCGACTGATCCTGTTTGTAGTAAATGATCCCGGGTTTTTTCTCTCTCATCGCTTGCCGTTGGCCTTGGCGGCAAAGGAGCAGGGTTACCAGGTCTGTGTTGCGACGCCTCCAGGAGATGGTGTGGATCAGATCAAGGCCAAGGGTTTACAGTACAGGCGGGTTTCACTGAGCAGAAGCGGCGCGAATCCATTTGCCGAACTGCGAACAATCTGGAGTTTCTACAAACTCTATCAGGAGCTGCAGCCGCTGATTGTACACCATGTAACCATCAAGCCCGTGCTCTATGGTACTTTGGCTGCGCGTCTTGCAAATGTTTCCGCCGTGGTCAATGCAATATCCGGTCTCGGTTTCGTCTTTCTGGCGCGTGGCCGGTTCAGTGACATGGCTCGCTCCGCCATATTGACCAGCTACCGCTGGTTGTTTTCCCGCAAGCGGCTCTGGGTCATTGTGCAGAATCGGGATGACTACGATTTTCTGTTGGATAAAGAGTGCCTCAGTCAGGACAAGATCGAGTTGATAAGGGGATCCGGTGTCGATATCAACCATTTCGTCAAGCGCCCGGAGAGCAATGATGTACCGCTGATCGTTCTGCCGGCCCGTATGTTGTGGGACAAGGGTGTCGGAGAGTTCGTAAAGGCCGCCCAACTCCTGCATGGGAAAGGGATAGAGGCGAGATTTGCCCTGGTCGGGGGTGTTGATCCGAACAATCCCGAGTCGGTACCTGCGGTACGCCTTGCAGAGTGGGCCAGAGAGGGTGACGTCGAGTGGTGGGGTAACCGTCAGGATATGCCGGAAATATATAGCAGTTCACATATTGTCTGCCTGCCCTCCTACCGGGAGGGGTTACCTAAAGTACTGCTGGAGGCGGCGGCCTCTGGTCGTGCGATTGTCACCACCGATGTTCCGGGCTGTCGCGAGGTGGTTATAGAGGAGAAGAATGGTTTTCTGGTGCCTGCCAGGGAGGTCGAGCCTTTGGCGGAGGCGTTGCGCAAATTGATTACCAATCCGCAATTACGTCAAACCATGGGTCGAAATGCCCGTGCCATGGCTGAAGCCGAGTTTTCCATAGATCAAGTCGTGGAACGTCACTTGGATATCTATAAAAGGGCGTTTGAATCATGACTGGCATCCTGGTTACCGGAGCCAATGGATTCATCGGTGAACACCTCTGTCGCTATCTGCTGGGAAAGGGTTATGCAGTGGGAGCCGCGCTTCGCGAGTATCGCCCGAACTGGAACCTGGGTGAACAGATCGTGGTCGGTGATATTCATGCCGATACCGACTGGCGCGATGCCCTGAGAGGAGTAGAGACGGTAGTGCACCTTGCCGCCAGAGTGCATGTGATGCGTGAGTCCGAGCAGGATCCGCTACGCGCCTTTCGCAGAGTAAACGTGGAAGGAACTGTCTCGCTCGCCCGCCA
This sequence comes from Candidatus Thiodiazotropha sp., assembly GCA_050292275.1. GTDB lineage: Bacteria > Pseudomonadota > Gammaproteobacteria > Chromatiales > Chromatiaceae > Thiodiazotropha. The sequence goes on from JBNKLI010000050.1 coordinate 11,362, forward strand.
GGCCGCGCTTAGCGGTGTCAGGCGCATGATCTACCTGAGCAGTATCAAAGTTAACGCCGAGAGGACTCGAGGAGTACCCTGTCTGGCGGATGACGAACCCAGGCCGGAGGATGCCTATGGCATCTCCAAATGGGAAGCTGAGCAGGCGTTGAATCAGATAGCGAGAGAGACGGGAATCGAATTGGTGATAGTACGCCCGGTATTGATCTATGGGGCCGGAGTCAAGGGGAACTTCGAGAGTTTGATGGCGCTGATCCGCCGGGCCTTGCCTTTGCCCCTGGGCGGGATTGACAATCGCCGTAGTTTCTTGAGTATTCAGAATCTCGTTGATTTTCTGCGCTGCTGTATCGAGCACCCGGCAGCGGCAGGCGAGGTGTTCCTGGTGTCGGACGGCGAGGATCTGTCAACCCCGGAACTGATTCGTAAGCTGGGCCATGCCATGGGTTGTGAGGTCAGGCTGTTCCCGGTGCCGTCAGCGCTTCTACGGATCGCTGGATTGCTCACCGGACGATCGGGGGTGATCGCCAGGTTGAGCGAGGATCTGCAGGTGGATATCGCTAAAAACCGGGAGCGATTGGGGTGGAGTCCAGTCATCACAATGGAACAGGCTTTAGAGGAGATGGTGAGTGCGGGCCATGGATGAAGCATGGATATCGAGGGCCTGTCGTTGGTCTGGGTGATCATTCTGGGTTTTCTGCTGTCCCTGGGTTTGACAGGGGTGGCGCGTAGCTATGCGCTGCGCCGTGGATTGATGGACCGGCCGAACAATCGCAGTTCTCACCTGGTGGTAACACCGAGGGGTGGTGGGATTGCCTTTGTGGCCGTCTACCTGGCACTGGCGCTCTGGATGTTGTTCGTCTCTCCTGCAGCTATCGAACATGACGATTCACTACTCCTGACACTGTTATCGGGGGGGGGACTGGTCGCGATCATCGGGTTTGTCGATGATCACAGACATCTCTCCGCCGCAGTGCGGTTCAGCTTCCATCTCATTGCGGCGGCGTTCGCGGTGGCATTGCTGGGGATGCCGCGGGTCGAGGTCTGGCCGGGCCTTGCCCTGCAAGGCTGGGTTTTCAATATAGTGTTCGTACTCGGTCTGGTCTGGCTGTTGAATCTCTACAACTTCATGGACGGTATCGATGGTATCGCCAGCCTTCAAGGTATCACGGTGCTTTGCGCCGCTGCGTCGATTCTGCTCTTCGGCCAGTCCGGAATGCAGTCTGCTTTCCTACTGCTGGCGCTGGCGGCCTGTGTGGCCGGTTTTCTGTTGTGGAACTGGCCGCCTGCCAGGATTTTCATGGGGGATGGGGGGAGCGGTTTTATCGGGTATGCATTGGGCGTCTTTGCCCTTTACACCGCCGGGGCCTATTCCATTACGCTATGGAGCTGGTTGATCCTGATGGGTCTGTTCGTGGCCGATGCCACATGGACTTTGATGATTCGAATATCGAATGGCGATAAGTGGTATCAGCCCCATGCCAAGCATGCCTATCAACATCTGGCCAGACGCCGCCAATCCAGCTACATCCTGCGCGGAATGTCGCCACAGCGTTCCCGAGCCAGGGCGCATCGCTGGGTAATTCTATTATGTTTGTGGATCAATCTGTTGTGGCTCTGTCCGTTGGCGTGGTCGGCTGCCGTTTGGCCTGGATATGGAATGCCCATTGCGCTGCTTGCCTACCTGCCGCTGATCGTTATGGTCAGGAGGCTTGGGGGCGGACGGGATTGATGCGTAATCATCCGCTCTGATCGGGTTGAGATTCCAGTTTTCTGAGCCTGTACTGAATATCTTCCAGCAATTTTCTGTTGACACTCAACAGATCGGCGATGAAGGCTACGAGAATGGTTTGAAAGCCGATACCCATCATCACACCGGCCAGGATTACCGACTGTATGTGGCCCTGTCCATCGCCGAACAGATAGTAATAGAGAAAGCGCAAACCCAATATCATTCCCATGCCAAAAAGAATCAGACCGGTTATGAGGAAGAAGCGGAATGGCTTGTAGACGACAAAGATACGCAGAATAGTGACTATCGATTTCTTGATGTAGCTGCTAATGCTTTTGACCAGTCTCGAAGGCCTCAGGTCAGCGTTGACTCCGACGGGGATGGAGGTTACCGCCATGTGCTTCATACCGGCCTGGATAATGGTTTCGAGGGTATAGGTGTATTCATTGAACACATTGAGTTTCATCGCGGCATCACGGCTGAAAGCCCTGAAGCCGCTGGGGGCGTCCGGTATTTCGGTTTGGCTGACCTTGCGCACTACGCTGCTACCCAAGTACTGCAACGCTTTCTTGGTAAACGAAAAGTGTTCGATCAGCTTGATCGGCCTGGCTCCGATCACCATGTCCGCTTTTCCCTCGAGTATGGGCTGGGCCAGCTTGGGAATGTATTCGGCCTTGTATTGATTGTCCGCGTCCGTATTGACAATCACGTCGGCGCCATGCCTTACGCAAGCGTCCAGTCCCAGCATGAATACCTTTGCCAGCCCCTGATTTCGGGTAAAACCGACAATGTGGTCTACGCCGTTGTCGCGTGCCACCTCCCGTGTGGCATCCGTGCTGCCGTCATCGATGACCAGCCATTCGACTTCGTCGAAACCAGGTAGCTCTCTGGGAAGCTCCGCAAGGGTAAGGGCCAGGGATTTTTCTTCGTTATAGCATGGAATCTGGATTATCAACTTCATCGCATCGGCTCTCACATTGCGTCATCCATGAAATGGATTTATTGTTGCGCGGGCTGAGACCCCGCCAATCCATCTCAGTAAAGTTTACAAAGTCAATGAAAAATATATGTTAATTTTCATGGCGCAGCGCGTAATATACCACTTCTCCTCGGTATGGAGACGCAACTTGGCGGCCGTATCGTGAAATATGGATTATTTTATCCCCTGATAGGACTCTAACTAGTGAACCCGACCCCTTTTCTTTCCCCTCGATTAATGTTTGCGCTGATCTTGCCGATAAGTGATTGATAGATCAGGTAGTATTTAATGTCAGTTATCAATCAACAGAATCTCGTGATATTTCGCCAGAGCTTGCAGCGGGTGACTGCAACGCCGGGGTTTTTCGAATGTTTCTACACTAATTTCGTCAATCAGTCCGCCGAGATCAGGGCCTTTTTCGAAAACAGGGACATAGCGCATTTAAGAAAGAAACTGCGCGAAACCCTGTTCATGCTTTCCGAGACGGCCGAGGGAAAGCCGGGGCTCAGGCTCTATATCGAGATGCTGGGGCGGATTCACAGCCGGCTGCATGTGAAGCGCAAACACTTTACCATGTGGGAAGAGGCGCTACTGGATGCGGTGAAGCTCTACGATGATGAGTTCGATGACAAAGTCCTCGCCGCCTGGCTGGATGTGATCGATAATGTCATTGAAAGCATGTTCAGCGCACTGCGCGATACACAGAAAATGGCATCCTGACCATTCACGATTCAACCCCGCAACGATACCAATCCCTTCTCCTCCCCTCACCCGCCATTTCAGACAGTGCCGTTTGTTTTGCTCACTCCGGTGCTTCCCGGGTGAAGTGAAAGGCTGTTTTCAAGCGGCTGATTTCACGTGGATATTGTTGCGGCACCTTTCTGTCCAGGGCGAGCTGATGTATGCTTCCGCGTTATTGCCTTTCATGGCTAGCCAGGTTAAATATCACTCCAGTCGGACCAGATCATGCAGAAAACATACGATCCTGCAGCCATCGAGGCAGAGGTGCAGGCATATTGGGAAAAACAGAAGACATTCGAGGTCATCGAGGACCCTGGTAAAGAGAAGTTTTACTCCCTTTCCATGTTTCCCTACCCCAGCGGCAAGCTCCACATGGGGCATGTGCGCAACTATACCATCGGCGATGTGATCGCCCGCTACCAGCGAATGCTGGGAAAGAACGTCCTGCAACCCATGGGCTGGGATGCCTTCGGATTGCCTGCCGAGAACGCGGCGCTGAAGAACCGGGTCGCCCCTGCTGGTTGGACCTATGACAACATTGCCTATATGAAAGGCCAGCTGGTACGGCTTGGTTTCGGTTATGACTGGCGCCGGGAGCTGGCAACCTGTCAGCCCGATTACTACAAATGGGAGCAATGGCTGTTCACTGAGCTGTTCAAAAAGGATCTGGTATACCGCAAGCACGCAGTGGTCAACTGGGATCCGGTGGATCAGACGGTGCTGGCCAATGAGCAGGTCATCGATGGCCGCGGCTGGCGTTCCGGCGCCCTGGTCGAGCGTCGTGAGATACCCCAGTGGTTTGTCAGAATCACCGCCTATGCGGACGAACTGCTGGAGGAGATCGATAACCTGGAAGGCTGGCCGGAACAGGTGCGTACCATGCAGCGCAACTGGATCGGCCGCTCGTTCGGCGTAGAGATGGTGTTCGGTCTGGAGACGACGGACGATCAATTGACCATCTATACCACGCGTCCGGATACGGTGATGGGTGTCACCTACGTCGCAGTCGCCGCCGAACACCCTTTGGCTTTGAAGGCAGCCGAGTCAGATGAGGGCATCGCGGCGTTCATCGAGGAGTGCCGTCAGGGCGGGACTTCCGAAGCCGAACTTGAGACCGCCGATAAGAAAGGCATCCCCCTGGGTATCAACGCCATCCATCCGGTAAGCGGTGAAGCGGTGCCTATCTATGCCGCGAACTTCGTGCTCATGGGTTACGGAACGGGAGCGGTGATGGCGGTACCTGCCCATGACGAACGCGACCACGCCTTCGCCCGCCAGTACGGCATCCCGATCAGGCAGGTGATTCATCCCGACGACGGCTCGGCGCTGGATATTCAGGCCGCGGCCTTCATCGAGGAGGGGATTCTCAGGGATTCGGGGCCGTTCAACGGGCTCAGCTCCGCTGCCGCCTTCGATGCCATTGCCGAATGGCTGCAGGAGAGGGGCAAGGGCCGCAAAACCAAGCAGTACCGCCTGCGCGACTGGGGCGTATCACGCCAGCGCTACTGGGGTGCGCCCATCCCGATGATCCATTGCGATGGCTGCGGCATCGTGCCAGTGCCGCTGGAGGATCTGCCGGTTCGGCTGCCCGAGGATATCGTCTATGACGAAAACACCATCAACCCGATAAAGAACGACCCGCAGTTTGCCGCATGCATCTGTCCCCGGTGCGGGGCCGAGGCAAAGCGGGAGACCGATACCTTCGATACCTTCATGGAGTCGAGCTGGTACTATGCCCGCTTCACCTGTCCGGGTGCGGATGCCATGCTCGATGAGCGTGCCGACTACTGGCTGCCGGTGGACCACTATATAGGTGGCATCGAACATGCGGTGCTCCACCTGTTGTATGCCCGCTTCTATCACAAGCTGCTGCGTGATGCCGGATTGGTGAAGAGCGATGAACCGTTCACCCGGCTGCTGACCCAGGGGATGGTGGTTGCCGACACCTACTACCGCGATCAGGCGGACGGGTCGAAACACTGGTACAACCCCGCCGAGGTGGAGGTCGAGCGTGATGAGAAGGGGCGTCCCCTGTCGGCACGCTTGATCCAGGATGGCGAACCGGTTGCCATCGGTGGTATTGAAAAGATGTCGAAGTCAAAAAACAACGGTGTCGATCCACAGGCGCTAATCGACCGCTATGGTGCCGATACGGTCCGACTCTACACCATGTTCACCTCGCCACCGGACCAATCCCTGGAGTGGAATGACGAAGGGGTCGAGGGTGCGCACCGTTTTCTCAAGCGTCTGTGGGCACTGGCGCAGACAATTCGCGCCAAACCGGCACCTGATTCGACAGGCGTTGAACCGTCCGAGACTCAAAAGACGGCGAGGCGCGAAATTCATGAGTCGTTGAAAAAGGCCCTTTACGATTACGACCGCCAACGATTCAACAATGTGGTATCCGCCTGTATGGGGGTGACCAATATCCTCTACAAACTGGGCGAGACGACGGCTGACCTTCTGCTGTTGCATGAGGGCGTGTCGCTGGTGTTGCGGCTGCTGGCTCCGATTGCGCCCCATATCACCCACCGCCTGTGGTCTGATCTGGGCTATGGCGATGAGATACTCGACAGTGATTGGCCGCAACCCGATGAAGCGGCCCTGGTGCAGGAGAGCCTGCCCTATGTGGTACAGGTCAACGGCAAGGTCAGGGCGAACATAGAGGTACCGGCCGATGCCGACAACCCGGCTATCGAAGCACTGGCGCTGGCCAATGAGAATGTACAAAAATTCATCGGTGAGGCCAGGGTAAGGAAGGTCATCGTGGTACCTAAGAAACTGGTGAATATCGTTGCCAAGTGAATTCGCGTGTCTCCTCCGCCGGGCTTTGTGGTTGGTGCTGATATCCATCCAGTTCTCAGGCTGCGGATTCCACCTCAAGGGATATCAGCAGCCATCAGCGGCCCTGAACGGCCTCTATATCCATGATTCTGCCGATCGAAACTCTCTGGCCGGTCAGCTCTACGAGAATCTACGGGGCAGAGGTACGGTGATGGCGTCCGGTGTTGATGCGGCCAGGCTGACCCTGAAGGTCCTGGAGGAGAAATTCACCAGCAGGGTGCTGTCGGTGGATGCGGGCGGCAAGGCCCTTGACATCGAACTGCATTTTTCCACCACCCTTCGGGCCAGGCTGCCTGGCAGCGTTGACCAGGGTGTGGAGCAGCAGTTGGCGCTGGTGCGTCAGCTCAGTTTCAGCGGTGAAGACGAACTCGGCCAGAGAAACGAGATCGAGCTGATGAAGGTCGATATGCGCTATGAGATGGCCGAGCAGATCATTCGCCGTCTCGAAGCGCTGAATTAGGACCTGTAGCACACGGATCGAACGATGCGACTACGCAATGAACAACTGACCGGGCATCTGCAGCAACAGCTTGCTCCTGTCTATCTCGTGAGTGGGGACGAACCGCTGCAGATGCGCGAGGCGACGGATGCGATCCGGCTTGCCGCCCGCCAACAGGATTACAGCGAACGTGAGGTGCTGGATCAGGGCAGCGGTTTTGATTGGTCGGGTTTGAACACTGCGGCTGACAGTCTCTCTCTCTTTGGCGAAAAGCGTCTGTTGGAACTGCGCCTGAACAGCGCAAAGGTCGGTGCCGAGGGAGGCAGGTCCCTGAGTGCCTATTGCGAGCGGCCCGCGATCGATACCCTGTTGCTGATCACTCTGCCAAAGCTGGACAGGACCCAGACAAACAGCAAGTGGTACCAGGCGATTGAACGCCTGGGCGTGGTGGTGCAGGTATGGCCCGTGGAAGGGGGACGCCTGATGCCCTGGATAGAACAGCGTTTGCGTCGCGCTGGATTGATACCCGAGGCAGGCGTGGTTCAGATGCTTGCCGATCGGGTGGAAGGAAACCTGCTTGCCGCCAACCAGGAGATTGAGAAACTGCTGCTATTGTATGGCCAGGGAGTGGTGACACCTGAGCAACTCATCGAGGCAGTGGCCGACAGCGCCCGGTTCGATATATTCAGCTTGGTCGACACCTTGCTGAATGGTGATGTTTCCAAGGGGATACGTATCCTGCAGGGACTCAGGGCGGAAGGTATTGCCGCGCCCGTGGTGCTTTGGGCGTTGAGCCGGGAGATTCGTCAGTTGGCCGAGATGGGATTCGAGGTAACGCACGGAAAGCCTGTGGAGAGGGTGATGACCGAACATCGGGTGTGGGACAGGCGCAAGCCGATCCTGCGCAAGTCACTGCGCCACCAGGCCGGCCACTGGCAACGCCTGCTTGCTGACTGCGCGCAAGCGGACAGGGCGATCAAGGGGCTCGATCCGGCGGATCCCTGGCTGCTGTTTCAGCAACTTGCCAGGGGTATGGCGGGATTGCCACAGATGTGATCCGTTGCTCACACCGCTACTGGAGTCATCGTCTGCTGCAAGCTGTTATCTGAATTTGTGAAGTGGATCAAGCCAATTATTCCTTTCACGTTGTCTCATCTCCGACCAGGTCCCCGATTCCGGGGATCTGCTATCCAAACAATCATCAACAAGGAGCAAGTGATGTCAAAAACCAGTATGAAACATATGATTGCGATCTTGGCCCTGGGAGGGGTATGCAGCACGGTCACGGCCGGCGAAGATGCATTCATGAAGTTGGACAGGAATGCCGACGGTTTCATCTCGGCCGAAGAGTCGATCGAGAACAAGGCACTCTATCAAGGGTGGACAAGGGCCGATGCCAACAGCGACGGCAGGATCGATTCCGCCGAGTTCAGCGCATTTGAAATCGACGATAGCAAAGCGCAGCAGCAAGAGTAATCAGCCAACCACTGAGCGCTGGGAATTAAAGTTGTTTTTTTGTGATTGGATTCACTTAATTTAATTCCCCGGCGTTGTCTCATGTTTCACCGGAGGCCCTAGTCAGCGGGCTTTTTGGGATCTAAAAATCATTACATTCCGTTAAGGAGAACACGATGAATAAGAAAACTATCCTCCAATCCGCAGTAGCTCTGGCAGCAGCAGGATTTCTCACCGCAGCAGTAGCTGGAGAGGACAGCTTCAGCAAACTCGACACCAACGCAGACGGCGCAATTTCAGCAGAAGAGGCGACCGCCAACGAAGCCCTCTACAAGGGTTGGGAAACCGTTGATGCAAACCAGGACGGTCAGGTCGATGCCGCCGAGTTCAGTGCGTTCGAGGCCAGCAGCATGCCTGAAGGCAAGTAACCCGGACTGAAGCGGGACCCCTTCTATGGGGTCGTGATGCCGGCGGCCAGCTTCGTCTGGTTGCCGGTTTCTACTTTGGCGAGGTGACAGTTACTCAATTGCAGCTGCGGCGGCTGTGTGGAAAAGATGAAGGGTGCGGTCTTCGACAGTGCACTCAATCCCAGAATCTGGCGCGTTTTACCGGGAAACACCGCCACGTCGACCTCCTTCAAAAGGCATTCATCGCCGATCCAGACATTGGCTACCGTATAGACCGGGACGTTCAACTCATCTCCATTGGCCAGAATGCCCTTCAGATCTCTTTGATAGCGGGGATTCCCATTTGCCTGGAGTTCGGCCAGGGTGGCTTCGTTGATGGTCATATAGCTGGAACCGGTATCGACCATGAACTCCGTGGCTGGCATATCGCCGATCTTCCCCGAAATGTAATAGGTGCTGGCGCCCTTGGAGTACATGGGGACATCAAAAACGAACTGTTCCGCCCACAGTTGAGTGGTAAAGCCGGCTATCAACAGGGCGCCTAAAAGGGTCTTGATCATGACGGTGTGCTTTACTCAATACGTGTTTGACTCACTCTTATAGATCGGTTGGAATCCGTCGAACTTAAGCTTTTTGGTACGAAATGGCGTTTTTAATTCATCCGGATGCCGGCCGACGCTCCCGAGCGGCTTGATCCGCGAAACATTTTGAGTCTAAATAGATTTTGATAATCAATTGGATAGCACTGTTTTCAGCTGTTCAATTCCGGCGCTATCGAGATCTCCATGCATACACTATGGATTATCGGGTCTGCGCAGGGGTTCTCCCCAGGGCTCATGGATATTTGCGAGGGGCTGAACATGACGTTATTTTGTCCGGGATTTGTTAAAGTTTAGCGTTTCGATCGATCAGCCAGCACTGATCGGGTCTTCAGGATTAACCAAAACCGTATCATCATGTTAAACAATATTTCCGATGTCGCCAGTTACATGGATCAGCTCGGCCAGGCGGCGCGCCAGGCCTCCAGGGAGCTTGCCAGTGCCACTACCGCTCAAAAGAACAGTGCACTGGAGGCAATTGCCGGTGAGCTGGATAAGGCCAGAGATCTCTTGATGGCTGAAAATGCCAAGGATCTGCAGGCAGGTGTGCAGAAAGGTTTGGACGCCGCGCTTCTGGATCGTCTCGAACTGACTACCGTGCGGATCGATAGCATGATCGAGGGCCTGCGCCAGATTGCCTCGCTTGCCGATCCTATCGGCGAGATATTTGATATGAACTACCGCCCTAGCGGAATTCAGGTGGGGCGGATGCGGGTGCCGCTGGGGGTGGTCGGTATCATCTACGAATCGCGGCCCAACGTAACCGCCGATGCCGCTGCGCTCTGTCTGAAGTCCGGCAATGCCGCGGTGCTGCGGGGGGGCAGCGAGGCCTACCATTCCAACATGGCGATCGCCGCCGCTATTCACGATGGCCTGCAGCAGGCTGGACTTTCCCGGGACGCGGTGCAGGTGGTGGCTACCACAGACCGGTCGGCGGTGGGGAGGATGGTCGCCATGCCCGAAGCCATCGATGTGATCATTCCACGGGGCGGAAAAGGGTTGATCGAACGCATCAGCCGGGAGGCCAGGGTTCCGGTAATCAAACATCTGGATGGGATCTGTCATGTCTATATCGACGATCAGGCCGATCCCGACAAGGCCTTTGCGGTGGCCATGAATGCCAAGACTCAGCGTTATGGTACCTGTAACACCATGGAGACCCTGCTGGTGGCGCAGGGGATCGCCGAACGGGCACTGCCGGACCTCGCCGCCGCACTCAGCGAAAAAGGGGTCGAACTCCGGGGTTGTGAGCGCACCCGGGAGATTGTCACCGACTGTGGACAGGCGACGCAGGATGACTGGGACACCGAGTATCTGGCGCCGATTCTCTCTATCCGGGTGGTCGATGGTCTGCAGCAGGCGATCGAGCATATCAATCTCCACGGCTCGCAGCATACCGATGCCATCGTCACCGAGAACTACACCAGGGCACGGCGCTTCCTTACCGAAGTGGACTCCAGTTCGGTGATGGTCAACGCATCCACCCGTTTCGCAGATGGATTCGAATATGGCCTGGGCGCCGAGATAGGCATTTCGACGGACAAGTTTCATGCCCGGGGGCCGGTCGGTCTGGAGGGGCTGACCTCGGTGAAATACATCGTGCTTGGTGACGGCCATATCCGCCCCTAGATCGGCAGGTCCGCGGCTATGATCGGTGTCTTTGGCGGTACCTTCGATCCGATTCACATCGGTCATCTGCGCACCGCGCTGGATGTGATGCAGGGCCTGGGGCTCGATGAGATACGTTTCATACCCCTTCATGCAGCGGTGCATCGCGACCAACCCGAGACTCCCGCAGAGCTCAGACTCGAAATGGTGCGACTTGCGATCCGGCATCAGCCGGGCTTCGTGGCGGATGACAGAGAGATACGGCGTGCCGGGGACTCCTACACCGTGGATACGCTTACAACACTGCGCCAGGAGCAGCCGGACAGATTGCTATGCCTGCTGCTGGGGATGGATGCGTTCAACGGTTTTGCCGACTGGCATCGTCCGCAGGAGATCCTTGGACTCTGCCATCTGGTGGTTATGCGGCGCCCGGGGGAGCAGGGCCCGGTAGACCCCAGGGTGAAGGAGCTGTTGGAGTCCTCCCGGGTCTCGACCCCGGAACAGCTCAGAGCGCAAGCCCAGGGATCAGTATTGATACATCCGGTCACCCAGCTCGAAATCTCGTCCAGTCATATACGGAGGCTGCTGTCGCGGGGGCTCGCCCCCAGGTTCCTGGTGCCGGAAGATGTCTTGCAACTCATTGAAAATCGTCATCTATATCAGTCGGCCCATACAAATTATCCACAATAGGTTATGCTTGAACTTAAGTTCCGGTAAAATCGCCTACCCGGCGACCCGGACACTTGTTTAGGCAACAGACACAGGACTCAATGCAGATAGAAGAACTCAGAGACGTCGTCCTGCATACGCTGGACGACATGAAAGCGAAGGATGTAGTGGTACTGGATGTACGTGGAAAGACCAGTATAACCGATCTCATGATCATCGCCAGCGGAACCTCCGACAGGCATGTGAAGGCGATTGCCCAGACAGTGGCCTTCAAGGCGAAGCAGGCGGGGGAGGCTCCCCTCGGTACCGAAGGGTTGGATGATGGCGAGTGGGCCCTGGTGGATCTCAACGGGGTGGTGGTGCATGTGATGCAGCCGAAAGTGAGAGATTTTTACCACCTGGAGCGGCTCTGGTCCCTGGACGAGCCTGAAAAAGCCCAACACAAACTCAAGTCGGTTTAGGCCCCGGGGTCCGCTATCCTGCATGATGGTATTGCCGTGTTCAGAGCGACCCGGATGATCCAAGCCAAGGTGCAGCCCGCGGATTTCGCCAGACTCATACCAAGGGAGTAATCCCGCATGGATCGGTTTGACCGGATATTCGAACTCAACCGAATCCTGCAGGCAGCCCGCTATCCGGTCTCCAGGAAGCGACTGGAGCAGGATCTCGAGTGTTCCCGGGCAACGGTGAAACGCCTCATTGAAGAGATGCGCCTCTATCTCAATGCGCCGGTCGTCTACGATCGAAAGCTCAATGGCTACCGCTATGATCAGAAAGAAGGCGAGATGTACGAGTTGCCGGGGCTGTGGTTCAATGCTTCCGAGCTTCAGGCGCTGCTTGCGGTTCAACAGCTTCTCGAAGGCGTGCAGCCAGGATTGTTGGAGACCCATCTGCAGCCCCTGCGGCGCAAAATAGATGCATTACTGGATCTGCAGCCGGGGCAGAAGCAGCCGATCTCGAGCAGAATCCGCCTGATACGGGCCACGGCGCGGCCTGTAAGTTCCCATTTTTCCCTGATCGCGGGCGCTCTGGCTGCAAGGCACAGGCTGGAACTGGTCTACCAGAACCGTTCCCGGGACGAAAGTTCCCGGCGCGAGGTTTCGCCGCAACGGCTCACCCACTACCGTGACAACTGGTATCTGGATGCATGGTGCCATCTTCGTGAAGGCCTGCGGACCTTTTCTCTGGATGCGATTCGTGATGCGCGACAATTGAGTCAGGCTGCGAAAGATGTGGATGAAGCAGTGCTCGATCGCCATTTCGGCGATACTTATGGCATTTTTTCGGGATCTGCTGAGAACCTGGCAGTGGTACGTTTCACCCCGCATGCCGCACGCTGGGTGGCATCCCAGGTGTGGCACTCCAAACAGCGCAGTCGCTGGCTCGAGGATGGGCGTTTCGAGTTGATCCTGCCGTATGGGAATCCATCGGAGCTGCTGATGGATCTGCTGAAGTACGGTCCGGATGTGGAGGTCGTGTCACCCTCGAGTCTGCGTGACGCGATTCGACAGCGCCTGCGTAATGCCTTGGCGAACTACCAATGATATCCACCGAACAGGCTTGGCACTTCTTCATTGAATGCGGGCATCTTAACTATTCATGGTGCTGCAAGGCTCGCTCCAAGAAGATTCACCGCAAATACACGAAAATTAGAGACCACATAACGAATCGATTCGCGGCATTTTGCGGTGATTGGCGTAAAGTTGCGGTTTTTCTTCTCTCGACTAAGTACTATTCCGCCTTACATTTTTTTTTCAGTTCCTTGAAACGCCGAATCGCCTTTTTGCGCTGGGTATGAATGATCTTGACCTGGGTGGCGAGGCGTTTTCGCCTGGTCTGGTCCTTCTCGCCGGCCAACTTATCCTTGGCGCTGCGCTCCTGTTTTTTCAGCTTCTTCAGCAGGTCGGCGATGCGCTCACACTTGGCTTGATCCGTTTTCTTGCCTGCATCGAGCAGATTTTTCAGTTTTTTTACGATTTTCTCGGGTGGGGGCATGGCAGCACCTCTTCAGTGTCGCTGGTGTCTCTATTGTTCGTTTTCGACCTCTTCGACTATCGCCTCGATCTCCTCATCATCGAGGGCGATATCCTTTTCTGCCTCTCTGAGATCCAAGGCCCGTGCCGCTAACAGAATCTCAGCCATTTCTATCAGATTCTTGCAGATGTCAAAAGTATAGGCGCTGTCATTCATGATCGACGTGGCCATCTTTTCGGTGATCAGCCGTCTGCGGATCAGCTTATCGAGGGTGCCGTTGGCAACCACATCCGCCTCTTCGATCTGCGCTTTCAGGCTGTCCAGATTGAGTATGGTGAGATTTTCCGGATCCGTTGACTGTTCGTGCAAGACTTCGAGTTCGCGCAGGATAGTGGCGATCAGCAATCTGAATTTATTGTACTCCGCACGTATATGCTCATTGTCGGAAACCATATAGGCTGCCAGATTCTTGCGCAAGTGCTTCACATCCTTCAACGCCTCGACGATATGACGTCCCGCCAGTCTCATGGAGTAGAGATCTTCCGAGAACTCCGCCGTGATCTGGGTCTGGGCCTCGGAGATGAAGCTGGTGATCGAGCCATACAACACTTTGACGTTGCGGCCATATACCTCGTCGATATCGATATCGATGACTTTGTGGGGTCTTTCGACGATCTCCGAGAGATCGCCTTCAGAAAAGATGTCTTCCCGGTGGAGACTGACGCCGTGTGCGATGACTTCGAGTGCGTTTTCATAGAGGTAAAGCGTTTCGTTACGCACCGATTCCATCACCGTATCGGGAAACTCCATGGTGGAGGCCGTGATATATTTGGGCCCCACAACCGATACCTCCTTCGCCGGCAACAGCCGCATCAATGAGTTGACCAGGCGACCGATCAACGGGCTCATCACAACCACTCCGGTAGTATTGAAAAGGGTGTGGAAAACGGCAAGTTTCAGGGTGTAGTCGTCGGCGGCGATGCCCGTATGGGCGCTGATCTGTTCCACGCCCCAGAGGAACTGCTTGATGAACAGGATGGCGATGATCCCGGTAATGACATTGAAGATGAGGTGGGCGGCCGCCAGGCGTTTGCCCTCCACGTTGGCGCTGAGAGAGCCGAGGATCGCGGTGATACATGTACCCACATTGGCACCTATTGCCAATGCCAGGGCGTTTTCGTAGGTGATCTGCCCTGCGGCGAGACCGGTGAGGATCAGCACCAGGGTGGCATGGCTCGACTGCATGACGACGGTAGCGAATATACCGATGCCGGCAAACAGAAACAGCCCTGGATAGCCGGCCAAGGCGTATTCGGTGAGATCGATGGTGGACTTGAAGGCCTCGAAGCCCTCCTTCATATGGTGGATGCCGAGAAACAGAAAGCCTAGACCGGCCAGGATATAGCCGAAGCCTTTATAGGTTTTGGATTTCTGGAATATCATGATGATGCCGAAAACCAGCATCGGCATGGCGTAGGCGGAGATTTTGACCTTCAGCCCGAGCCCGGCAATCAACCAGGCCCCCGTTGTGGTGCCAATATTGGCGCCGAAGACGATGCCGATCCCCGCGGCCAGGGTGATCAGCCCGGCGCTGATAAATGAGATGGTGATAACCGACACAAGGGAGCTGGATTGCATGATGGTGGTGCTGACAATGCCGAAGCTGAGGCTCTTCCAGTAGTGATCGGTACTCTTGCGCAGGATGCGTTCGAGCGCGCCACCGGTAAATGCCTTGAAACCCTCTTCCAGGGAGAGCATGCCGAACAGAAAGATGGCAACACCGGCGGCGATCTGCTTGAAGTCGGGGCTGATCCAGAAACCGTAGGCGAGAAATGCGAATATGGTTGGTAAGACTATTTTTCTTATCATATCGATCGGATCCTTTGACTCTGGTGCTGGTCGTTTATTCCTTATCCGCAATTGACCTATTTATCCAGGCGGATCGCAGCCTGGCTGAATATATCGTTATCAACCACTCATCCGGTCGATCTTATCAGGGGCGAATCAGAGGTCAGTCGGTTGATTGTTATCATCAATGCGCCATAATTTTGTAACAATTATAGGCTATGGGTTGTATGCTTACTCTGATTGGTTTGATATCGTTTTATCTGGATGATGTCAGGGTTTTCCCGAACCCGCATTTCATCTGCAGTGCCGTTTTAATGTAGGATTGTCTGAGTCGCAGTGGATATTGCTCCTTGCGACGATCTGAACATAACGATATTTACCACGAACAACAATAATCGGGATTGTGCCGCGAGTGCCGTTGTAACGAACATTTCAGGCTTCCGTTCGGCACAACCCCATTTTATGGCCGATAATTTTATGGGGGTTCTGAGTCAATCAGTCTTTTTCGGATAGATCACCTCATTACTCTGCTCCTAACTGCGATGGCTGGCTGCCAATACGGACGATTTAATGGAAGAGTTGAGAACACTAATCGAGTCCCTGGGGCTCGGCGATGTAGACTGGGAGTTGCTGCTGCGCGGCATCTTGCAGATGTTCCTGCTCACCTTGTCGGCCATATTTTCGGGCTCGGAGACCGCGCTTTTCTCGCTCAGCCGAATCGATCTGCAGAAACTTCGCCATAGCAGGGACAAACACTCCGAGAGCATCCATGCCATGCTGGATGAACCGAGACGCCTGATAATCTCCATCCTGTGCGGCAACGAACTGGTCAATATCGCCTCGGCCGCCAACATGGCGGCGATCCTGCTGTTGCTGCTCGGCGATGCGGATATCGGCTGGTTCAATATTCTGATCATGGTGCCGCTGCTGCTGCTGATCGGCGAGGTCACTCCGAAGACTATCGCGGTCAGTTTCCCGGTGAAGTTCACAACCCGGCTCACCGCGCGCATCCTGCCAAGATGGATAGTCCTGATCACCCCATTGCGCGAGGCGGTGCGATCGGTGGCCGACCGCATCACCACCCTGATCGTGGGCGAGGCGATAGGTCGCGAGAACCTGCTCCATGCCGATGAACTGCGTACCTTGCTGGAAGCGGGGGAGGAGAGCGGCGTCATCGAAGCAACGGAGCGGGTGTTGATCGACAATGTGCTGGAGGCCTCGGAGACCGATATCTCCCGTGTCATGACCCCGGGGCCGCGTATCCAGTTTCTCGATGCCGCACTCCCGGTGCCTGAGTTGATCGAGACCTTTCGCAGTTACCGGCATCCGAGAATTCCGGTCTACCAGGGACACTGGGACAATGTCATCGGTTTTATCCACTCGGAGGATATTCTGCGTCTCGTGAGAGGGGGCGGTGATCTCGAGCAGGTGACACTGGAGATGATCATCAAGCCGGCCCATTTCGTTCCGCCAACGAAAAAAGTCGATGAGATGTTCGACTACTTCCAGGCTCACAATACCCGTATCGCCATTGTTCTGGGCGAGTATGGCGAGGTATTGGGTGTTGTCACCATGAAGGATGTATTGACCTTCATCTTCGGCGAGATCAGCGGAAAGATGGCGGGTCTGGAGTATTACCAGGAGGAGGACGAGAACAGCTATATCGTACCCGGTGATATGCGCCTGACCGACTTCTACAACCTTACCAATTTCGATATCGAGGACCCGGTAATGGCAACCATCGGCGGTGTGGTCTTCCGTCTCTTCGATCGTCTGCCGAAAGAGGGGGATGCCACTCGATACGAGGGTTATGAGTTCATCGTAAAAGAGGTCAAGGGACTGCGTATCAGCAAGGTCCAGGTGAGAAAGATCGTCTCCAGCAAAGAAGAGCCGCCGCAGATGGAGGATGAAGGTGCCGAAGTTCAGGACGAGCAGGAGGCCGCCGCGGAACAGACATCGAGTGAGCCGCAGGCGGGCGTGGATACACAATCAGATGAGGTAGAGAATGAACTGGAGCGTTGAACTGCTGCTGATCCTATTCTTCCTGCTGCTCAAGGGGTTTTTCTCCGGGTCGGAGATCGCCATGGTGAACTCCGACAAGCTGAAGTTGCGACATCAGGCTAAGATCGGCAATCGCGGCGCCAAGCTGCTGCTCAGGTTGTTCAAGACCCCTGATGTGATTCTGGGAACTACCCTGGTCGGCACCAACATCGCCACCGTCACCATCTCAACCCTGGGAGCCCTGGTCTGTATCGACCTGTTCGGCAAGACCGGCGATCTGATCTCGGTGATCGTATTGACCCCTATCCTGCTCATCTTCGGCGAGGTGGTGCCGAAGAGCGTGTTCCAGCAGGAGGCGGACAATCTGGCCAGCCGTTTGATCTATGTGCTTCGCTTTTTCTCTTTTGTCTTCTACCCGGTGATCTTCATCTTCAGCCGGGTTGCGCGCCTGGCCACCCGGATCGTCGGTGGCGGTACGGTGCCGCAGAATATGTTCATTACCCGTGAAGAGCTGCGGGTGCTTCTGGATGTCTCCGAGACGACCTCCGATATGCAGACCATCGATCGCAAACGTATACGGCGGATCATTCGTTTCGCCGATACCACGGTCGGTGAGGCGATGATCCCATTGCCGGACGTGGTGGGTTTCAATGAGGTGCGCAACATGAAGGAGGCGATAAGGCTGGTGATGAAGCATGGCTACAATCGCCTGCCGGTCTATCGCGGCAATATCACCAATGTCAAAGGTATCCTCACCCTCGATACCTGGGACTTGATGCAGCCTGACCTGGAGGAGAAGCCGATTGCCGATTATATCAGCCCGGTGCTCTATCTTTCGCCGAGACAGACCATCGACCGGGCGCTGCCGATGCTGCAGGCGAGAAAAGATCATTTGGCCGTTGTGGTCGATGAGTTCGGCTCGGCCATCGGAATTCTCACCATGGAGGATGTGTTCGAGGAGGTGGTTGGTGAAATCGATGTGGGATACGACTTTGATGAGTACCAGCCGAAACGCAGAATCTATATCGAACACGAGAATGAAAACAGCCATCTGGTGAGCGGCCGGATGCCGATTTCCGAGATCAACGATATCCTGCATGTCGACTTCCCGGTGGAAGAGGCCCTGACCGTGGGCGGACTGATGGTAAGCCGGCTGCGTCACATCCCCTCGGAGGGTGATTGGATTGACGAGCAGGGGCATCGAATGACGGTTATTGAATCCGATGAACGTTCGGTAGTAAAAGTGAGGATAGAACGACAGATAGGATGATGTAGTTAGAAAAAATCGATAATTCATGTGGGAGGAGACCGGGCATGCCCGAGAAAACGGCCAAACAACCCATTCTGGTGCCAGTCGACTTTTCAGCAGAGGCAGAGGTAGCATTGCTCAAGGCGTATGAGCTGGCGGAGTGTTACAAGGTAAGGGTAGTGGTCCTGCATGTAGTGCATGACCCGGTGGATATGCCGGGGTACTACTCAGCCATGATCAAGAAGAAAAAGTTCGCCAGGATGCAGGATGCCGCCCGGGCCATGCTCGATGAGTTCATTCGGGAATTCAGAAAAAAATACGCCACCAGGCAGCGCCTGAAGCGCGATGAGCGGATGCTGGTCATCGGTCTTCCCCCCACCCGCATTCTGCAGGTCGCGGAAAAGATAAATGCCTCAATGGTGATCATGGGGAGCAAGGGACAGACGGGGCTCAAGCACCTCATGCTGGGTTCCGTCGCTGAGCGTGTGGTGCAGCTCTGTCCTCTGCCTGTGATGGTGGTCAAGGCTGAAGAAGAACAACAAGAACAGCAAGAAGAACAAGAAGAACAACAACAAGAACAAGAGAGCAACTGAAATGTTCCCCGGTAAGCTTATTCACAACACCAGGTCATATCCCAAACAAACCCTCATCCTGCTGCTCGCTGTGAGCGGCCTGTTGATGGCGTTGCCGGCGTTCGCGGCCGACACTGCCGAGAAGGGGGTCGAATGGGGCGTGATGGGAATGAAACTCTTCGGCGGGCTCGCCCTGTTTCTGTTCGGGATGGAGCAGATGGCGGATGCATTGAAGGCAGTAGCTGGCGAACGCATGAAGAATATACTCGCCAGGTTGACGTCGAATCGTTTCATGGGTGCCGCAACCGGCGCCTTCGTCACCGCGGTGATTCAATCCTCTTCGGTTACCACAGTGCTGGTGGTCGGTTTCATCACCGCCGGATTGATGTCGTTGTCGCAGTCCATAGGTGTCATCATGGGAGCCAATATCGGTACCACCATCACCGCTCAGATCGTCGCCTTCAAGGTGACCAAGGCCGCGCTGCTGATGATCGGTATAGGTTTCACCATGCTGTTCGCCTCCAAGCAGGAGCGTATCAAGCACTATGGTGCCATGCTGATGGGTCTGGGACTGGTGTTCTTCGGCATGAGCGTGATGAGCGACGCGATGAAACCGTTGCGCAGTTATCAGCCTTTTCTCGACCTGATGATCAGTATGGAGAGTCCGCTGGTGGGCATTCTGGTAGCCGCCGCTTTCACCGGCCTGATCCAGTCCTCGTCGGCCACCACCGGAATTGTCATCGTGATGGCCAGCCAGGGCTTCATTACCCTGCCCGCCGGCATCGCCCTGGCCTTCGGCGCCAACATCGGCACCTGTGTCACCGCCTTGCTCGCCTCGATCGGCAAGCCGAGGGAGGCGGTGCGTGCTGCCCTGGTGCATATAATTTTCAATGTTGCAGGGGTGGCGTTGTGGGTGATGTTCATCCCTCAGCTTGCCGACTTCGTCACCACCCTCTCCCCAAGCCATGCGGAACTCTCGGGGATAGAGAGGCTTGGCGCCGAGACGCCCCGGCAGATTGCCAACGCCCATACCATTTTCAATTTGGCGAACACGCTCATTTTCATCTGGTTTACCGCGCAGTTGGCCCGTCTGGTTGAGTGGCTGGTACCTGACCGGCTGCTCGAGGAGGAGGGATTGGCCGTCAGCGCGAAGTATCTGGATGATGAACTGCTTTCCACTCCCTCCCTGGCACTGGACAGGGTGCGCCTGGAGGTGCTGCACATGGGGGAGCGGGTCAATGCGATGCTGGACAAGATAATGCCGGCGATACTCACCGGCGATCGCAAGTCTCTCGATGATGTGGCGCTGCTCGACGATGAGGTGGATATCCTCTATGAGCAGATCATCGACTATCTCGGTAAGATCAGTAAACAGTCGATGACCGACAACCAGACTGCGGAGTTCCTCTCACTGATGGAGGCAGTGGGCGACCTGGAGAATATCGGCGATACCATCGAGACCAACATGGTCGCCCTGGGGCATGAACGCATCGACCACGGTTTTTCCATCAGCGATCCGACCAAAGAGGTGCTCAACGGGTTTCACAAATTGGTGAAAAGGGCTGTGGACGGGGCCGTGCAGGCTGTCTCACAACTCAATACCCAGGTGGCGCAGGCCGTTATCGCAATGAAGGATGAGATCAACAAGATGGCGAACTCCGCGGCCGTGCACGAGGCTTCGAGGCTGGTGGCCGAAGAGCCCAACCGCATAGAAGCCTATACCACGGAAGTCGATATCATCGAAAAGCAGAAACGCATCTACTATTTTGCCAAGCGAATGGCAAAAACGGTAATACCGCCTGAGGAGATCACAGAGGATTAGGGCTAATAGTTTCCTGTTGCTGTAGCACGAGGCTGTTTGATCGAGCATGAAGACCGAGAAACTGATTCGGCGCCTGCGCAAGTTCCTTGACAAGGGGAAGGGCAGTGACGGCAATGATCACGATAGCGTCGATGACATACTCAAGCGGCTTGAAGCCAGCAGGAATCACCTGCAGCGCAGACTGCAGGAGGAGAAACGCATCTGTAAGCGCAAACGTCTGGAAGCGCAATTGAAGATTGTGGAACTCAAATTGAAAAAAGGCAGAAAACGCCTGCACCTGCTGGACGCAAAATAGTATTCGGTGGGGCCCTGCCCCACCATTCCACATAAAAAGGACAGGTTAAGAATCGGCGATGTTGTTGATATAGTCGACCACCGGCTCAGCCGGATAGGTCAGCGGGTACATCCTCTCCCCCAAAAGGGTCATGACGCCGATCCATTTGTCGTTGCCGCCGTATACGATGAAGTGATTCTCGATATCGCCGACATTGCTCCATATCGTATCATCCATGGTTATCGGGGTATGGCCCACGATGACCGGGGTATCGGCGGGGAGATCGAAAAGCTTGCGCAACCGCTTGACGTCGCTTTTGGAATAGCCGCCGGGGCGGCTGGGTTTTTGCAGGCGGTTTTCTATCAGTTCCCTGGCCAGCTCGGCATGACTCCGAATATTGACCAGCATCTCCAGGCTCACCTTGGAGGTAGGTGGCGCCGCGTGTGAACAGACCATATGTTTCGAGCAGGCGACATAGGGGAGCAGATCGTAAAATCGTTGCATCTCCCTGCGATAGGCTTTGCCCCGGGCCTTGTTCAATGCCTTTTTCCAGAGCAGGCCCTGGGCCACTCCACCCTTGGAGATCTCGTCTGAAAAACCGTCGTGGTTTCCCCTCAGGTAGAAGACCTGCTTCGGGAACCTGCGCTTGAGAGTCAGGATTACATCCATGGTCAGAATGGAGCTCTCCATCTCCTGGTAGTGTCCCTCCTCTTCGCAGTGAACCGCGTCACCCAGTATCACAAGGCACGCCTTACCCTGCTCCATGGCATCCAGAAAACCGTTCTGGCTCAAAATGACAAACAGGTTGTCAACCTTGCCGTGCAAGTCGCCGATTACGACCGGGATCATGTCATCGGGCAGGCGGACGACACCCCCCGGCTTGCCTTCGCTGTCGAGTTCGCGAAACGCCTCTTTTTCCAGGATGCGGTTTACTTCCAGCAGCAGGGCGAGCGCATTTTTCTCGGGAAGTATGTCGATATTCCCATCGAACAGTTTACGGATCCTCTTAAGTTTCTTGTGTCGCCAGGTGGCGATTCGCTTCATCTTTTTATCTTTCAACAGGGGCGACATGCAGCTTCCGTATTTGGGGGAGTGGTCGCGGAATATGAGATTGCCATCTTCGTTGAGGATCGAAAAAACAAATTCCGAACCACTTTGTACCGTATTGAGAAATGCCTTTTGACGTGCCTTGTCCTGAGCTCCAATCACCAGTTTTTCACCGTCGTCGATACGGAAAAAACCACTGACTTCCCTGAAGTAGGTTTCCGGATCGAAAACGATAAAGCTGTCTGAGTTGCAGCTGTTGTCGACCACATTGGTCAGACTCTCGGGATAGAGATGCAGCGTCTTGCCATCGGGAGGCAGATTGATCTGCAGCGGGTAACAGCGGATGGGCACCTTAACATTGCTACCGTGCAGGTGATATGACTCCTTGAGATCGATCTCCTCACAGCGGGAGAGGCCGGAAAAGGCCTGCTTGATCAGTTTGACCAGGCCCTTTTTGCTCTTTACGCTCGGATCATTCATGGCGAATATGCTCTAAGTGATGATCTGTAAAGGAATGCCTTGCGCCCCTTCACGGACGTAGACGCAGATGTCGTGCTGATGAAGATGTCTGGCCACCTGGCGGTAGACCGATAACTGTCTCTCTATCCTTTCCATGTCTACGGCCTTATCCACGTGATGGGTGCCCCGTTTTGCCCGCTTCAGTCTTTGCTCCAGCAGATCTTCGGCTTGGGGAAGCAGGAACTCGAAGACATAACGCTTTCTCCAGTCGACCGAGAAAAAGAAACGTTTCGCAGGGGGCAGGACTATTCTTTCGAGGTCGAGTACCAAGGGCGGCGAGGCTTCTATCCAGCGTTTTTCAAAGACTGCCATGGCCTTGAGTATGCCTTTGAAGGGAAAGCCCAGGTGGATCTCCCTGGGGCGTAGCGAGAGGCTCTGTGCCGTCCACCACCCGTTCAACGACAAGTCGATGTAGCCCTCCTCGGACCATCCCCCCAACTGTCTGATCGAGGTGCTCTTTCCCGACCCCGGGGGGCCGGTGATCAGCAGTTGCCTGAAGGAGACACAATCCGGAAATGTCATGCCTTTGATCTTTTTGGTCTTTTCAAAAGGCTGAGTGGGTAGTTTATCCAT
Source organism: Candidatus Thiodiazotropha sp. (assembly GCA_050292275.1). Taxonomy (GTDB): domain Bacteria; phylum Pseudomonadota; class Gammaproteobacteria; order Chromatiales; family Chromatiaceae; genus Thiodiazotropha. The sequence goes on from JBNKLI010000050.1 coordinate 34,711, forward strand.
GTGCTCGATAATTAATTGCTATGGCTCGGGTGGGAGAAGCACCTGACTGATGGTGCTTCTCTGTCCGCCTGCAACTCGCAGTCAACCAAAGATACCCTTCAGCACGAAGAAGATGACGGCGGCAAGGATGCCGCCGGCCGGCAGTGTGACGGCCCAGGAGACGACGATGTTGCCCACCACCCGCAGATCGATAGCGCCGATACCACGGGCCAAGCCGACTCCCATTACGCAACCGACGGCAATCTGTGTCGTGGAGACCGGCAGGCCGGTCTTCGATGCGATCACCACGGTGGTGGCTGCCGCCAAAGTGGCGCAATAACCACGGGTCGGAGTCAACTCGGTGATCTTGGTGCCGATGGTCTGCATGACTCTGTAGCCCATGGTGGTGAGGCCGATGACTATACCCGCGCCACCGACAAACAGCACCCACACCGGTAACGGGGCTTTCTGGGCGATATCACCGCCACTGTTGACTAGTGACAGCACCGCGGCCATGGGGCCGATACCGTTGGCGACATCGTTTGATCCGTGGGCGAAGGCCATGGCGCAGGCGGTGAAGATCATCAGCGGCGTGAAGACCTTCTCCACGCTGGCGAAGTGAAACTCCCGATCGGCCTCGTCATCGATTTCGACCTTACTGATCATCAGTTTGCCGATGAAAGCGACGATGATGCCGATCAGGGTGGCGACTACCAGGCTCTCAAACATATTGAGCTCCAGTTTGAGGTGCTTGAGGCCTTTGAACAGCGTCACCAGGGAGACGATCCAGCCGACCAGAAAGACATAGACCGGTGCCCAGGTCTTGGCCTTGGCAAACGGGTTTTCGGTATTCAGGATCAGCTTTCGTATGCTGATCATCAATATCAGCGAGATGAAGCCTCCCACCAGTGGCGAGACGATCCAGCTGGCGACGATACTGCCTATCTTTCCCCAGTTGACCGCATCCACGCCGATACCGACCATGGCGAAACCGACGATGGCGCCGACGATGGAGTGGGTGGTCGAGACAGGCCAGCCACGCGACGAGGCGATCATCAACCAGATCGCGGAGGCCAGCAGTGCGGCCAGCATGCCGTAGATCAGCAGTTCCGGGCTGCCGGCAATGCTGCTGGGATCGATGATGCCCTTGCGGATGGTCTTGGTGACCGACCCACCGGCTATGAATGCGCCTGAAAATTCGAAAATGGCGGCGATGATAATTGCCTGTTTTACCGTGATCGCACCAGAACCCACCGATGTGCCCATGGCGTTCGCCACATCGTTGGCGCCGATTCCCCAGCTCATGTAGAGGCCGAATATGACGGCCAGGGTGATGAAGACTGCTCCCCATTCGTTAATGATTTCCACGTTGAAATCCCCGATTTTCAGTTTTGGCGAGGTCGCGCAATGAGAGCGTGACCGGGTCGTTTGAGTGTTGAGACCGTGTCTCGGAAACCTCTGAAGGAGACCGATACGGTTTTCATTAGCGCGCGATCATCAATCGCATGCGATCACCCACTTTCTCCGCATAGTCCGCCAGGTCGCCGATCCACTGGATGATCTGGTACCAGAACATGACCGATACCGGGTTCATGCTCTCTTCCTGGGCGAAAAGACTGCGGGACAAGGCCATGCCCATCTCATCGGTCTCGTCCTCAACCCTGCCGAGTTCCTCGACCATCTCCTCGACCTTGTCCGCACGAATTCCTCTGAATCCCATTTCGATCAGTTCGTCCAGTTCCTCGATGATGGTGGCTGCCTGGTTGCAGGTATCGACACACCTCTGTACGAACTTTTGTAACGGTTCACCCATGTCGGGCGGTACCGACATATCACGCTCCATCATCAGGCCGGCGATATCCTGCGCTGTATCGGCGATGCTGTCCTGCATCTCCAGCAGTTCGAGCAGGTCTCTTCGGTCCACCGGCATGAACAGGCTTTTCGGCAAGCGTGCGCGGATGTCGTTTTCAATACTGTCGGCCTCATGCTCCAGGTCGAAAATTTTCTCCTTGGCGGCTGTCAGTCTCTCCTGATCTCGGGCGATGAGGGCATCGAACAGGCCGGGAACCTCCGCGATACACTCCCGGACTTTTTCCATGTGCATCTGCAGCGGTTTGAATGGAGAGCTTCCCAAAAGGGAGGCAATGGGGTTGGTTGGTCGCATAAAGTTATCCTCATTCGTGTGAGTTGGTATAAGTAGCTATGCCTGAGGGCATCGATAGATAACTTGCTATTGCTTGCATCCGAGCGGCTCGGAGGTGTCAGGCAGCTGGGTCTTTGTTTATTGATATGGCTTTGTTTTTTTTGGATTTTTCAGGGTGAATCGAAAATCGAACCTACTTACCACCAGGAGTTCGTGCCCCGATGTGTCGTGCCACCTCCTCCAAGTCGATATGCAACTTGAGATTGACTGTTCTTATATTCGCCAATTCTATAATGTTTATGGGTGGTTTGCCTTGATCGCTGTCATCTACCGTTCATATTGGAGTAATATTCGAGCTATTCAGACTCCCGGATCAAACAAGGATGGTGGCCATCGATGCCCCAGTCTGACTACAGGCGCATTAATGAATCCCTGTTCCTACAGCGTAGAGCCCCGGACGATCAGCAGTGAAGAGCAAACGGCGAAAACCGGATACACGAACCGCGATGCGACAGCTCATAGGGCAGGTGCGATCCCAGATCCCCTTTGGACTGTCGCAGGAGGAGCTCTGTGGCGATGCATGCCAGGGGTGCTCCAGCAAGCTGCTTCTCTACCTTGAGACAGAACTGGATGAGTGGGAGGCGAGGCTGGAGGACGGTTTTGTACCCGGTTTCTCCGATCTCAGCCGTCTCGCCAGACAATGCAAAAAGATAGCTCAAGTGCTGCAGCAAAACGGTCTGCTCGAGAATGGTCTGTATGCGTCCGCAAATGAACGCGAATGAAAGCCAATTCGGCGACCGCGATAATCTCACCCGTATCAGAGTGTGGAAATGCCGTGGGACAGGACCCATGTTCTATCCTGTTTGGGCGTATCGATTTTATTTATTCGCGTTCATACTGATTGTTTGCATCGATATGCGGCTTGTCTATGGAACTCCCTGTGATCCAGTCGCCCGCGCGGTGGCTGGGTATCGGGCGTAGTCAGCAAAAACCCCCTTCGTTTCCGTTCAGCTTTCGTTCAGCCATGGCTCCATATGCTTAGCATAGGCACATTGAAATGGAGAGATATCATGAAAGCGAAAGCCCTTATCCTGGCAAGCATGGTCATGGCTTCAGCAGTCATGGCGGCACCGGCCCAGGCCCACGATTACGATTACTATGACTACCCCTACGGCCTTGTGGGAGGGTTGTTCCTCGGCCTGAGCTTGAACCACTACTATGATCACGACCATTCCCATCGCTACAGTGATCGCTACTACCGTCACCGCGACTACCCGCGCAGCCGGAGTTATGGCCGCATCTCCCGCGGCAAGGATAAAGGAAGACACCACCATGACAGAGGCCGTCGCGGTCATGACCGTTGGGACTGACCGGGTGGGAGAGCCGCTATGAACAGTCATAATGAAATCACACGCCCGGTTTTCAGCCTGCTGTTGTCAGTGATGCTATTGTTCGGGCAGCAGGCATTTGCAGTCGACAGCGGGGGCAGGTTCTCGCAATCCGTCGAGGGTCCGGTCGCCGTAGGCATGGATAATAGAGAGAAGCAACTCGATCTCGCCGATGTGGACGAGCAGCGTGCGCTGGTGGTCTCGGGCGCTCGTGTGACGGCCACTGCGCAACGCAGCTATGCGGCCCATGACCCCGGGCGCATGTTGAGTATCTTTGATGCACGCAGCGTCATCAGCCGGGATGACGATGATGACGGTTACTATCATCGTCTGAAGGTGATATTCGATGCGGATACATCGGGCGATGAAGTATGGGTATACGCCAGGCTCTATCTCAGCCTGGAGGGGGGGCCTTGGAATCACTACTACACCACCGATCCGTTTCCGATAGCGGGTGACGCCACCGATGATGAGTATGAGGTTGTCACCCGTTTGCTGGACGGCTATCCAAGCGGCTACTACGATGTCCTGATCGAGCTCTACGATGCGGACTACGATAGTCTCGAGGTCAACTACGGGCCTTACGAGGATAGTGATCTGGCGGTATTGCCCCTGGAGGACAGCTATCGGGACGATTACGATCACTATGGCGGCGGAGGCGGAGTCGATATCTTCTCCCTGCTGCTGGGCGCAGTGCTGCTGATCAGGGGCCTTTACCGCTACTCGCCCTGGGGTGGAACCAAGAGCGGCCGGGTGTAAGATGGAACGTTTTCGTATTCCCCTTGGTAATCAATGTATTATCGCAATGCTGTAGCATTCTGCCTGTTGAGGAAAAATCTGATAATTCCGCAAATGAACGCAAATAAAACTCTTCCGGTTCATTCAATAGTTCTGCAAATATGGCTACGGAGCCTCTGACTGATTCACCTTACATTTGCGTTTATTCGCGTTCATTCGCGGACTAGAATTTATATAAGAGCAAAGAGAAAACCTTCATTCCAAATTCCTGCGGGGAGGAGGTGGTCATGAAGACCTTTATGCTGATGACCGGAAGCGGTCCGCTGATGATTCTCACGTCCCACGCCTCTATCGAGGACCCTCAAATCCTGCAAAAACTGGCAGTCAAGGGCATCGAGAAATTTCTTGCCTATGAGGTACCCTTCGATCTGGCGAAGGAGCGCTACGGCGGGCATTTCAACGTGGTCGCCAATGATCTGCGCGAGAGCGACGATCTGCGGGTTCTGGACTATAACGGCGAACGCGCCTTCAAGCTCTTTTCATTCGAGGAACTGGGGGTGCCGATTGTGCATGAGCCGGGGGTGGTCCCCGCTGAGGCCGTTGCCTGAGGGCGCTGATTATCCCGGCTAATCACCCGCGCATGGCGCCTGATCGGGGCGCTGTGCGCAGTCGGCTGATTGATCGACATACTGTGTCATGCCCGGCCTGTAGTTGGCCATCTCGCCGAGATGAGCCAGTTTGCCCGGGATATCCGTACCCACGAAACGCTGCGGCAGGGAGGGGGTGCGCTGTTCTCGACGCTCCTTCTCCTCGATCCAGTTTGCGGCGATATCGAAAGCCTCGATGAAATCGGGTTGCTGCGCCAGGGCATGTTTGAAATAGGCGGTACCGAAATCGGTGAACTCGCTTTTCGCACCGCAACCGAAGGATTTGCGGTCTTGCGCCGCGGCGGTGATGATCAGGGTCCGGGGTGAGCGCAGCGGATCGATGAATCCTCCCGAGTAGCAGCTGGAAACGACGATGATGCGCCAGCGGATACCGGCATCGTCCAGGGCCTCGCGAAGCTGGGTGGGCGTGATGTCATCGAGCGGCACCGGACCGAAATCGACGGAGAATTTGTGATCCCTGCTGCCATGGGAGGTCATGAAGAGAAACAGCATATCCTCGTCTGGATCCATGATTCTTCCCAGGGTGTTCAGGGCGTCGCTCAGATTGTGCCGGTTTGCCAGTGGATAGCGTTCGATGGTTTCGACGTTGTTGACCAGTATCAGCGATCGGCCCAGGGTGTCGAAGCGCCGGTCAAACAGATCGCGCACATACTCCGCTTCGTTGAGAAACACATTTTCCAGGCCATATCCCCCGAGCGCCACCAGGTAGAGGTCGGATATCCCCGGCCGCTGTGGTTGCAGCTCCTCGATCGATTTGCCGACCATTTCATACTGGTTGTAAAAAAGGTCTTCCACGCTGAGGCTGTAGAGCCTGGAATAGGCCTCATCCCCGTCGTCCTGATAATCGCCGTACCAGATCTGGGTGTAGGGCAGAAACCACAGGGTGGAGATGGAAAACAGTATGCTCAACCCGGCCAGATAGAAGGCCTTGCGAAACGCCACCCGGAGTATGGTGCGCAGTAGCCGGATCATGATGAAGAGATGCCAGGAAAACCCCAGCAGCAGGAGCAGGCCACCGCCCTGCGGATAGGAGTCGAACAGCTGCTGCGGCAGTGAGATGAGGTTGAAGGCGAAGGTGATGGCGGGCATTGAAGCCAGGTAGGCAACCACCAGGCGAGCGGTGTTCGGCATATCGGCGCCGGCCATCCTGGCGATCAGTATCAGCACCACCAGGTCGAACAGATAGACGGCGCCGAGGTGGTTGAGGCCATAGCCCGAGTAGAGCGCGGGTTTCTCTGTCGTGAGATAGGCCATCAGGATCTCGAGCAGTATCAGTCCCGCCAGGAGCCAGAGACCCTGATCGATGGTGTAGACGAAATCGTCCTGTCCGACCCTCCTCCCGGTAACGAGACGCAGGCCGGATTTGAGATTTATCTTCAGCGAAGTCAGCTGTTTAATGACAAGGTTTACGTCCATGGCCATCTGGCTTCCTTTCATGTTTGTCCGCTTAATCGGCCGCCGTCGAATAAACCTGAGGCCTGCCGGGCGGATTTCCAAGTGGATTCCGGGGGCTCAGCGGATCAATCCTGCGGCTTGCGCCGAGTTCACAGGCTGGCGTTGCCGCTCTCTCCCGGCTCATAGGCGAGATTGGGCGCGAGCCAGCGCTCCGTTTCGGCGACTGAAAGCCCCTTGCGTCGCGCATAGTCGCTCACCTGGTCCTGGTTCAGCTTGCCCACCGCGAAATAGCGTGCATCGGGATGGCTGAAATAGAGGCCGCTGACCGAAGCGGTGGGCACCATGGCGTGACTCTCCGTGAGCCAGATACCGGTGTGCTTCTCGACATCGAGCAGCTCCCACAACAGGGTTTTTTCGGTATGGTCGGGGCTGGCCGGATAACCCATCGCGGGACGGATTCCGGTGTAGTTTTCCGCAATCAGCTCCTGGTTGCTCAGGGACTCGTCTTTCGCATAGCCCCAATACTCTTTCCTGACGCGTTCATGCAACCACTCCGTGAGCGCCTCGGCCAGCCTGTCGGCAAGGGCTTTCAGCATGATCGCATGGTAGTCGTCATGATCCCGCTCGAACTCCTCGATCTTCTGCTCGATACCGATACCCGCGGTGCAGGCGAAGGCGCCCACATAGTCCGGTTTGCCACTGCTCTCGGGTGCTATGTAGTCGGCCAGCGATTCGTTGTATTTCCCATTCTCCCTGTTACCCGCCGTTTTCGGCTGGCGTCCCTGTTTGCGCAGGTTGTGCAGGGTTGTCAGGGTCTGCTCGCGGGTTTCATCCCGATATACCAGGATATCGTCACCGCGGGTGTTGGCGGGGAAGAGACCGACCACCGCGGCCGCATGCAGCCACCCCTCGTCGATCACCCGCTCGAGCATGGAGAGCGCATCGGCGTGGAGCTTTCGCGCCTCCTCCCCCTTGTGTGGATCATCCAGGATCTGGGGGTAGCGGCCCTTGAGCTGCCAGGCGTGGAAGAAGAAGGTCCAGTCGATATAGCCGCTGAGCGCCGCAAGGGGTATCTCCTTCATCACGAGCAGGGTCGCAGATGGCCGCTTTGTGCCTGGGTCCTCATCCAGACGGATGATCTGGCCATAGCTGGGCGGCTGAAAACCGGGGATACAGAGATTTGGGCGCAGGGGTGCGAAACCGGACCAGTCGATAGGGGTTGGATTGGCCCTCGCCTCCTCGATGGAGACCAGGTTGCGTGACTGATTGACCGCTGCACGGCGCTCCCGTACCGCTTCATACTCTTCGTGTATCGAGCTGGCGAATTTCTCGCGATGCTCGGTCGAGAGCAGATTGGCGGCAACGCCTACGGCGCGCGAGGCGTCCGCCACATAGATCACCGGGTTGGCATATTCAGGGTCTATCTTGACCGCGGTGTGGGCGATGGAGGTGGTGGCGCCGCCGATCAGCAGCGGCTGCGACATGCCGAGACGCTGCATCTCCCTGGCGACATGGACCATTTCGTCCAGGGATGGGGTGATCAGGCCGGAGAGGCCGATGATATCCACCCGCTCGTTCCTTGCTGTCTGCAGGATGGTCTCCGCCGGGACCATGACACCGATATCCAGGACTTCATAATTATTGCACTGGAGCACGACGCCGACGATATTCTTGCCGATGTCATGGACGTCGCCCTTGACCGTGGCGAGCAGTATCCTGCCCTGGCTCTGGGTGCCGCATTCGGCCTTTTCCGCCTCCAGGTATGGCTCCAGGTAGGCCACCGCTTTCTTCATAACACGGGCCGATTTGACCACCTGGGGGAGGAACATCTTGCCCGCGCCGAACAGATCGCCCACCATGTTCATGCCATCCATCAGGGGGCCCTCGATCACCTCCAGGGTTCTCTCGGCCTGTTGCCGCGCCTCTTCGGTATCGATTTCGATGAATTCTGTGATGCCCTTGACCAGGGCATGCTCGAGTCGCTTGCGCACCTCCCAGCTGCGCCATTCGGCATCCTCCCTGCTGTCGACCTGGGCGCCTGTCCCCTGGTAGCTGGGGGCCAGTTCCACCAGGCGATCCCCGGCCTCGGGGTCTTTGTTGAGCACCACCGCCTCGACCGCCTCGCGCAGCTCCGCCGGCAGTTCGTCGTAGACCGCCAACTGGCCGGCGTTGACTATGCCCATATCCATTCCCGCCTCGATGGCGTGGTAGAGAAACACGGCGTGGATCGCCTCACGCACCGGATTGTTGCCGCGAAAGGAGAAGGAGACGTTCGAAACCCCGCCCGAGACCAGGGCATGGGGCAGGCGGCGCTTGATCTCCCGGGTGGCTTCGATAAAGTCGACACCATAGTTGTCGTGCGCCTCTATGCCGGTGGCAATGGCGAAGATGTTGGGGTCGAAAACGATATCCTCGGGGGGGAAGCCGACCTCTTGGGTCAACAGGCGGTAGGCCCTCTCGCATATCGCCACCTTGCGCGCCTTGGTGTCCGCCTGGCCTGCCTCGTCAAAAGCCATGACGATCACCGCGGCGCCATAGCGGCGACACAGTTTCGCCTGGCGCAGGAAGGAGGCCTCACCCTCTTTCATGGAGATGGAGTTGACGATGGGCTTGCCCTGGACGGACCGCATACCGGTCTCGATGATCTCCCACTTCGATGAGTCGATCATCACCGGCACCTTGGCGATCTCGGGTTCGCCGGCGCAAAGGTTGAGAAAACGGCGCATCGCGGCGACACCGTCGAGCATCGCCTCGTCCATGTTGATATCGATGACCTGCGCCCCGTTTTCCACCTGCTCGCGGCAGATATCCAGCGCCTCGTCATAGGCTTCGCTGAGGATCAGGCGTTTGAATTTCGCCGAACCGGTGACATTGGCGCGTTCGCCGATGTTCACGAAGAGGGAGTCCGGAGCTATGTTCAGCGGTTCCAGGCCCGATAGACGGCACTGCTTTTCGATCTCCGGCAGGCGACGCGGGGTTTTGCCGTTCATTGCCCGGGCGATGGCCTGGATATGCTGCGGCGTGGTACCGCAGCAGCCGCCGACGATATTGAGAAATCCCGCCTCGGCCCACTCCGCGAGGTAGTCCGCCATGTGCTGTGCATCCAGGTCGTATTCGCCGAATTCGTTGGGCAGGCCGGCATTGGGATGGGCGGAGACATGGGTCTCGGCGATACGCGACATCTCCTCCACGTACTGGCGCAGCAGATCGGGACCCAGGGCGCAGTTCAGGCCGAAGGAGATCGGCCTGGCATGACGCAGGCTGTTGTAGAAGGCCTCTGTGGTCTGCCCCGAGAGGGTGCGCCCGGACTTGTCGGTGATAGTGCCCGATATCATTACCGGCAGGCGGATCGCATCCTCTTCGAATACCTGCTCGCAGGCGAAGACCGCTGCTTTCGCATTGAGGGTGTCGAAAACCGTTTCGATCAGCAGCAGGTCGCTGCCCCCCGCGATCAAGCCACGGGCGGACTCCGCATAGGCTTCCACCAGGGTCTCGAAGCTGATGTTGCGCTGGCTTGCGTCATTGACGTCGGGAGAGATGGAGGCCGTGCGATTGGTGGGTCCGAGCACCCCGGCGACAAATCGGGGTTTTTGCGGACTCGAATGGCTGTCCGCGGCGCTGCGGGCCAGGCAGGCACTGGCTTTGCTGATCTCATAGGCCAGCGACTCCATGCCGTAGTCCGCCATGGATACGCGGTTGGCGCCGAAACTGTTGGTCTCGATGATATCCGCGCCGGCTTCGAGATAGGCGTCATGAATCGCCCTGATGATCGCCGGCTGGGTCAGGGCCAGCAGGTCGTTATTCCCTTTTAAATCACATGGCCAATCGACAAAGCGCTCTCCGCGATAATCCGCCTCGTCGAGCTTGTGACGTTGGATCATGGTGCCCATGGCGCCATCGAGGATGAGAATGCGCTGTTTCAGCAGGGATTCGATAGGATGGCTGGGGCTGGTGGCGTTCGCGGAGGACATCTGGATACTCAAGGTTTTCTGTGTAACGGCCGCCAATTATAAGGCGCTGTCGGGAGGCAGGCGAGTAATCTGTGACAGGATGGTACTAAACTGATTATCGACAAGGATCAACCATTATCCTGTCTGGCTGCTGTCGTATAGTAACGAATTTTTTGCATTTTCATAGAATATCAGATAGTTAATCTATCTGTTGTAATGACACAGCAAAGCGTTGACTCCGGTCCGAAAGGGTCGGACTGAACAATAAAATTTCAACTAGATCTCATGAGGGATTTTCAGCGTGTCAAAACAAGCATTTCTGGTTGATGATTCGAAATCCGCGCGCATCGTGCTCAGCAGGATGCTGAAAAAGAGCGGATTCGATGGCGTGGAGATGGCGGAATCGGGTGAAGAGGCCCTGGAAAAGCTGCAGGCATCGACGCCGGACGCCATTTTTGTCGATTTCCTGATGGACGGCATGGATGGGCTGGAGACCATCACCCATATCAAGAAGGATCCGCGGTTCATAGATACCCCCGTGGTCATGTGTACCGCCAACGAGGGGGATGAGTATGTGCGCGCCGCAGTCGATCATGGCGCGCTGGGCATCCTCGCCAAGCCCCCCACGGACGAGAGCCTGGGCAAGATCATCGATCTGATCGAGCAGCACCAGCTCGAGGTTGCTTCAAACATGCAGGCGCAAGTGGCTTCTTCCGCTCCGGCCGGGCCATCCGAAGCCGCAGCGGAGACAGGGCATGCGCCACATCCCGCAGCTTCGGTTCAGAGCGGTCTCAGCGAAGAGGATGTCAGGCGTATCGCAAAAGAGGCGGCGGCAGTTTCGGCGCAAGACATCGCGCTTCAAGCGGCTGAGAAAATGGTTGCCGAGAGCCTCGGGCCGCGCGTCGAATCAGCCCTCAACGCCTATCTGGACAAAAAGCTCGAACCGATGGTCGCGGCGATGGTGGAACGGGGTCTGCAGGCCGTCGAGCCCCAGAGCGTCGATACCGATGCGCTGCGCGATTCAGTGGTGGAGCAGGTCAATCGGGATCTGGATGAGTTTGTCAGACAGCTCAATCAGCGAACCGTCGGTGACCTGATCCAGGCCAGTATCTTTGGCCAGCTCAATGAACTCTCCGATGAGTTTACGCAACGGATGAATGAGCAGGAGCAGCGGATCCTGAGCCAGGTGCCGGAAAAGAATGACATGATCGAACATATCCGGGTGATCACGGAAGGCTCACTCGAGGCGCAGGTGCATGAGACCGCCACCCAGGTGGCGGGCGAAGTCGCCAACCATGTGGCGACCGAGACCGTCGAGGGCATGCTCGACCAGCACCTGGCCCAGCAGGCAGTGGAGAAACAGCAGCACGGTTCGAGAGCACCTCTATGGATCCTGTTGGGAGTGAGTGTCCTGGTGGTTGCGGGTGTTGTCGCCTTCATGAACCTGTAAGGGTCGAACGCAGTACAGCTGTTCTCAACAGCCGGCGCTGGATCAAATCGGACATAACGCACAGGGTTGGGTGCGGGCCCCAATGCGCTATAGTCCGCAGAGAACAAGTGTCAACAGGCCCTGATAAAAAGTCTATGTTTGGAATTGGCCACAAAACCCGGATGCCGGAAAGGGATGAAGCGCTGCCCGGTCGGATGACTCCGCTCAACCCCGGCGAAACCCACCATGTCAACGGACATGCCCTGAGAGAACCCTTTCCCGAGGGATATGAATTCGCCCTTTTCGGCATGGGCTGTTTCTGGGGGGCTGAAAGGCGCTTCTGGGAACTCTCGGGCGTCTACTCCACAGCCGTGGGCTATGCCGCCGGTTTCACGCCCAATCCCACTTATGAAGAGGTCTGCAGCGGACTGACCGGGCACAACGAGGTGGTAAGAGTCGTCTTCGATCCAAAAGCGATCGGCTACCAGTCACTGCTCGAGTGTTTCTGGGAGGGGCACAACCCCACACAGGGAATGCGCCAGGGCAATGATGTGGGAACCCAATACCGCTCGGGTATCTATACCTTCGACGACAGCCAGCAGGCCTTGGCGGAACTCTCACGCGAGCACTATCAGCATGCATTGCGGCAGGTGACTTCGGCGCCGGTGACCACGGAGATCCTGCCGGCTCCCGCATTCTACTACGCCGAGGCCTACCATCAGCAGTATCTGGCAAAGAATCCGTCCGGATACTGTGGCCTGGGTGGGACCGGGGTCTGTTACCCGGGTTGAACCATACGCCGCAATCGCCTTGGTGAGCTGTCCGCATGCCTGGTGCCACACGGGAGCGGACCCTGATGTCACTCTGCTTTATGAAGCAGTTCTCCGGCGCTGTTGACCACTTCTACGCCAACCGGTATGCCCTGGCGGATACTCGCGGTAACCACACAGAAGTCCTCGAACAGGGTCATGCAGCGATCGAGCTTCTTCGACGAGAGCAGTTCATCGCCGGCTGTGATACGTACATCCAGGCGCCCGACCCGAAGCCGTTTCTTGTCGTTTCTTACCATGGTGCAGGTGACCTCGGTGTGGACGTTTCTGGCCGGTACATCCTCCTTGGCCAGACAGAACATCAGGCTGGCGCTGAGACAGTTGGCCGCGGCCGCTGCCAGCATCCGCGAGGCGTTGGGCCCGTTGCGCTGGCCCAGGGGGGGCGGTTCATCCATGATGACATCCGCTGCCTTGTTCAAGTCGAATTTGACCCTGAAGGCGTAGTCATCCTCCTGTTCGAGCTGAATGGTGAACTTGCCGATCTCTTCCGTCATGCCTGGTCTCCTGGTTATGGCTGACTTGGCTCGAGCGCATTTGCGTTACCCGGTCCCGAGGGGAGTATCGCATAGGCTAGCGAATCCGGTGCCGTTTTTGTATGGCGGGGTACACTAGCTTATCATCATCTGTCGTGGATCAAGTAAGTCGTCGACTGTTTGAGGTTTAATCCGGATCAGAACGGAAGGCTGTTCCGGGGAGAGCCCATTCAAGGCTTGCAGATTGAGTTTAAGGGTTCCAAACTTAAGGAATTTCAGATGACAGCTTTTCTTGGTCTCAGTCTGACGGCTCTCTTGATCACGGTTTTTTTGTGGTTGCTGCCCATTTTGCTGATTTCGCTATCGGCTAGAACAGGAGGGGCCGAGAAACTGTTCTGGATACTTGCCGTAATCTTTGTTTCATGGTTTGCATGGATCCTCTATCTCCTGCTGGCGCCCTTGGGCGGGCAGAAGGAATAAACGCAGACATGGCCAATTCAATTGGAGGAGATGGATGAAAGCAGTGGTTATGAGAGAAACCGGGAGCCCCGCTGTCCTGTCAGTGGAGGAGATCGCCACGCCGGAGATCAGCTCGACGACCCAGGTGAAGGTGAGGATTGAGGCGGCAGGGGTCAATCCCATCGATACCAAATTGCGTGCCAGAGGTGTATTTCTTCCTCAAGGCATGCCTGCGATACTGGGGTGTGACGGTGCCGGCGTGGTAGTCGAGACCGGCAGCGAGGTGACGGAGTTTCGTGAAGGCGACGAGATCTGGTATTGCGATGGCGGACTCGGTGGTCTACATGGGAATTACGCGGAATATGCGGTTCTCGAGGAGTCAGCCTGCTGCAGAAAGCCGGTCTCTATCGACTTTACCCACGCCGCTGCCGCCCCCTTGGTGCTGATCACCGCCTGGGAGGCGTTGTTCGGGCGTGCCCGGCTCAATGAGGAGAAGACCCTGTTGGTGCATGCAGGCGCCGGCGGTGTGGGCCATGTGGCGATCCAACTGGCGAAACAGGCAGGTGTACGCGTATTGACAACCGTGAGTTCAGAGGAGAAACGGGCGTTTGTGGCATCGCTCGGGGCCGACGAGACGATTATGTATCGGCAGCATGATTTCATCGAAGAGGTTTTGAGCCTGACCGACGGTGCCGGCGCCGATGTGGTGCTGGACACGGTGGGTGGTGATATCTTCAAGGCGTCGATAGAGGCCACGGCCCCCTATGGTGATCTGGTGACGCTCCTCGATCCGGGGCCGCATGTGGACTGGAAAGAGGCAAGGAATCGCAATCTGCGTATCGGTTTTACCCTGATGCTGACACCGATGCTGCGTCATCTTCCTCAAGCGAGGGCAAATCAGGTCGCTATATTACGTGATTGTGCCGAAATGATAGACAGTGGGTCGCTGCGGATCCATGTCAGCGACAGCTTTGACCTGGAACATGCAAGCGCGGCCCATGAAATATTGGAACAGGGAAGGACGCAAGGAAAATTGGTGCTCATGCCATAGCGGTAGCCTTCGTCTGCCTGCCCTGTCTTAGAACAGGTAGCGGATATGTTGATTCGATTGTTTCAATCCAGATATTGCTGGTTGATACCCGTTCTGTTCTGGTTGACCATCATTCTGGGTTCCATCGTCTGGAACCTCTCCCTCATCGATCATTCGGTCAAAGATATCGCCTTCGAACGGGGCCGGATCATGTACGAGATGGTCAAACTTACCAAGATCAACCCGGTGTTGATGGCCAATGATCCGACGATTTTCAAACAGCAGGCGATGGAGAACATTCTCTACAGGGTCGTCTCGACTGAACCGAGAAATGCGGACAACATGGCCGATCCCTGGGAACAGGCGGCGCTCGAGAGTTTCGAAAATGGAACAGAATATGTGTTTGAGTCGTTCATTGACAGTGAGGAGGGCTATTTTCAATACATAGGTCCGGTCTTCATGCAGGAGCAGTGTCTGGCATGCCACGGCTATGAGGGGAGAAAGGTCGGCGACATCCGCGGTGGCATCAGTGTCAAAGTGATGGCACAACCGATAGTGGCATCGGAGAATAAGTTCAAGCAGATGATGATCATCATCCATGTGGTCGGCTTTGTGCTCGTCACCCTGACCAGTGTCTTCCTGATTCATCAATTGCGAAACCAGTTCCACCTGGTGAACAAGACCCGCGACGAACTCAAGGAGAAGGAGCAGTTCCTCAGCGATGTGACTAACAGTATGAGCGAGGGCTTCGTGGTTCTCGATAACCAGGGCAGTGTTACCTTCGCCAATCCCGAGAGCGAGTGGCTGCTGGGCTGGGACGCAGAGGAAATGTCGGGTCGCAGCTTTAGCGAGATAGTCTATGGCGATAGAAAACCGGTGACGAAGGACAGCGTGGGATCAGCCATCACTCTGACCCTGCAGGATGGACTGACCCGCGCCGGCTTCGACGATCTCTTTTTTCACAGGGAGGGCCGCCAGATCGATGTCGCGTTTTCAGTCTCACCCCTGGTTCGAGAACACGGTGGTGGTGTGGTGGTCACTTTCAACGATATTTCCGAGCGAAAACGTGCCGATGAGGAGCGTAGAAACCTTGAACGCCAGCTCAACCAGACCCACAAGATGGAGGCGGTAGGGCAGCTGGCCGGGGGCATCGCCCATGAGATCAATACCCCGATTCAGTATATCGGCGATAATCTGCGCTTTATCAGAGAGGCCCAGGAAGATATGGAGACGCTGCTCAAGGCGTACGCCAACCTCCTGCAGAAAGCCGAAGCTCACCCGGAGCTTGTGTCCGAGATCGCCAAGGTGCGCGAGACCACCGAATCCATCGATCTGGGCTATCTGCGAGAGGAGATGGCCAATGCGGTGGACCAATCGATCACCGGTGCCACCCAGGTTGCGCAGATCGTGTTGGCTATGAAGGAGTTCGCCCATCCCGGTTCCAAGCAGATGGCGCCGGCAGACTTGAATCGAATCATCAACAACGCAGTCGCGGTATGCAAGAACGAATGGAAATACGTGGCGGACACGGAGCTGAAGCTCAGTGATTCCTTACCGGAGATCAAATGCCTGGGCGGTGAGATCTCCCAGGTCCTTCTCAATATGATCGTCAATGCGGCTCACGCCATAGAGGCGGCCAGTTTGCCGCAGAAGGGGAGAATCACCATCACTACGCTGCATGACGGGAACCGTGTGGAGGTGCGTATCGCCGATACCGGCACGGGTATACCGAAAGAGATCCAGGATTCTGTTTTCAACCCCTTTTTCACTACCAAGGATGTGGGACGGGGGACCGGACAGGGTCTGGCCATTGCTCAGGATATCGTGGTGGGTAAGCATCACGGAGAACTGTTTTTCGAGACCTCCGAGGGTGACGGCACCACATTTGTCATGCGCCTGCCGCTAAATGGAGCCGCGGCATGAAACACGACAGTGGGTCTCGCTATAATCGTCAAACAATATGAGACACTGCACTAGTTCACGCTGAAGACTCTTACCTTACCGGATACGAAACCGCTCTCCTGAGCCGCCAACAGGCGGAACAGCACCGCCTGGCTGATCGCCTGACCCTTGGCCACCAGCAGTGTACCCGCCTGTGTCTTGATCGGCTGGTCGAGAATCAGCCCCGGCTTTAGTTGGTCGATGGCAAGGGTCATCACCTCGACCTTGCGGTTTTGCGAGCCCAGTTTAAGGGTTTCCACCAGGATCGGATCATACTCGTCCGGTTTGTCCTTGAGTTCATCGATTGCCGCCTGCTCATCCATTCCCTGGCTGATGAGCTGCTCATAGGCAATGGCTACGCGCAGGATCTGCCCGCCGAGAATGGCCTTGTTCTCATTCGAGAGCTTGCCCTGGAATTCGATCTTGGCCACGATGTCGTTCTGGCGTTCGACCATGTCCGCGACCACCTCTAGTCTTGGGATGTGTTTCAACAGCCTTGCCCCCATGGCGGGATGGGATTTGTATTGCTGTTTTTCCTCCAGGTTCAGCTCTTCGCTTTGTGCGACCTTTTGAACCAGCTCATCGGGCAGGCTGATATAGCCCAGCTGGCAGAGCATGGCCGCCAGGTCGTAGTGCCAGCTATCCTCCAGCGAGAGACTGTGGACGATGGTGTGGGCATACTGCTTGATCCGCGAGGCATGGCTGAAGGCGACGGGGTTGACCATGCTTATTATGTCCGCCATCAGATCCACTGCGCCTTTCAGGGTTTTGTTGAGAAGGATCTTTTCCGAGGTGATCAAACGGTATTGCTGAACGGAATCGGAGATGGTTTGAAACAGCTGATCGGTATCGACGGGTTTGTTGAGGAAGCGAAAGATATTGCCGTCGTTGACCGCGTCTATGGCCACATCCAGGTTGGCGTTGCCGGTGAGCATGATGCGCACGGTGTTGGGCGAGATTACGCGCACCTTGGAGAGAAACTCGATTCCATCCATATTCGGCATCTGCATGTCGGAGATGACCACCGCAAAAGGACCGCCATCGCGTATTGCCTGAATTGCGTCAGCGCCGCTGGCGGCGGTTTCCAGGTTTATGCGTTTGCGAAATTGTCTGCGGAAGGAATCGAGCAGGTTTCGGTCGTCATCGACCATCAGGACCTTTTCAGGCAGTTTGTCCATCGAGATATTCCTCGGTAACCGATATCCACTGCGCAAACTCCGCAGGTGCCAGCACTCCTTCCAGCCTTTCGGTCGAGTAGTGATCGCTGTTCGGGCTCCCCCCCAGCCTGTTGATCAACAGGTTGGCGGCATAGACGATGAGGCAATCGAGCCGGTCTGGGTTCTGACTTTCGGCCGAGTGGTGCAAAGCAACGGCTTCGACCGCGGCGAAGGGCAGTCCCCACAACCCCATCAGATAGGCGCCGATGGTGGCGTGGTTACACCACAATGCCTCGGATTCGACCTCGTGAAGGGGAGCCCCCTGCTGCTCCGCCTGTTGCTTGATGCGGCGATACTCCTTGGTATCCCGGGTGGCAAGCAGCAGCTTGCCCAAATCGTGTAGCAGCCCGGCCAGAATCGGGACCTGGCGCAGCTGCTGGGTTATTCCGACATGCTGCGCAAGGCGTTGCACCAGTCCGGAGACGAGCAGACTGTGTTGCCAAAGCCTTTCCAGGTGAAACTCCTCCATCACATCCGCATCGAGCTGGGAAAAGACGCCGGCGGTCAGTGCCAGATTGGTGACGGCCTCGATACCCAGCAGAGTGACCGCGTGTTCCGGCGAGGCGATCCGCTGCGGCAGACCGAAGAAGGCCGAATTGACCATCTGCAGGACTTTGGTCGACATGCTGATGTCCTGCGCCACGATGCGCCCGATGTCCTTCACCGAAGTGGCGTCGCTCTGCAGCGCTGTGATCATCTGCTGATAGGTGGAGGGAAGGCTCGGTAGCGTGCCCAGGCTGCTGATCATCTCCTCTATGGATGGGTTGTTCAGCAGGCTGCGAAGATGGAAAACCCGCTGCAGGATGGCAATCAGCTCATCACTGTTGCAGGGTTTGGCGATAAACTGGTGGGCGTGCTGGACCACCTCCTGGGCCGGTGTGCGCGCCGCCTGAGCGGAGAATAGAAGCCGGGTCGTACTGGGGTAGTGGAGCTGGACCTGCTTCAGCAGTTCGCTACCCGGCATGCCCGAGAGCTGGGTTTCGCTGACCACGATGTCGATGGCCGTATGCTGCATGATCTCCAAGGCCTGTTGTGCGTCCTCGGCATAGTGGATTTGCCACTCGTCAGTGAATTCATGCAGAGTTCGCTGCAATGACTGTAGCTGGTTGTCGTCACTGTCAACGAAAAGTATCGCTTGAGTTTCTATGTGCATAGCAGTTGCCTATGAATGCCGCTTGATGCGGTGCGACAGCTCATCCATGAGGCGGTGACTTGTTAAGGGAATGAGCTGAGGAATTCCCCGACCGCAGGCCTGTCACCACTTTCTTACGGCAACATCCCGACAGGCCTAATCTTGCTATCGGTAATTACAATAAAAATTTAAGTCCGACAACTTAATAATAACTGATATTCCGGCTTTCGAACCAGATCCCGGCAGAACCGGGCCCCGATAGTGTCGCCTGAGCACCGCCGCCATATCCGAGCGGCTGAACCTGACCTATTTGGTTGCCGGGTTGATAAATGCCGCAATCCTGATTGGTGGCATTGTGAGTTCGTGTCAAAATGTAGCGATGACGAAGAACACAAGCTATCGAGTACCACCCAAATCATTGTTGCGCAAGGTCGGCAAGGCGATTGCCGATTTCGATATGATCCGCGAGGGGGACAGGATTCTTCTCGGCGTTTCCGGCGGCAAGGACTCCCTCTCCCTGCTGCAGATACTCTGCCATTTGAAGCGCTATGCCCCGGTCAGCTTCGAGTTGGGTGTAATTACCGTCGACCCACAGGTCGAGGGTTTTGATCCGGCTCCCCTGAAGGCCTACTATGAGGCCTTGCAGGTACCCTGGTACTATGCGGAGCAGCCCATCATGGAAGAAGCCAAGGAGAATATGGACGGCAACTCCTTCTGTGCCTACTGCGCGCGAATGAAGCGTGGCATCATGTATACCACCTGTCGTCGCCAGGGCTTCAATGTACTGGCGCTTGCGCAGCATCTCGATGATCTGGCCGAGAGTCTTCTGATGTCGATGTTCCACGAGGGGCAGCTGCGCACTATGAAGGCCCATTACCTCAACGACGCCGGGGACATCCGCATTATCAGGCCACTGGTCTACTGCCGTGAGACCCAGACCGGCGCCTTCGCCACCGAGGCCGAGTTGCCGATCATTCCAGACAGCTGCCCCGCTTGCTTCACGGCACCGACCCAGCGAGCCTATATGAAGCAGCTGCTGGCCAGGGAGGAGCGGCAAAACCGCCACCTGTTCTCCAATATGCTGCATGCGATGAAACCGTTGATGGACGAAACGCCTGTATGAAAATAAAACACATATCAATTCCCACCAAGGTCGCGCGTCCCGGCATGCTGATCGGCGAGGTGATGCGCGAGTGCGTGGAGAAAGACGTCCCCGGCATACCTTTCATCGATGCCGAAGGCAAACTGAGCGGTCGATTCTCCGTCAGGCATCTGTTCCTGCTCTGCTGCATACCCGACGACGTGATTCAAGGGGCGCATCTGCTCGGAGATGATATTGAACACTTCGACTTCCCCCACATAAAGGCAGATGAATTGATGGACAAGGCGGTGGATGACTACATCTTTCCCGATGCCATCCAGCTGTCGGCCAATTTTCAGGCAATCAAGGCATTGGCGATCATGGAGCAATACAATACCGAGTATCTGTTTGTTTCCGAAGAGGGAGAGTATCAGGGCGTAGTGACCAGGATGAGCATCGCCAAAGCTGTCGTAAGCAAAAAGTGGTGCATCGAGTAGTGGTTCAGCCGATGCAGACCATAACCCTGGAAATGTGGGCATCGGCGCTGGTGCTTGTGGTCGCCTATATCCTGATCTTTTCCGAATTGCTGCACAGGACAACGGCTGCTATCCTCGGCGCGGTGGTGATGATCGGCGTAGGCATGTGGATGGGTTTCTATACCCAGGAGGCGGCCATCCTGGCGGTGGACGGCAATACGATCCTGCTGCTCGCCGCGATGATGATGCTGGTGGCCCTGCTACGTCCCACCGGCGCCTTCGATTATGCCGCGGTACATATCACCCATTGGGCCCAGGGCAATCCGAAGCTGTTGCTGATCTATCTCAGTCTGGCGGTGAGCGTCATCAGTATGGTTCTCGACAACGTCACCACGGTGATCGTGTTCGCGCCCCTGACCATATTGATCTGCCGCCTGCTGAAGATCAATCCGATGCCCTACCTCATGGCCGAAGCGATGCTGTCGAATATAGGCGGCGCCGCCACCCTGGTAGGTGATCCGCCAAACCTGATGATCGGCAGCGCGGCGAATATCAGCTTCAACTCCTTTCTCATGCACATGGGCCTGCCGGTTCTGGTGGTCTGGATCGGAACCGTGGCATTGATGCTCTATCTGTTTCGCGATGAACTCAACAGCAGGGGCGAGGATCCGAGGACACTGGTGGCCACACATGCGATCAAGGATGCGGCGGGCCTGAGGAAGATTCTGCTGGCTCTGGGTATCGTGATCGTGTTGTTTTTCATCCATCACAACCTGCATGTGTTGCCGGCTTATGCTTCTTTTATCGGGCTCACCGTCGCGCTATTGTTGATGCAGCCGGATGTGGAGAAGCTGTTCGGTTCGGTCAATTGGTCGGTGCTTATTTTTTTCGCCGGATTGTTCGTTATCGTCGGTGGCGTCGAGTCCTCCGGCCTTCTGGAACTGGTAGGTCATTGGCTGGGAGAGTCGGCGAAGGATCCGGCTACACTGATGATGACCGGACTGGTGTTGATGTGGATTGCCGCGATTTTGAGTGCGGTGGTCGACAACATACCCTTTACCGTCACCATGATTCCCATCATCCTGGGTCTCGAGAGCAGCGGAGTGAATATCGCTCCCCTGTGGTGGGCCCTGGCGTTGGGGGTGGGGCTGGGTGGAAACGGTACCCATCTCGGCGCCACGGCGAATATCATCGCGGTCAGCGAGTCGGAGAAGAGCGGCATGCCCAACGCCAGGATCTCTCCCATGATATGGATACGTACGGGGTTGCCGGTGATGTTCTTCGGTCTACTGCTGGCAAGTGTGATCTACTGGCTGTTCTTCAGCTTGTTCACCACTGCATAGCAACTCTGCCGCTGGCTGGTGCCAATCCGGAAATAGCGAGTACTTCTCACCCACCCGCTTCAGCGAAAGACAACCCTCAGGCGCCCACCAGTGTTCACTGAGTTTCCGGATGGGCACCAGCTAACCGGTGATTCCGCTGTGGCGCAGCAGGGGTTCGATCTCGGGTTCCCTGCCGCGAAAGGCGACGAACAGCTCCATGGCATCCCTGGACCCCCCCTGCTGCAATATCTCCTGCAGGAAAGCCTGGCCGGTATCCTCATTGAATATTCCCTGCTCCTCGAAGCGTGAGAAGGCGTCCGCGGAGAGGACTTCGGCCCACTTGTAGCTGTAGTAGCCCGCGGCGTAACCTCCGGCGAAGATATGCGAGAAACCGTGAGCGAAGCGATTCCAGGCGGGTGGCTTGATCACCGCCACCTGGTGGCGCACGGCCTCCAGTGTCTCGTAGATGCGCCCACCCTGTTGAGGGTCGTACTCATGATGGATCCGAAAGTCAAACAGCGCGAACTCGAGCTGGCGCACCATCTGCATCGCCGATTGAAAGTTCCTGGCGGCATACATGCGCTGATAGAGATCGTCAGGTATGGGTTCACCCGTATCCACATGTCCCGATATCAGCTCCAGGGCCTCTTTTTCCCAGCACCAGTTCTCCATGAACTGGCTGGGCAGCTCCACCGCGTCCCAGGCCACGCCATTGATGCCGGCGACGGCGGGATAGTCCACCGTGGTCAGCAGATGGTGGAGGCCGTGGCCGAACTCATGGAACAGGGTCAGAACCTCGTCGTGGGTGAATAGTGATGGTTTGCCGTTCACCGGCGGTGAAAAGTTGCAGGTGAGATAGGCGACCGGAATCTGGTCCATGGTTTCAGTGAAAAAGCGCGATGCGCAATCGTCCATCCAGGCGCCGCCACGCTTCTTGGGGCGCGCATAGAGGTCGAGATAGAACTGTCCGCGCAAATGGCCATCACGGTCGCGAATCTCGTAAAAGCGGACATCAGGGTGCCAGGTGTCGATCCCTTCCACCTCCTCGATGCGGATGCCGTAGAGGCGCTTCACAACCTCGAACATGCCCGCTACGACCCGGGTTTCAGGGAAGTAGGGCTTGAGCTCTTCCTGGCTGATGTTGTGGCGTTTCTGACGAAGCTTTTCAGCATAGTAGGCGATATCCCAGGCTTGGAGATCACTTAAGCCGTACTCCTCTTGCGCAAACGCCTGAAGCTCCCCGAGTTCGCCTTGGGCTTGCGCTCTCGAGCGCTCGGCCAGGTCGGTGAGAAAGGCGATTACCTGGTCGCTCGATCGGGCCATCTTCTTGGCCAGTGAGCGATCGGCATAGTTGGAGAACCCCAACAGTCCTGCCTGTTCGTGACGCAGTGCGAGTATCTGCTCCATTACCTCGGTGTTGTCCCATTGGCCGGCATGAGGGCCTTGATCCGAGGCCCGTGTGGTAAACGCTTCATAGACCTCACGGCGCAGGCCGCGATCATCCGCATAGGTCATTACCGGCAGGTAGGATGGATACTCCAGGGTTAGCAGCCAACCCTCCATGTCTCGCTGTGCGGCGCTCTGGCGGGCCAGTGCCAGGGCGGATTCGGGCAGGCCCTGCAGCGCGGATTCGTTATCGACGAGCTTGCTCCAGGCATTCGTGGCATCAAGCAGATTCTCTTCGAACTTGGTGGTCAGTTGGGAGAGTTTCTGGCTGATCTCCTTGAAACGTTTTTTTGTCTCCTCCTCCAGGTCGACTCCGGAGAGGTGGAAATCGAGCAGTGCGGTATGCAGCATCTGCTGCTGCGCCTGATTCAGTCCGGGCTGTCCGGCAACCTGTTTATAGGCTTCGCAGAGGCGGCTGTTTTGGCCTGTTTCCGTGGCGTACTCGCTGAGCTTGGGCAACACTGCGTTGTAGGCGGCGCGCAGCGCATCATTGTTGACCACGGCATTCATATGGCTTATCGGTGACCAGGTGCGGCTGAGACGGTCTTCCGCCTCCTCCAGGGGTTCTACCAGATTCGCCCAGGTAAAGCTGGTCCCTGAATCGAGCAATTGCTCGATGATCTCTCGGTTCGCCTGCAGCAGGCTGTCCATGGCAGGTTCCACCATTTCCGGTGTGATTGAAGAGAACGGGGGTAATCCGTTCATTTCGAGCAGTGGATTCATTGGTCAGGCTCCGGATTGTTGTCAACAGCTCTGGGTGTGGTGATTCATGAGTTCGTGTCCATTCAGCGCACTAGTCGCCGCGCAGGGTAGAATGCTCGGCCATGGCGCGGAAGATCGCATCGGGTGGATTGCTCGTACCCGTCAGCAGGTTGCAGATCAGATCGTCATACAGAGCGGCGCGATAGTCGGTCAACTCATCCTTGGGGATGGTCTGCCATGGCGTCTCGTCGGCTGGGTAGAATGTCTCGGCATTACCGTAGGCATAGGTCTTGTGCAGTCTCTCTCCGCAACGCAGTCCTTCGAAAGAGCTGTTGGTTACGCCGGAGTACGAGCGGATGACGACCACGAAGCGGGTCACCTCGTCGTTTCCGGTACGCAGCGAACCCCGTTCGATATAGTAGCGAAAATGGGGATCATCGGCACCGACCCGAAACTCCTGCAGGTCATCCATGTCGATCTTCTCCGGGAGTTCGGTCCTTTCTTCAGTGAAGGGTGTCTCCGGCTGCCGTGGAAAATCGCTCGAGGAGTCATCCGTGAGGATATTGTCTGCCAGCAGAGAGGTGGCGCAAAGCAACAGTATGAGGGTGGGTGGAAATATCCTGGTTTGCATCTGGCAACCTGCCTTCAAATTAGACCTAGGCTGCTATTTTGGCATTCCACAGGTGAACTAGGAATAGTTCGTTCAACATTTCAGCCATTTGCCGTGCGTTGTAATTTTCAATTCAGGGCGTGGAGAGGTGGGAAGTTATGAACCAGGCGGCGGTAGATCCGGTTATGAAGAATGCGATCATGGCGGCGAGAGTGAGCAGTTGGTAGTGGCGGACCAGCTCGAACTCCGCTTTGGTCGAAATCAATAGCGGTCTCCTGGATGTGCCTGTGTTGCTCAGGGTATGAAGCGGCTGTTGATCCTGCTGCATCTGCTCCCGGAGCACTTCTCTTTCGGCACGGCGGCGGACCGATTCCCATTCATCCAGATCGATCTGCCCATCCCGGTTTTTGTCGAAGCGTTCGAGCAGGGTGGCATGGTCCGCCTTCCATTGCCGCAGCCGGCCCTTGATCATATCGTCGCGTAGCGCCTTTCGGTCGATTTCGCCGATGGAACTGAAGAGCCCGATGGCATACAGAGGGTCCCCCGGGACGATCGTCTCCTCGGTGTAGCGGTAATCCCCCCCGAAGGTGTTGTTGACCGAGACTCTGACACCGAAACGCTCTATTTTGCGGTAGAGGGTGCCCGTGCCTCTGTCCGGGCCGGCTGTGGGTGTCTGGTTGGGTCCATACCAGATGCTTTTCTCACTTGGGCTGATTTTCGCGCCTTCCGGGTCAATGATGCACTCGCCGGTTGCGTCCCTGAGCAGAAACAGGTTTTCACTCCTCTCGGAGCGGATTGTCCGCCACCCCTTGTCGCCCTGTCGTTCAATCTTGTAGCGCCACCAGCAACAGGGTGCGCCGCTCAGCGGCGCTAACACCGGTTCGCCGCTCATCATCGCCGCCTCGCCGATGAGCTCCACATAGCCCTGGGGCGCCGAACGGATTCGGGATGTGGGGGTATCTTCGATCAGCCTCGCCCTGTGCAGGTTGCGGAAGCTGGCATAGAGCGCGATCAGTGTCAGCAGGATCAATGTCAGCGACCACAACAGGAAATAGCCGTCACTCATGCTGGCGAGGTTTTGCGGCATCTCTCTCAGCTGAACAGCTTGCCCATGTCCACATCTTTCAATTCGGATTCGTCAAAATCCAACAGCACTGCCGGCTTGAAGCCGAACTGTTTGGCCAGGATGACATCGGGAAACTGCTCGATGCGTACATTATTGATGTTTACACTCTCGTTGTAGAACTCGCGCCGGTCGGCAATGCTGTTCTCAAGCCCGGTTATCCTCGATTGAAGGTGCAAAAAAGTGTCATTCGCCTTCAGGTCCGGGTAGCTTTCCGCGACTGCGAACAGGTTGCCGAGACCCAGTCGAAGCTGGCCCTCGGCTGCACCGACTGCGGCCACGTCGCCATCTCGCAGGGCACTGCTGAGCGCGTTGCGGGCCTGCATCACCTTCTCCAGGGTCTCCTGCTCGTACTGCATGTATTGCTTGCATGTCTCGACCAGTTTGGGCAGTTCGTCATGACGCTGTTTCAGCAATACATCGATATTCGACCATGCCTTGGAGACATCGTGTTTCAGGCGCACCAGGTTGTTGTAAATCAGGACGCCATAGATCAGGATAGCGATGCTCGTACCTATCAGGACAAAAGTGATAATTTCCATGAATTCAGAACCCTCTTTGCGTCATGTCTAAACTGCGTCGTTTCGAATCCCACTATCCGCAGGTCGCCGAAGATGTCTACATCGACGATAGCGCCGTCGTCATTGGCGATGTGGGCATCGCATCCCAGGCCTCGGTGTGGCCTATGTGTGTGCTGCGCGGTGATATGCATCGTATCCGCATCGGCGCACGGAGCAATATCCAGGATGGCTCAGTGCTGCATGTCTCCCATGACAGCTACTATCTGCCCGGCGGTCGCCCGCTGATCATCGGTGAGGCTGTCACGGTTGGCCACAAGGTGCTGCTGCACGGCTGTGAGATCGCCGACTCCTGCTTTATCGGCATGGGATCGATAATTCTTGACGGCGCGGTCATAGAGCCACAAACCATGCTCGGCGCAGGTTCGCTGGTTCCTCAGGGGCGCAAGCTGGAAGGAGGGTATCTGTGGCTGGGCCAGCCGGTGCGCCGGGTTCGCAGGCTCAGCGAGCGGGAGATCGGGATAATCGAGTATAACGCCGATCACTATGTGGAGACGGCACGACGTCATCTGCGGCTTGAGGATTGAGCAACCCCATGCCCGGTATCACGCCCTATCCGCGCAGCATGGCGATCACGGGCGATGTTTCAGGCAGGATTCCCCGCCACAGCCGAAATGACTCAGCGGCCTGCTCCACCAGCATGCCGAGACCATCCAGCGAGCGTGCCGCCTGGTGTTCACGGCCCCACTGTTGAAAAGCGGTGGTGTGATCGCTGTAGAGCATGTCGTAACACCAGCCGCCCTTGGCGAGCACCGAGCCGGGTATCGGGGGGACCTCTCCCTCGAGGCCGGCGGCTGTGCCATTGATGATGAGTTCGAACTGCATACCCTCCAGTTCGTCCAGGCCACAGCCGGCCACCTGCCCATAGGCGGCCACACCGCTGGCCAGGGAGTAGGCCCTGGCGGCGGTCCGGTTGGCGATGATAACCCGCTTGGGATGCTGTTCCAGCAGCGGACGGATGACGCCGCGTACCGCACCGCCGGCGCCGAGAACCAGAATCCGTTTCTCCTGAAGGCGCAAACCCTGGTTGACTGTCAGGTCTCTGACCAGGCCGACACCATCCGTATTCTCCCCACGCAACCTGTTGTTCTCCAGCCGGATCAGTGTATTGACCGCTCCCGCCGTATGCGCTCCCGGGCTGAGTTCATCGGCCAACCGCCATGCCTGTTCCTTGAAAGGGACGGTGACATTGAGCCCGAGCCCTCCGTCGGCGAGGAAGCGCCGCACATCGCCGGAAAAATCATCGAGGTTGCCCAGGATGCGGCCATATTCCACGGGCTCGCCGGTCTGTTCAGCGAACGCCCTGTGAATCTCGGGCGATTTGCTGTGTTCGATGGGGTTTCCGATGACGGCGTATTGATCCATGACAGCTCGATAGTACCTGTTCTGTTGGAAACTCAAAACTCATCGCATCCATTGCGCCGCCTGCTTGGCGTAATAGGTGAGGATACCGTCGCAGCCCGCACGCTTGATGCACATCAGCGCCTCCATCACCACTGCCCGCTCGTCGAGCCATCCGTTCTGGGATGCCGCCTTCAACATCGCATATTCACCGCTGACCTGATAAGCGAAGGTGGGAACCTGAAAGGTCTCCTTTACCCGCCTCGCGATATCCAGATAGGGCATGCCGGGTTTGACCATCACCATGTCGGCACCCTCCTGCAGATCGAGGGCGACCTCGTGCAGGGCCTCGTCGCTATTGGCGGGATCCATCTGGTAGCTGTATTTGTTGCCGGCGCCGAGGTTGGCGGCAGAGCCGACCGCGTCGCGGAACGGTCCGTAGAAGCTGGAGGCGTATTTGGCGGCATAGGAGAGGATGCGGGTGTGTATGAAGCCGTTTTCCTCCAATACCTCTCGAATCGCGCCGATGCGCCCATCCATCATGTCAGAAGGGGCGACGATGTCGGCGCCCGCCTGGGCGTGTGACAGGGCCTGTTTGACCAGCACCTCCTTGGTTTCGTCATTCATGACATAGCCGCTGGCGTCGATCAGGCCATCCTGACCGTGGGTGGTGAAGGGATCGAGCGCGACATCGGTGATGACACCCAGCCCGGGTACGGCCGCCTTGATGGCCCGTACCGCCCGTTGCGCCAGTCCCTGGGGATTGTATGCTTCGCTTGCATCTTCGCTTTTGGCCGACAGGGGGGTGACCGGAAAAAGCGCTATTGCGGGTATACCCAGATCCTCGACCTGCTTCGCCTCCTCCACCAGCAGATCGATACTCAAGCGCTCGACCCCGGGCATGGAGGGTACTGCTTCACGTGCGCCTTCTCCTTCCAGTACGAATACAGGGTAGATAAAGTCCGCTGGGGTCAGATGGGTCTCGCGCATCATGCGGCGGGAAAATTCATCACGCCGCATGCGACGCATGCGCGTGGTCGGAAACGGGGATCGACTGTAGTTGCTTGGCATTGCTCATTCCCTATCGATTTGGGCCAAATCCCTAAGATAACCTATCATGCAGGCCCGGAACCACTCACTCATCAGTCAGAATGCCGATTATGAGCCAAAAAAAACCTGATTCTCCCTATATCTACCCTGTTTCAGAGGCCAGTTTCGCGGAGAAAGTGGTGCAAGCCTCCCATCAGCAGCCCGTTGTTGTCGATTTCTGGGCCGAGTGGTGTGCCCCCTGTATTTCGTTGGCTCCTGCACTGGAACGGGTGATCGAGGAGCTGGAAGGCCTGGTAGTGCTCGCCAAGGTCGAGGTCGACGACAATATGCGATTGGCCGGCCACTACCGTTTGCGCGGATTTCCCACAGTGATTCTGTTTGTCAATGGTGAAGAGATCGGACGTTTTCATGGTTCCAGGGCCACCCATTGGTTGAGGGAGTGGATCGATGAGCACCTGGGTGACTTGCGTCTGCGCATCTGAACTGAAACCAGAATTGGGGAGTTTAATTCTCAATTAACCGGTGAGAGCCGGGGTTTTGCTTGGAGTCATCCTAAATATAACAATATATTCAATGGCTTAAGGCGCTGCCTCGGGGGGGTCGAATAGCTGAAAAAAACCTCAAGTTTTTATCTGGCAGGCCGTCATAAGGGGTAATGGTAGTAATGGTTTCGATCCTCCTCCGGCGCTTAAATATAGCGCTTTAAGCCCACCCTCCCCGGGTGGGTCTTTTTTTATGCACGAACCACCCGTCCGCTCAGCGCGTCGCGAATCGGTGTCGGTCGTTCCAGGCCGCCGGTCTCTCCATGCACGATAAAATCAACACCCCGGCCACAGCACAGACGCACCTCCAGTGGGTTGCGTGCCGGTGGGTGGTTGCTGATATTTGCACTGGTTGAAACCAGGGGGGTTCCAGCGGCCCGGCACAATGCCGACGCGATGGGATGGTCGGTAACCCTGACCGCCAGGGTCGTGTGCTCCCCGGTCAGCCAATAGGGAACATTGCGTGTCACCGGGACCAGCCAGGTAGTGGCGCCAGGCCAACTCTCGACCACCTGCCTCATTGCGGGTTCCGACAGATCGCCAACGTAGGGTCGCAAGGACTCCGCGCAGTCGGCTATCAGGATCAATCCCTTCGACATGGATCGCTGCTTGAGCGCCAGCAGCCTGGATACCGCCTCAAGATCCATGGGGTGGCACCCCAGACCGTACACGGCTTCGGTGGGATAGGCGAGAATACCGCCGCTATTGACGATATGAGCAGCGAGTTGCAGATGCCATGGGTGGATGTATGCATAAGCCTGCAAAAGTGACTACCCTCTCGGTCCCGGCCGAACAGAATCATGGCATGATAACGGTTCCAGCGCCATGCTCTCTCATTGCGTTCTTCCTTCATCCGGTCAACGTAATACAGGCAGGTCACAAATCGACGCAAACCCTGCCATGTTCGCAACTGAATGAGAATTAACGTTATATCAGGGCTTTGCCCACAGGGCCACCAGCCTGCGGTTGTCGCACAAGACACAGACGAATGAGGGTGGCTGAGCATTACGGGTAATCAGTTATACTATTTGAGTTACAAGGCAAACAGATCGGGGATTCTAAAAGTTGTTGCATCGGTTTCTTGGCCTCTGCCTGCTGGGATTCGTATTTGTGAGTCAGGTGGCAGCACAGGTCGCTCGTTACAATCCTGCTGAAAAAGAGTGGCTTGCAGAGCATCAATCCTTGCGGGCGGGTGTGGTCGAGATGACACCTCCCATCCTCTACTTCGAAGGGTCGCAATCCAAGGGGTTGGCACCGGACTACCTGAGGGCGCTTGCCGACAAACTGGGTTTACAGCTGGAGATCCGCCACTTCCCGGACCAGGAGGCGTTGTTGACGGCGTTGCGAAACGGTGAGGTGGATGTGATCGGTGCCGCCATCCACAGCAAAAACTCGCCATCCTATCTCATCTTCTCCCGACCCTACCTGAATCTTCCCGCGGCCCTTTTCACCACCGGCAGGGTCGCCGACAACGAACTTACCGCGCTCGATGGCCTGGAGGTCTCCGTCGTCGCGGGAACTGTCTGGGAAGATGGGATTCCCCACTTGCTGCCCACGTTGAACATCATGGCCTTCAATGACCTGGGACAGGCCTTGCAGGCCGTGCTATCCGATCGAGCACAGGCATACCTGGGAGATACCGCCAGTGTCAAATACCTGATCAAGACCTCCGGGGGATATGAGGGGCTGAAAGAGATGATGCGCCTCGATCTGACGGTGGATGTGGCATTGGCGACGCTGTTTTCGCAACCTGTACTGCAAAGTCTGCTGCAAAAGGGCCTGGACAGGCTGAGCACGGAGGATATGCACAATATCTGGTACAACTGGGAAGGTGTCGAAGCCCCTGTGGAACAGAGCTCCAGGGCCCTTCTTTACACGTTCTGGGGTTTTTTTGTTCTGCTCTGGAGTCTGTTGCTCGCATGGGGCGTCAGGGTGCACTCAAAAAAGGCATTGGCGCATCATCGCACCAAGACACAGCGCTCGATCAGGCGGTTGCGACGCAGGGAGAATCTGCTGAAGCAGAAACTGGTGAGCATGAAACAGAAAACCAAGCGCTACCATGCTCGTACCAAGTCACTGCGACATCAGATCGAGTTCCTGAATGAGGTTATGCCCTCTTGCGCATGGAGTTGGGATCCGTCGGAAGCAAGTTGCCACTGGGATGATGAGATGTATGCCATGGCCGGTCAGGAAAGAGGGGAATTCAACCCTGATCCCGCTGCAATCATGAATCTCGTTCATGAAGAGGACAGGGGGCAGATCGCCAGGCTTTTCGACACCGATGACCAGGGTGAAATCCGCATCAGCTACAGGCTTCTGCTGGCGGACGGACGGGTAAGAAGAGTGCTCGACTACAGTCACTATGTCCCGGCTGACAGTGAGAACCCGGGCAGGCGGGTGGGCATCTGCTGGGACGTGGACAACTTTTTCAATTTGAATGCGGCCTCCCCGGACGATGATAGAGATGAGTCCCCTCTCGAGGTGGAGCCGTCAGACAAAGTGAACGATGTATGACACCCCAAAGTACACAGTCTGCTTGCCATTGGGATAGAATAGCCGGTGATTCAAGCACCTTTTCGTTTTTTCATTGTCACACTAACTGATCGCTGTATGGGGAATAGGGAAACATGAACAGATTACCAGCCGCACTCCTACTCATCGTCCTGTTTACATGCAGTCTGGCGGCGGCGGCCAATGTCACGCCATCCGAACGGATCAAAGAGACCGTCAACCAGGTTCTGAACGTGCTCAAGGACCAATCCCTGGGCAGGCAGGATCGTCGCGACCAGGTGAAGGAGATCGTTCGCAAGCGATTCGATTATGAATCGATGTCGCAGGTGATTCTCGCTGCCAGCTGGCGTGAGGCGAACCAATCCCAGCGCGAGCAGTTCATCACCCTGTTCCGCGAGCTGTTGGAGCAGACCTATTTTTCAGCCATAGACAGCTACAGCGATCAATCCGTACGCATGGGCCTCGAAAGGACCAAGGGAAAACTGGCGAATGTTCAGACTTTTATCGTGGCGGCAAACAAGGAGCTGGCGGTCAGCTACAAGATGCGCTATCGCAATGATGACTGGTATGCCTATGACGTTACAGTTGACGGGGTCAGTCTGGTGAGCAACTACCGCACCTCTTTTCGCAACCTGGTCAAGAGCAAGGGGATGGACGGTTTGCTTGAGGAACTGGCACAGAAGGTCGCATCGCTCAAGGCGAAGAATCTGAATGGTGAAAAGGACCTTCCCCCTAAGGAATGATCAGTCCACAAATGAGTGCGAAAAAACGCAAATAGTTTGAGGTCGCTGATAAATTCCGGCTTCCTGAACTGTTATTTACATGCTGATCCCTTGTGCAACCCTCCACAGGGTGTAGGCTATAAAAAGCAAAGTTTGTGCTTATTCGCGTTCATTTGCGGACTCATCGTAGCTACAGCTCGTTTTTACAGCCCTTCGGTGAAAATAGGTAGAGAACAGCTGAGCATGGTGTGTATTCAGGAAATTATAAGACAGTGTCTTGTGGGACCACTGGAGGAGACCTAACTATGTACAAGAAGAAAACACTTGCCCTGACTTTCGCCCTAATCTTACCCCTCAGCCTCCCTTCCTGGGCTGAACAGACCGAGGAGTCCGCGCCGGCACAGGCGGTGGAAGCCGCCGACCCCGCTAATCCGCAGGACGACGTGGTGAATGAGCAGGCCCAAGCGCAGACACAGACAGACGCCACATACATGCCTGAATCGGGTATGGGTGCTGCCGATGCCGCCAGGGACCATTGGAAGGTGCGTGAAGAACAGTACCAGGCCTTGAGAAATAGGGCGGAACAGGTTGGCGTCATGCTGCCCGAGCGCCCGCCCTGGGAGTCGGATCACAGAGAGGCCCTGCGCCAGCACATGGAAGCGCAGATGGCGCATCGAAAAGAGATGATGTCAATGTCGCAGGAGGAGCGGGAGAATTACCGCCAACAGCGCTATCAGGAGATGCGTGCACGCGCCGAAGCCAAGGGTATGGATATGCCGGAGACGCCACCCTGGGTAGCGCGCCAGCAGATGTTGGATGAGGAGTGGGCCAAGCATCAGAAGGTCATCGAGGGCATGAGCGATGAAGAGCGTGCGGCCTGTCATGCCATGCACCGACGCCATATGGGCATGATGGGTGGCGCTCCCATGGGCGGGCCGGGTTGCGGCATGGGCCAGCAAGGCTGCGCCATGCAGCGAAACAATATCGCGCCGGGAGCAGCGCCCGGATATGGACCGGGATATGGGCCAGGATATGGTTATGGACCGGTGCCTGCACCCTATGCTCCGGGCGATTTCTGGGATCCGAATCAGTAATCGCGAACACCACCGCCACGGATGGCGTAATCCTCGGCGTCAATCATCACTGTTCAGGTTCAGTTCCCGGGCTTGCGATGCCTTGAGGAAGCGCCATGGCCTTGGCACGAGTCCCGGCACTCGTCGTCGATAGCGTTCGTAGAGTTCACCGTGGTAGACCAGGAGCTTGGCCTCCTCCAGGTATGATCCCAGCATCAGATAGCCGGTAACGGCCAAGGCCGACACCAGGCGCGCCGGATCCATATCCTGGGTCCATATCAAGACCAGACCCAGGCTATACCAGGGATGGCGTACGAAACGGTGCAGCGGTGAGATCCGCAGTCGTTCCCTGTCATTTGTCTCCCCTTGTCGCCGCTGCAACTGGCGGATTCCGAGGAATTCGCCGCTGTCGTAATATCGCATCGACCAGACAAAGCCGGCCAGTGCGCAGAGCATCAATCCATAAGCGAGCCACGCCATGGCTCCCCGCCACTGCCACAGGGGCTCGGATCGATAGAGCCAGAGCAGGTAGAGTGGTGCAACGATGAGGATCGATGCCTGCAGATTGAACAGCAGCCTGTACCAGGGCATGATTGAAGGCAGTCGCCGGGCGATGCCTTGTTTCACCCGCAGCGAGGCAAGCAGCGAATGAATCACGAAGTAGAGGATCCAGGCCAGAACCAGCGGTATCAGGCCGAGCGTAGTCGACATCAGCCGACAAACTTGCCCTTCTGCAGGCGTTGCGCCTCCATCAGTTCCAGTTCCCTCGACCCGGAGATCACGACATCATGGTCGGGAACGAAGTCGAGGTCGGGATTGAGGCGCTCGTAAGGTACTGAATTGAGTATCACTTTCATGGCATTCAAACGGGCGAGGTGTTTGTTGTTCGAACGAATGACCGTCCACGGGGCATGGGTAGTGTTGGTGTTCCTGAGCATCTCGTATTTCTGCGTCGTGAAATCGTCCCACCTGTCCTGGGCCTGAACGTCGATCTCGGAGAGTTTCCACTGCCGCAAGGCATCGGTCTTGCGCCTCGCGAAGCGCCTCGCCTGTTCCTCCTTGGTGACGGAGAAGTAGAGTTTCACCAGTACCGTACCCTGGCGCACCAGGTCTTTCTCGAACCCCGGACAGCCGGTCATGAAATCGCTGTACTCCTCCTTGGAACAGAAGCCGAAGATCGGCTCGACCACGGCGCGGTTGTACCAGCTTCGGTCGAACAGCACTATTTCGCCGCCGCGGGGAAACTGCGCTACGTATTTCTGGAAGAACCACTGGGTCTTCTGTTCCTCGGTGGGCTTGCCGAGAGCGACCACCCGGTAGTGTTTCTCATTCATGTAGCGGGTGACCCGGCGGATGGTGCCGCCCTTGCCCGCGGCGTCACGACCCTCGAAGAGAATGATCATGCGCCTGCGGCTCTTCTCCAGATAGTTCTGAACACGGATCAGCTCTGCCTGGTAGGGTTTGAGCTCCTCCTCCTGGCGAAACCGGCGAATCGCTTTCTTGTTGCTCTTTTGCGTTTGCGCAGCCTGGCGCTTGAGTTGCTGGTAGTCGGTCAACAACTCTTCGAGTCTGACCGGCTGTTCATCGATGAAGATGGTTTCAGGGTTTTTGATCTCTTCGCTCATGCCGCCCCCCCCAAATGATAGTGTTATCCTTTAATCCTATCTTATGCTTTTTTCGTCGGTCGATGTTGTTTTTTCCGCCTCCAGGCGCGATTAAAAACGGTAGGCCGAGGTGATCAACCGACGTGTGAGTATTCCCTGGATTCGCCAGTAGTGATCCTGGTCGTACCACTCGATATAGAGTGCGTCCGCCTGGCTGTTGTCGAGCTTTTCAAGGGCTTCCTGCAGGGTCGCCTGCATCGGCAAGGGTGCCAGTTCATAGCGGGTTGCGGGCAGTGAAAGCAGATCGAGCTCCTGCTCCTCACTCTGCTCCAGGATGCGCAGCAGGTCCACCCCCGGCATCAATGCCTTCTTATCCTTTTCCCCTTTGATCAGTACCCACTCGGGATTCTGGTCGAGTATCGATCGGACCGACTCGCGGTCCAGCAACGATTCGACCTGGATGAAGTTGCGATTCATGAAGGCGGCTGCACCGATGCGGCGCAGGGACTGCATCACCGGATCGGAGTGGTAGTTCAATCCCGTGGCCTGCAGCAGGGTGTGGAACATGGACGATTGCTTGAAAACCTCGCTGTTGACCAGGCTGGCGATCACGATCGCCAGCATCCCGGGCATGATGACCTCGGGGTTGTGTGTGAGTTCGATGATGGCCGTCAGCGCGGCCAACGGTGCCTGCAGGGCGGCACCCATCACCGCCCCCATGCCGATCAGCGCATAGACCCCGGGATCGGAGACATGACCCTCGAACAGCAACTCCGGCAGGGGTGCGATAACACCGCCGATCGCGGCGCCGATGAACAGGGTGGGTCCAATGGTTCCGCCCGGTATCCCCAGGCCGATGCTTATCGCCGTGGCCACTATCTTGGCCGCCACCAGGGTGACCAGAAGTTGGAACCCCAGCTCGCCGAGCAGAATCTGATTGACCGTGTCGTAGCCGATCCCCATGATTTGCGGAACCGCCAGGGCAATCAGGCCGATCAATATCCCGGCTGTCGTGGTACGCAGCCAGAATTCCATGTTCTGGGTCTTGTCGGAGATAAACTGAATCAGGCTGACATAGGCCGCCGATGCGGTGCCGGCCACCACTCCCAGCAGCAAGATGAAGATCAGCTCGTGCAGGGAGCCCAGTTGCATGATGGCGATATCGAACACCCGCTCGCCGTCGAACATGAGCAGCGACAGACTGTTGGCGCTGACGGCGGCCAGCATGATGGGAATGAAACTTACCAGGGTATACTCCATCATCACCACTTCGAGGGCGAACACCACGCCCGCCAGCGGCGTGTCGAAGGAGGCTGAGATCGCCGCGGCGGTACCGCAGCCGACCAGGGTGCGAATACTGTTGTTGGGCAGGGAGAGATATTGACCCAACAGGGAGCCACTGGCTGCGCCGAGAAATACATGAGGACCTTCGCGGCCAACCGAATGGCCACTGATGATGGCGACGGCGGCGCCGAAGAACTGCAGCAGAAAGCCGCGCATGGAGATATGGCCCTGATGGTAGATCAGACGCTCCATCACTCTGGGAATGCCGAGTACGTAGAGACCCTTGGCAAAACGCAGAAAGATGAATCCAAGCAGCAGTCCGCCGGCGATGGGGAACAAAAAGCGCATCAGCGGGTAGAGGCCTTCGAAGTTTTCCTCGCCACCGCCGGGCAGCAGGACGGTCTGGCTCGATTCGACCAGCAGCCTGAAGAGAATGATGACGAACCCGGTCACGAAGCCACTGATCAGCCCCAGTACGGATAGAATCAGCAGTGCGTCGTGGCGTGAGAGATGTAGACGCAGTCGGTCAAACCAGTTAACAATGCCGGCAAAGGGCACAATCGGGATACCTGTTTCGTAATCGCAAGATGGTTCTCAGTGTCCACTCAGATTCTGGTTGTTTCCGGAAGAGCACTCAATACATTGCCGGTTAATATACTGGAGCGCTAGAGGTATGTCAGCAAATAGAATGGTCATTGACGATCAACAAGCCTATCGGATGGCTACGGAACTCGAATTGATAGAGCACTTGTTATCCTTCGAGGGGGCACTGGTCCTTGAACTGGGCTGTGGCCGCGCAAGTGTCACACGACAACTCGCACAGATACATCGGGACTGCCGCTTCATTGCCACCGAGGTCGATGCGGTGCAGCATGAGAAGAATCTGCAACACCCCGAGCCCAATATCCGTTTTCGCCTGGAGGGAGCGCAATCAATCAGTGAGCCCGATCAAAGTGTGGATATCGTAATGATGCTGAAATCACTCCACCATGTTCCTGAGACGATTATGCCTCAGGCGATGGGAGAGGTGGCAAGGGTTCTCAAGCCCGGCGGCGTCGCCTATTTCTCAGAGCCGGTCTACCAGGGAGAGTTCAACGCGCTGATGAGTCTGATACACGATGAAAAAAGGGTCAGGGAGCTGGCTTTTGCGGCGATTCGCTCCCTGGCGCTGCGCGATGACATGGAATTGCTGGGGCAGTACTTCATCAATGTGCCGGGACTCTACTCCAGCTGGGAGGATTTTGAATCGCGCTTTCTCAAAATCACCCATACCAGGCTCGAGATGGACGAGCAACGCTATTGCCGGATCAGGGACGCATTCATGGAACATATGGGGCCGGAGGGTGCGAAGTTCCTCAAGCCGCACCGCATAGATCTGTTGCGCAAGCGGTATATTTATTAGTACGGTATTTCGATTGCAAGAAGATCCAATCCCTGCTTTAATGAGAATCATTAACATTTAAACCATGGAATCATATGTGAACCCCGACAGCGCCATATCAGAGGAACTGATCCCCCTGGCCAGGTTGCCGGTCGGTTGTCGCGCCAGGATCAAGAGAATCATGGGAGGCAGGCATTTGGTTCACAGGTTGCTCAGTCTGGGATTGAGAATGGGTACTGACATCGAGTTGATTCAACGCCGCGGTGCGGGTGTAGTGGTGGCCAATCAGGGTGCCAGGGTGGCGCTTGGCGCAGGTGTTGCCGAGAAATTGCTGATGCTGCCCCTGGAATCCGGTTAACAGGTCCCGGGAGCAGCCATGTCCTGTCACGAGGAGCATTCTCCTGAGGTAGACTCATCTCAACGGCCGCTGACGATCGCCCTTGCGGGTAATCCGAATTGCGGAAAGACAGCGCTGTTCAACAGTCTCACCGGGATTCGCCAGCGGACCGGGAACTGGCCCGGGGTGACGGTGGACAGGAAGGAGGGGCGCTTTAACATCGACAGCATGCAGGTCAGCGTGGTCGATCTTCCCGGCATCTACTCCCTGGATGCCGCATCCCTGGATGAGAAGGTGACCCGCGACTATCTGCTCAGCGGTGATGCCGACCTGATCGTCAACATCGTGGATGCCTCCAATCTGGAGCGCAATCTCTATTTCTCCATTCAGATGCTCGAAATGGGGGTGCCCCTGTTGCTGGCGCTCAACATGATGGACGTGGCGCGCAAACGCGGCCTGGTGATCGACGTGCAGCGCCTGAGCCGGGATCTGGGATGTCCGGTGGTACCCGTGGTGGCGGTCAGTGGTGAAGGCATCACCAAGCTCAAGGCGTCGATTCAGGACCTGGTGTCGGGTGAGGTGAGCGGCGGTTTCGCTCTCGCCCAGGATGAAGTGGTGGAACAGGCGATCCTGGCGATGGAGCCGGCGCTTGAAGTCAACGGGGAGCAGAGCCATTCGCAGCGGCGCTGGCTGTTGTTGAAGATGCTCGAGGGTGACAGCTTCGCCCTGGGTTTCGCCGATGAGACTCTGAAGCAGCAGGTAAGCCATTGGCAGGAGGTGATCGAGGACCGGGTCGATGAGCAACCCGACATCCATATCGCCGATACCCGCTATGGCCATGCCCATGCCATCTCCCAGAATGTCACTCAACAGCATGGAAGAGTCGAGAAGACCATCAGTGACCGAATCGACAAGGTGGTGTTGAGCCGCCTCTTCGGAATTCCTGTCTTCCTCGGCGTGATGTACCTGATGTTCATGTTCGCGATCAACATCGGCGGGGCGTTCATCGATCTCTTCGACGGTGTGGCGGGCGCCGTATTCGTCGATGGCCTGGGTCGAGTACTGGAGTCTCTGGGCCTGCCCCCGTGGTTTGTCGTGCTCATCGCCGATGGTGCCGGTGGTGGAATTCAGGTGGTGGCGACCTTCATACCGATCATCACCGCGCTCTACCTGTTTCTCTCGGTGGTGGAGGATTCCGGCTACATGGCCAGGGCCGCCTTCGTCATGGACCGCTTCATGCGTTCCATCGGCCTGCCGGGCAAGGCGTTCGTACCGATGATCGTCGGTTTCGGATGCAACGTGCCCGCGGTGATGGCGACCCGCACCCTGGAGAGTGAAAGAGAGCGAAAACTCGCCATCCTGATGAACCCCTTCATGTCCTGCGGGGCCAGGCTCCCGGTATATGTGCTGTTTGCCGCCGCCTTCTTTCCGGCGAACGGACAGAATCTGGTCTTCAGTCTCTACCTGATCGGCATCCTGGTGGCGATTCTCACGGGGATGATCATGAAAAAGACCCTGCTCTCGGGTGAAAGCGCGGGTTTCATGATGGAACTGCCCCACTACCATATGCCGACCCTCAGGGGAGTGATGCTGCGTACCTGGGACAGGGTCAAGCTCTTCATCAAGGAGGCGGGCAAAGTGATCGTGTTGATGGTGCTGGTGATCAATACCCTGAATTCAATCGGTACCGACGGCAGTTTTGGCAATGAGGACAGCGAACGTTCGCTGCTCAGCAGTATCAGCAAATCGATCACGCCTCTGCTTTCACCGATGGGTATTCACCAGGACAACTGGCCGGCCACCGTGGGGGTCTTCACCGGTATTCTGGCTAAAGAGACGGTGGTCGGTACCCTCGATGCCCTCTACACAAACCTTGCCATCGAGGATTCGGGGATCGAGCAGGAGGATACGGATTTCGATTTCTGGCGGGCGATTAGCAATGCCCTGGCTACCGTGCCGACGAACCTCCTCGGGGTCAAGGAGCTGTTCACAGACCCCCTGGCGATGGACGTGGGCGATATCAGCAACGCCCAGGCGGCCGCCGAGGCACAGCAGGTCAATGTCGGTGTATTCGGCGCCATGGCCGCGCGTTTCGATGGCCAGGCCGGGGCCTTTGCCTATCTGCTGTTCATCCTGCTCTATTCACCCTGTGTGGCCACCATCGGTGCCATCCGCCGTGAGGCGGGACCACGCTGGGCCTCTTTCGTCGTCGCCTGGTCGACGGGTATCGCCTATATCAGTGCGAGCCTGTTCTATCAATTGGCGACCTATGCCCGGCATCCGCAAAGCGCAATGATCTGGAGTATCGGTCTGCTGGTCCTGCTGGGGGCGGTCATCAGCGCCCTGCGCTACTGGTCCCAGCGTATGCAGCAACTGGTTTCTCAAACAGGGGCTTGATCGACGAAGATGCTCAGCGAGATCAAAGACTACCTTTCGAACCGGGGGCAGGCGTCGCTTGCCGAGATCGCACTCCATATGGATGCGGATCCCGATGCGGTGCGGGGAATGCTGCAACTGTGGATCCGCAAGGGCCGGGTCGAGCAACGCAAGGTGGAAGCCGCCTGTGGTACCAGCTGCAACCGTTGCGACCCGGCGGCGATGGAGCTATATGTGTGGATTGAACACTAGCTAGTTTTTCAGCTTGATCACAAGGCTGTTGATATTGTTCTCTCTGGCGAGTCGCCGTGCCGCATTCAATTGAGACTGGGTTCGATAGGGGCCGCTGCGCACCCGGTGATAGGTGTCGCGGTTGTTGATGCTCACCTTCTGGATCTCCGCCTCGATGCCGATCAGTGCGAGCTTCGCCTTGAGCCGGTCTGCATCCTGATATTTTCTGAAAGACCCCATCTGCAGGATATAGCTCTCCTGATCCCGCAGTACGGTGGTTGCGGTCTCTTTAGGCGCCTTCCTGGCGCTGTCGTCATCTGGTGTGACAATCTCTTCATCCGGGATCACGACCTCCATTTCGGGCAGAATCGTGTAGAACTCGAAGGTTGGGCTTGGGGCCTCCTGGCGTTCCTGTTTGACTTTGTCCGGCCTTGGCACAGGGATCCCCGGCACGGCGTTGGTGGATAGAGCGGGGCCGAGCTTGAGCCATGCCAGGCCTGTCAGAAAGGCGCCGAGAACCAACCCGCCGAAGAGATGGAACAGGCAGTTTCCGCTGTTCTGGCGCTTCTTCTTTTTGTTGGCGCGGTGCTTGTAGTCAGCCATCGGTTTACATCTTCTCCGGGGCCGAGACACCAAGCAGATTCAATCCATTGCGTACCACCTGACGGGTTGCCAGTATCAGCTGCAGCCTGGCATCGCGCAGCGCCGGGTCCTCGACAAGGAACTTATGGGCGTTGTAGTAGGTATGGAAGTCGTTGGCCAGCTCGCGCAGGTAGTGGGTCAACTGATGAGGCTCCTCATTGAGTGCCGCCGCTTCCAGGGTTTCCGGATATTTTGCCAGCGCGGTGATCAACGCCTGCTCATGGGGTTCGCTCAACAATCCATAATCGACTGCCGCGGGATCGCTCTGCAAAGGGACAGCCTGCTCGGCGGCCTGTTGAAACACACTGCAGACGCGGGCGTGGGCATACTGTACATAGTAGACCGGGTTGTCGTTGGATTGGGACTTTGCCAGATCGAGGTCGAAGTCCATATGCTGTTCGCACTTGCGCATCACGTAGAAGAAGCGGGCGGCATCGGCGCCAACCTCCTTGCGCAGCTCGCGAAGGGTGACGAACTGCCCGGAGCGGGTGGACATCTGTACCTTTTCGCCGCTGCGGTAGAGAATCGCGAACTGCACCAGCAGCACATCGAGTTTGGTGGGATCGTCCCCCAGTGCCTCCAGGGCGGCCTTGACCCTGGGTACATAGCCGTGGTGGTCGGCGCCCCAGACATCGATGACCCGCTCGAAACCCCGCTCCAGCTTGTCCATGTGGTAGGCGATGTCGGATGCGAAGTAGGTTGTCTGTCCATTGTCCCGAATCACCACCCGGTCTTTTTCGTCGCCGTAGTCGGTGGAGCGAAACCAGACCGCGCCCTCCTTTTCGTAGAGGTGGCCGCTGTTGCGCAAGCGCTCGATGGCGCGGTTGACCGCGCCGCTCTCGGTAAGACTGCGCTCCGAGTACCACTCATCGTAATTGACGCCGAAGCGGCTGAGGTCGTCGCGGATGTCGTCGAGGATGGTGTTGAGGCCCAGCTCGAAGACGAAGCGGTAGCGATTATCCCCCAGCAGCTGTTTGGCGCGTACGATCAGGCCGTCGATATGGGCCTCCTTATCGCCGCCGGCGGGCTCGTCCGCGGCTATGCCGTCGAACACCGACTCCGCGTCATGCTTGTAGGCCTCGCCATGGTCCCGATGCAGCGAGGCGGCGATATCCCACACATAATCCCCCCGGTAGCCGTTGGCGGGGAAGCTCAATGTCTCGTCACAGAGTTCGAGATAGCGCAGCCAGACCGAAGTGGCGAGGATATCCATCTGCCGGCCGGCATCGTTGACATAGTATTCCCGGTGGACATCGAAGCCGACCGCCTGCAGCAGATCGGCCACCACCGAACCATAGGCCGCGCC
The DNA here is from genome assembly GCA_050292275.1 of Candidatus Thiodiazotropha sp. Classification (GTDB taxonomy): domain Bacteria; phylum Pseudomonadota; class Gammaproteobacteria; order Chromatiales; family Chromatiaceae; genus Thiodiazotropha. Next base: position 77,221 of record JBNKLI010000050.1, read on the forward strand.
GCGGCCATGGCCCACATGCAGGGGGCCGGTGGGATTGGCGGAGACGAACTCGACCTGTATCCGCCGCCCCTTGCCCAGGTCACTGCGGCCATAGCCGTGGCCCTGGCTGATGATGGCGGGTATCAGGCTGTGATAGGCGCCGGCCGACAAGGTGAAGTTGATAAAACCGGGGCCGGCGATTTCACAGCCCTCGAGCAGGTCGGACGCCGGGAGTGCTTCGAGGAGCTGTCGCGCCAGTTCCCTTGGATTGGTGGCGGCGGGTTTGGCCAGCACCATGGCGATATTGGTGGCGAAGTCCCCATGCCGGCTGTCGCGGGTACGCTCGATCTTGGGCATGACCAGCGCCGTCTGCGGGATAACCCCATCAGTGGCCAGTTGCTGCAGCGCCACCCAAACCAGTTGCTCGATCTGCTTCTTCATCGTCTCTTAAGTATTGCCGTTTCAAGGGCGGCAAGGATAACAGGAATCGTGCGCTTCAGGGGAGGGGTTTAGGTCAGAAAGGATTCATTTTCCGGTCATGTGGATGTCATTCAGGGTTTCTACACTGATTTCTAAATGGATTCAGAGGGAAACAAACGTCATGTCTGTTGAAAGACGATACTATAAACGCCACCCCATGACAGAAGATGTCTATATCCGCTACCGCAAACAGCAGGTCTTCCCCGCCGAAGCGGTGAACTGCTCCTCGCAGGGGATCTTTCTGCGTACCCGCAGTCTGACCATGATCTCGGGGGCGGTGGTCGAGTTGGAGTTCTATTTCGGGGGCAGGCATTGGAGTGTGATGGGTATAGTCAGCCATACCCAGCCGGACGGCGTCGGTGTCATGTTCTGGAGACCCCAGTGTGAGCTCTATGATGCGGTGATTGCCGCCTCATCCCGCACCCAATCTGTCGGCACATTGGGCAGTCTGGCGACCGAAGCAATAGCCTGAGGCCGCATGCCTGTCCCGTGGCGCGATGATCCCGGACTCGATCCCGTACAGGAATGACAAAACCCGCAAAACTCGCGTTGCGTATGCACCATTCCCGCCTGATCCGTGATTGTCATCTTCATGTAACAAAGCTCAGGTCTAATTGCTGTCTACATAGTCAATATGGGTACAGCGATGACAGTCCCGAGAATACTCGCCGTCGATGATGAGCCTGCAGTCGGCGAGATGTTGAGGTTCATTCTGGAGCAGGATGGATTCCAGGCCGATTTCGTGGAAGACGCGGCGCAAGCCATCAACCAGATACGCAAAAGCAAACCCGATCTCATCCTGCTTGACTGGATGTTGCCGGGGATGAGTGGTCTGGAGCTGGCGGGCTGGTTGAAAAAAGACCGTGAAACGGCCGAGATCCCGATCATCATGCTGACCGCCAAGGGGGAGGAGGACGACAAGGTTCGCGGTCTCGACATCGGCGCCGAGGACTACGTCACCAAGCCCTTCTCCGCGCGGGAGCTGCTGGCGAGAATCCGCACCATCCTGCGTCGGGTATCACCCATGCTGGCGGGGGATGAGCTCGAATGCGGCGGGCTGGTGCTCGATCCGGTGAGCTATCGGGTCACCTCGGGTGGAGAGGCCGTCGAGCTGGGTCCCACCGAGTTCCGGCTGCTGCAGTTCTTCATGTCCCATCGCGAGCGTGTCTTTACCCGGGGACAGCTTCTGGATCGGGTGTGGGGCACCAACGTCTATATCGAAGAGCGAACGGTGGATGTCCATATCCGGCGTTTGCGCAAGGCCCTGGAGCCATCCGGCGCGGATAAGCTTCTGCAGACCGTGCGCGGGGCGGGCTACCGTTTTTCCGAAAGAGCCTGAGTGCCGGCCGGATGTAAATCCCAAGAGGTGATCCCCGGTCCGACCCCCTGGGGTGCCTGGCGAGCGGGAGCGCTGTAACAAAACGGTAAAATAACCCTCATTTTCTGTTCATCTTTTCGGCCTATTCTCTGGCGCCTGAATACTACGTTACTCCAGTTTTCTGGTTACTGAATTCTCTACGAAGGAGAGGTTGAAACATGAAAAAGCTGATATCAGCGGCGGTTGCGCTTTCACTGACCGGTTTCGGTGCAATGGCCTCCGCGCGGGATTACATCAGTGTGGTCGGTTCCTCCACCGTCTACCCTTTTGCCACCGTGGTTGCCGAGCAGTTTGGTAAGACCACCAGGTTCAAGACCCCCAAGATCGAGTCCACCGGTTCCGGTGGCGGGCTGAAACTCTTCTGTGCCGGCGTCGGCGTAGAACATCCCGATATCACCAATGCCTCGCGTCGGATCAAGAAGTCCGAGGTCGAGCGCTGCGCAAGCAACGGTATCAGCGATATCGTCGAGGTGAAGGTCGGTTACGACGGTATCGCCCTGGCCAATTCCAAGGAGGCCCCGCGTTTCTCGGTCACCCGCAAGGACATCTTCCTGGCGCTGGCCAAGCAGGTCCCCGATCCGAAGGATCCGGACAGCGGCAAACTGGTGGCCAACCCCTACAAGACCTGGAAAGAGGTCAACGGCAAGCTGCCCGATATGGCGATCGAAGTCCTGGGTCCGCCTCCCACTTCCGGCACCCGTGACGCCTTCGCCGAACTGGCGATGGAGGGCGGCTGCAAGAAGATCGACTGGATCAAGGCGATGAAGAAGAAAGACAAGAAGATGTACAAGTCGATCTGCCACACGATACGTGAAGACGGCAAGTACATCGAGGCCGGTGAGAACGACAACCTGATCGTGCAGAAGCTCGAAGCCAACAAGGGTGCCCTGGGTGTGTTCGGCTACAGCTTCCTCGACCAGAACACCGACAAGGTTCAGGGCTCGCGGATAGACGGTGTCGCGCCGACCTTCGAGAACATTGCCGACGGCAGCTATCCGGTTTCGCGCCCGCTCTTTTTCTATGTGAAGAAGGCTCACATGGGCAAGATCCCGGGCATCGAGGAGTATCTGGCCGAGTTCACCAGCGAAAAGGCCTGGGGTGACGACGGCTACCTGGCCGACAAGGGGCTGATCCCAATGCCTGCCGAAGAGCGTAAGGCTTTCAAGAGCGCCGTCGAGTCCAAGAGATCGATGAAACTCTAAGGCTGTCCCGTGAGCTGAAGGAGCGGCTGTCCCCTCGTGAGGCAGCCGCTTTTTCTGGATTACCATTATGCAATCGTCTACGCTGATCATCGTGTTGCTGGCCATCATGGCACTGGCCTACTTCATGGGACGAAAACGTTCCCTGAGTCTGGTGAGCGGGCGGGTCAGGGATCTCCATTCTCTTCCCTCCTACTACGGCATACACACCGCGCTCTGGTGCGCTATCCCCGCGTTGCTGCTGTTCGTGCTCTGGGTCTCCTTCGAAGGCGCCGTGGTGACGGGCATGGTAGTGGAGAGTCTGCCGGCGGAGATCCGGAACCTCCCTCCCGAGCGGCTCAACCTGGTGTTGAACGATATCCGCAATCTTGCCCAGGGTGATATCGTTTCCCGGACGGTGGATGCGACCATGCAGCGCGCCGCCGGCCACTATGCCTCGCTGCTGCGTATCAGCGAAATGGCACTGTTCGTGATTGCGCTCTCGGTCGCGATCCTGGGCGGCCTGCTGGCGCGACGCGCGATCAGCCGCGACCAGCGAGCCCGCAACCGGGTGGAGAGTGCGATCAAATTCTTCCTCGTCTCAAGCTCCTCGCTGGCGATCTTCACCACTATCGGTATTGTCCTCTCGGTGCTGTTCGAGTCGATCCGCTTTTTTCAGCAGATACCGGTCACTGAGTTCCTGTTCGGCCTGGAGTGGTCGCCGCAGACGGCGATCAGGGCGGACCAGGTCGGCTCATCCGGCGTCTTCGGCGCCATTCCGCTGTTCGCCGGCACCTTTCTGATTACCCTGATTGCGATGTCCGTGGCAGTGCCTATCGGCCTGATGTCGGCGATCTACATGGCCGAGTATGCGGGCAAGCATTTCCGCGCGCTGGCCAAGCCGGTGCTGGAGATCCTTGCCGGTATTCCCACGGTGGTCTACGGCTTTTTTGCCGCACTGACCGTTGCGCCCTTGTTTCGCGACATGGGTGCCTCCCTCGGCTTGAGCGTCTCCTCGGAGTCGGCGCTGGCCGCGGGCGTGGTGATGGGAATCATGATCATCCCTTTTGTCTCCTCCCTGTCGGACGATGTCATCAACGCGGTGCCCCAGGCGATGCGTGACGGCTCCTACGGTCTCGGGGCCACCCGTTCGGAGACCATTCGCCAGGTGATCATCCCCGCCGCCCTGCCGGGCATAGTCGGGGGTGTGCTGCTGGCTGTCTCAAGGGCCATCGGCGAGACCATGATCGTGGTGATGGCCGCCGGCCTCTCCGCCAATCTCACCGCCAATCCCCTGGAGGCGGTGACCACGGTTACCGTCCAGATCGTCACCCTGCTGGTTGGCGATCAGGAGTTCGACAGCGCCAAGACCCTGGCGGCCTTCGCCCTGGCCCTGGTGCTGTTCGTCATCACCCTGGCCCTCAACATGGTCGCCCTGCACATCGTGCGCAAATACCGTGAACAGTATGAATAGCCGGCAGCAACAGCACGAGAGCACAATGGTGCGGGTCCAAAAAGGCCTGGAGCGCCGTTATCGTCGGGAGAAAAGGTTTCGCGCAATGGGCCTGGGTGCGATCCTCCTTGGCCTGGTGTTCGTCTCGTTTCTCTTCGTCAGTATCTTCGCCAACGGTTATACCGCCTTTCAACAGACCTATGTGAAACTCGATATCGACTTCGACCCCGGGATGATCGCGCCCGTGGGTGAGACGGATCCGCAAGTGCTCTCCCGGGCGAACTACGGTGGGCTGGTGAAGAAGACGCTGCGCGGGATGTTTCCCGAAGTCAGCAGCCGCCGCGAGAAGAAGGCGCTCTACAGCCTGGTCAGCAGCGGTGCCGGCTTTGCCCTGCGGGATATGGTCATGCGGGATCCCGCCTTGATCGGTACCCGGCAGAGCGTCTGGGTCGTGGCCGATGACGATGTGGATATGCTGATCAAGGGGCATATCGATATGGACCTGCCCGAGAGCGATCGCCGCATCAAGAACAACCAGATGGCATGGATACAATCGCTGCAGGCCGACGGACGCATAGAGAAGCGGTTCAACACCACGTTTTTCACTGCGGGTGATTCCCGCGAACCCGAGCTCTCGGGCATCAGGGGTGCGGTCTCCGGCTCTTTCTTCACCCTCTTGATCTGCCTTCTGATCGCTTTCCCCGTGGGTGTGGCCGCCGCAGTCTATCTCGAGGAGTTCGCCCCGAAGAACCGCTGGACCGACATCATCGAGGTCAACATCAACAACCTGGCGGCGGTGCCCTCCATCGTCTTCGGCCTGCTGGGCCTGGCGGTGTTCATCAACTTCTTCGGCCTGCCGCGTTCGGTGCCCCTGGTGGGCGGGCTGGTGCTGGCCCTGATGACCCTGCCCACGATCATCATCGCCAGCCGCGCCGCACTGAAATCGGTACCGCCGTCGATTCGCGAGGCGGCGCTGGGTGTCGGGGCCTCACCGATGCAGACCGTCAGCCATCATGTGTTGCCGCTGGCGATGCCCGGCATGCTCACCGGTACCATCATCGGCATGGCCCAGGCCCTGGGCGAGACCGCGCCCTTGCTGATGATCGGCATGGTGGCCTTTATCGTCGATATCCCTGGCGGCCTCTTCGACCCCTCGACGGTGCTGCCGGTGCAGATCTACCTCTGGGCCGACAGTCCGGAACGGGCCTTCGTCGAGCGCACATCCGCGGCCATCATGGTGTTGCTGGCCTTCCTCATCGGCATGAATCTGCTGGCCGTCTGGTTGCGAAAGAAATTTGAGCGGCGTTGGTAGACCAACGCAAGCGAGGTAAGTATGGAACAGATAGTCAATGAACCCGCAGTGGCCACCAAACCACTCGACCAGGCTAATGTAACCGGGACTGATATGCAGGCCGCATTCGAGCGGCACGGCAACGCGACGGTGGGTGAGATCCAGGTCGAAGATCCCCGCATGACCTGCAGGAATGTCAATGTCTTCTATGGCGGGAAGCAGGCGATATTCGATGTCAATCTCGACATCGGCAAGCACCAGGTGCTCTCGATGATCGGGCCTTCCGGCTGCGGCAAGTCGACCTTTCTGCGCTGCCTCAATCGCATGAACGACACTATCGATATCTGCCGTGTGACCGGCCAGATCAGGATGGATGGCCAGGACATCTATGACAGCGCTCTCGATGTGGTGCCCCTGCGCGCCAGTGTCGGCATGGTTTTCCAGAAGCCCAACCCCTTTCCCAAGTCGATCTATGACAATATCGCCTACGGCCCGCGCATCCACGGCCTCTGCGACGATGCCGGACACCTGGATGAGATCGTCGAGCGTTCCCTTACCCGGGCCGGCCTCTGGGAGGAGGTCAAGGATCGCCTGGACCAGCCGGGAACGGGCCTCTCCGGTGGTCAGCAGCAGCGTCTGTGCATCGCCCGCGCGATCGCCGTCAGCCCGGAGGTTATCCTCATGGATGAGCCCTGTTCGGCCCTCGATCCCATCGCCACCGCGAAGATCGAGGAGCTGATCGACGAGCTGAGGGAGAGCTACACCATCGCCATCGTCACCCACTCCATGCAGCAGGCGGCGCGGGTGAGCCAGCGCACCGCCTACTTCCATCTCGGAAAGCTGATCGAGGTGGGAGAGACGGACCGGATCTTCACCAATCCCCGCCACAAACTGACTGAAGACTACATAACCGGCCGCTTCGGTTGAGGGTGAATCAGATGAACGAGATAACCAGCGGACATACCGTAAAGGCATACAACGCCGAACTAGACAGTATCAACCAGCTAGTGATCGAGTTGGGGGAGCTGGGATTGGAGCAACTGCGCCGTGCCATTCAGACACTCAAGGATGAGGATACCAGGGAGGCCGGGCTGGTCATAGACCGGGACCGGGAACTCAACGAGATAGACATCAAGGCCGACGAGGAGATCATTCGCCTGATCGCCAAGCGACAGCCGATGGCCAAGGACCTGCGCGACATCCTGACCGTGCAGAAGGTGATCACCGATCTCGAGCGGGTCGGCGACGAGGCGCGCAAAATAGCCAACCTGACCATTCACTTCTATGACAATGGCAAGCCGCCGCCAAGCAACGAAATCCTGCGTGACATCTACGACATGGCAGCGTTTGTCGATGCGATGCTGGAGCTGAGTCTGAAGGCATTCATCGAGCTTGATTTGAATATTGCATTAGCGGTCATTGAACAGGATTCTACGTTGTACGAGGAGTTCAGGAGCGCGCTTCGCAGGCTCTCGACCTTCATCATGGAGGACTCGCGCAGTGTAGGGCATGCGGTTGATATCGTTCTGGGCTTGCGCGCCTTGGAGCGTATCGGCGGCCATGCCAAGAATATCGGCGGCCATGTGATCTATCTGGTAACCGGCAGGGATGTCAGGCACGAAGACCTGAGCGCTATCCACAACGCATTGGCAAACCCTGGCTGAGGGTTGGCCCTATTTTCATATCTCCGATAAATAGAAATAAAACGGTGACTCTGGTGGTCCCTGGAGCCTTATTTTCACTAATATGCCGTCGATACACTCCGTAAAATCATCCACCACCTCCCAGTGTACTTTCTTTATAGCGCCGTCCTCCAGAATCTCAAGGACATACTTGTACATTTTCCGCGGATCACTTTTTCCGGATACACATGGCATTATCCGATCATCGCTGAGGCTGTCGAGCTTTTCGAACACTTGCCACCAGTAGCTCTCGCCCGCTTTCGTCGATTTTTGTGTCTCGGCCCGTGCAATGAGATTGTTTATGGAAATATCGGGATGAGAAACAGCGGTACTTTTTTCCTCTGCTGCAATACAGGCTGAAACAAAAAACAGGACCAGAACAATAAACAGGCCAATTTGTATTCTCGGATATCTCATTATGTGAAAACCATGTCCATCAAACAGGGATACTTCCGTATCGCATTCACGCATTCGATTATATACCAGCACATTCGCTAAATTTACCATGGGAATGCAGGCTGACAACTGTTGATTTTACTCCTCATCAGGCTTTGGATCGTTCGCCGAGCGCCTGTGGTTCGGGTGCAACTCCAACCTTGGGCGCGATGGACTACTGCATAGGCAGGGTGGATACATCAACGACATAGCCTATTGACAGCTGCCAAGCGAAGCGGCGGGCACCAGTTTGATCGCATCGGCGACCACCCACTTGTGGTTGGCGTTGTCGTTGATTTCGATGGTTCCATCCGTGCCCTTATTGAACCTGTATGGTCCTCCAAGACAGTGCCACTGACCGCCGCCGGGCC
>JBNKLI010000051.1:0-25694 GCA_050292275.1 Candidatus Thiodiazotropha sp.
CCCCCCCCCCACCGCCAGCAACGGGTCGCGCCAGACAGTCTTGCTAAGGAGCGATTCCGCCGGTTTCAATGGGAGGGTTACTACAGCCAGTTCCAGTTCGCCCCGTTCCACCGCCTGGCACGCCTTTTCCGACTCCATGAAACGAATATCAAGTTCCACCTGGGGATTGGTATCGCTATAACTGCGCAGCACCGCCGGTAGGCGGTGCAGGCCGATGTGGTGGCTGGTCGCCATGGCCAGCCTGCCGGCGACCCGTCCCGTGAGATTGGCGAGCTCCCGGCGGATATCGGTCAGTTGATCGATGATATGCTGCGCCCGAGGCAGCAGATGGCGCCCCGTCTCGGTGAGAAAGACCTGGCGGCCCATGCGATCGAAGAGCCGGGTGTCGAGCTCGCTCTCCAGGGCGGCAACCCGCTTACTGACCGCTGGCTGGGTCAGGTAGAGATGTTCGGCCGCCTGGGAAAAAGAGCCATCTTGGGCCACCTGGACAAAGGCGCGGAGGGTGTTTAATTCCATATATATTCCATTTAAGAATAAAAAAAATGAAAAATATGAATTTGTATTATGCAGGATACTCCCCTATGTTTTCCATCACAATGGAAACAGGAAATCAGATTGACTGTCTCCGCGCTCAGATAATGCCGGGGTGGCATCCATCAGAGCTACATTCAAGCCAAGACAACGAGGTTTTGCGATGAGCCCCAAGACCCTCTATGACAAATTGTGGGAATCCCACGTGGTGCGCGCGGATGAGGACGGTACCTCATTGATCTATATCGACAGACACCTGGTGCATGAAGTCACTTCGCCCCAGGCATTCGAAGGTCTGCGTCTTGCGGGACGTACACCCTGGCGTGTCGAGGCCAACCTGGCAACACCCGATCACAATGTACCCACGACAGCGCGCGCGGGTGGCGTGGAGGCCATTGAGGATCCCGTCTCCAGGCTCCAGGTCGAGACCCTGGATATGAATTGCAGCGATTTCGGCATTCGCGAATTCAAGATGCTCGATCCGCGGCAGGGCATAGTGCATGTCATCGGACCTGAGCAGGGTGCCACCCTGCCGGGCATGACGGTTGTATGCGGCGACTCCCATACCTCCACACATGGCGCCATGGGTGCCTTGGCGTTCGGTATCGGGACGTCCGAGGTCGAGCATGTGCTCGCTACCCAGTGTCTGATCCAGAAAAAGTCGAAGGCGATGCAGATCCGTGTCGAAGGGCGGCTGGGCAGCGGTGTGACAGCCAAGGATGTGGTGTTGGCGATCATCGGCAGGATAGGTACCGCGGGTGGAACCGGGCATGCGATAGAATTTGCCGGATCAGCCATCGAGTCACTCTCCATCGAAGGCCGCCTCACGCTCTGCAACATGGCTATCGAGGCGGGTGCGCGGGCAGGCTTTGTCGCCGTCGATGACAAGACCATCGACTATGTCAAAGGGCGCCCCTATGCACCTGAAGGTGAGGCGTGGGAGAAGGCAGTGGTCTATTGGCGAACCCTGCACAGCGACGATGGTGCCGAATTCGATTGCGTGATAACCCTGGATGCGGCCGCTATCAAACCGCAGGTTACCTGGGGTACGTCTCCCGAGATGGTCGTGGCCGTCGATCAGGTGGTACCCGATCCGGCAGACGAGGGCGACGCTGTCAAGGCTGAGGGTATGCAGCGAGCCCTGGACTATATGGGCCTCACAGCGGGCACGCCGATAACGGAGATCGCGCTGGACAAGGTTTTTATCGGTTCATGCACCAACTCGAGGATCGAAGACCTGCGGGCCGCTGCGGCGATAGCCAAGGGGCGCAGGGTGGCGGACAACATCAAGCTCGCCCTGGTTGTGCCCGGATCGGGTTTGGTGAAATCCCAGGCCGAACAGGAGGGGCTCGATAAAATCTTCGCCGAAGCGGGGTTTGAATGGCGCGAGCCCGGCTGTTCCATGTGTCTTGCGATGAATGCCGACCGCCTGCAGCCAGGCGAACGATGCGCCTCCACCTCGAACCGTAATTTCGAGGGCAGACAGGGGCAGGGCGGACGCACCCATCTGGTGAGTCCGGCGATGGCCGCCGCCGCCGCGGTCAGCGGGCACTTCGTCGATGTGCGGACCCTGAATTAAAGAGATGTTTTTATAACGCAAAGGCCGCATTGGAACGCAAAGATCGCAGTGTTTTATTTATTTAAGAGTCTTTGTGCACTTTGCGTTTCTTGGCGCGCTTTGCGTTATAAATTTTCACCGAGGACAACATGATGGAAAAATTCGAGACATTCACAGGTATCGTCTGTCCCCTTGATCGTTCCAACGTGGACACCGATGCCATCATTCCGAAACAGTTTCTAAAGTCGATCAAACGCTCCGGATTCGGTCCCAATCTCTTCGATGAGTGGCGATATCTCGATCATGGTGAACCGGGTATGGACAACAGCACCAGACCCCTCAATCCCGATTTCGTTCTCAATGATCCTCGCTACCAGGGTGCACAAGTGCTGCTGGCGCGTGATAATTTCGGTTGTGGTTCTTCACGTGAGCACGCGCCCTGGGCACTGGCAGATTACGGCTTTAAAGTGATATTGGCGCCGAGCTTTGCTGATATATTTTTTAATAACTGCTTTAAAAATGGTATTCTTCCTATTGTTTTAAAAGAAGAAACCGCTGATGAATTTTTCCGATCAGCGATGACTGAACAACCACTTGAGCTGACTGTGGATCTTGAGGGGCAGCGTTTAAAACCATCATCTGGGGAGTGGATTGGCTTCGATGTCGACTCCTTTCGCAAACACTGCCTGCTCAATGGTCTCGACGATATCGGCCTTACTCTGCAGCACGTGGATGAGATCCGTGCCTATGAGGAGAGACGGCGCAGGGAGGCACCCTGGCTGTTTGCCGGATAGCCCATGGTCGATGGTCGTCAATCAAATGCCGAGTCGATGGTATTTCCGTTATATGTGGCCTGAAATGTTTGGCCATACTTTGACTACAATATTAGATATTTCATATAACAGGTTAAAAAATGAGCAAAAAAATTCTTATCTTACCAGGCGATGGTATAGGTCCTGAAATCATTGCAGAGGCAGTCAAAGTGCTGCTGGTCCTGCGTGACGATCAGGGACTGGATATCGATATCGACGAGGCATTGGTGGGTGGCGCAGCGATTGATGCGAGTGGCGGGCCACTGCCGGATGCGACTCTCGAGCTGGCCAGGGAGGCGGATGCCATCCTCCTCGGTGCCGTGGGTGGCCCCAAGTGGGAACCCCTGGATATCTCTATCCGCCCGGAGAAGGGGTTGTTGAAGCTGCGCTCCGAGTTGAATCTCTTTGCCAATCTCCGCCCCGCAATACTCTATCCTCAACTGGCGCAGGCATCGAGCTTGCGGGCGGATATCGTTGCCGGTCTCGATATCATGATCGTGCGTGAACTCACCGGCGGTATCTATTTCGGCCAACCCCGGGGCGTGCGGGTGCTCGATAACGGCGAACGCCAGGGATTCAATACCCTGGTCTATAGCGAGTCGGAGATCGATCGCATAGCACGGGTCGCCTTCGATATCGCCCGCAAGCGCGGCAGCAGGGTCTGTTCGGTGGACAAGGCGAATGTGTTGGAGACGACCGAACTTTGGCGTGAGGTGGTGACAGGTATAGCTGCGGAGTATCCGGATGTGGAACTGAGTCACATGTATGTAGACAACGCCGCCATGCAACTGGTGAAATGGCCCAAGCAGTTCGATGTCATGGTGACGACGAATATGTTTGGCGATATTCTATCGGATTGCGCCTCCATGCTGACCGGCTCCATCGGTATGCTGCCTTCCGCTTCTCTGGATGAAGCCGGCAAGGGTATGTACGAGCCGATTCACGGCTCGGCGCCTGACATCGCGGGCAAAGGTATAGCCAATCCGTTGGCGACCATTCTTTCCGTCGCGATGATGTTACGATACAGCCTGGACGAGCCGGCAATGGCCCAAAGAGTCGAACGCGCCGTTGACAAAGTTCTGAATGATGGTTTGCGCACGCCGGATATCATGTCGGACGGCATGACTGAAGTGGGTTGTGAGGCTATGGGTGATGCCGTGGTTTCGGCATTGGATTGATTTTGAATTCTTGGTTTTAGATAAATGAAACGTGTAGGTTTTATTGGTTGGCGAGGCATGGTCGGCTCGGTTTTGATGGGACGCATGCTGGAGGAAGGTGACTTCTCGAGTATCGAGACACCGGAATTCTTCACCACATCACAAGTCGGTCAACCGGGGCCGGATATCGGCAGGGAGCGTGCCCCATTGAGAGACGCCACCGATATCGACACGCTGAAGGAGATGGACGCAATTCTGACCTGCCAGGGCGGCGGCTATACCAATCAGGTCTATGACAAGTTGCGTTCTGCGGGTTGGCGGGGATATTGGATCGATGCGGCGTCCAGTCTGCGGATGAAGGATCATACGGTGATCGTACTCGATCCTGTCAATGACGATGTTATTCGCAGCGGTCTTGCGAATGGCAAGAAAGATTTCATCGGCGGCAACTGCACGGTGAGTCTGATGCTGATGGCATTGGGCGGATTATTCAAGGCGGATCTGGTGGAGTGGGTGACATCCATGACCTACCAGGCCGCTTCCGGCGCCGGTGCGCGGAACATGCGAGAGCTGATAACCCAGATGGGCGCCCTTGAGGCCGCGGTGAGGGATAAGCTGGCCGATCCCGCGTCCGCGATACTGGACATCGACAGGGAAGTGGCGGTTACGATGCGCAGCGAATCCTTTCCCAGGGAAAATTTCGGTGCCGCACTGGCAGGCAGTCTGATCCCCTGGATCGATGTGGCATTGGAGAATGGTCAGAGTAAAGAGGAGTGGAAGGGGTTTGTTGAAACCAACAAGATCCTCGGTCGCAGCGATAAACCCATCCCCATAGACGGTACTTGTGTGCGTATCGGGGCAATGCGCTGTCATAGCCAGGCATTGACCATAAAGTTACGTAGTGATGTGCCGATAGACGAAGTGGAGTCAATGCTGGCCAGTGCGAATAGCTGGGTAAAGGTTGTCCCGAATGATCGGGATGTCACGATACAGGAATTGAACCCTGCTCAGGTTACAGGGACCCTGACTGTCCCCGTGGGACGGCTGAGAAAGATGAACCTGGGGGCCGAGTATCTGAATGCCTTTACGGTTGGCGATCAACTGCTCTGGGGTGCAGCTGAACCGTTACGGCGTATGTTGAGAATTCTGCTGGAGACTTGAAAGGCTGGTGGAATTGCAACGCTGAGGCGTGTTCAACCCTGTCGTGGAGTCGATCGGCTGACGACGGGGTTTTCTGTTTCTGGGCGAATGACTCGGGGTTGAACCCCGTTACGGGGTTTGGATTAATGTCTCAGGGGTGTTTTTTCCAGAGTGGAAAACCCGACCTGTTTCTCACTTTGGGTGGTCGTTTGCAAACAGCTGTATGGTTATCCGGAAAATAGTGTGAAGATCTTCGAAGTTTTGGTAAAAAGATCATTTATCAGCTATAGTTAGCGACTAATTATTAAGTTTATTCTAAACCTATCGGGCATGTTCGGCAGACCTTCCTTGAACACTGTATTCGGCATGAGTTTGACCGGTGGGTTATGTTCTCTGGCAAGGAGGAAGCATGATTCGTAAGCTGTCTCTGGCAGTGGCTGTCGCAACAGCCCTATCTCCCGTAGGTGCTTTAGCTTTGGGGCTGGGGGAGATACATCCCCAGTCTGCGCTCAACCAAGCTTTTAAAGCCGACATCGATCTGCTTTCGGTCTCCCAGGAAGAACTGCAGGATGTTCGGGTATCGCTTGGCTCGCGTGAAGCCTTTGAAAAAGCGGGCATGGAGAGGCCCTATCTTCTGAGCGGCCTGAAGTTCGCGCCCATGCTTACCCCCGCCGGTAAACCCGTGATCTCGATATCGAGCAAGGATGCCATACGGGAGCCATTTTTAAATTTCCTGATCGAGGTGAATTGGCCCAAAGGCAGGCTGGTACGCGAATATACGGTGCTGCTCGATCCACCGGTAACTCTCAGGCGTGCGCCACAGCCTGTCACATCAGCGGCCGCCACGATGGCACCATCGACCCAGGTCGGTAGATCCCGGGCGGCAACGGTCAGCTCCTCGATGAGCAGTGAGAGTGGCGCCAGGGAGTATGGCCCAGTGCAGCCGAACGACAACCTCTGGCAAATCGCCAAGGGAATGCAGCGTTCCGGTGAGTCTGTCGAACAGGTGATGATGGCCCTTCAGCGCCATAATCCTTCCGCCTTCATCAATAACAATGTCAATAACCTCAAGGTCGGCAAGATACTGCGACTACCGGAAGAAGCAGGTGTCAACGACCTGACCAAGCAGGAAGCGCTGGAGGAATTTCTGGCTCAAACGAGGGCATGGAAGGAAGGCCGCGGTGAGGTTGCCAAGTCTCCGGGCAGAGGGAGAACAGCAAGGGCGGAGACCAGGGAGGAAGATCGGTTGCGACTGATATCCGCCAAACCCGGTGTGGAAGAGGCAGCTGCCCGTGAGGGCATTGCAGAATCCGAGGATCAGGTCAAAAGTCTGCAGCAGGAGATCATGCTTGTCAGGGAGTCCAATGAAGGGGCTCTGCAGGAGAATGAAGCACTGCGCGGCCGGGTACAGGAGCTTGAGAACCAGATCCAGGATATCCAGCGACTTCTGACCCTCAAGAGTGATCAGCTGGCAGAGATCCAGTCCGCTCAGGAAATAGCGGCTGAAAAGATGCAGGAGATGGAGCCGACCGAGCCGCAGGCCGCACCGACCGAAGAGACCATGCAGGAAACTGCAGAAGCAGGGGCCGAGGTAGCTGCGCCTGAAACAGAAGCGGAACCGACACCAATGGCTGAAGCGCCTGTTGTTCCCGTTCCTCCAGGCACTGTCATCGAAGAGGTCGACATCGAGTCCAAGATCGAGGTGTCTGAGCAGGAGGCACCCGAAGCGCAGACGCCCCCTCCCATGGTTGAACCGGAGCCGACTCCAACTGCGGCTCCCGAGGTCGAACCGCCGCCTGCGAAACCTACAGTCGCCACCCCGCCACCACCGAAAAAGGTGAGCTATTTCGACGGCATCAAGGAAAACAGCACCTTGTTGGCCATTGTCGGTGGTGTTGCCGTCCTGTTGATCGGTCTGTTGATGATGATCATGCGTCGGCGCAAAGAGGCTGAGGCGGAATTTGCCGAGAGTATTCTGGTGTCTCCGGACAGCAGTGTTGTGAGCGCAGGCAAGGATGACTCGAGTTCACTCTCCACACCGACCGATGAAACCTCGTTCATGAGCGACTTCTCTCCCAGTGACATCGATGCACTGCAGGATGAAACCGGTGAAGTCGATCCTCTGTCAGAGGCGGATGTCTATATCGCCTACGGTCGTTATCAGCAGGCAGAAGAGCTGATCAAGCAGGCGATCGATAAGACCCCGGATCGTGAGGAACTCAAGCATAAGCTTGCTGAAATCTACTTTTCGGCTAAAAAGTCAAAGGAATTCAATGCCCTGGCTAAGGAGCTACATGAAGCTGGCCTGGAGGACAGAGATCCTGAGACCTGGTCAAAAATCGCCACTATGGGTAAAGAGATTGATCCTTCGATGGCGCTGTTTGCCGGTGCCGCAGGCGTGGTAGCGGGCGGTGTCGCATCCGAAGGCGAGACTTTGGATGACCTGGGACTGGATCTCGGATCCGAACCGACTACCGGGCAAGAGGAGATGGGTCAGGTAGAGGAAGCTCAGGATACTTCAGATATCGAGATCGATTCGATGGATCTCAGTGGGCTTGAGAATATCGATGAAATGGATTCAGAGAGCCTGGAGGCCAATCTCTCCATGGATTCTGAGTTCCTCAACAAGATGGAGTCTGGAGAGAGCACATCGCAGGAGGACGAAGCGCTTGATATCGATTTGAGCGATCTGGATATGGAGTCCCCCGCTGAAGAGGAAGCCCAACCCTTCGATCTGTCGGATATCGAGCAGGATTCCGATATTTCCATTGAATCAACGGCATCCGACGCCATAGAGCTCGAGGATTCAGAATCATTGGATAACCTGGACCTGGAAAGCATCGAAAGGGAGTTGGAAGGGCTCTCCTCCGATCTGGACACTGATGAGCCGGAAGCCGATGAGTTGAGTCTGTTGCAGAGTCATAGTGAAAACCTGGACCTCGATTCAACTGACGAGATCACAACCAAGCTGGATCTGGCTCGGGCCTACATCGACATGGGTGACATCGAGGGCGCCAAGAGTATCCTTGAGGAGGTCAGCAGCGAAGGCAGTGAAGATCAACAGAAAGAAGCCGAGGAGTTGCTGAATAGCCTCGGTTCCTGAGTCCGGGATTTTTCCAATCGGGAAGAGGGTGCACGTTCGAGTGCACCCTTTTTTATTGTCGGTTCCTCTCCAGTTAATTAGTATCAGGTTAACAGATGAAGATAGCTCTGGGTGTCGAATACGATGGCAGCACGTTTCATGGCTGGCAGTTCCAGGGGGATGTTCGAAGCGTCCAGGAAGTATTGCAGCAGGCACTTACCAAGGTGGCCGATCACCAGGTGACGGTGCACTGTGCGGGCCGTACCGACACTGGTGTTCATGGCATCGGCCAAGTGGTTCATTTTGAAACCGAAGCCGAACGATCAGAGCGTTCCTGGGTGCTGGGAGGAAATGTCAATCTGCCGGCGGATATCAGCATCAGCTGGGCAAGAGTGGTTCCTGAGGCCTTTCATGCACGTTTTTGCGCATTGGGGAGACGCTATCGATACTTGATCCTGAACCGGCAGTTCAGATCTGCGCAATGGCGTAATCGCGCCGTTTGGGTGCACCATCCACTGGATGAGTGTCGCATGCATCGTGCGGCACAGGCCCTGGTGGGCAGACACGACTTCTCCTCATACCGGGCAATGGGCTGTCAGGCAAAGCATCCGATCAGGACTGTTTACAGTCTGGATGTCGAGCGCCGGGGCGAGTTCATTAGTATCGAGATTCATGCCAATGCCTTTCTGCATCACATGGTACGCAATATTGCCGGTGTTCTGATCGCCATCGGCAAGGGAGAACAGGCAGAGACATGGGCCGAGGAGGTTCTGGCGTTGCACGACCGTACCCTCGGTGGTGTCACGGCGCCGCCCCAGGGGCTCTATCTGACCAAGGTCGACTATCCGCCGGAGTTCGAAATCCCCGATCCGCCGGGTACAGGGTTTTATGGCGGGGTACACTAGAATCTAGCCTCGAGGTTAGGCATGATGTATTGTTCTGCTGCTTATGAGAACACGTATCAAAATTTGTGGCATCACCAGGGTTGAAGATGCTCTCGATGCCGTCCGTCTGGGTGCCGATGCCATAGGATTGGTCTTCTATGCGCCGAGTCCGCGGGCGGTAACGTTGGAGCAGGCCAAGACGATCGTCCACGGATTGCCGCCCTTTGTCACCGTGGTGGGTCTGTTCGTCAATGAGGAGCGAGCCACGATCGAGCGATATCTGCGTGAAGTACCAATCGATCTGTTGCAGTTTCACGGTGACGAGTCGGCCGCGGACTGCGCCGGATACTCCCGGCCCTGGATCAAGGCGATCCGGATGCGAGAAGGCATCGACTTGGCCGAGGTTGAGCGGACCTATGATCAAGCCTCGGCACTGCTGCTCGATAGCTATCGGGCGGGAGTTCCCGGAGGCACTGGGCAGAGTTTCGATTGGCGCCGAATTCCTGCTTCCCTGGTTTCAAGGATTATCCTGGCGGGAGGACTCGATTCAGAAAATGTGGCGCAGGCCATTCAGATGGTGCATCCCTATGCAGTGGATGTGAGTGGTGGCGTCGAACGTTCGAAAGGTATAAAGGATGCGATGAAAATAGAGGCATTTATTGCGGGAGTTAAGCGTGGAGACAACTGAGAAAATCATTGGGTCCTTTCCTGATGATCAGGGGCATTTTGGTCCTTATGGGGGACTCTTCGTCTCTGAAACCCTGATGGCACCCCTGGAAGAGCTGCGTCAAGCCTATCATCACTACATGCGTGATCAGGAATTCCTCAAGGAGCTGGACGAAGATCTTGCACACTATGTCGGACGGCCATCTCCCATCTATCATGCCAGACGCTGGAGTGAGAAGTTGGGTGGCGCCCAGATCTATCTGAAGCGTGAAGACCTGAATCATACCGGCGCCCATAAGGTCAATAACACCGTGGGACAGGCGCTTCTCGCCCGGCACATGGGCAAAACACGCATCATCGCGGAGACCGGTGCCGGTCAGCATGGCGTGGCCAGTGCGACTGTCGCCGCCAGGCTGGGTTTGGAGTGTGTCGTCTACATGGGATCTGTCGATATCGCCCGGCAGGAGGCGAATGTCTATCGCATGCGCCTGCTGGGAGCCGAGGTGAGAGCGGTTGAATCGGGTTCCAGAACCCTCAAGGACGCCCTCAACGAGGCGATGCGTGACTGGGTGACCAATGTCGACAGCACTTTCTACATCATTGGAACGGTGGCTGGACCGCATCCCTATCCGGCGATGGTACGCGATTTCCAATCGGTTATCGGTAGAGAGGCCCGCAGCCAGATGGAGCGCCAGGCAGGACGGCAGCCGGATGCATTGGTGGCATGCGTTGGCGGTGGTTCCAACGCCATCGGTCTCTTCTACCCTTATCTGGACGATCGCGAGATCGCCATCTACGGTGTCGAGGCCGCGGGTGACGGATTGGAGACGGGGAGGCATGCAGCACCGCTGTGTGCCGGCAGGCAGGGGGTGCTCCATGGCAACCGTACCTATCTTATGGAAGATGCGGATGGCCAGATAATCGAGACCCACTCAATATCCGCGGGACTGGACTATCCCGGTGTCGGACCTGAACACGCCTGGTTGAAGGATAGCGGTCGGGCAAACTATGTCGCCGTGACCGACGATCAGGCACTTGCGGCATTTCACGATCTGACAAGGATAGAAGGTATCATCCCCGCGCTGGAATCGAGTCATGCCCTGGCCTATGCGGCGAAGCTCGCCACCACCATGGGTTCGGATCAGATAATCCTGGTCAACCTGTCGGGTCGGGGCGATAAGGATATGCACACGGTAGCGGCGCGGGAGGGCATCCAACTATGAGTCGGATAGGTAACAAGTTTGCCGCCCTCAAGGCACAGGGCAGAAAGGCGTTGATTCCCTTCATAACCGCAGGCGACCCGATACCCGAGATAACCGTAGATCTGATGCATGATCTGGTTTCCGCCGGTGCTGATCTCATTGAGCTGGGGGTCCCTTTTTCCGATCCGATGGCCGATGGTCCGGTGATTCAGCGAGCCAGTGAACGTGCCCTGGAATACCATATCAGCCTGCGCGATGTGTTGGAGATGGTATCCCAATTCAGGCAGCTCGATGGCGAGACACCGGTGATTCTGATGGGCTATCTCAATCCCATAGAAGTAATGGGGTATGAACAATTCGCCACCCAGGCGGCCGATGCCGGCGTGGATGGTATACTGGTGGTCGACATTCCGCCTGAAGAGGGTGGGCAGCTGCAGCAGCTGTTGCAGGCCAAATCGATCGACCAGATCTACCTGATTGCGCCAACCAGCACAGAGCAGCGTATCCGGCGAATCTGTGACTTGGCGGGCGGCTTCGTCTACTATGTTTCGGTGAAAGGGGTGACGGGAGCCAGTCATTTGGATCTAAACTCCCTTGATGAGAAACTGTCTGAGATACGCGCAGCCACCGATCTACCAGTGGGTGTCGGCTTTGGCATCAAGGACGCGCAGACGGCGGCGGCCGTCTCCTCACTCGCAGATGCGGTCATCGTCGGCAGTGCGTTGGTCTCCCGGGTGGAGGCCTTGGCGGATGAGCCTGAGAGAATAGGTGCATCATTACGCGAAGTCATCTCATCCATGAGGCTGGCTATGGATAGTGTTGATTAATGAGATAGCAGAGTCGGGTAGATCTTATGAGTTGGTTCGAAAAACTGATGCCGAGCCGGATCCGCACGGATGCCGGACATAAGCGTGCAGTCCCGGAGGGGCTGTGGGCCAAGTGCCCGGGATGCAGCGCTATACTCTATCGTGCGGAGATGGAAAGGAATCTGGATGTCTGCCCCAAATGCAATCACCACAATCGGATAGGAGCCAGACGGCGTCTCGAAACCTTCCTCGATCCCGAGCCTCAGGAGGAGATAGGCGCAAACCTGGAGTCGATGGATCCGCTGAAATTCAAAGACAGCAAGAAATACAAAGAGCGGCTGAGCCAGGCACAGAAGAGTTCGGGAGAGAAAGAGGCATTGGTCGCCATGCGTGGCCAGCTCAAAGGCATAGATCTCATGGTCGCTGCCTTTGAGTTCAGTTTCATGGGGGGGTCGATGGGATCGGTGGTTGGTGAGCGCTTTGTGCGTGCCGTCAACATGGCCCTGGAGAGGCATACCCCCCTGGTCTGTTTCTCCGCCAGTGGCGGTGCACGGATGCAGGAGTCGCTCTTCTCACTGATGCAGATGGCCAAAACCAGCGCTGCGCTGGAGCGTCTGCAGAAACGGGGGTTGCCGTTCATCTCGGTTATGACCGATCCGACCATGGGGGGCGTCTCCGCCAGTCTTGCGATGCTGGGTGACATCAACGTGGCAGAGCCAAACGCCCTGATCGGTTTTGCCGGACCCCGGGTGATTGAGCAGACTGTGCGCGAGAAACTGCCGGAAGGATTTCAACGAAGTGAGTTTCTGATCGACCATGGCACCATCGATATGATCATCGACCGGCGCGACATGCGGGACCGAATAGCCGATCTGCTCACTATCCTGATGAGCAGACCAAGGGCTTGATTTACGATCCCGCTAGAAGAGGGTGGTTATCAATCATGTGTTCCTGTCCAAGCCCGTCATAATTGATATAAGCTTTTGATTATAATCAATATATATAATTCTTCACGGTGCAGCGGAGGGTTTGCGGTATGCCCCGGCGGGGTTTAGACGATGCGCTTTGACACCCTTGAACAATGGCTCGAATGGCAGGCAAGATCCCATCCACAGGAGATTGATCTGGGTCTGCAACGGGTCATGGAAGTATGGCAGAGGTTGCGACCGGAGGGGTTTCGATCACTGGTTGTGACAGTTGCGGGCACCAACGGCAAAGGCTCTTGTGTGGCCATGCTGGAGTCGATCTATCGGCAAGCCGGCATCTCTGTCGGCAGCTTCACCTCACCTCATCTTGTGCGTTACAACGAACGCATCCGTGTCAACGGCGTACCTGCTCCCGATCAGCAGCTTTGCCGCGCTTTCGAGGCGATCGAAGAGGCCCGCGAACATATCAGTTTGAGCTACTTCGAATATGCCACCCTGGCCGCACTGCTCTGTTTCGCCGAGGATAGGCCGGAGCTGGTGATCCTGGAGGTCGGGCTTGGTGGTCGTCTCGATGCGGTGAACATCATCGATGCGGACATTGCCCTCATCACCACGGTCGATATGGATCATACCGACTGGCTGGGGGATGATATCGAATCAATCGGTATAGAGAAGGCGGGTATAATGCGCAGCCACAGGCCTGTTGTCCTGGGTGATCCTGCGATGCCCGGGTCTGTACTTGAGCGCGCCGGGGAACTGCATGCCGACATCTATCAGTGCGGTCGTGAGTTCGAATTTCAGAGTTGCGATCCGCACTGGCGGTGGCAAGGTCCGAATGGAGTGGCGTTCGAACTGCCATGGCCTGGATTGACAGGGGACAAGCAACTTTTTAACGCAAGCGCTGTCATCATGGTTTGCCAGCTGTTGCAAAACCGCCTTCCGCTGCAGCAGCAGGCGTTTATCGCGCAGGGATTGCAGCAGGTCAGTTTACCGGGTCGTCAACAGTTTGTGCCCAACAGACCGGCACTGCTGTTGGATGTAGCCCATAACAGGCAATCCCTGGAGACCCTGGGCGATGCGATGCAGCAGTTGCATTGGGAGGGGCGGGTGCATGCACTGTTCGGGATGTTGAAGGATAAGGATGCGGCCGATGCGGTAGAATTGATTGGCCCCTGGCTGGCAAGCTGGCATCTGGTCGACTTGGATGGCTGGCGGGGACGCAAGGCGGAAAAGCTTGGCGCGGACCTGCAGCAGGCAGGGGTGACTCAGCCCATCAGCTGTTATCACAGCTTTTCCGACGCTTATCAGGGTTGCTGCGATCAGGCGGAACCCTGTGATCTGATTCTGATCTTCGGCTCGTTTCTGATTGTGGGTGAGGCTATGCACTATTTGAATTTGGCATGAGGGTGATCTTGGGCTGAACTGATATACTTGGCAGAACAGGCCCTGGCTGGAATAGCGGATATGGCATTGGAGGAGAGATTAAAACAGCGAATGCTTGGTGGCGCGGTGCTTGTTGCATTGGTTGTCATATTCGTGCCTATGATGTTTGATGAACCAGTTGAACGGCACTCTGTCTCCGATCACAAAATCCCGATAAAACCCACCCTCGAGCCTCCACCGCCAGTAGGGGGGATTGAGCAGGAACGGATTATTGAACGCAGGCAGACCCCCGTCACCGAACACTCCGAAATCAAAGCGATCCCCGAATCCAAGCCGAAACCTGCGGTGAATAGCACTGTCCGAGCAACTGACCCCCGGGAAGAGAGTCAAACCACGCCGGCAAGGCCATCACCGACTGCATGGATAATCCAGGTGGCCAGCCTTACCAATGAGAGTAATGCCAAAAAACTGGTCGAACAGTTACGCAAGGACGAACTGCCGGCAC
The DNA here is from genome assembly GCA_050292275.1 of Candidatus Thiodiazotropha sp. Lineage (GTDB taxonomy): Bacteria > Pseudomonadota > Gammaproteobacteria > Chromatiales > Chromatiaceae > Thiodiazotropha. The sequence continues at coordinate 14,653 of JBNKLI010000051.1, forward strand.
AGATGGAGAAGGTGAAGCTGAATGGCAAATTGCACTACCGGATCAGAGTTGGACCGGAGGTGGATCACAGATTAGCGGAAAAAATGGTTGCTAAGATAGAAAAGAGATTCAAACTGAATCCAAAGCTGATGCAATATCCGGAGTAGTGGCCGGGGATACGGGGAGAGAGATGAATATCGCGACACAGGCTCAGGCCTATCTCAACGATTGGATGTCAGATAAGACAGCCCCCAAGTGGCTGGAGAAGTTGCTTACCAATCAACTGCCGGTTGCGCTGGCCTTGCTATTGGTGTTGCTGATCAGCTGGCGTGCCGCAGAACTCACTTGGAGTTTGATTCCCGCACCTGAGATTCAACAGCGTATGCAACCGCAAGGTAGCAACCCCCAAACGGCAACACAGGGCACAAACCTTGCTAATCAGTTGGACAGTGTGGTGAAACTGCATCTGTTCGGTAAAGCGGGAGCCAGCCAGCCGGTAAAAAAAGTCGATAAAAAGGCACCCGAAACCAGGCTTAACCTGACACTCCACGGCGTGTTTGCCGCGGATGATGACGATAAGGGGGAGGCCATCATCGGTACATCGGGAAACGTGCAAAAGTATTACAAAGTCGGTAGCGCGGTGATGTCTGGCGTTACCTTGCAAGCGGTATTTGATGACCGGGTGGTGTTGTTGAGGAACGGGCAATCAGAGGTATTGCGCTTTCCGAAAGTATCGCAAAGCCGATCCGCTACGGTCAGCAATGACAAGCGCACGGATAGCAGCCGTCCCGCTGTTGGGAGGTTTGACGCAGGCCCTGGAATAACGGCAAGCAGCGCGAGCCAGGATTTGAAGCAGTATAGTGAGATGCTACGCAACGAACCATTGAAGGTTTTTGAATACGTCCGATTCGTACCGGTCAAATCCAGGGAAGGTACGAAGGGGTATCGAATCCTGCCGCAAAAGAATCGCGAGCTCTATAACAAACTGGGTGTGCGGCCCTCGGACCTGGTGACTTCAGTGAATGGGGTTTCCCTGTCCAATGATCAGGAAGCGATGAAGCTGATTGAAAAGCTCAAAGGCGTGACCAGCATACAGGTCGAGATTGTGCGCAATGGACAGCCGAAAATACTCAATTTCGATCTCAACTGAAGGGAATCTCAGCGACCGGCAGAGTGAGTTGATCGACAAGACGACCAACTGCCGATGGGCCAAGAAAACCGCAAATGAACGCCAATCACCGCAAATCCTCGCAAATACAATGATAGACAATAACCTTGGCGGGTTAACAACTCTCCAAGGATTCAGGATAAGGGCAACCTCAGCAGGATTTTCGAGCGGACAGCAAACTCATTGATCAATATTTTGTTTGCAGGCGTCATTTTGCGTTTATTTGTGGTAATTGGCGTTCATTTGCGGTTTGAATTAATTAAAAAGAGCTCTTTCCCTCATATATCAGGGGTGGCGGGTGGAGTCGGACGATTGGGTACCAGGGCTATCTCATCCCCATCTTCGATGCGGGTGAAAAACTCGGCAAACTGCTTGTTAATGGTAGGTCTCAGAAGCGATTCATCGAACACCTGAGCGATCTGGAAGCGACGGTTTCTAAGTAACTTCAGTAGCTCCGATATAGTTGTCACGGACGCAGGCAGTACCAGTTCTTCGCTCTCCTTACCGGTTTTGTTCGCCAGCCAGGAGAAGTAGTAGATTTTGATCCTGCGTTCCTGCTGGGTTATTTCCCGGCGTGTGTAACCGATGGCGTCCAGCTTCTCGAGATAGCTGTTCCAGTTTTTTTCCTGCTCCGTCCCCAACTTGTAGAGTGTCTCCCAGGAGTAGATGCCGGTATCGTGCCCGTCATCGAAGACGAGTCTGATCGCATACTGTCCCTGGGGCTCGATTTTGATGATATTGACTGACTCCTTGCCGGTGACCGGTGTGTCGCTCGCCTTGACCTCGGCCGCAGTGGAGAAGACGCGCAAATACTCGCAGGGAAGTTCGAAACTCTTCCCGTCGGAAAATCGCAATGCCAGTAAGCGGGATTTCTGGTGCAAATTGATTTCAATTGGGGTCGGGATCTGGTTCGACATAATGGTACGGATCGAGAAGGTTGTGAAAAGGCCAAGGATGATGTCACAGAAGCGCAGTTCGCATCAACCTACCACACTGGAATCATTGCAGGGGCCCATCAGCGTTTACCGTCACCGCCAACCTTGAGCAGGGTGCGGTCCATGGCGCGGCTGCTGAGCAGGCGCCGCAACACCGCGAACAGGTGGGTTGGAAAAGTGACGTGGTAACGCGGTTTGGGTCTGCCGCTTTCCAGAGCATGAATGGCTTTTTTCAGCACAGCTTCGGGCGGAAGCGTGAAGGGGTTCGCAGGTCCTTGTTTTACAAGACGATTTACAAGTGCAGGATAGTTCCCCTTGTGGGCGGAGTGGCTGGTGTCGATATGTCTTTCGAACATCACATGGGCGTTCTCCCGAAACCGGCTCTCAATCGGACCCGGCTCGATCAACGATACATGAATACCACTGCCGGCGAGTTCCAGGCGCAGGGTGTCGCTCAATCCCTCCAGGGCGAATTTACTGGCGACGTAGGCTCCGCGATAGGGCAGGGTGATGAAACCGAGAATGGAGCTGTTCTGTATGATTCGCCCTTCGCCCTGGTTGCGCATGGTCGGGATGATCAGACTTGTCAACTCGTGCCAGCCGAAGAGGTTGGTTTCAAATTGCTGCCGCAATACCTCGCGGCTCAGGTCTTCGACAGCCCCGAACTGCCCATAGGCACCGTTGTTGAAGAGGGCGTAGAGACGTCCATTCGTCTGTTTCAGCAACTGTTCCACAGCCTGGCCGATGGAGTGGCTCTCATCAAGATCGAGCTGAAGCGATTCGAATCCCTTTCGTTGCAGGTCGGCCACATCCTCCTCCTTGCGGGCGCTGGCGAAGACGCGATAACCGCGTTTTTTGAGTCCGCAAGCGACACTCAGACCGATTCCACTGGAACAGCCTGTGATCAGTATGTTTCTTAGTTTCGACATGGTAGCTATTTATCTTTCAAGGCGATAGGGAGTTGACACGGAATGGTTGTCAGGATGGCCTATTTTCATCCTTTTCCGCTTACCGGATGTGTTAATCGTACTGCTTTTGAGGAATTAAAGTTTGCCCTTATCCGACCGCTAAAACAAACATATTGGAGTCCTGATTCAATTGCTGTGATCACCCTGGTTGGAATGGTCACGGCCGACTTATCAATGATCTAAAAAACGGCAACGGGGATTCGGAGAAATAATCGGTGGATATCGCTACTCTGGTTGGTCTATTGGGCGGTTTCGGGATCATCATCGGGGCGATCGCCTCGGGTGGCGATGTTATGCTCTTCGTCAATGTACCCTCGGTACTGATCGTTGTCGGGGGAACCTTTATGATTACCCTGATGCAGGTCTCCCTGGGTGATTTTCTCGGTTCGTTCAGCATCGGCATGAAGGCCTTCTTCTACCAGACCGACGACCCCAAGAAACTGATCGAAAGCGCCGTCGAGATGGCGGATATCGCCCGTAAAAACGGCTTATTGGCGCTGGAGGGGCAGGAGATCAGCAACCCCTTTCTCAAGCAGGGTATAGATCTGTGCGTGGATGGACATGATCCGGTGCTGGTCAACAAGTTGTTGACCAAGGATATCGATCTGACCATTCAGCGACATGAAATCGGACAGTCAATGTTCAAGAACATGGCCGGCGTGGCGCCGGCGATGGGGATGATCGGCACCCTGGTTGGCCTGGTGCAGATGCTGGCGAATATGTCGGATCCGGCCAGTATCGGACCAGCGATGGCGGTGGCCCTGCTGACCACGCTCTATGGCGCCATTATTGCCAATGCCTTCGCCATACCCATCGCCGAGAAGCTGGCCCGGGCCAGCTCCATGGAAAGGACCAACAAATCCCTGATCATGGAGACAATCGCAGGCATCCAGGAGGGCATGAATCCGCGGGTGCTGGAACAGCTGCTGAATACCTACCTGCCTACAGGCAAACGTCCGGTTCAGGAATAAGCCGTGGCTGACGATTGCCCCAAATGCGAAGCCGGACTGCCGCCGTGGATGGCGACATTCGCTGATATGATGACGCTGCTGATGTGTTTTTTCGTGCTGCTGCTCTCATTTGCCGAGGTGGATGCCCAGCGTTTCAAGAAAATGGCGGAGTCGATGAAGGATGCCTTTGGCGTACAACGCGAAATAGCGGCGGTGGATGTAGTGATGGGCACTAGTGTCATCAAGCAGGAATTCAGCCCGGGAAAGCCTGAACCAACGCCAATTCAGGAGATCCGCCAGGAGACTGTAGATGTCGAGAAGGAGTTCCTTCAGAGTGAAGAGAGCCTTTCTTCCGAGAAGCTGGATCAACAGGATGTCGATATCGATGCGGCAAAGGCGGCGATGCAGGCGCAGCTCGAACAAGAGGTCAAGCAGCAGGCAGAGGAATTGCAGAAGATGCTGGATAAAGAGATTACGGCGGAGCTGCTGGATGTGGAAACGGAAGATACCAAGATAATCATCCGTATCCAGGAAAAGGGTTCATTTCCCTCGGGTCGCGCCACGCTGAATCCCGACTTCTTCGAAGTTATCTCGAAGATTACCAGTGTAATCGCCTCCACCCCTGGTAAGATCATCGTTGCCGGCCATACCGACAATGTGCCGATCTCCACACGCCGGTTCCGCTCGAATTGGGAACTATCGTCGGCACGGGCCGTGACCGTGGTACATGCCATGCTCAGCAACGCGGCGATAGACGAAAAACGCTTTCTCATCCAGGGGTATGCGGACTCCCAGCCGCTGGTGCCCAACGATACGAGTGAGAACCGGGCACAAAACAGGCGGGTCGAACTTATTATCCAACGCGGAGAGGATGTGGACAGTGGCCAGGTGATCAAGGCCAGTGAACATCAGCCGGAGCCGGAACCAGAGCCGCAGAGGAGTGGCATAGATGACGAATGACGAAAAGGGAAGCCTCCACGATGAGCGCAGAGAGTTTTTCCGTATCGATGACTCGATTCAGGTCAGCTATCTTGTCATATCCCGGGACGAAATGCCGGAGAGTATCGATGAGCGACTCAGTGGATCAGACAGATTCACGGTAATGACACGGCTGCAGACCATCAGCCAGCACCTCTCGGCGCCCATGCATCGTATCGAGCAGCGCGATCCTGACGTGGCCGAGTACCTCAAGGCCCTGGATGAGAAGATCAATCTGCTGGGACAGAGCTTCCTGGCAGAGGAAAAAGAGTTGCTGGATCGTCCTTCGCGCGCTGTCAACCTCAGTGCCGGCGGTCTTGCGATGGATGTCCACGAGAAACGCGCACTGGGGGAACTGGTTGAGATCAAACTGCTGTTGTTGCCCTCCTATACCGGAATCCTCGCCTATGGCGAAGTAGTGGGTGTCGATCAGATCGCCGAAGGCGATGGCGATTATCCCTACCATATCAGGATTAATTTCATTCTCATTCGCAGCAGCGACCAGGACGCTTTGATACGTCACATTACCCGGCGTCAGGGTGAGATGTTGCGCAAACGCAGAGAGAGGCTTGATCAGGAGAGCGATTGATCAGCCGATAATTATCAAGATAACATGCTGATTCATAAAGAATAGTTCTGAATGTCCGGCGGCTTTGGCGGGCAACCGGGCGTGGTCTGGCGCTAGATGTGGATCTGTCTGCCGGATGAAAACCATCCTTGACAGTGCTCATGCGCTATGGCGACTATTGAAATGTCGTTTCCCATCCCCAATATGATAGGATTGCTCGATTTAGTGGCACTGTTATTTCTGTATGCAGCAGAAACTGAATAATTGAGGAGCCTGCAATGCCTATCTATGAGTATCGCTGTGAAGCTTGTGATCATGAGTTGGAGGCCATCCAAAAGATGAGCGACCCAGCCCTTACCCAGTGCCCGGAGTGTAAGCGGGAGAGCCTGAAAAAGGTCATCTCCGCCGCTGCCTTCCGTCTCAAGGGCAAGGGTTGGTACGAAACCGATTTCAAGAGCGGGAGCAAGAAGAACATCCACGACAGCGGTTCCAGCGAGACCAAGTCGGGCAACAGCGAAAATAAAGCGGCCGGATGTAGCGGCGGTGCCTGCGGATGCCACTAGCCAGCCCTGCCGGATAGCGTGAAATGAGCTTCCTTCGCCGCTATCTGGTAGCCGGCCTGCTGGTCTGGCTGCCGCTCGGAGCCACATTCCTGGTCATCAACCTGCTGGTCGGCTGGATGGACAAAAGCCTTCTGCTGCTACCAGCGGCCTATCGGCCCGACAATCTGCTCGGCTTCCATATTCCCGGATTGGGCGTCCTGCTCTCTTTACTGATTCTGCTCCTCACCGGGTTGGTGGCGGCCAATCTCTTCGGTCGCAAAGTGGTGAGTATGTGGGAGGGGCTACTGGCCAGGATACCACTGGTCAGATCGGTGTACTCCGCTGTTAAACAGATGGTCGAGACCATGTTTGCCGATACCGGCAAGTCTTTTCGCAAAGTGGTTCTGGTGGAGTTTCCAAGGCGCGGACTCTGGACCCTTGCCTTCCTGACGAGTGAAGAGGATGGTGCCGTACAGCATGTGACTGGTCGCGATGTGGTCAATGTCTATATCCCGACAACACCCAATCCCACTGGCGGTTATTTCGTTCTGGTGCCGAAAGAGGATGTACGCGAGTTGGATATGAGCGTCGACGACGGATTGAAGATGCTGCTCTCCATGGGGGCGGTCAATCCAGGGAATGGACTTGCAGAGGAAATGGTCAAGCCGTAACATTCCCGCCTTTTAGCTTAACAGCGGATTCTCACAGGAAATATCCATGCGCAGTCACTATTGTGGACAGATCAACAGATCTCATATCGACCAGGAAGTAGAACTTTGTGGTTGGGTACACCGGCGGCGTGATCACGGTGGCGTCATATTCATCGATCTGCGGGATCGGGAGGGTCTGGTCCAGGTGGTCTACGATCCCGACCTGCCCGAAATTTTCAGTGTCGCCGAGCATGTACGCAACGAATATGTGCTGCGCATCAAGGGCCGTGTCCGCGCCAGGCCGGAAGGTACGGTGAATCCCGATCTGCCCACAGGCGAGATCGAGATCCTCGGGTTGGAACTGGAGGTGCTGAACCAGGCCGATACGCCGCCATTCCAGCTCGATGAGCATGAGAACGCTTCGGAGGAGATCCGTCTGCGCTACCGCTATATTGATCTGCGACGTCCCGAAATGCTGCAGAAGATTCGCATTCGGGCAAAAGTGACCCAGGTACTGCGCCGTTTTCTGGATGAGAGTGGTTTTCTGGATATTGAAACACCGATGCTCACCAAGGCGACACCGGAGGGTGCGCGTGACTATCTGGTGCCGAGCCGTACCCATCCAGGCTCTTTTTTCGCGCTGCCCCAGTCCCCGCAGCTGTTCAAACAGCTGCTGATGATGTCCGGCATGGATCGTTATTATCAGATCGTCCGCTGTTTTCGCGACGAGGATCTGCGTGCCGACAGACAGCCCGAATTTACCCAGCTCGATATCGAGACCTCATTTCTCGACGAAGACGGGATCATCGAGCTAAACGAAGAGATGATTCGTCAGCTCTATAAGGAGATACTGGATGTGGATCTGCCCAATCCCTTCCCGCGCATGAGCTATGACGAGGCTATGGAGCGCTATGGCTCGGATCGACCGGATCTGCGAGTGCCGTTGGAACTGGTGGATCTTCGCGACCTGATGCGGGATGTGGAATTCAAGGTGTTTTCGGCGCCTGCGAAGGATCCCAAGGGGCGGGTGGCGGCGCTCAAGGTGCCAGGCGGCAGTTCGCTCAGCCGCAAGCAGATCGACGAATATACCAAATATGTCGGCATCTACGGTGCCAAGGGACTGGCCTACATCAAGGTCAACGAGATCGCCAAGGGGACCGAGGGTCTGCAATCACCGATTCTCAAGTTTCTTCCCGATCAGGTCGTCGAAGCGATTCTGCAACGCACCGGCGCCAAAGACGGCGATCTGATCTTCTTCGGCGCCGACAAGGGCCATGTGGTGAATGAATCCCTGGGCGCGTTGCGCGTCAAGTTGGGGCATGATATGGAACTGCTGCAGGGAGAGTGGCGGCCGCTATGGGTGGTCGATTTCCCCATGTTTGAGTGGGATGATCAGCATGATCGCTGGACCCCCCTGCATCACCCATTCACCTCTCCCAAACTCGATCAACTCGACCTGCTCGAGGCCGACCCCGGCGCCTGTAAATCACGGGCCTATGACATGGTCATGAACGGTGTCGAGTTGGGTGGCGGTTCGATTCGTATCCACCAGCAGGAGGTCCAGCAGAAGATCTTCAAGCTGCTGGAGATCGGCGAAGAGGAGGCTGAGGAGAAGTTCGGCTTTCTGTTGACGGCACTGAAATTCGGCTGTCCTCCTCATGGCGGTCTGGCCTTCGGTCTCGACAGGCTTGTCATGCTATTGACCGATTCCAGCTCGATTCGTGAAGTGATGGCCTTTCCCAAGACCCAGACAGCTGCATGCCTGCTTACCTCCGCACCCTCGGAAGTCGGTGCCGAGCAGTTGCGGGAGCTTTCGATCCGGGTGCGTAAGCCGGTCAGTGAAGAGTAGCCAGGGATTGCGTCCAGAGAGATATCCGCACAGGCCTGGTCATGTTGCGCCGCTGTTGCCCGCGCAGCGCGCTTTGACTTGAGTCCTGTGCAAGCCCCTGAAATCAAGCATGAGTATGAGACACAAGCCTCATAAAAGACCCGAGTCGGTTCTGGTTGTGGTCTGTACCGCAGCCGGGGAGTTATTGCTGCTGCGTCGAACCCGTCCTGCGGACTTCTGGCAGTCGGTGACTGGAAGTCTGGAATGGGGAGAGTCCGCCGTCCAGGCGGCACGCAGAGAGCTCTACGAGGAGACCGGCATCCAGGCAGGCGGGTCCCTGGTCGATCTCGCCCGTGGAGAGAAATTTCCTATTCTTCCCACCTGGCGGTCGCGCTATGCGGCGAATGCGCACACCAACAGAGAACACTGGTTCGCAGTGATGCTGCCCTTCAGGCGCCGGCCAAGGCTCCATTCCGAGGAGCATACGGAATATCGCTGGGTCTCCTATCCTCAAGCCCTGCGCTTGGCCACCTCCTGGACCAATCGCAAGGCAATACGCCATCTGTTTGAATACCGGTTGAATGCAATCGTGGCCCCATCCTCGTTGTAACACAGCTATGGGTGTACGATGCAATCAGACAGGTGATCATCCGGCGTAGCTTGCGGTACGGCTAAGCCGCACACGATGTTTGCTATGCGTTTAACTTCTCTAAAACCCGCAGCAACATCGCTTTTGCTTCGGCGGCGACCTTTTTCGGTTCTTCGGTCACGCAATGTCCCAATACCGTCTCCGGATCCATGAAACTGATCGTTACTTTACCGGCATCGTCCTGGCGCATGATGAAGTTGCATGGGAGAAGCGTTCCCGCATTGGGTTCGCTGCTCAAGACACGGTCGGCCAGCTTGGGATTACAGGCGCCGAAGATGCGATAGGCGGGAATGCTCTTGTCCATCTTGTTTTTGAATATGGCCTGGACATCCACGTCGCTGACAATACCCAGATGCTGTTCCAGCAATAGTTCACGGACCTTCTCTACCGCCTGGTCAAAGGGTAGGTCGATTTCAGTGTTGAATTCGTACATAGTGCCTCCAATACAATATAAAAAAGCCCCATTCAACCAGGGATGAACCGAATTGGCATTGAATTTCATCAAGCGGGAGATGGAAAGTATGCGTGAGACGATCCAGTTACAAACAGACAAACGAGAAACCCTTGTCGATATCACCGACAAGATTGAAGGCGTTGTTAACAGGAGCGGTATCAAGCAGGGTCTGGTCAATGTCTACGCTCAAGGAGCGACGGCGGCGATCATGATCCAGGAGAACTGGGATGAGAGTGTACAGACCGATGTGGTCAATCTACTGCGCAAGATGATCCCCAGAGGCGTCTGGTTGCACGATGCCCAGGACGGTAATGGTGACAGCCATCTCAAGGCGGGATTGGTGGGGCCGTCTGAAACCGTTCCTGTCATTGATGGCAAGTTGGGGCTCTCTCGTTGGCAGAACGTCTTTTTTTGTGAATTCGATGGTCCCCGGGCGGATCGGCGGGTTGTCTGTACTGTGTTGAATCTTTCAATGTGATGAAATATTAAATCCTATCGATCCGCTGGTTAGGATCGCTAAGCATGCCCTGCGTCTGATGGGAATCTCAGTCTGTCGAAAATTCTTACACTTTCTGTATGTGAATCAAGGGCAGGTGACTTAACCAATTGTAATTTAATGAAAAATATTATTGGTACATGTCTTGCTTCGCTAGTTACGTTGTTTAAATCTTCAAAAGGGAGAGGGATTGAAAATGAAAAAGTTGTTTTTGGGCCTAATGCTGTTGACCATGTCCTCATCGGGATTTGCGGCAATCATCACCGATCTGGTTGGTGACATCGATGGTTTTGGAATAGGCGCAACAAATGGTTCGTCGTTTGACTGGACGAGTGTCGGATCTGGCGATGGTGATGGAACCGATGTCTGGATTCACGATGATCTGACACTGTTTCACAACTACGACTTGACCGGGCTCGGCTCCATCATATCTGTGACGCTGGAGGTTTTCACCGGTGGTCAGGGTCTTGGTGGTTTGTCACCTGTTTACCTCAACAATGATCAACTCGTGGGTACTTTGACCGATGGAGATACAACTGGGACGGATGAAGCCCAGAACCTCGCCTGGTTGGATGTATTTGACTTGACGTCCTTTATTCCGTTGTTCACCGGGTCGAACAGCGTAACGATCGATGTTGTCGCAGAAGACGGCTGGGTGATGGACTATTCCAGGCTGATCATTGAAACCGCGGAAGATACTACTTCTGTCCCCGAGCCAAGCGCACTGGCCCTGCTGGGTATGGGGCTTATAGGCTTTGGCGCCACGCGTATCAGGAAAACGGCTAAATAAACCAGGCCGCATTTTGCATTGTTGTAAAGCCCCGGTTACCTGGGGCTTTTTTTTGTCTGCAAGCTTTGACCTGATTGATGATTCGGT
>JBNKLI010000052.1:0-12508 GCA_050292275.1 Candidatus Thiodiazotropha sp.
TGAAAAACCAGATTATTATCTCGGTGCTTTCCATTTGTTTATTTCAACACTCACTTTTCCTTCACAAATAGCCGGAATATGAAGGAGCGCAGCGATTGAATGCATCCGAGTTAATATGTTTTGTTAGTCCAGTCTAGATTCCTTTACTGCATCAAGCATGTCTTGAGTTGTTGCTTTAGTTTTTATTCCAGGAACATCGAAAGGAGATTTACATTCGTCTTTCTTAGACATGAGAGAAAAAATAGCTCCATCTCTTCTGCGAATTTCAACTTCTTCTTTTTGCGCAATTTTTAGCAATTTCGCTAAATTCTGACGGGCTTCTGAATAAGTAAACACTTTCATATCGTTCATTCCAATATTTCAATATTTAGATCACGCGCTACTTGCTTCATGCGTTTATGTAATGTTATTAAGGGAGAGGAAAGCTGTTTTGCACACTGCAAGAAATAGGCATCATAGGCACAGATATTGAATCAGCGAACCTACCTTGTTTTGTAGTTTTTAAGCTGTGGTGTGCGCTTTGTGCACATTGTATTTATGCCCCCTCTCCCTGGCCCTCTCCCCAAGGGGAGAGGGCCAGGGAGAGGGTGATATACAGATCCTTGAATGCAATGAACACATCCACTCAAAACCAAAAGCTCGTAACTCAAAACTTTTCATACAGTTCCACGATTCTCGCAACTCTCTTCTCATGGCTGAGCATGATAGGTAATCAGGTGACATTTTAACATGGCATCTATTTCTCCAGCATGACCAACGCCGCGAGCAGATACATCCTGCACTGCTCCAGATCACGCTCTATCCAATTCGTTTCATCCGGATTGTAATAGAGGATCATGTCGGCCGCGAGGTCGGAAGGAGGCTTGAAATCTTCCGTCTTCCGCGCAATCCAGAAGAGATCGGCATCACCACCCAGCGCGATCCCTGCCTCGTAGAAAACATTGAGATTCGGTTGTGAGATGTCCGCCAGGATAGCGCCTGATTTGCGGATCAGCAGAATAATCAGATCGACGAAGTCCTCTCTCGCAAATCCCCCCCAGGCGCGAAGCGCCCGGTAGCCGGTGCTTTCGAGCAGTGGCCGGTAAAAGGTGGGAAAGTACCCGGTGAACGGTTCTTTGAAAGGCATGGCCACAAAGCAGGTTTTGTTCTCCGCCTCAATGGGGTCGAGCACTTCGCAGAGGAAATGGAGCGCGGGTGACAGCAGATGCTCAGGCTGCATCGACTCCTGGTCATGTGGAACCGCGTCGATGAATCGGCTCAGTGCCTGCGCGGGAACATTCTGTTCCTCTAAAAAACCCTCGACATGCTGCTTCAGCTCCGCTGCGCTCGGGTCCTCGGGAGACGCCGCAACGAAGGTCGCCGACCAGCCGATGTGAGCGCTCTTGGCAATGGCCAGGGAGCGGTCCATGACGGCTCGAATCGTCGCCATCGCGATTTCATCATAGTGCGAATCAAACTCATCGTGTGATTCGGTCAGTGAAAACGCCACCCCCACCTCATCGAGAAACTCCTGCATACGGGTGCGCAGAACAGGATATAACCGGCGGCTCAGTTTGAACCTTGAGGCATACAGAAAGTGGCCCAGCATGAACCCGTTATAGGTGCAATAGAGCCTTGAGAATCTATTTTCATCACTAAGCGTCGTCATCTATCCATAGATAGTTCACGAAGCGGAAATGTCAATTGGAATTCCCCGAATCCAGAGGCACCGGCACGCCGGGCGCCAGCTCAAACCCCGCATCCCGCCAGCCGTCGCTGCCCTGGGGGTACCAATGGAGATTCCTATACCCCAGGGCATGCGCCCGCTTCACCGCGTTCCAGGACATCCAGCAATCGACCACGCAATAGAAGACCAGCGGACGGTCCCTGTCGCCCCGGGTCAGTCGCTCGAGATTGGTTTTCAGATAGTCGAGCATGCGCGGTTCGAGCCTGCCATAGCCGACGTTGGGCAGCCAGGTGCTGCCCGGTATATGCCATCGCTGCCTGCCCGGCAGCCAGGCGATGCCGAACTCCTCGGTCTCGGGGCGCAGGGTAACGGGCTGAACGTCAATCAGCAGTGGCTTTTCACGGCTGATCAGCTCGACCAGCTGATCTGTTTCCACGCGCCTACCGGCCGCAGGCGCTTGCAAGAGGGGTGCGCGATAGCGGGCGATACGATAGCCCTCGGTGGAGAACAACGGCTCATCGGAGGCTTGGCCGATGAGCGGAATCAAGCAGAGAAGGACGCGGAGGATTGCCTCTTTGAGTGTGCGGGGACGCATCTCCGGTCACTCCTGCACGACCCGGCCCCTGCTCAGCGCGTCGGCTTCGATCCGTGGAAACAGGTGGGCGACGGAGCGTTGATACTCCTCATGAAACACCGCCAGTCTCTCGATCGAAGGGGGTGCGCGCGGTTGCAGCACTTCGGCCATGTCCAGACCCTCCCCGGCGGCGCTGTTGAATCTGCTCCGCAACCACTGCAGATAGTCCCGGGTCTGAATCACGGCGCGTCTATTCCCCAGTACATCGCCATGCCCCGGCACCATCAGCTTGAACTCGAACCTGGAGAGCGCATCCAGGGTCTGCAGCCAAAGCTCCACATCGGCATGAGCGGTTGTGGGAGTACGGTCGTGAAACACCAGGTCCGCCGCAAACAGGACCCCCGTGGTATGGTCGAGGATCATCAGGTCGGCATGGGAATGACCTGCCATCCCGATCAACTCCAGGCGATGACCGCCGATCTCGATGACGCCTGGTTTGACGCTCTCGGTCGGTGCCACGACCCGGGTACCCGCCATCCAGGCACCGGCCAGACGATACATGCTGTCGTTGAACTGCTCCCCCTGGTCGCGAATACCCTCGATGGTTCCTGCCAGGGCGGCGATGGGGATATCCTCGAAGGCCTGGTTGCCGAGGATATGATCGGGGTGCAGATGGGTGTTGAAAAGCTTTACCACCGGTCGTTGCGTAACCTTGCCGATGGCGGCGCGCAACTGTCCTCCATACAGACGCGAGGGTCCACTGTCGATGACGACAACACCAGCGTCCGTGACGATGAAGCCGGTGTTGACGATGTTGCCGCCGTTTTCGAAATTGAAATGTTCCCGCTTGCCGATCAGTACATAGGTATCGGGCGCAATCTGCAGTGGTTTCAGTCCATAGTCCCCGGCACTCCACGCGGGTGCGCTGGCAAGCAGGCAGAGGAGGAAAAACAATCGTAACAGTGGCATCATTTTTTCTCCTCTTTCAAACCGGCCATGATTCTTGCCTCGATCGGATTGCCGTTATTGTCGCTCCCCAGGACCGTCACCGAGTCCCGCCTTGGCAACTCCAGGGTAAGGACCGGATTTTCAGAGACCGGTTCGTGCAGATAGAGCCGTGTGAGTGTCTCCCCCGAGGCGTCTAGAAACTCCAGGCGGTCGATATGGAATGCGGGAATGCCCGGCACCAGGCCGGTATCCATGGGATGCATAATGCGCAGCCGCGCCCGGGTGGAGTCGCTGTTCATCCAGAGCCTGCCGCTGACCTCTCCCACTCGGCTGCTCCAGTCGCTGTTGTTGCCGCCAAGACTGGGGACGGTGCAGCCGCCGCCCGCCGCATCGACGATTCGCCCACCCAGGTGCCATTTACCGTCCTGAGTCAGTGCCGCCGCGCGAACCGGTGTCGCCTGCTGGACCTTGATGCGAAACCCCACCAGGGGTCTGGCCTGCAGCGGCTCCATCTCCAGTACCTTGTGAATGGGATTGAGTTCCGCGAAGACCAGTATCCGGGTGACATCTTCCAAGGCCGTGGCATCCACCAGAACCGGCACATTCATCGAATCCTCGGCGTTATCGGGCGCCAACACCCGAATCCTCTCATCGAATATCACCGGGGCACTTCCCAGCAGGATGCGATGCATATCCGGCCACATCGATGACGCCAACGGATCGCTCTGGTTTTGCTCTGCAGAGAGTGGATTGTGCGGGCTGCAAAGAATGGGCAAGAGCAGCAGATGCCGGATCCAACTCTTAATTTCGATTTTCTTGGAGATGACCGCAGTAAAACGCATGAACACGAACCGCAAGCGGTGATCCGGTCCCTTAGTCACGCCGGCTGATTCGCCCGTTCGATTCAACCCGGACCAGCTTGGTTCGGCTCGGGAGTCGATAGGAGGAGCGATACTGCGCAAAGATCTTGCTCAGTGAACTCTTGCGGCGCAGCTCGGCCATGGTCTGTTCCAGCGCCTCGGCCAGTTCGCTGTTTCCCTGTTTTACCGCGGCGCCAAGATCCCATCCCGAAGTATGCAATCCAGGCATCCGCACCGGCCCCACTGCATAGTCACCGGCCTGGTCGCCAAGCGCGAACTCGATCTCGCTGCGTGGTCCTGCCACCGCGGCGATCTCACCGTTTTTCATGGCGGCTACCGCTTTGCCGATATTGGAGAAGTGTACGACCTGATCGCGAATCCGCCCGTTATAGGCCGAGAGGAGATAAAAATCGGTCAGGGTATCCAGCTCCACTCCCACCTTCTCGCGGCTGAAATAGTCCAGTGGATCGAGATTTGCACCGACCCCTTTGGCAACCGCCACCACGACCTGCTCCCTGTAGTATGGGGCGAGGATAATGACACGGTCATTCTCTTCGGCAAACGCGGCATCATAGGGAACATGCAGCATGAGATCGGCCACGCCACCACCCAGGTAGTGCCCTTTCCAGACGTTGTTGCGCAGGTCGTCCTCCATCGACTCATCGGCGCCCACGGCCCTGATGGCCGCGGAGACGCCAAGGCCCTGCGCGAGTGCGCGTGCGATATCGGCATCGATGCCAACGATCCTGCCGCTATCGTCACGATAGGAAAAAGGAGGGAAATCACTGTAGACCGCAACCTCCAGGACACCGCGCTCACGTATGCGATCCAGTGCGTTTTGCTCTTCGTCCGCGCTGACCTGGCCCTGCAGCACAACAGAGGCGATTGCAGCGGCAAAGATTAAGATGTATTTGATTTTAACCATATCTGTCTCTCATGGTATCTACTCACCCCTGGTAGTTGCATCCCGCGCCGGGCGCTCGATTCAGCTGTTATTTCGTGCAATGTGTGAGTAGCTACCTCTCATGTTATTTAATGATGACTACTCTTCCACTGGCAGTGTTACCAGCCAGGCCCTGATCGACCAGAGTGCCTCCTGAGAAAGAATGCCTTCGAACTTCGGCATGTAGGTAATACCATTGCGAATGGCGCCGTTGCGAACCCGATAGATAAACCACTCGTCACCCTCGTCCTCGACTGGCAGTAATCGCAGATCGGGAGCGATACCACCGGATTTCGCCTCCAGCCCATGGCAGCGCGCGCAGTTCTGATTATAGGCCGAGGCACCGGTCTCTATGGCTTCGGCATTATCTCTGTATGGATTGACCTCGAGCCATTCCTCACCCAATTGCGGCAGGTGCCTGGTATCGATGGCTTGGGGCGCCACATTGCCATGCCCTGCCGCACTGCCGGCAATTGCAGTCGAAAGCACGATAGCGAGTCCGACTTTGGTTGATGTCGAGATTTGCATGTGGAGATACTCCAGGTATTCATTCGCTGTCGGTTACTTGATCAACCGGTTGCGGGTTTATTGTCGGTCTTGATGGTTTGCGCCGGACGGGACCGGACGAAGCGGACAACTCCGATCCCGTCCGTCGCGTTCAAGCGTCAGACAGCTTGAAGACCCAGAGCGAGCCCCCCTGGTTAAGGTACTTGACCTTCTTGGCGACATCGCCGCCCCAGAGCGGAACGGCACCACCCCAGCCCGAGGGTACGGCGACATACTGCTCGCCGTTCTGCTCCCAGGTAATCGGGCAACCGACGACACCGGATCCTGTCTGGAATTTCCATAGCTCTTTACCGGTCTTGGCATCAAACGCCTTCAGATAGCCTTCCGGCGTACCGGTAAAGACCAAACCACCACCGGTAGTCATCACACCACCCCAAAGCGGAGCGTTGTTCTTGTATTCCCATACGATCTTTCCACTCTTCGGATCAACCGCGCGCAGCGCACCGATATAGTCTTCGTTGAGCGGTTTGATGGTGAATCCGGCACCGAGATAGGCCGCGCCTTTCTTGTAAGTGACGGGTTCATTCCAGAGATCCATTCCCCACTCATTGGCGGGTACGTAGAAGAGCTCCGTATCGGGGTTGTAGGCCATCGGCATCCAGTTCTTGGCGCCGAGGAAAGAGGGTGCGACGAATATCACCTCACCCTTCTTGCCATCCTTGCTCTTGGTCGGATCACCGGGGCGCACACCCGTCTCGATAGGACGGCCTGTCTTGATATCCACCCCCTTGGCCCAATCGATCTGCTTGACGAAGGGAAAGGCGTTTTTCAGCTTGCCATTGGTGCGATCGAGCACATAGAAAAAACCGTTCCTGTCGGCATGCCCCGCCAGTTTCTCACTGCCGTTGTTGAACGAAACCAGCTCATTGACGCCGTCATAGTCCCAACCATCGTTGGGTGTATATTGATAGTGCCAGACGATCTTTCCGGTGTCCGGATCTATTGCCAGTGTGGATGTGGAATAGAGATTGTCACCGGGGCGCAGGTGCGCGTTCCATGGAGCGGGGTTGCCCGTTCCATAGAAGATCAGACCGGTCTCATGATCGTAAGTACCGCCCTGCCATGTCGCCGCGCCACCGGTTTTCCACATGTCGCCCGGCCAGCTTGCGTTGGTCTTGCCGGTGACACCGTTCTGCGTCTTTTCGCCGCCTTTCCAGATATAACCCATATGCCCTTCGACGGATGGGCGAATCCAGCGCAGCTTGCCGGTCTTCGCATCACGCGCCTCGACGCGCCCGATGACACCGAACTCACCGCCCGAAACACCGGTAATAACCATGTCCTTGACGATCAGGGGTGCGGCCGTGAAAGAGTAGCCCGCCTTGAAATCATCGATCTTCGCGCGCCACACCACTTTACCGGTCTCTTGACTGAGCGCGACGATTCGGGCATCCAGGGTACCGAATATCACCAGATCGTCATACAGTGCGGCACCGCGATTGACCACGTCGCAGCAAGGCAGAATACCGTCGGGCAGACGATGATCGTATTGCCACAACTCCTCGCCGGTTTCGGTATCGATCGCATAGAGACGGGAGTAGGAAGCCGTGACAAACATCTTTCCGTCCTTGACAACCGGCTGCGCCTCCTGGCCACGCTGCTTCTCCCCGCCAAAGGAGAAACTCCACGCAGGTATGAGTTTCTTTACGTTACTCGTGTTGATTTTTTTCAGGGGACTGTAGCGCTGGCCTTGCTGGCCCATACCCCAGCTCAGGACATCGCCGGTGCTGGTGGCGTCGGCGTCTATTGCAGATTGAGTTGCGCGCGCACCGACCGATCCACTGAATGTGATAGTGGCGCTCAGGCTGGTTATCGCTGCCGCTTTAAGCAAAAGCTTACTTCGTTGCGGGGAAATCATCATCTCTTCTCCTCCAGGTTCAATGGATTGTTCTGTTCCCGTGACAGGTTGTTGAATACATCCCACTCCTCAGCTTCACGGTTGAGCAATAACCAGGCCAAATGGATGAGTTGACTCGGCTTTATTGTTAACTGCCTATTTTTATTTAAGAAACCAGGATTGAGCCGAGACCTGAATGGAGACAAAAAGGATTGTGTTCAGACGATTCGAGCTGTAATGATTTTGAGACAGTGATTCAAGACTCAACACTTGTGCTTAATTGATGACCGCATGGCAGCCGCTAAGAAACTCAAGTTTCGGAGTTCAGATCGCGATCCAGACTTCACCGTTTGCGCGACACATTCAACCCTGAGAAAACAGATGGTAAGCCTCATCGAGGCGACATGGATCGTCCATCAGTCTTTTCTTCCAGCTCTTGAGGGGCACACGCGAATGGATCAGCCGGGGTAACAGCTGTAAATAGTCTGCATTTCCGATACTCGAAGCACCGATCAATCGATCTGTGTCGAATTGAAGATTAAGATAGTTATAACCGCGCGGCGAGATATAGGTTGCACTCTCCCCGCCTTCGACACCCTTCCATGCGCCGAACGAACTGGACACCAGACCCAATGTATCGAGCACGTTCATGTCGATACTGCCGTCATACCTGGCCTTCAATCCACACATGTTGGCTGCTGCGATACGGCCATGTTCACTGGTGGTAAGCTGCACCGCCTGTACTCTGCGCCCACCGCTGGAGAAATCCCGCCCCTGGCAGACATCACCTGCGGCGAAGACATTCGGTATCGACGTCATGAGGCGATTGTCCACCAGAACACCATGGTCGAATGCGATACCGGATCCTTCGAGGAAGGTCGTATTCATTGTCGAACCGGTTGCGAAAATAACCATATCCGAGCTCAACGAGGAACCATTGTCCAACAATACCTGGAGCTGGACCGACTCGGCCCCGGCGCTCTTTTTTCTCAGCGCTCTTCGTTCAATGGCTTGAACGCCAACACTGGTTCTCACAGCAATTCCTTTCGATTCGCACCAGGATTTGATCAAGCGGCATGAAGCGTCATTCATCAACTGCGGCAGTATACGCTCGCCCTTCTCGAGAAGATCGAGGCGCGTGCCGGTACGCGCCAGTGCATCAACGATGACAAGTCCGATGAAACCACCACCCACGACAACCAAACGACTGCCGGCGCCAAGGCGGCAGGCTATCTCTCTTGCGTCCTCCAGGGTCCAGCAGTTCACCACACCGGGAAGTTCGCTGCCGGGAATCAGCGGTTTTCTCGGACGGCTGCCGGTGGCGAGCAACAAACGGTCATACTCCAGTCGTGTGCCGCTGGCAAGGGTGATCGCATTCGCTTGCGTATCCACCTTGACCACGCTGCCTGTGCGCACATCGATGGAGTGGGCGGCGAAATAGTCCTGCCCATATCGCAGATAGGTATCCTTCTCTTCGATCTCACCCCGAAGAAAACGGGGTATGGCGAGGCGGGAATAGGGCCTTTCGGATTCATTGCTGACCAGTGTGACAGTGCTCGACTTATCGAATTTTCGAATCGACTCGGCCGCAATCACACCCGCCGGACCCGCACCGATTATCACATGCTGCATCCTGGCCCTCTCCTCTCCATGATTGTCGAACTTCCGTTATATGCGGATGATCCCTGGTGGTTACATCCCGTTCCAACACTCATATCTGCCACAAATTCAACTCGTCGGACTCTGACGCTCAAACTTTGAGTAGTTACTGACATCAAACAACCCACTCGACCTATCACGAAGCAACCATTCCGACCTGCCCGACGTGAAAAATTCGACCTGGATTTCTCACAGATACCCAACCCGGTGATGGTGTTACCGTATGTGCTGGCAAGAAACGCGCCAGCATATTGGTATGGAAATTGATGTTATATATGAAGTTCAGGCAGCCGACTGTCTCTGTGCTTTGCAGGGTGATCCTCGAGTAAAATCAGCGGAAATGCAGACTCACGGACCGGAAAGCGTCGGCGAAAACCTGAACATGTGTTGGATGAGATATAATATCTGCTTGAAAATAGTGGTATTTTCAATCCATACAAAAATATGGAAACAGATATATAAGCTGATCATTTTTGTTATAAATTCGCATACTCAGCGCCATGGGACCAGGAAGCGGAACAGATTGTCTATGCCATTATTGAACAATCGAGTGTATCGATTTTGAACATTTTGCATGTAAATATGGGAAATTGACGTCTAAAGTCTCTGTTACATAGTTCTTTGGCCGATCCACCATTGCCTTCAACCGCCACGCTCCAGCGTGCGAACCATGGGGGGAAGGCACTGGAAAGAGATAATTAAAGATAACACTGCTGTCCCGTTAACTTTAGCAGTCATTGACGTAACCATTTAACAAAACTGGATCATTTCCAACTACAGCTGTTTGAGACATCAAAAACGAAAACGAGCGTCCCTTCTCCCTCAGGGAGAAGGACAGGATGAGGGGATTGGAAAATCGAGGCGTTAGCCTTGTTAATCCCCTCTCCCCAGCCCTCTCCCGGAGGGAGAGGGAGTTAACGGGACAATAGTGCAAAGATAACTAAAGCAGTTCAACTGCGAATAAGACTGGATGGAGTGAGAGATGGCACAGAACCAGAAGCAGCGGCAGCACGCCAGGCGAATCTCCTCGGTGGCTGCCCTGAGTGACGATATCGGGGGTCTGGGAATAGAGCGCGAGATTATCCGCTCCTGGCAACGCTGCCTGAGCGAAGAGCAGCTTGACCCCTTCAAGCCGCGCAGTCCCAACGTGCTCGAGCCGCAATCCCTGCATGAGCTCAGATCGCACTACGAACCTTTCATCCGCTTATCCGAACCGGAGCTCGTCAATCTGGCATCGGCCCTATCGGGCAGCGGTTATGCCGTGATACTGACAGACAACAAGGGGCTCATTCTCAATCACAAAGTCGAGGACAAACTGACCAAGGAGTTCAGAAAAGCGGGATTATGGCAGGGCGCCGACTGGGGCGAAGAGCATGTCGGCACCAACGGCATCGGTACCTGTATATCGGAAATGCGGCCTGTCACCGTGCACAGGGATGAACACTTTCTCAGCCAGAATATCGATCTCTCATGCTCGGCCGCGCCGATACTCGATCCACACGGTAATCTGCTCACCGTACTGGACGCCTCCTGTTGTGGTTCGGAGGACTCGCGCGCATCGCAGATCCACACCCGCGCCCTGCTGGTCGGTTACGCACGATTGATCGAAGGGCGCTACTTTCTACGCGAATTCCGCAACCAGCGGGTACTTCGCTTCCATAGCCGTGTGGAATGCGTTGCCCTTCCCAATGAAGCCATGCTCGCCCTCGGTGAGGACAACCGGATACTCGCCGCCAACATCGTCGCTTTGCAGCTACTGGGTGTACACGACCGCAGCGCGTTGATCGGTACCCAATTGTCCGAGATCGTGGGCAACGACCTGGACAGTCTGCTGTTCGCTTCAAAGTCAAACGAAGGTACCGTGCTGCCGTTTCGCCTCGAGGAGAGCGGCGCTCGCTTCTACGGCTTTATCTACAAATACAAGGAACCGGCCCCGTTACGCGGGCTCACGATCAAACCCGCCACCCGGAATCCTGACGAATGCCGGGGAGAACTGTGTAATCTGAACAAGCTCGCCGGCGAGGATCCACAAATGCTCGAAGCGACCAAGCGCGCATTGCGCGTGGTCGACAAGCGTATACCGATTCTGCTGCAGGGAGAGACGGGGACCGGCAAAGACCTCTTCTCCCAGGCGATACACAAGGCCAGCAAACGCAAGGACAAACCCTTCGTCGCCCTCAACTGTGCCTCGATCCCGGAATCGCTCATCGAGAGCGAACTCTTCGGTTACAAACATGGCGCCTTCACCGGCGCAAGACGGGAGGGACGGCGCGGAAAACTGATAGAGTCGAGCGGTGGTACCCTTTTTCTCGACGAGATCGGCGACATGCCGATGAACATGCAATCGAGGCTGCTGCGCGTGCTCGAAACCGAAGAGGTGGTACCGCTCGGCGCGGAGCAGTTGATCAAGGTCGATCTCAATATCGTCGCGGCGACCCATCGCGACCTGGTGCAGTTGATCAACGATGGGGCGTTTCGCGAGGACCTCTACTATCGGCTCAACGGGATCACCCTCTACCTGCCGCCGCTAAGGGAGCGCCAGGATCTGCGCAATATCATACTCAAGGTCCTGGAGGCGGAAAACGATACCGGCAGGAAACTGCAAATCACCCCCGAGGCCATTTCACAACTTCTCAAATATCCATGGCCTGGCAATCTGCGGCAGTTGCGCAACGTCATTCGGACCGCCATCGCCTTATGCGATGGCGATGTGATCGATATTTCCCATATCAATCTGCCGACGCTTGTCACCCGCAATCCAAGGCCAGACCCAAACTATTCAATGCAAATGCAGCAGCCCGTGGAGAACAACCGGGAGCCGTCTCCCATGGAGACAACCTCAGACAACCCACTCAGGTCCGCTGAGCATCTCGTAATAACAAATGCGTTGAAGACCCATAACTGGAATATCTCACGTACCGCGGCAGCGCTCGAAATGAGCAGAAACACCCTCTATCGGAAAATGCAAAAACACGATATAAAACCGGACAACCATTGATCCGGATCAGCACCTGGCTGTTACGTCCAGAGCCTGGCGCCGTAGAAGTATCAGTGCATTGTTCGGCTTTTTTTCAATCAAGTTTCGGAGTTCAAACCGCGATTCGGACTCCACCCAAACGGCCTTAATAGTGCTCTGAACTCCGAAACTTGAGTTCTCACAATAGTTGCGGACCAGGGCCTGTTACACTAATCAGGAATAGTAACAATGCCGGATAGAATTTCCGGCTCTCGTTTCAACAGAGCCTTGCCCAGTCGGTCCGAGTCACGTACGACTTCGGGATCGATTCTCGAGGGTTTCAACATCTCCCGGTGGATGATGCTGGCAGGTCCCTTCGAGAGAAAGAGTATTTGATCAGCCAGTTCCAATGCCTCATTCAGGTTATGGGTGACCAGTATCACCGCGCTTGCATGGTCCCGCCAGAGATTCAGCACCATCTCCCTGAGGGAGGCGGCC
>JBNKLI010000053.1:0-12483 GCA_050292275.1 Candidatus Thiodiazotropha sp.
GCAAAAGAACATGCCGACGCCGTTGCAGTTGTCAAGGCAACGCACACCCAGCCGCGGGCCCAACAGTCATTGGCTGAGCCGCCTGCCGGCATGTATCAAGCCATGGTCGAAAAGAGAGCGGATCATTCCTGTCGTCGAACGGGCGCTCGTCGAGTTCAGGAAATTCGTGCGGGGTGAATCTTAAGCGTCATGCATTCGTATCTAAATCCGCTGGCGCCGTTTTCAAAAAGTAGCCTGATTACTCATCATGCTCAGCCATGAGAAGATAGCTGCAAGAATCGTGGAACCACCTGAATAGTTAGTTCACTATTGTCCCGTTAACTCCCTCTCCCTCAGGGAGAGGGCTGGGGAGAGGGGAGCGCACACCACAGCTCACAACCATTCAAGCCATAACACAATCCCCGCATGGCTGATTTTGTCAGGTAATCAAGAAAAGTAGTGGCTGTTAAACGTCATCCTGGTTACGGAGCTCTATTTATATCGCGCCGTCGCCGATATCGTCGGGGTCACCGGTCTGGGCTTCTGGTGGTTGATATGGGGTGAAAAGGACGATATATGACAGCGCCTGTAAAAGACCCGGAGCCCTGAGTCCGGGACTATGTCCGGGGAGGGGTTGTACTCCATGTCATGCTGCGAAGATCCAGGATGTACTCGTTGTGATTCGCAATATGCTGCTCCTCTCCGTCGACCAGGCTGCATACCTTGCCGCCTGTTACCTGAATTCGCGAACCTGCGAGCATACGGGCGCGATGCTCATATATCCACCCTGGCATCTCGCCCGAGGTGTTGACGGCTTCTATATGGAAGTCATCCAGATTCAGGCGGAACACCGGCGTCGTGCCGTATGAACGTGTATCGGAATAACCCAGGGAGCCGATGATATAGATATGCTCACCCACCTGTGTTGCCGTGTGAAAGTCAGTAGGGGGAAACACTTTCTCCGGATAGGAGTAGATTTGAATGTTCCCGCTGCCGTCATGGACAAAGACGTCGTTGTATATGGAGAAGTCAGGGTCGTACCAGTCTTCGTGTTCTCCTCCTATCTCGATGATGCGTCCATCCGCCAGTAGAGTGAGTGATTGTCCGAATCGATCCGCACACCATACCGGTTTGTCAGGTTCGGCTGCCGAGTCGCTGAAATGCCGGGTTGCCGACCAGGCGTTTACTCCCGATCGAATCATCGCCAGCCAGAGAGGCTCATTGATCGACTCCGGGTTTTCTCTGCCGAATCGGCGATAGCGACCGTGCAGAAAATCATCAAATGAGACCAGACGATACTCATCTGTCGGTTCAGCCTTGAAACCGAGGATCCGGCGTCGCGCCTCACGGGTGAGTCTGGCGGGATCTGCTCCCGCGGCGATCAGCCGTAAGGCAGCCTTGGCGGTTGTGGCGTAGCTCAGGGCGGTTCCCTCGTTCAGTGTGCTGTCTTCTGGAGAAGTTGAGTCCTCATCCGTCTCGCCAAATAATTCGCGCATTCTCTCTTTATACTCAGGAGACATCTCGAACTTGCCGCGATCCACCTCGGCGCCATTCGCCAGCAGCAGATCGATGGCAGTCGTATCGCCATATTCCGCTGCCTCGATCAACGCCGTGGTCCCGCTCCCGTCGTGTTGCTCGGGGTCCATACCGAGATCGAGAAGCCATTGCAGCATCTCATGATGGCCATTGCCTATCGCATAGAAAATAGGAGGTTTGCCGGAGGCGCCGCGTGCATCCGTGTCTGCCCCGTATTGGCGCAGAAGCTTTGCCTTTGCGATATCCCCGGTCTGTACCGACAGCAACCAGGGGGTTCTCTTCCAGCTGTCTCTGGCTTCCAGGTCCATGTCCGATTGCAGTGCCGATTGGATATCCTCAAGGCTGCCCAAGGTGATTGCCTTCATCAATGGAGACCAGCCAAGCTGTTGCTCGTCTGCCCCCGCGGCCAACAACAACGCCACCGCATCGAAACGCCCCAGGTTCGAGGTGACACGAATCCCCGACTCGCAATACTTGGTGCGACCGTTGACATCCGCGCCATGTTCGACGAGAAGCTTCAATAGCTCGATCAGCCGGCTGTCCCTTGTTATATCGCGGCCTTGCACTGCGTCTATTATGGCGTCATACCCCCCTTCACGCCGGTATCGGATATTCGCGCCATGTTGCAACAATAGTGCTGCTTTCGCCGGATCACCCGCGGACAGGGCGTAGGACAAAACCGGGCGTCCGTCATCATACCCGCCCTGACTGACCGCATTCACGTCGGCGCCGTTATCGAGCAGGAACCGCGCCACTTCGATGCTGGCATCTGGGCTATTTACTGCGAGCATTAACGGTGTCATGCCTGCATCGTCATAGCTATTGATGAGCTTTGCCGGTTGTCGTGAGTTTTTGAGAATCAGACTTAATTGATCCAGCTCACCGGTGTGAGAATAGATATGAATGTCCATGGTTCCTTGGGGGGGTGAAGATAGCCTGGCCTTGAGCGAATATCCTAAAACCAGGGTAACAACAACCAAGAAAATGATACTTGCTTTTGACGTCATATAGTTCATCTTGAGCCATGGGCTGGTTCAAGGCGTATGCAATGAGCTATTAGCCCTGCCTCGCCATGAATCCTTTATCGGGTCGTTGTTCGAAAACAGCTTGCTGACGGTTTGACGCAGCCATGCCCGGGCGGGATCCCTGTGCATGCGCACCGATGTGATGCAGATTATGCACCCGAATAGCATAGGCTGACACATCAATTCCGGATATCCGCCGAATCTTACGCTTTTTCAATAGGTTGATATTGTATGCCGATTGGCACGGCTGATGCAGGAGATGATGGTGTTCAAGTTATAAGGAAAACTACCTCAATGGCCGCCATGAGCTATCTCGCCATCATCGAACGCTACCATGAGCATCGTCAGGCGATTCGCGAACTGCTTGCATCCATCCTTACCGGCGTCACCAACGACCGCCTGTTCACGGACCCGGTCGTCCTGCAGCGGGCGATCTCGGAGATCGTCGATCTGTACCCTTTCGCCGAACTGCTCTACACCCTCGACAGCCAGGGCATCCAGAGCAGCGTCAACATGGGCCGTGCCAGGCGGGGTAACACGGAGTCTTCCTCGGGAAAAGGCAGGGACAGAAGTCAGCGTCCCTACTTCCTGCTGGCCAAGGGGAGTGAAGGGGTGGTGGTGACAGAGCCCTATCTCTCCATCGACAGCCGCAATCTCTGTCTCTCCGCCGCCCTCAAGTGGCTCGACAGCGAAGACCGGGTCCTGGGCTACCTGGTGCTCGACATCGACTTGGCGGAGACCATCGAGTTTCTTATGGGCGACACCGGCCGTCGCCGCTTCGTGCCTGCCTTCCGCTTCGTCTATAGCGTCATCGTGACAGGGCTCTTCTCGGTGGTGGCGGTGTTGCTTTACGGCGCCTTCCGCGAGGTTGTCCTACTCATCGGCGGCAGCTACTCCGAGGCGGAACTCCATCTCAAGCCCTTCGGAATCGTTATCTTTCTCACCCTGGGACTGGCCATATTTGACCTGGGCAAGACGGTGCTGGAGGAGGAGGTACTGGCGCACAAGGACATCTTTCGCCACAGTTCAACCCGGCGCACAATAACCCGCTTCATCGCCGCGATCCTCATCGCCGTATCCATCGAGGCGCTGTTGTTGATGTTCAAGACCGTGCTGGGGACTGGTGAGCACCTGTTGGCCGCGGTCTACATGATGCTGACCGCAGTGGGGCTATTGCTGGGGCTCGGTGTCTACGTCTACCTGGGTGCGCGGGCGGAGGTGATTCTGCTGCAGTATCGCGGCCTGGTGAGCATCAATGCCGGCAACTCGAGTAGTGTTCCCCACAGCGTATCCCCTGTTGAAATAGAGAGCGTTGCCCGGGAAAGGCCGGCAGCGGCCATCAGCCCATAGGTGCAACCGACAGATCCCTTTCATTAGGCGGCAGGCAGGCCTGTTTGATAAAAACGCCTAAACATACTAGTATGTACAATATGAGCAAACGGGAAGAGATTTTAAGCGCAACCAAGCAACTCTTCTGGGAGCGGGGGTACGAGGCGACGAGTCCGCGTGACATCCAGGACCTTAGCGGTGCGGGTCAGGGCAGTTTCTACCACCACTTCAGGAGCAAGCGGGAGCTGGCGTACCAGGCGATGAGCGAAGTGGCGGCCGAGCGCATTAGCGCATTCGAACAGGATCTGTCTGGACCCGGCACCATCAGGGAGCGGATCGACCGCTTCATCGCGCAACCCAAGGAGCCCCTCAAAGGTTGCCGGGTTGGCCGTATGGTATGGGATGGCGCCGTGGATGATGCCAGGCTTCGCGCCCCTTTGAACCGCTATTTCCAGCATGTGGAGGATCGACTCACCAGCGAACTGCAAGCGGAGGTGCGAGAGGGCAGGCTCGAACTGCTGATGCCTGCAGAGCAGATCGCGCTGGCGATAATATCGATGTTGCAAGGGGGGTTCACGGTCAGCCGCGCCACTCAGGCAAGCCGCATGGACGAGGTGGCGTTGACACTCCGCAAGTTGCTTGACACTGTGATGCTCGAGCGGTAAACGAGGTTCTAAATTTTTTTGCCCGAGTAGTGTACCTACTAGTATGTATGACTACGATTCGATACTCACCTTGGCGATTTACGGAGAAACGACCCATGAACAAGCGATATCTGACGGAACTCGAAGAGATATTCAATGGCGATGCACAGACAGGGATGGAAGGTAGTGGACACTGTCCGTCGCCGGCCCGGATCCAAGCGGCTATGCAAAGAGGCCGCTATATGAGGGCAGTCGCTTACTCCGTGGCGCTCAAGCGACTGGCATTTTGGGTTGTCGCCCTGTTTAATCGGCTTCCGCTTGCCTCGCGGTTCATCCCTGCACATTTTTCATTGCGTTCCGCAGTCACCGGACCGCCATCCTGTGGATTGCAATCGCGTAGAAAAAATAGCCAATTATGAATGTTACCAAAAACGTTAATGGTGAAGTGATGATAGCCAGTCTATCGATAATGGCCGAAAGGTCGGATAGACAGTACCAGCTGTTTTGAAAGTGAAAGTGCTTTGTTGGCGATTTGATGGCGCAGGCAGAGTAAAGTGAGATCAAAGACCAAGTTGAAATCAGTTGGTAAACAAATGTTACTGCCAATAAGGCGATTGTTGTGAGGCGCGTTATGCGTCTTTTAGTAAAGAACCGATTAAAGCTGATTCCTAAAGCAGGTGCAATCCAAGGCATGATGGTATGTAAGTACCATCCCGGACTTGTAGGTACGCCACCGTTAGCCATCGCAATGAATACGTGCCAAATCAGGCTGGCGATAAACAAGCTCAATATGATAACCGACAGCCACAATGGATTTGTTAACGGTCGTCGACGTGCGCAAATAAAGACATTGAGTAAGACAGCTATCAACAAAAGCAGAGATGGGAGCATGAAGTAATTTGGCAGTCGTGCCAATGACCATGTTCCAGCCCATTGATAGGTAGGCAGCCAGACAATCAAGCCTCTGGCCAGCGCAATTATGTCGAAGTGATTAATCAGGCCTTGTATCAGACCGCCGCTGTCGGCCAGTTGGATGGCTTCATCGCTACCGCTAATCGCACCATATGCAAGGAAATGGTAAAGATACCAGCCACCACCAATAAGAACGGCCGGGCCAAAAACCGAAAATCCAGCAGCGATGGTCTTTCTCATTTGTCGGTCTGATTCTGTTTCGGCAAAAATTCCAAGCATGATGTATATGGTGGTGCCTAAGAGAATAGGTATAAAGAAGGCTTTTGTGAGCAACCCAAAACCAAGTATCACACCCAGCGCCGTAAGATATTTGATTTCGAATTCACTGCTTATGCATTTGGATAGTGTGAAAAATGAGAGTCCGGACAGAAAAAGGCATAACGAGTCATTTCCGATGCGTGCAAACTCAAGGAAGAACATCGGTAGCAGGATAGGGTAAAGCAGATACCCTGATAAGTATGCATTTCCGTCGATTTTGAATAGCTTTTCCGCTCCGAGCAAGCTAAAACAAATACCAAGAATAGCGAGAAGATAAGAGGCGATCCGAAGGCTGATGATTTGGTTATACAGAGAGAAACTTTCAGTGAATTTTATGACTGGCGCCAATAGGATGTAGTAAAGTGGCGGGTGCTGCGCCTGCCAGTTTGGTTGGTTGCTGAAGGTGAATTCATTGACAACGGGATTGTTACGATAATCATCAACATAATCACCGGCTGCCTTTGTGTCTGAAAAAAATTTCGAATATGTAAGTTCCTGATCGAAAGGTGGTGTACCCGAACCGTATTTTCTGGGTCCTCTGTAATTCACTATGCTTTGGTCGATAAAACTCGACCCATGGATGGGAATGGTGTGATTGATCGCAATCTCTCTCAGACTGGAATAGTGGGCGTCTTCATCAAAACCTTCAAAAACGGGCATGATTGCAATGTAACTTAAACCAATCAGGAGCAGTCCGAGCACATAGTGAATTGTCACACTTGCTTTGTTATCCATAACATCAACAACTCTGTTTATTACTTAGACGAGCCCACAGGCAATGGAAACAGCTGTATGTTGAATCCAACATTCAACACGGTACCAGCCGCTCGGATTTGTTCAATTTCCAATGGGTTGTGTTTCGGCGAATTCCGCCAGGTCAAACGCCGGTTCGATGGCCTTCATCCTGGCGGTGGTCTCGACGGCTTCGGCCAGGTTGCCCAGGGGCACCTGCGCCGCGCTACTCCTTTGGCAAGACTTCGATGGGTGCGCTCGCCAGCAGTTTCTCATTGCCTTGAATGTAGCGTAGTTCGTATTGACCCGGTTCCCGTGGCATACGGACCCTTGCCGGACTGCCGTTCGAAACATAGCCATAGTTTTCGTACTGATCAGGCTTTGATCCTGCTTTTGCCACTGCGATATAGTCACCTCTTCCTGCCGGCGGTCCGGTGAAGGTGACTTCAATCCGCTCGCCGGCTTTGGCGGACGTCGGGCCGCTCAAAGTTGCTGTAGCCTCCGTCACGTTGATGGTTCTGCGCGCCAGAATCTTGTTTCCGCCCTGGATGAAGCGTAACTCATAGGTGCCTGGCTCCAGTGGCATGCGGATTTGCGCAGGGCTGCCCTGTTTTGTGTAGTGATAAGAGTTGTAGGTATTGGCAGACGCATCAGGCGCGGTGACGGTCACCCAGTCGCTTGTAGCCGGCTTTGGCCCGGTAAAGGCAACCTCCACCGTTTCTCCGGCGATAGCGGATTCCTTAGCCGACAATGTGGCGTTGGCCGCGGAAACGACTACAGCCTGACGTGCAATGATCTTCTTGCTGCCCTGAATGTAGCGCAATTCGTAGTTGCCAGGTTCGAGAGGCATGCGAATGGTAGCGGGGCTGCCTTGCCTTGTATAGTGATAGTCGGTGTATGCTTTGGGAGACTGCTCTGGAGCAACTACCGTAATCCAGTCACCGGATGCGGGTTTGGGGCCGGAAAATTCGATTGCAACCTCCTCGCCCGCTATAGCCGATTCCGGCCCCTTTAGGGTCGCGTGCGCGGCGACTACGCGGATAGCTTGTCGGGCCAGCACCTTTTTATTATTTTGCACAAAGCGCAGTTCGTAGTCACCCGGTTGCAGTGGCATGCGGATTTTGGCGGGGCTGCCTTGTTTTGTATAGTAATAGCTTGTGTAAGCTTTGTCTTTTGCATCCGGCGCCACGACTGTAATCCAGTCACCTGCGCCTGCGGTGGGCCCGGTGAATTCCACACTGACTTCCTCACCGGCGATGGCCTCCTGTTTTGCGGCCAATGTAGCCCCGGCCGGTGTGACTCTTATTTGCGTGCTTGCGAGTTCACGTATGGGGCGCCCGAGCATATAGCGGATTACATAGTTGCCGGGTTCCACCGGTAAGCGAATCTCCAGGGGATTACCACGTGACGTATATTGATAGTTTTTATACGAACGGGAATCGGCGTCTTGTGGCGCAATGGAAATATAATCGCCCCGTCGGTCGGGGCCGGTCCAGTGAACATTGATGTTTGTACCTGCCATGCCCCCATCAGCCGGATCCGGTTGCACGCTGGCCTCGACCGGAATGTTCAGCGCAATGGTGATCGTCTTCCAGGTGTTTCTATTGATTTTGACACCTGACAGACTCCCCTTCAGTCCGTCCGAGGGCCGCACCACCTCAATATCATAGCTTCCCGGTTCGACATCTATATCCACCGCGCCTGCATTTTTCCTGGTAACCGTTTCTGCACCGATGTTCGGGATGACGGACCAGTTCAGCCCCTGTTCAATGACCAGCCCGCCTTCAAGTTCCGTTGCCTGCAGATGCACTTTAGTTGTGGTCAGGGTTTTCGGTTCGGCGGTGACGGTATTGCGCAGGGCGGCTGCCAACTCTCCGGCATTGGAGGCGGAAACGAATTTACCACCTGTGTTTTCGGCGATGCAACGCAACTGGGCCATATCGTTTTCCTCAGTGACATCAAAACCGATGACATGGGCGGTAAAATCGACACCATTGCGTTCCAGTACGGCGGCGACTCCACAGGGATCCGGTGCGCAGGTTTCAATACCGTCACTAACCAGGATGACAGTCGCCTTCTTCTCTGTATATTTCAGTTTTTCCGCTGCCGACTTGACTGCATCGGCCATGGGGGTTTTACCTATTGGGCTTATGCCTTGAATCGCCCTTGAGATAGTCGCCCTGTCGGACCCGAGCGGCGCAAGCTCCTCGATATCGCCGCAATCCCCCTTGCGCCGGTGGCCATAAGCCACCAATCCAAGACGCTGAGATGCCGGCATATCGGTCAATAGATCGGATAAAACAGATTTGGCAATGGAGATTTTTGCTTTGCCTTCGATTTGACCCCACATGGAGCCGGACCCATCTAGCACCAGGATCGATTCGCGGCCCTGTTGCTCAGGTCCCTGGTCTTGTGCTGCAACTGTGTATGTTGCGAAGAGAATTGCAGTCAATGCGACGCATATTTTGAAGTTCTTCATATCCTTTTCAAGAAACTTTGGGTTGCACCAGGATCAGTATTAACTGGCCCAGTGCGGGATGCTACCACCAGGTGGTGAATAGATACATCATTTGTTGGTTGCCGGATATGGGGACAGGCCGAAAATAAAGTGGGGCTTCACTGCCCCACTTTATTCTGACTGCAGCTAAAAAAGATATTAACTAGGTTTGTTTAGCCGCCTGCTGCCAACCAGCCCGAAAAGAGCGCCGATCAAAAGCAACAAGGATCCCGGTTCAGGTACGCTGGCGATATTGGCACTCCCCTCTACCGCATCATTGCCACAAGACATTGTCCAATGGGCGGAGAAAGACGTGGCTTCTATGCCGAGTACGTTGAGATCAAAGGTTGCTGTTCGGAAATAGCTGTCGCCATCCACACCGCTGCTAGCGGTGATACCGGATAGATATGTACCTTCATCCATCCCGAATGGACTGGATACGCTGAAACTGATGTTATTGTTCCATGCTGAAACGCTGTAGAGGCCGGCAGCATCCTGGTTTCCAGTACCAAGTCCTACATTGTTGGCGTCGGAATCTCTGGTAACGAGGCCAAAGTCAATCGCGTAGTTATAGCCCCCATTGTTGAAGCCCAAGGCCAGATCGCCTGCGTAGTAGGCCTGAGCGCCGTAGTATTGCTGGCCATCGAGGATATCGAACCCGGTTTGCAAACCTATGGATAGCAGGTTGTTTTCCTGTTTGTAGAAGAGGTACTCGGCATCGAATGCCTGACCACCCCAACCGGGGCCTACATAGCCGCCGGGTCCAACCCCATCGTCGATATCCAGTACTGTCCACCCATCAGCAGCCCAGATATCAAGCACTGTGGCGTTGACAGGCAGGGAAATTGACAAGGCTCCGCTAAAAACAATAGCCAGAAAAAGCTTGCTGAAATTACTGCTTAAGTGCACTTGCTTACTCCTGAGTGACTTATAAATTATTGCGGGTAAATAATGAGCAAAAGGTGTGCCGTATTTGATTAATTGTTTAATATCAATGATATATAGTAAGTCGCACGGGGATTTACCTGTTTTATGTAAAGTTATTCGACAGCCTGGCATTACCAACCCCCACTTTTTGGAGAAACACCTCGTAGGTAATGACTTCAATCACGGCCATCGATTTCGATTTTCCCGGCTTACTCTGCGGCGTGCCTTACAGGTGCCCTTATCTGCGTAGTGGGAACGGGGTTAAAAATATAATCTGTAGCGCAAAGTCAGCGTGGGTGGCAGATAACCGAATTCAGAGCGCAATTCGCCGGATTCGCTCAACCCCTTACCAGTGGTGCTGAACAGCGAAAAAAGCAGATCCGACTCGTTGCTCAGGGAGTAGGACAGGGTGAACTGGTGCAATAGGGAAAAG
Source organism: Candidatus Thiodiazotropha sp. (assembly GCA_050292275.1). Classification (GTDB taxonomy): domain Bacteria; phylum Pseudomonadota; class Gammaproteobacteria; order Chromatiales; family Chromatiaceae; genus Thiodiazotropha. The sequence continues at coordinate 10,333 of JBNKLI010000053.1, forward strand.
TTTGTGTGATCCCGCTCATCATCGAGCCACGCGGTCAGCAGCGTGTAGCCGCCATGCAGCAAGGGTGTGATATCCCGCTCCAGGCTCAATCCCAATACATGTTCTGCGAGCTGCGGTTGCAGGCCGTAGCCGACCAGGGGATCGGACCTCAGCGTAGCCAATTCGCTTTCAGAGCTTGCGCCGTGACCATTGCGGTACCACTCGGCGGCGACAAGGGTACCGTCCTCGAACTGGTAGTCGATGCCGGCAATCCAGAACAGAAACGTCTCCCGGGTCGTTTTCAGTTGATAGCGCACGGCTTCGAGGCGCCATCCCATGCCGCCCCAAGCGCTCTCGAAAGCGCCGCCGACCAAATGGTTGCCGAGGACACTGCCGCCGAGCAGCGATAGCTCCGAGAGATCACCGACCTGGCCGCGATAGTGGATTGCGGCACTCTCATCCAGCCCCTGAGTCGTTGTCGTTCTCGGCACGAAGACCCCGGCCAGCGAAGAGAAGGCGGAGGGGTACCAGACGCAGACGGCCGCATCGATGCCGGGTTTATAGTCGGTGTCGAGCGCGGTGGGCGCGAAAGCGCCGAAGACGTTCAACGGCTGCCAGAAACGACCGCTGCCCCAGTCGATGGGCTGCCGTCCCAGGGCCAGGGTCAGGTTGTCGAAGCGCTGTTTGTATAGGGCACGATCCAGTTCATGCACCAGGCTAAGGTCACTGGACTCGTCGCGCCAGTTGCGCGCCGACTCTTGGAAACGAAAGGGTGAGACGGCAGTGCCGACCTGGCTGTATCCCCGGATATGCTCTCTAGCCACTTTGAAATGCAGCGACCACTCCCCCGCCGAGCCGCCGCCATCGAGCATCAGGCGCACACTCTGGCGGTCTGTGCTGAGCCGCTCGTCGGCGCCATCGACATAGCCCAGTTCTCCGGGACCGGCGCGTGCCTGGGCGCCGAGCAGCGAGAAACGGCCGCTGAAATCAAAGGCCGACGCTGTTTCGGGGGACATGATGGAAACGGCCAGCAGCAGGCAAAGGATCCGGTGCATGGGATCAGTGGCTGCTGCGTTTATCGTCGACGATAAGCCCGTCCCGAAGGGTGATGATGCGTTCCGCCCGTTCCATGACCCGGGGATCGTGGGTGGAGAAGAGAAAGGTGGTTTTCTCTTCGTGGGAGAGGCGGTGCATGATATCGAGCAGGGCGCCGGCGTTGTCCGAGTCGAGGTTGGCGGTGGGTTCGTCGGCCAGCACCAGGCGCGGTCCGGCCGCCAGCGCCCGGGCAACGGCAACCCGTTGCTGCTGGCCGCCGGAGAGCGCCGAGGGACGGCGGTGCAACTGGTCCTGCAGACCGACCATCTCCAGATAATGTACGGCGCGCTCGCGCTTTTGCCGGTCCCGCCGACCCTGCAGAACCATCACCAGTTCGACATTTTCCAGCGCGCTCAGCACCGGTACCAGGTTGTAGGCCTGGAAGATGAAGCCGATTTGAAACAGGCGGAAGTCGGAGAGCGACGACTCGTTCAAGGCAGTCAGGTTGGTGCCGTTGAGGTGGACACTGCCGCTGCTCGGTGCATCCAGGCCGCCGATAATGTTCAACAGCGTGGTTTTTCCGGAACCGGAGGGGCCGACCAGGGCCGCGAACTCACCTTCCGCCAGTTGCAGATCGACACTGTGCAATGCCTGGACTTCGACCTCGCCCTGGCGATATCGCTTGTCGATTCCCGCTAATGTCAGCAGCGTCATATCAAATGCTCCGAAAAATTCATTCAGGTCTGCAACGCCTGCACCGGCGTCACCCGCGCCGCCTTGAGGGCCGGGTAGATCCCGGAGGCCAGGGTGGCGGCGAACACGATGGCGGTCAGCTCCATGACTCTGCCCTGGGAGAGCTCGGTATAGATGACCGGATCGATGAAAGTGCCCATGACCGTCGTACCTTCACCCAAAAAGGCGGTGAAGTCGAAACCGTGGCGGGAGAACCACCAATGGGTGCCGCCGCCGGCGATCCAGCCGCTCATCACGGCCAGTAGACTGAGTAACAGCGATTCGCAGAAGACCAGTGCCAGCAGGTGGCGGCGACCCAGGCCCAGCGCTCGCAACAGGCCGAACTCCCGGGTGCGTTCCAGCACGCTCATCAGTACGGTGTTGAGAATACCGAACACCACCATG
>JBNKLI010000054.1:0-46856 GCA_050292275.1 Candidatus Thiodiazotropha sp.
CACCTGAGGATGGGGTCTTCACCGTACACTTCTGCCATACCCAGGTTGCTGAAATTGACTTAAGGAATCCATCTCGGTGAGGTCAAAATGTGTTACCTATGTCTCCGAACACCCGTTACCCTTGACTCCGGTCTATACACCCTGAGGGAGAGGGAGTTAACGGAACAGTAGTGATTAGAGATAGAAGTTTTCAACGACCCGCGCGAAACTCTCTTGGCGTTACCCCGTAGACATTTTTGAAAGCGCGACTGAAATGCGCCATATTCTTAAAACCGCAGCGCATGGCAATTCCCGATATTGGTACATCCTTGTATTGGCAACTCAAAAGATAGCGCCTGCACAAGTGCAGCCGCTGACGCATCAGATAGCGCATCATCGAGGTATCTTCATCGCTGAAGAGATCATTGATATATCTGACTGACAAACCCGTTGCTTGCGCGATTGCCGCGGGATTCAAATCGTAATCGCACAAGTACTCATTTATGTATCGTTTTACTCGATTCAATGTGAGCTTGCGGTGCCTGGACAGGTTTACCGACCCTCTATTGATCTGATTGACGGACATGGCAAACAGATCCAGCACCTGATCAGTGAGTTCGAGAAAATGGTCTTTTTCAAATTCACCAAGATGTTCCACAATGGCCTGGATCATCCTGGAGGTCAGCGCACCTACACCCTGTGTCGATGGGATTCTGCTCGCTGTCAGATCCCTGACATTTGAGACCCGGTCATCCAGCTTGTGGCGTGGTATCGAGATCAGGATCTTGGAAAACCGGCTTGGTATTTCTATACGATGGGGTTGGGTTGCATCGTACAGACTCATTTCACCCGGCCTCAGGTATACCTCTCTGTTTCCCTGTTGAAGTCTATACTGACCCGAGGTGAGGACAACCGCAAAATAGCAGTCATGGGTTACATCGGAAGGTTCCTGACGCAATCTCTCCAAAGCACAGGGATTGGATCTGATGGGCGAGAGGCGCACACCTGAGCGCCAGGGATAGAGCAGCAGATCGTTGTAGAGTTTTCCACTATTGGGTGGCGTTATCTCCACGTTGGCATATTCTTTGCCCACAACTTCCCTCAGCCACTCCAGGCGTTGTCTCTCGGGCAGATCCTCAGTACAGAACCTTGCTCCGTCAAGGGTCGAGAGTGATCTCTGGAGGGCATCCGCTGCAAACACCTTTCCGTTATATTCACCGCTTTGCATATTCAATCACCCCCAGAGTCAACAAGTTGTGCCGTTTCAGTAAAGTCGCCGTCAATCGACAGCGATATACTTCGGATCAGGTTAAAAATTATTTTTATGAGTATGGCATAAAATTCTATGGGCACAGTTAACAGAGTACTGATTCGCGGGGCCAGCCTATGGATGCTGATGGCGCTGTTATTGGCTTGGAGCCTGGTCGGAATCTTCAACGATATCGGCTTTGTCAAAGAGATTTTTTCCGGCGATTACAAGCGACTGCTGCAAGCCCATATCGACTTTCTGCTGATGACCGCGCTGATTCTCGGTTTTCACGCCACCAAGGTCGAACTGCCCTGGCATGTATCCTGGGCCATGGTGATCGGTGCGTTTACCAATTCCAGCCTGTTCATGCTTTTTGCCATCTTTCCCCTGCTCGATCCGGTCTCGGCACAATTCGTGCCCAATGGCGCCGCCCACAACATCTTTAATGTCTACATGTACACAAGCCTGATCATCACCAGCTACGGCTTTGGAAAAGGTGCCGTACTGGTGCTCAAATCCTCCCTCAAGGCAGAACTACTCTAGTTTCGAAGCAAATTAGCCACGAAGTGTGATCCAATTACCCATACGGTACTTGACGAACACGGACAATGTATCTATTTTAGTATTAACTAATATTCTACTGTGGCGGTAACGGTTATGAACGAAATGCTCCAGATCAGTTGCAGCGACCTGCGCGAAATGGCTGATACGAATCCAGACGAAATCGAGATCATCGTTGAAATGATGATCGAAGCCGAGGCTGAACTCTGCGGGGAAAACAGCTGAGGCGCCAATAGATTCAGCTGATGTCGGCCATCATCCGTCGCACCGGCGGAATCTTAATGGATAGTAGAAAAAGCCCGCCTCCGGCGGGCTTTTTCAATATAACGCTCGGTTCCTAGATTGACTGGTAGTAGTCGATCAGGATCTGCGCCACTTCGGGACGGGAGAACTCCTTGGGTGGGGCAATGCCGTTGCCCAGCATCTCGCGCACCTTGGTGCCGGAGAGGAGCACGAAGTCCTCTTTCTGGTGATCGGGTGCCTCGCACATCATCACCACTTTGTTCAGCTTCTTCGACCAGGCGGTGTGGTCCGCCTTGAAGATCTCGATCTCCAGAGCGCCGGCTGGCACCTCGTCTTCGAAGATGGTCTGAGCGTCGAATGCGCCATAGTAATCCCCTACCCCGGCATGGTCGCGTCCGATGATAAAATGGGTGGCGCCCATGTTCTGGCGGAAGTAGGCGTGCAGCACCGCCTCGCGGGGGCCGGCATAGAGCATATCGAAACCATAGCCCGTGACCATGGCGCTATTGGGCGGAAAATAGAGCTCTACCATCTTGCGGATCGCCGCGTCGCGTACCGGCGCGGGGATATCGCCGGGCTTGAGCTTACCCAGCAGCATGTGGATCACCAGGCCGTCGCAACCGAGGCGATCCATGGCCATGTGGCAAAGCTCCTCATGGGCCAGGTGCATGGGGTTGCGGGTCTGGAAGGCGACGATCTTCTTCCAGCCGTGCTCCTTGATTTCGTTGCGGATCTCCACCGCGGTGCGGAAGGTATCGGGAAAGTCGCTCTGAAAGTAGGAGAAATTGAGCACCTGGATAGGACCGGAGATGGCGAACCTGCCCTGGCCGTTGAAGGCGGCCACCCCAGGATGCTCGCTGTCCTGGGTACGATAGACCTTGTCGGTCATGGTCGCCATCTGCTCGTCGCTGACCTCTTCGATGGCCTCGATGTCCATCACCGCCAGCACGGGATTGCCTTCCACATTGGGGTCCCTGAGGGCGATTCGCCTGGCATCGCCTATGGCATCGATGCTATCCAGCAGACAGAGCACGGGAACGGGGAAGAAGCTGCCGTCGCTAAGGGTCATCTTCTCTGCCGCGCCCATGGCGTCGGCCAGGTTCATGAAGCCCTTCAGCGGACTGAAGTAGCCGGCACCCATCATCACCGCATTGCCTGCGGCCTGAGAGCTGATCATTACCGATGGCAGGGATTCGGCCTCATGCGAAAGCTTGTGATGAGTATCGGGGTCATAGACAAACAAAGCTTTTAGTTCTGAGGATCCAACTGGGTTGATCATGACGTTTCGTCTCCTTCGTTGATCGCTTAATCAATTCGACTGGCCCAGTCAGAGATTACCAAGCCTGCCCTAAGCCCATATATGAGTCAGTTATCTCATCCACTTCAGGCGACACACCCGATCTAGACACGGAAAATTTTATAACCAACTGTTTTTATTGATAATATTTGATTTTCTGATGCCGGAGCAAAATTCAAACAGGCAATACACTACCACAACGGGGAGTTATCCAACCCTATTAATTTTTTATGTGCTTAGTAAAATATCTGCTCTCGTAGTGCTGAAGCTGATCATCAGGCCGATTGACCAGGGTGAGCCCATCATCACCATTGCACCACCCGGCGAGGATTAACAACGCCGAAATCCCCGGCTGATTGCCCCTGGCCACTTTGTATTAAACGACACTCATTATTTCTCGGAAGGCAGCAGCCGCAACTACCTCTTGGCGATACTGCGACACTGCCTGGTCACGATCCGCTCTATACACTGCAGCGCTGGATAGTCACCAAATCTGGCCTCAAAGGTCGCTTTGGTCGCAAACAGGTTCTCCAGTAACAGGGCAGCGATGGACAAGGGCATCTTCCTTAGGTTACCCAGCTCCAGGGTCAGGCGCCGACTTTTTCGATGCGCACGTACCAGCCGACCGAGCGCCTCGGACGTCTGAACCTTTCCGTATGTAATGTCGGTTTTCATTTGGATCGTACCCGCTAAAAGTTACCGTACGGTAAAAAAACACACCCCTAAGTAGACTTCCCCGCCCCGAGCAGGTCGGCTAGTCCACTGCTACGTTGCATCGCATGGGTGATGGCCGCGGCGAAGACCGCCTCCCCGCCGACAAGGGTGAACCTACCCCTGGAACGGGTGATCGCGGTATAGATCAGTTCGCGGCAGAGAACCGGACCCACTTGATCCGGCAGCCGCAGCAGTACCTCCTGAAACTCCGAACCCTGGCTCTTGTGTATCGTCACTGCATAGACCGTTTCGCAAAAGGGCAGCCTCGAGGGTGAAATCCAGCGGACCTGCCCCCCCTCCCCTTGAAAGGCCACGGCCAGCTCATGTGGCTTATCCGGATGCGGCAGAACTATACCTGTCTCCCCGTTATAGAGATCGAGCTGATAGTCATTGCGTGTAAGCATCACCGGACGTCCGGGATACCACTCGCTGCGATCTTCGATATGGCCGGCGAGAGCCAGTTCCCGGGTAATCGCGCTGTTCAATGCATTGACCCCGGCCGGGCCCTCGCGTAGCGCGCAGAGCAGGCGAAACTCATGCAGGACCACGAACAGGGATGCGACCGGCGTCCCCGCTTTGACAGCCTGAAACAGCCGAGCGAAACGCTCGGCCGCCAACTTCGATACGGCCTGTGGATCAGCGATACACTGCAATCCGCCACCATCGTGGAGCAGTCTCCAGGCCTCCCGGGCGTCACCTCGATTGACGGCTCTTGCGAGCTGAGCGAGCCGGCTGTCGGCAGCGAAGCGGTAGCTGCGCCGCAACTCGATCACGCTGTTTCTCAGCATGCTTTGGGAGCTCTCCCCGACCGCCACCTGTTGCGATGTGATTTCACTCAACGTTTTCGCAAAGTCCTGGTCCGGCCCCAGGCAACCCGCGCACAGATCGCCCATCACCGAACCGGCCTCCACCGATGCCAACTGATCCCGGTCTCCCAGCAACACCAGCCTGGCATCCTTGGGCAGGGCATCGACGAGCTTGGCCAGCAACGCCATGTCGACCATCGATGCTTCGTCGACAATCAACAAATCGAGCAACAGCGGGTTGTCGCGATGGTGGCGAAAGCCCGTACCCGTGCGCTCCATGCCAAGCAGCCGGTGCAGGGTCGAGGCCTGATCGGGAATAGACGCCAACTGCTGATGACTGAGGGGGATCGAGTCCTTGGCCTGCGCAATCGCCTGCTGCAGGCGTGCCGCGGCCATGCCTGTCGGGGCACAGAGCGCGATGCGCAACCCGCCCCCTGCAGGCAGCTGGCGCAATAGCGCCAACAGGCGAACCACGGTGCTGGTCTTGCCGGTACCCGGTCCTCCGGAGATTATGCACAGGGGGCGCAGAATCGCGGTAGCGACCGCGATTCTCTGCCAATCGGCTTCATCCCCACCCGGGTCCGGAAACAGCATCGACAGGGCGTTTTTCAGCAGCTCCGGGTCGACTCCGTGGTCGGCCTCGGCGGCACGCCGCAGCAGCTCCGCACCCAGACGCTGTTCGTAGTCCCAGTAGCGGTGCAGGTAGAGCCGGTTGCGGGCATCGAGAATCAGCGGCTGCCAATCCCCGGGGCTGCCGATGATGCCACTGTTCTCCAGCCCGGTTCGCCACTCGCTGATACCGGGTAACTGCACAGCCATCGCGCTATCGCCGAAGAGAACCCTGCCCGCGAGTTGATTCAGATCGAGGCAGATATGGCCCTCGGAGGTAGCATGCGCGGTGAGTGCGACGGCCAGGGCCAGGGGTGGTGAAACAGTCTCCGCCTCGGCCAACAGATACTCCGCGAGGTACAGGTCGAGATCATTGATCTGCTTTTGCTGGTGCAGCTGGCGTAACAGGGCTTTACTCTGATTCATTGTCCGGGGTCCCTATCAAGGCATCCATTGCCTGGATGAATTCCGCGGAGGGCCGCTGCGTCACCACCCCCAGGCGGGGGCCGGTTTGGGGTTGCATGCCGCGCAGGAAGAGGTAGTAGACAGCGCCGAAATGACGCTCGTATTCATAGCCGGGCAGACGCACTTTCAGATAGCGATGCAGTGCCAGTGTATAAAGCAGGTATTGCAGGGAGTAGTGATGCTCGGCCATCGCCGCGGCGAGCGCCTGGGGATGGTAGTCGCCATAGTCGTTACCCAGCCAGTTCGACTTGTAATCGGCGAGATGGAATCGGCCGTTCGCCTCGAAGACCAGATCGATGTAGCCCTTTACGTAGCCATCCACCACCCCGGCATGCAGATTGGCCAGACTCTCGACCAGCCCATCGCTACCGGGGAAGCGGTGGCGTCGCGCGAGGGCGGCGAGCGCTTTGGACTTCAGTGAACGGGCCGGGAAATGGAACTCCATCTCGTTCACCCGCCGTGAGCCGGCGATCCGCTCCAGGGTCAATCCCTGACTATCGAGGGGTGTCGCCACGACCTGTCTCATCCACTGAGTGACCAGAGGACTCCAGCGGCTGTCGATAGCATGCAGCAACAGCTTCTCCTCCACCATCGCCTCGACCTCCTCTGCCCCGCTACGGGTGAAGTCGAGTGACTCAAGAATCGCATGCAGGCAGCTGCCCGGTCTGGAACCGCGCGGGAAACCGTGCACGTTGAAGCTCTCCGTTTGATCCGCAACCCCGGTCTGGATGGGCAGCGGGGTATCATAGTCCGGCCTGTCTTCATGTTGTCCCGCCACCAGGGAGGAGAAGCTGGCCACACTGCCGTAAGCAGCCACGGAGGCCGAGAACCGTCTTGCCGGCATCAGCTGCGGCGCTAACGGCAGATCGAGCTGTGCTGTCTCCGAGTGCTGCGGCAGGGGCGTTATCCCGATCGAACCCTCAGCGGCCCTGGCAAGCGCCGCCAGTGCCTCATCGTCGCTTTGCTGATGCAGCGCCTTGGCATGCCGTCGCCAGGACGCCAGACTGATCTGAGGGTCGGTTTCGACCCGGTTGTGGAGCAGCCAACCGAGCGCCGAGCACCTGTTCTGTCTGGTCCATCCCCAGGGGAGATAGCAACGATAACGGGCGCGGGTCAAGGCCACGTAGAGCAGTCGCAGTCTCTCGGCGAACTCCTCCTCGAGGTAGTGGCCCCGGTTCTCCTCGAAGCTCTCGGAGCCGAGTTCGAGTACCGCCGTGTGATTCTCCCCGGGATCGTGAAACAGGAAGGGCATGCCGTTACTCCTCGGCTCACTCTCGTCCCAGAGGAAGGGGGTGAAGACAATGCCGTATTCCAGCCCCTTGCTGTGGTGCAGGGTCTCGATCCGCACCAGATCGCCATCGCTCTCCAGGCGCAACAGGCGCTCGTCGTCCTGGATGGGCGTCTGGCGCTGGCGAATGAACCATTTGACCAACCCCTCGATTCCGGGGTGAGCGCTGCCGTCATGTTCGTGCAGCAGTTCCAGCAGGTGATGGAGGTTGGTCAGGCGGCGCTCGCCGTCGCTGAACTCGAGCAGCCGGTTTTCCACATGCATCTCCATTGCCAGTAGCCTGATCATGGCGATGAATCCATCCTCGCGCCATCTCCGGTGGTAGTCGAAGAAGCGGTTGAAAAGCTCGTTCTGCAGGGCGTCATCGCGGTTCAACCCATCGATGGCGGCGCCATCCCAACCCAGCATCGGGGTCGCCAGCGCGGCATGGACCAAAGGGGCACGATGGGGCTCCAGCAGGGCAATGAGGAGGCGTTGCAGCTGCTCCGCCTCATGGCTCTCATAGACGCTCTGCTGGCTTCTTTGAACCACCGCGATGCCACATGCGCGCAACGACCTGGCAACCTGCGATGCCTGTCTATGGGTGCGCACCAGAACCGCAATATCACCGCCGCACAACGCTCTTTCTCCGACCCGTGCCCGTGGCTGTGAAGCCGGATTCAGCAACCGGGCGATCTCCGCGGCGGTGGCATCGGCCACTCTCTGGCGAATCTCCTCGATCCCGATTCCCTCGTCGAAGGCGAGCTGCCAGATCTGCAAGGGTGCCGAACCGCTGCCGTGAATCCGCAGACGCGCCATCTCGCGTCTCGACGCCTCTACCGGTTCGAAAACGATACGCGGATCGAGAAACGGCAGATGGCAGCGACCGAACAGAGTATTGACCGCCCTCACCAGCTCAGGCGTCGAACGCCAGTTGGTACCCAGGGTATGGCGCTTCGCCCCCGTCTCCTCACGGGCATGCAGATAGGCGAAGAGATCGGCGCCGCGAAAACTGTAGATAGCCTGCTTCGGGTCCCCGACCAGAAACACCGGTTGCCGGCTATGGAGATAGATCTGCCTGATTATCCGGTACTGGACCGGATCGGTATCCTGAAACTCATCCACCATCGCGCTGCGATAGCGACTGCGCAGCGCAGCCGCCAGGCGGCCCTGCTTATCGCGGAGCAGGGCGGAGTGCAACTGCAGCAGCAGATCGTCGTAGGACCACTCCCCCGCCTCGGCCTGGCGTCTCGGAAGTTCTTCGAGAAGATAGTCGTAGAATGATTTTTGCAGGGCGACCACGGCCCTGTCGAAGGCCCCGGCGCAGGCCTCGACGGATTTCAGATAGTGGGAAAAGAGAGTGAAGAAGGGGTGCCGGGGTGCCGCCTTGCCTTTCTTCACAGCGGCTTCTATGCCCTGCTGAGAGAATCGCTCAGCCTTGTCGAAGGGCCTCTCGTAGGGGGTGGAGTGGAGCCACTGCTCCAGTTTCTCAGCCCAATCCGCCACCCGCTCCGGGTGATAGATATTCCGCTTCAGTACACCGTTGTCGCAGAGCAGCGAAACAAGCGTGGCGCGCTCCTCGCGCCACAATGTCATGACCTGTGACTGGAGTTCAACACCCTGCCGCTCGAGCTGTTCGATATTTTGCGGCCAATCCCTGGCCCTGACCTGCAGGTAGGGCTTGCCGATGGCGCCACGCAGGCGCGAGAGCATGGTCTCGGGTCCATCCATGCGTATGCGAAAGGCCTGGAGAAACAGGTCGGGCAGCCGGTTGATCTCGCGCCGCCAGAAATCGTCCGCGATCTGCAGCAGCCGCTCGCCCTGGTCCGGGACCAGCCTGGTGTCGAACCCCTGTCCGGTCTCGAAAGCCTGCTCTGTCAACACCCGTTGGCAAAACCCATGAATGGTGAAGATCGCCGCCCTGTCGAAGCTCGCCAGGGCGAGGTCGAGGCGCTTGCGGACCCGCTCCCTGTCCGACAGCTTCCGGTAGATCGCCTGCAGCAGCGGATCATCGCTCTCACCCCCGCCGAACAGCGATCTGGCATCTAGCAGCCGCCGCCGAATCCTCGTCTTGAGTTCCGCGGTCGCCGCCTTGGTATAGGTCACCACCAGGATCTCGTCCGGGTCATACCCCCCTTCCAGCAGCAGCCGCAGATAGAGGCCGGTCAAGGCATGCGTCTTGCCGGTGCCGGCACTCGCCTCCAGCAGATTAAAGCCCTCCAGGGCCAGGTCTTCGATGCGCAGGCCCATCACTGCCACTCCAGATGGTCCATGAGGGGCTGCAGGATATCGTCGCTGGTCTCGAAAAAACGCCGATCAAGCGCCGGGCGGTTGGGCCAGAAGAGACGATGGTAGGGCTTGTCCAGTTCGCCCTGCTGCACCTGTCCACCCAACCAGCGCTGCCGCGCGGCCTTGAGCGCCTTCTCCTCATCACCCTGTTGCAGCTGTTCCTGGTAGCTCCAGGCCGTGCCCGGGGAAAATGCCAGCGGTGCGAGCATTCCCTGTTGATAGTAATGCACGAGGCTCTCGAGCTCACTGGCGGCCTGTTCGACGGGGCGGTAACACCCCGTCCTCTCTCCCTCCAGCAACCGGGTAAGCGGCATCACCCCCGGGGCTCCGATGGCGTTCAGCAGCAGATGGCGAATCCAGTGTTTGAGCAGGAGATATGGGTAGAAGCGGTCGGTAGTGTAGACCAGCAGGCCACCAGGACTCACGCCATGCAGATGTCCGACCAGGTGCTGGCCGCCAAGCAAGATATCCACATCCAGGGGATGTACAGCGGCGCCATCGTCAAACTCCTGAACACGCTGTGCCATCGCAGCGGCGCGGCACTGCATCTGGCTGAATATCTGATCGCCGACCTTGCCATGGGGCAGATGTCCACGGGCCCTCAGCCGCCGTTGCAGCGCGCTGGCACTCTCTCCCGAGAGCAGCCCCTCGACCAGTTCGTGCTCCAGCGCCATCTGATCGAAATAGGCCAGGGCAAACTGCTCGCGCTCCTCGGGTAGCTGTTGCGACTGCTCGAGGCCGATATTGAGGCGGATCTCGGCCAATCCGCGCAGCGGATTGGTGAAGAAATGGAGAAAGCGCTGCAGCTCGATGACACCCTGCTCCTCTATTCCGGGTAGCGGGTTCGCCAGCAGCGGGACATCGATGCGCCTGCCCTCACCCACCCTCGACGCCGCCTCGCGCATCTCCGGGGAGTAGCTGAAGAGCCTGCCGTCGGGCAGAAAATAGTGACGTGAAAAGGGCTGTAACGGATGCTCGAAGGTTATCTGTTTCATCCCGGATTCGCCGACCATCAGCTGGAGTGTGTCACTCAGTTCATCCACCACCACAGAGGGAGGAAGGGGCAGGTTGTCGCGCTGGCTGCGTCCGACATGGCTGATCAGGAGCCTGTCCCTCGCGGAGATCAGGGTTTCGAGGAAGAGGTAGCGGTCGTCCACCCTTCTTGAGCGGTCCCCCGGGCGAAACTCCCCTGCCATGAGATCGAATCCCAATGCCGCCTGCTGGCGCGGGAAAAGATCGTCATTCATGCCGATCAATGCAATGACACGGAAAGGCAGGCTGCGCATGGGCGCCAGCGCGCAACAGGTGACGCCGCCCCCGAGAAACCCCCTCTCCAGCGGCATGCTCAGCAGCTCATGCAGTCGATGGCGTATTACCGCGATCGGCAACTGCTGGCGGATTCCCGCCTCCTGCAGTTCCTGAACCAAGCCATGAATCGCCTCCATGAGCGACTCGAGCTGCTGCTCACTACCCTCTTCGGAAGCGAAGAACTTCTCCGTGAGCCCGATCAGGTATGTCTGCCAGTCCTGGGCGCAGCGTTCGATCGAGAGCTGATCGTGGAGTGCGAAAACCGCGTCGCAGAAAGCCAGCAGGCCTCCCAGCCATTGGCATTCAGAGCCCTCGACCGCATCCAGCGGATAGACCTGATGCCAGAGCCTCTCCTCCTGTGCCGGCATTGCATAGCCCAGTATCAGCTGACGCAACCCCGCCTGCCAGGTATTACCCGGTTCGCAGGGCAATCCCAGTGATTGCTTGCTTTCGCCATCGCGCCCCCAGTGAACAGCGGCCTGTATCAGCCATTGCGTTGCCTGTTCGAGCCCGCCCCCGTCCAGTGAGAAGCGTCGACGGATGGCGGGATTCTCCAACAGGTTGAGCATGTCGCCGACGCCATACCTGGAATCCTGCAACTGCAGCAGCTCGAGCATAGCCATCGCCAGGGGATTACCCCGTAACTGGGCGCTGCCACTGAGCCTGAAGGGTATCCTGGGCCGACTTCCCGGGGTGGCGAAGTGCGCCTTGATCAAAGGCCCGTAGCGGTCGATATCGGGAGTCATCACCAGTATCTCCGCTGGCCTCAGCCCAGGGACCTCATCCAATGCGGCCAGTAACTGATCGTAGAGCACTTCGACCTCGCGCATCGGGCTGTGGCAACGATGCAGGGTGATGGAACCGTCTATCCTGTCCACTGGCTGTGGTTCGCTCAGGGTCAATATCTGGTTCTGCAGCCGATGCAGGAGCGAATCGTCCGCGCTGTGCTCGAATAGATCTTCGCCACCCGGATCCATCTCATTGACTGCGGCAAAGAAGTCGCGCCCCTGGCGACCCATGGTGGCGAGGAGTGGATTGCCGACCTCGAGGTAGAGCGCCTGATGATCGCTACCCAGGCTCAGTTTCGCCTGCTCTGCGGGGGAGACGATATCCGCCCAGTGGGTCTCACAGGGATTGAGCAGGAACAGATGGACCTCGGTCAGCGTGGCAATGTACCGAATGATCTCCAGGTAACCGGGAGAGAGGGTGGGAACGCCAAACACAAAAAGCCTCGGCGGCAGGCCCCGGCGAAACGCTTCATCCGGGATCCCGCGCAGCTGAAGTTGCAGACTCACCCAATGCACGGCATCTTCGGTTATGAGCCGGCGCCACAGGCCGGCCTGCCACTCATCACCCTCGATTGCCGTGTCACCCTGCTGCCATTTGACTATCCAGTCCGGCCGGTAGATCAGGTATCGGTCGAACAGGGTGGCGAGCTGCTGGGCGAGCTGAAAACACTTCACTTCATCGGCATCCCGCAGATATTCACCGATCGGGCTGTGCAATCGGCTCTCCTCGCTCTCGCTCAGCAGGATGTAGATCCGCCAGGCAAGGCGCTTGGGCTGATAGCGGTCTGAGGCCGGAACCTCGGGTAGCAGGTCGTGAAAGAGTTGCCAGATGAATGCCGCGGGCAAGGGAAACGACAGGTTGGCGCATATACCCAGGTCGCCGGCAACCTGCAACGAGAGCCAGCGCGCCATACCCGGGTGCTGGACAATGACCGGCTCCTGGCGCAAGGGTTCGGCCGCGGGCTCAGCAAGCTGCTCTGCCAGGCGTGCGGACAGGGACTGGAGGTTGTTTGATTGGTAGAGCCTCAACATGAGGCGCTATTCTAACCCGTTTGCGGCTCAATCACTGAACCTTGTCGAGAAAGTCTATTCCTCTGCCGCCAGGCCATCATGTTCAACCATGGGATGAGAGCTGCGAGAATTGTGGAACTAGAGGAAAATCCCGCTCAGCGGCTAATGGGGCTGGCTTTTCAGCGGCCTGACCTTGGGGCCCAGGACGACATCCATGATCTCCATGACCTTGATCGGTGTGTTCTCCAACAGGGACTCCAGCTCTTCGGGCACCAGCCCGGTGGTTCTCCAGACGGCGGGGTCGACCAGGGTGATGGCTTCATCCCATTCAGGTCCGCCGACATCGCCATTCGCCAATGCGGAGGCAAGATAGAGCAGTGATGTCTCGAGCTGGAACGTCTTTGTGGCCATTGGGCGATGATGATAGGCAACGACGGTGACAACGCTCTCTGGCAGCTTCCACCTGCGCAGCAGTGCCTCACCTACATCCATGTGGGTGAAACCGAGAACCTCGGACTCCACTTCTGGCAACAGGGCGTCATTGCTACTGGTTATCAACAGAATGTCTCTCGCTTTCCGGGGCAGCTTCAGGTAGATCGCAAGACGCCCGATATCGTGCAGTACACCCATCACGAACAGGCGTTCGCTGTGCAGCACATTACAGCGCCTTGCCAGGTCACCCGCGATTACACCTGTGGTAATCGAGTAGCGCCAGTATTCGGACATATCCACAAGCTCACCGGGAATACCGGTAAATATCCTGGCCGCCGTGGTTGCCAGTACGAGATTGCGAAGTTCATTCGTACCAACCACGGTGATGGCCCTGGATATCGTCTCTACAGGCGTCTCGAAGTTGAAGAAGGCGCTGTTGACGAGGCGCAGCAGGCGCGCCGTCAGATCGGTATCCTGGGAAATAATATCGCCAAGTGTCGCCGCAGAGTAGTTTGGAGCATCGATCAATCGGTTCACCTTGACACAGACGTCAGGCAGTGAAACCAGGTTTTCGATCTCTATCACAAGTTGTTGAGGAGTCATGAAATTCGCCTCAGCGTGCCCCATACAACATGCCTATCGGTAAGGTTTGATTTACTGATTTACAAAGAGTGTGGGGATACTCTTTGACCTCATGATAAGCTACCATTCCGGCTTGTAACCCATATCACCATGGTATACATAAAACTATATCGACATTTATCCCGGAATCTTGATTTCATTCAGGGTGGTAAACATGCCTTTTTTTATTTTCAGAGTAGCCGCGGATCAGAGCCTCGAATATCTGGACGAAGAGGAAAAATACCGGGCGGCAAAAGAGAAGGTGAAGAAACTGCGCGCCACTCACACCCAGGATGACGGTACAACTTTCCGCATGGTCTTCGCCAGCAGCATCGGCCAGGGCCAACTGTTGCTCTCAGCATCGGATTCCAGTGATAAAGTGATCGGGGATGATTGAGACAAGGCCATTGGTGCGACGCCGAACAATGCGGGGCACGAAACTTGAGGATTTGTAAAAAATCCCCAGCAGTCATAGTCATATGACTGACATCGAATTATTCATCTTAGGTCCTGTTCGTGCTACTCTTTACCTAATTGTGATATTGAAAAATATCGAAATAGTCATTTAAGGCGCATCGACCGATTCCAGAACACGCCACTGAATTACTCTAAGGACTCGTCAAACGTGTCAATACAGGACAGAAGAAACAAGTACCAAAGCCAGTTTCAGCCTGTGCTGAACCGCTGTAAGGACACGGTAATTGTCTATATCAACGCCCTTTTGACTGAGCTGTTCAACAACTCGGACAAAGCCCTGACCAGCTTTGCCCAAAAGGCCGAGACCAACGAGGTACAGAACCGCTTCTTCGAGGCGATGGCGATGATCCGCAACAGACATGGCCTGGTAGAGCACGAATTCCGCGAACTGCTCAGTGAAGGATTCGATAAATTCTGGAAGGATCAACCTGAGATCGACACCTTTTCCAGCCGTAGCGATGATAGCGAGCTGGAGCTTATCGATCACGAATCGATGGACGTCTCCACCGCCCTTGAAAACATGATCAGCCGGACTGTGGGACACCATCGCTCCCAGCTCTATGCCCTGGGCCAGCGCCTGAGCGTGGTGAGCGGCGGACGCAGTGTCAAACACAAACAGATTCCGTCAGGCCCGCACCATCTGGCCCATGCCTTCAGCGAAGCCGTTGATGCACTGGGTCTGGAATCCCGGATCAAGGTCATCATCCTGGTGCTGTTCGACAAATATGTCCTCAAGCAGCTGGGATCGATCTACGATGACTTCAACAACAGCCTGAAAGAGGCCGGTGTCCTGCCTCACCTGCGGCCTGTGATTCAAAAATCACCGGATGCAAGAGGACATGATGAAAGCGCGGACAGGGAGCAATCGGAACAGCAGCAGGAGCAAACCCAGGAAGAGCTGGGAGAGGAGCTGTTCGGATCGATTCTGGATATGATGGCCACCAGGCGAAGCGTCTCTCCGGAAAAGCTCGCCGCCAAGCAAGCCGCGGCGCGATCCGCCGGCCGGAAGCTTGGCAGTGCGCCACCCGCCACCCAGGAAAACCTGGTCACCGCTCTGAGCAATATCCAGCCGACACAACGCTCCGATCTCATTCCGGATGTCAACGCGCCTGGGGTCGCCATCTCGAATATCGAGATCGATGAACAATTCCTCATACGCGTCAAGCACACCCTCGCTGAAGAGCGACATAAACTCTACACCGAGGTTGGTGCAGATCGCCTCGAGGCAGCTGACGAGGACACCATTGACCTGGTCGGCATGCTCTTCGAGTACATGCTCAATGATCCTGTTCTCCCGGCTGTGGCCAAGGCCTTGATCAGCCACCTGCACACCCCTTATCTCAAGGTCGCCATCATCGACCGCAAAGTGCTGACCGACAGCAACCACGAAGCGCGGCAACTGCTCGATTCCCTGGTCGAGGCAGGCAGCCATTGGATAGATGAACGCAACCTGAAACGGGGCATCTACCCCGATATGCAGAATGTCATCGATCGGGTGTTGAAGGAGTTTTCCGACAACGTCAGCCTGTTCAGCTCGCTCCTCGAGACATTCAAGAAACGCATGGATGAATTCAGGCGCAAGACCGATATCCTGGAGAAACGCGCTCAGGACTCCATCAAGGGCAGGGAGAAGCTGAATATCGCCAGACAACGCGCATCCCAGGAGATGAGGGCCCGCTCGTTCAGCGAAAATCTGCCGCAACCGGTCAAGGAATTCCTGGAGAAGACCTGGGTGGACAAGCTTGTGTTCGTCCTGCTGCGACATCCCGACGGCGAAATGAGCGAGGACTGGAAAGAAGCCCTTCGCATTGCCGATGAAATTGCCTGGGCCTTTGAGCCCAAGGATCAGAGTGAACGCCAGGAGTTGGAGAAATCGCTGCCTGATTTGCGCAAAGCGATAGAGGATGGCTTGGCTTCCCTGGGTGGTTTCCACCAGGAGAAGAGTCAGGTTCTGTTCGGTCTCCTCAGCAGCGCGGAAACCGCCTCCATCGCTTCCGAGCAAGCTGTTAAATCGGTACTGGCTTCTGAGACCGTCGTGCCGATTTCAGACAAGGTGGCGCCGCCGGAGGCTCCCGGAAAACCCGTTCCCGTCCCGGTCGAATCTGCCATTCAGGGGAGCGACGAAGAGGAGATCCCGGAAAACGAACAGACGATGATGGAGAAGTTGCGCAAAATCAAGTTCGGCACCTGGTTTGAAATCCGCGACTCCCAAAGCGGCGAATTGCAAAAGGTCAAGCTGTCGTGGCTCAGCCCACTGACTGCATCATGCATGTTCGTCGACCGGGCTGGCGTGCAGACAGCCATCAAGCCGCTAAGAACATTGGCGCAGGAAATACTCAATGGCGAGTCAACGATCCTTGAAGACAGCAGCGACCCGTTTGTCGAGAGAACACTTCATGCCATCAGGCGCATGCTCCAACGCTCTTTGAAAACCACGGATGACATCGCCAGTGAACTTATGGAAGGTGAGGAGAACGAGGGCAAAGAAGTCAGGTAAGGACACGGGAAAAGATTACATGCAAGAACAACGTCAGACACCGCGCAAAGTAGCCAACGAAGTACTGATCATCGCTGATCAAATAACCGGCAGCCATATCGGACGTGTGGTCAACATCAGTGCCGAAGGATTTATGTTGTTAAGCGATGAACCCGTGATCACGGGTTCGGTCTATCAACTCGATCTGTTGCTTCCCGAACCAAAAGAAGAGAGAGAAAAACTCTCTTTTGCCGCAGAAGCGATATGGTGTACCGAGGCTTCACAACCCGAGAGTTACTGGAGTGGTTTCCATATCATCGATATCGACGTGGATGATGTTCTGGTTATCGACGAGTTGATACTCAACTGGCACTCGCACTAAAAAAAGCTAGTTGAGCATCGCCAGGCGGTTACGTTCGAATTCGTCCAGCACCTTTTTCACATAGTTCTGCGTTTCCGGATAGGGCGGGATCTGCTTGTCGTATTTGAACACCGCGTTCTCACCCGCATTGTATGCAGCAAGCGCGAGCTTGATATCGTACTCGAACAGCTGCAGCAGATCTCTCAGATACTCTCCTCCCGCCTGGAGATTCTGTCTTGGATCGTAGTAGTCGCTGACGCCATAGCGCTTGGCGGTCTCCGGCATCAACTGCATCAGACCGCGGGCGCCTTTCCTGGACAGGGCCTTTGGATCGTAGGCCGATTCCACCATGACCACCGCATGCAGCAGGCCCGGGTGAAGATGTAACTGCTTGGCGATATCATCGATGATCGGTGTCAGCTCGGCCTTGTTCCTGCGGAACCGGATCAGATTGTAGTTGCTCTGTCTGTTGCGCTTTTCCTTACCGCTTCGCCATAGCAGACGATAGTTGCCACGCATGGGTTTGTCGGTGAAATGAATGCTGCCGTCGGCCCCCCGGTACTTGTAGATCTCGGCGACGGCGGAAAACGGCAGGCCGATACAGACTCCAATCAGGAGTAGCCGTAAAAAGATATGTCGTGCCTTGATTGCCCCTGGCATCACACTATCCTACCCCATTTCGATCCAATTAAGGGAGTTGTCGGCAATTTTTCGTGAAACTTGAAACCATGAGAATCACCGACTCATGCGCCGCAGCATTTTTTATATTTTTTGCCGCTGCCGCAGGGACAGGGGTCGTTTCTGCCGATTTTCGGTTGATCCCGTTTTTCGGTCTTCGGCGCCACAAGCTGGCCATCGACAAAATACCAGTCCCCATCCTGTTTGCTGAAACGGCTGATTTCATGATGGGGCCTCACCACTCCCCGCTCTTTATAGGTGGCGATGAACTCCACGCTACCTTCGTCATCTGCCTCCCCGCCTCCCTGCACATCGACGACCTCCAGGCCCAGCCACTGAGCATTTTCTGCCCAGCGCCTGGTTGCTTCGATATCGTGATCATGGCGGTGTTCCGGGTGCAATGATTGATGCAGAAACTCCGCCTTCCTGGTGACAAAAGCGCAGTAGCGGGCACGCATCAACATCTCCGCCGTCCCTGCCTTGTTCGTTCCATCAAGGATCGGCCCGCAACACTGTTCGTAGTTGACGCCCGATCCACAGTAACATCCCGCCATCGTCCCCTCCACCGCTGTAATTCTCATGTTGGAACAATAACATAGCACCCGGTCAACACCAAGAGAACGATCATGTCCCCTCCCGGACCCCGACTGATGGCAGTATGACCTGCGTGAACCGGCAGCGCATTTGCAAAAAGCAAACCGAAAATATGATAAGTCCGCAAATGAAAGCGAATAAACGCAAATTGCTGCTACTCAGCCCCAGTTTGAAAAACACCCGGACCAAGCGCCCAGGCATGTGTCTACAGCGCGTTTCCGATGCCTGTACGGCACCCGGTGCGGGATGCTACCACCAGGGAGTGAGCAGAAGCAGTTGAACAACAAAAAAGGTGGGCTGTCGCCCACCTTCGAGGGCCTCTATCATCGAGGTGTAGACTGCAAGCGGAATGATTTCGTACTGAGTCCGTCTCTGTTCAACTATCCGGTTTAGACATTCCCTGAAACCATTCCAACGGTGCTATCCTAGCAGTGGCCCATGACAGCATGATGACACTGTATGTCGTTCTTTCCCGGTTGTTTGACCCGGGTTACAACCCCATCGCCTCGATACGTTTCAGAAGACGTTTGACGGAGACCGGATAGGCGGTCCCCAGCTCCTGGGCAAAGAGGGAGATCCGCAACTCCTCCAGTCCCCAGCGCAGCTCCTCGATGCGATCGTCGTGGCGTCCACTCGCCTTGAACTGCTGCTCCCACTGCTCCCATCGCTGTTGCAGTTCCGCCATCTCGGCCATCCGCTGCCGGTCGCGCAACGCGGCATGAGCGAGCTTTTCGATGCGCTTCATTATCCCCCTCAGATAGCGGGGATAGTCAGCCAACCGCTGATCCTCCACCTGTTGCATGAAACCGCGATAGACCAGGCGATCGAGTTGAGCCTGCATATCCATGGCGGAACTCATCCAATTGACCTGTGTGATCGAGGCGATCGCCTTTCTCGTCTGATGGCTCAACTCGAGGATCTCCAGGAGTTGCCGGCAGCTGGTGTTCGCCTGTTCCATGAGGCCGCCCCGCCTGCTCTCCAGTCGATCCTCGAAGCTGCTCGATTCCCGAATCTCGGGTTGATCATTGAGGAAGGTTCGATCCATGATCAGAAACACAAGCTCTTCCTCGAGATCCCGTCTCTCGATGGCTGGCTGATCCCCGCCGCTCGCAGGCACCTTGGCGTATAGCAGGCGCATGCGCTCGAGCTGGGTAAGGTTTTTTCTCAGGTAGCGCACTTCCCTCGGCATCTTCAACATCAACAGACGGCGTACACCCCCCTTATGTACTTCGCGGGCATTACTCTGGGCATCAAGCAGGCGGATCGCCACGCTCTCGCCCTCATCCACCAGGGCTGGATAACCCTGCAGTTGAATGCCGCCCTGTTCGACACTCAGACGTTTCGGCAGAGACTCAAAATCCCAGTTTTTCAAGCCACTACGCTCGAATCCCGGAGATGTCAGCTGACGATGGGTAGCATCGGATCGGTTGGCGTGGCGCCGCTTCATGCCGGCCAGGTCCCGCCCCTGCTCCAGAGTAAGCCCTTGCTGGTCGACAACCCGGACACGCATGCGCAGATGATCCGACACCTCATCCTCACTCCAGGCATCCTCGGGGATATGGACCCCGCCGAGCTGCTTCAGCCGTTCCCCCAATACCTGTATCAGAGGTCTGTCGCTGCCAGTAAGGCCGGCGAGGCAGGCATCGGCAAAATCGGGAACCGGAACGAATGAGCGGCGCAACGCTTTCGGCAATCCCCGGATCAACGAGATTACACGTTCCCGCAGCAGACCGGGAACCAGCCACTGCAGACGTGATTCGGTAATCTGATTGAGGACATCCTGGGGGACCACCAGGGTGACTCCGTCCTTTGCTGATCCCGGCTCGAAGTTGTACTCCAGGGGTAACTGCATGCCATTGATATCGAGATGATCGGGGTACTGCTCACTGGTCACCTGCTGTGAAGCCTCACGTATCAAGTCGGCTTCATCCATATACAGAAGCTTCGGCTGCTCTTTGGCCGTCTGCCGCAACCATTTTTCAAATCCCGGCGCAGTGGATATTGCCTCCGGTATGCGCTGCTCATAGAAGGCTTGGATTCGCTCTTCGTCCACCAGTATGTCCCGTCTTCGCGATTTGGCTTCCATGTCGTGGATCGCCTCGATCAACTCCCGGTTATGACGCCAGAAGGGTGCCCGGGTATGGAAATCGCCATCCACCAGAGCTGAACGGATGAAGATCTCCCTCGAGACAACTGGATCGATAGGTGAGAAATTGACCTTGCGCCTGGGAATCAGGGTGATGCCGAACAGGGTGACCTTTTCATAGGCGGCGACCTGACCACGCTTCTTCTCCCAGTGGGGCTCGGAGTAGCTGCGCTTGACCAGATGTCCCGCTGCGTTCTCGATCCACCCGGGTTGAATCGCCGCGAGGGTCCGCCCATAGAGTTTGGTCGTCTCCACCAGCTCCGCTGCGATCACCCATTTCGGTTGATTCTTGAAGAGTCCAGATCCGGGAAAGATGTTGAACCGGGTGTTTCTCGCCCCAAGATAGTCACGGTTGCTGCTCTTTATACCAACGTGGCTCAAAAGACCACTCAGCAGTGCCCTGTGAATCTCCTCATAGCTTGCCTCGGCACTGTTCTCGCGACATCCCATTTCGTGCAGCTGCCCACGCAATTGATGATGAATGTCATGCCACTCCTGAACCCGGTTCCAGGAGAGAAACCGGCGCTTGCACCAACGATGAAATTTGTTTTTCGAAAGATGTTTTCTCTGCGCCTCGACCTCCTCCCAGAGTGAAAGATAACTCAGGAAGTCGGACTGCTCGTTGCGAAAAACTGCATGGGCCTCATCCGCCTGCTGCCGCTTATCCACAGGACGGTCCCTCGGGTCCTGCACACTGAGTGCAGCCGCGATCACCAACACCTCTTTTAAGCAGTGGCTGTGGGCGGCACTCAGCAGCATCCTCCCGATACGCGGATCCACCGGGAGTCTCGCGAGCTGCTGACCAAGACGGGTAACCCTGTTGTCGCCGGCAACCGCACCTATCTCTTCGAGGACTCTGTAACCATCCTTGATGAGGCGATGGTCCGGTGGATCGATAAACGGAAAGCTGCCTATCTCGCCCAATCCCAGCAACTTCATCTGCAGGATGACCGATGCCAGATTGGTACGCTGTATCTCAGGTTCCATGAAGGGACGGCGAGCTGTGAAATCCTCTTCCGAGAAGAGGCGGATACAGACTCCCGCCGCGAGGCGACCGCAACGGCCTTTGCGTTGATCGGCCGATGCCTGGGCAATACGCTCCACTGGCAGGCGTTGCACCTTGCTGCGATGACTGTAGCGACTGATGCGCGCATATCCCGTATCGATGACATAGCGTATGCCCGGAACGGTCAGCGAGGTCTCAGCAACATTGGTGGCCAGTACGATACGCCGGCTCGAGTGCGGCCTGAACACCCGGTTCTGGTCCTCGATACTGAGTCGTGCATAGAGCGGCAATACTTCGGTCGCGGGCAGCTTGTGCTTGCGCAGGGTCTCAGCCGTTTCACGGATCTCCCGTTCGCCACTGAGAAACACCAGTATATCTCCTCTGTCGATAAGCGACAGCTCATCCACCGCATCCAAAATGGCCTGCTGCAGCGGATCGTCCCGCTCATTCTCCGCTTCATCGGATGGTGGCCGATAGCGCACTTCAACCGGATAGGTACGGCCGGAAACCTCGATGATGGGTGCCTGATCGAAATACTCGGAAAAGCTTTGCGGATCGATGGTCGCGGAGGTGATGATCAACTTGAGATCGGGGCGCTCGAGACACAGCCGCTTCAGATAGCCCAGCAGGAAGTCGATGTTCAGACTGCGTTCATGGGCCTCGTCAATGATCAACATATCGTATTGATTGAGATGGGGATCCTGCTGGATCTCCGCAAGCAGTATGCCATCGGTCATCAGCTTGATATGGCTGCCGGGTCCCACGCGGTCGCTGAAGCGGACCTTATAACCCACCGCCTGACCTGTGGTGGAAGCCAGTTCACTCGCCACCCGGGTTGCGAGTGTCCTCGCCGCAACCCTGCGTGGCTGGGTATGACCGATATAACCCGAAACGCCGAAACCGAGATCGAGACAGATCTTGGGGAGTTGCGTCGATTTACCCGAACCCGTCTCACCGCAAAGTACGACAACCTGATGCGACCGAATCAGCTGCTTTATGTCTTCAATCCGCTGGCTGATAGGCAACTCTTCTGGATACGTGATTTGCGGCAGTTGCTGCCGGCGTTGTTGCAAGAGCTGTTGAGAAGATCTGATGGATTGCCAGAGTCTCAACAACCCCTGGGAGTATTCTCCACCCTTGGCTTCGCGCTTGCGCAGCCCGCGAAGCTGTTTGAACAGGCGGTGCCGATCGCGCAACATGCAGCTCTTGATCTCTTGCGGGTCGGGAAAATCATTGGGAGTCGCGCTCACGATTTTACAATTGTGGGTTTGAAGCGGTTGTGCATTGAGTTATCGATGGCTGGATCACCGGCATCGCGCAGTGCCGTACGCTTCATACTATCATTACATGAATCCAGCCTGGCTTGAACCTAAAACTGCGGATCAGGTGTGGCGAGCCGTACCCTGTGTCTCGAATAGACGTGTGTCCGGTGCGGCAAGCCGCACCCTACGCTTCGATTGCATGTAGGGTGCGGCTTGCAGCATCGTGAGTAGGCTGATCGGATGCTAAAAAATCTAAATCTGACAAAGCCTGAATCAGAATCTTGATTACATGCCCTGGCTCAATGCCCACCCCCCTTGAGCGCAGACACCATGCCTTCGATGGTGTCCTTGGCGTCACCGAATATCAGCGAGGTGTTGTCCTGATAGAAAAGCAGGTTGTCGACACCGGAGTAGCCGGGGTTCATAGAGCGTTTGAGGAAATAGACCTGCCTTGATTTCGACGCATCCAGAATCGGCATACCGTAAATCGGACTGGAGGAGTCAGATTTGGCCGCAGGATTGACCACGTCATTGGCGCCCACCACCAGGGTGACATCGGCGGTCGGGAACTCCGGATTGATCTCATCCATCTCCATGACATGATCGTAAGGTATGTCCGCCTCGGCGAGCAGCACATTCATATGACCCGGCATGCGTCCAGCCACCGGATGTATGGCGAACTTGACCGCCACGTCGCGCTGCTCAAGAAGCTCCATCAACTCTTTCAGGGCGTGCTGCGCCTGCGCCACCGCCATGCCGTAACCCGGCACGATGATGACCTTGTTGGCATCCTCCATCCAGTAGATGGCGTCTTCCACCGAGGCTGATTTGACCCCTTTCTCGGCAGCCATGCCCGCCGCACTGGGCGCGCCGTCAGACTCGCTGCCGAAACCGCCGAACACCACATTGATAATCGAACGGTTCATGGCCCGGCACATGATGAAGGAGAGTATGGCCCCCGAAAAGCCGACCAGGGCACCAACGATTATCAGCAACAGATTTCCCAGGGTGAATCCGGTCGCCGCCGCCGCCCATCCGGAATAGCTGTTGAGCATGGAGATGATGACGGGCATATCCGCGCCACCGATGGGAATAATCAGGGTAAAGCCCAGGACGAATGAAAGCAGGGTAATCAGCACCAGGGAAGTCATGCTCCCCGTCATACCGAAGTGGATCCCCAGCAAGACCGTAATGATCGCTATGGCCGCATTCAGCGTGTGTTGTCCCTTGAATTTGACCGGTGCGCCACTTACCAGCCCTTGCAGCTTGGCGAAAGCCACCACTGAACCGGAGAAGGTGATCGCACCGATGATGATGCCCGCCGACAGCTCTCCCATCATGACCGGATTGAGAGTGCCCGCGGCAGCGTGGTTGAGATAGGTCCCGATCGCAACCAGCACCGCAGCCATACCCACGAAACTATGCAGTGCCGCGACCAACTGCGGCATTGCGGTCATCTGTACGCGGGCGGCGAGAACCATACCAATCGCCGCGCCAATGATAACGCCGACCAGGATCAAGCCGTAAGACTGCACCTCGTTACCAAGCAGGGTAGCCAGGATTGCGATGCCCATGCCCGCCATACCGAGATAGTTACCGCGGCGGGCCGAAGCCGGATGGGTTAGGCCTTTAAGGGCCAGGATGAAAAGGATTGCTGAAATCAGATAGGCAATCGCTTGGGTATTTGCTGAAATCTCCATCGGTCAGGCACTCACTTATCTTTTTTCTTGAACATGGCCAACATCCGGTTGGTTACCAGGAACCCGCCGAAGACATTGATCGAAGCCAACAATACCGCGACAAAACCGAATATCTCCGCCGCGGTTCCCGCTGTTTCCAGACCGGTCACCAACAGGGCACCGACGATGATAATCCCTGATATGGCATTGGTCAGCGCCACCAGCGGTGTATGCAGCGAAGGTGTTACCCCCCATATCACCCAATAACCGATGAAGCAGGCGAGAACGAAAACATATAGTGCAACCAGTGTATCAGGCATAGGATCACTCTTGAGTTGGTTGTGATTGATTCATGGTGCGGTCCTCAGGACCCGGGTCGCAGACGCATCGCCTTGGTGATCTCATCCTCTTCGAGGTCCTTCAACACCAGACCATCGTCACCCTTATCCACCATGATATTGAGCAGGTTCATGATATTTCCGCCATAGAAGGCACTTGCGTCAGAGGCTACCATCGAGGGGTAGTTGGTATGGCCAATGATTGTCACCCCATGTTTTACGACCACCTTGTCCGCCTCGGTCAGTGGGCAGTTTCCTCCAGTCGCCGCAGCCAGGTCGACAACCACAGAGCCCTCTCGCATGTTCTTGATCACATCCTCGGTGACCAGAACGGGTGCCGGACGGCAGGGAATCAGTGCCGTAGTGATGATGACGTGCGCCTTGCTCAATTCATCGGCGAGGGCCTGTTGTTGTCTCTCCTTGGCCTCTTGTGACAGCTCTTTGGCGTAGCCGCCCTCTCCGGAACCGCTTTCACCTATATCGAGCTCTATCGCCTTGGCCCCCAGGGATTCGATCTGCTCCTTGGTCTCAGGACGAACATCATAAGCGAGCACATCGGCGCCCATGCGTCTCGCAGTGGCGATTGCCTGCAGTCCTGCGACCCCGGCCCCCAACACCACCAGTCTTGCCGGCTTGGCGGACCCCGCCGAAGTCATCATCAGGGGCAGGAACCGGCCGTAGTGAAGCGCGGCCTCGATAACTGCGCGATAACCCGCGATATTGCTTTGCGAAGAGAGGGCATCCATCGCCTGGGCCCTGGAGATTCTGGGAATACGCTCCATCGCGAGATAGATGATCTCCTTTTCGAGGATCGTATTCAGGATGTCATCCAGCTCACAGGATTCGATATGGGCAATCAGTAACGCCCCCTTTGGAAGCGCCTCGGCCTCTTCTGCAGAGGGTTTGCGCACGCGCACCAGAATATCGGCGTTCAAGGCCTCCGCGGAGGTGACGATCTCTGCGCCGGCATCCTGGTATTGTGCATCGGTGAAGTTGGCGTTTCCGCCCGCTCCCTGGGTAACTTGTACCGTGAAACCCTTTGCGATGAGCTTCTTGGTGATATCCGGAGAGAGAGCGACACGCTTCTCTCCCTCAGCCGTTTCTTTTAACAGGCCTATTTTCATCGTTTTTCTACTCAGCCAATGATTGGTCGTATTAGCACTCAAGTCGAGGGCACATTATCCAGTCAAATGCGGTGATTCACAAGATAAGCAAAAATCCCGAATATCGGCCTATCCAGGATTCGCGTGACTACTCGTCAACGTTCAGCACGAACTGAATATTAATCAATAAATACAATAAGATAATATACAGCCCCATGTATACTGAATATTGTTTAATTACTTCGCCCAGCGAATTTTCACTGCTTTTGTACGGGGTAAAAGAATTTTAAAATTTGGGAATTTTTTCACATTTTCACACATAAAATGTAGGGTTCATTTAGCCGGATCACTCCTCGACACTGCTTTCATCAGCTGTGGTGCATCTACATCAGCAGCGGATAACCGTAAACGCAAAAGGAATAGCTTTTGCTGCTTACCCACTTTGCTCAACCATTGAATCGGCGAAACTGATTAGTCATGGACGCCGGGTGGCGTACAGGCATCAGAAACCGTTGTCCGCAGGGACGCTGACATCAAGCGCCCGGGCATGGGTTCACAGCGTGTTTCTGATGCCTGTGCGCTACCCGGCACGTGATTTTTCCACCTGGGGGCGAGTCATTACCGCGGCTTTGGCATCTATGGCTCGAAGGGATACACCATGGGCCAAGCTTCGCGACTATAGTTCCATGCTTCTTACAACTATCTTCTCATGGCTGAACAAGATGGGTGGCCAGGTTTAGTTCTGCGTTGCTGAGCCAAACGTGTAATCAGGTTACTTTTCTTGCCGGATCAATAGTAAGTACCGTAGTAATTCTCACTCCTTGCATCCCGGCTTTTGTTCAAGACCAGGCCGATCGCCTTATCTTGGTCAAGGCGGCTCAAAGTATCCTTAATCGCTTCCACGGGCGTCTGACCAGCCTCCACAACGACCAGTATCTGTCCCATATGCTGGTTTAGTACAATCGACTCACTGGCAGAGAGAAGCGGTGGGGAGTCAAAAATGATTATCCGGTCCTGATACCTCACAGCCATCTCATCGAGCAACTCCTCCATCTCCTTGCTGGCGATCAGTTCAGTTGCCTTATCTGAGCGCTTCCCTGCCGAAATGATCTTTAACCTGGGAATCTGAGTTTCGAGTATGACATCGCCGACACTACACTTATTGTCATCGATCAGGTCCATGAGTCCCTTTTGGTTTTCGATGCCAAGCAGCTTGCTCAGGGAACATCTCAGCACATCACCATCGATAAGGAGCACTGTTGAATCGAGTTCCGTTGAGATACTCAATGCAAGATTCAGTGCGGTAAAGGTTTTACCCTCAGAAGGTAACGAACTGGATACGGAGACCAGATTTCCATTCTCTATCGGTGCGGCGCCTTTACCCAGCGCATTCATGATCACCGGCCGCTTGATGATGCGATACTCCTCTGAAAGCTGTTTGTTCCCGGCATGGGGTACGATATACCCAATCCGTGAAAGCGATTCGTAATCGAGAAGGATTTTTTTGGCTTTGCTTGCCTTTTCAGCTTCCCTGTTGACCGGAATCGTAGGCTCGCCAGCCGGCTGTTCAACCCTGTTCTGTACAGTCTTCGGGGTCTTCGGGACTGTATGTTCAGTCTTTGCGCCCTCAGGTACGGTTGCCTTGCCGCGAGCCTCGACCTCATCCGAAGTGGCTGCTTCGTTCGCCTTGATCTTACCCGACTTGGTTTTGGCTAACCGCTCAATGGCTTTTTCAATACTGCTCATTTAGACCGTTTCCCGAGGCTTCTTAGAACCATGTTTCAGGTATGATCAACACATCTCCGGGCATCATCTTGACATTTGCAGAGATATCTCCGTCTCTTATCAAGTCATCCAGGCGAACCCGATACTCAGTGGTCTTTCCGTTGATCATCCTGACCACCTTGGCTTTGTTCCCGGCCGCGAACTCGGTCAAGCCACCCACGGCAATTATGACATCGAGCAGGGTCATGCCGTCCCTGTAGTTGATCGACTGCGGCTGTGATGCCTGACCCACCACACGCACCTGTTCGGTGTAACGACCAACGAAATCAGTCACGCTGACCGTCACCTTGGGCGACTTGACGAACTTGGAGAGTTTTGCCTCGAGGGTTCTGGCCAGCTCGGTCGGAGTCTTACCGCTCGCCGGCAGATCCTCCACCAATGGTGTGGTGATCATGCCATCCGGACGAACCACCACCTGAGTCGACAGTTCGCTGTCCCCCCAGACGAAGACATTGAGTGTATCCCCGGGCCCGATCACATACAGTGGCGAATCGGGACCGGCTACCGAGGCCTTACCCTGGTCAACAACTGACGTCATTTCGGGCGGTGTTGCACAACCCGCCAAAAATGAGGCGGCCAGGGCCCAGAAGACACCTAGTACTTTTTTGTAACCTGTTGATAACATATTACTTTCCTGACGTTCTATGATCTTTGATCCAAACTATTCTAACCCTTAAACTGAGATATCTCACTCAAAAGCTTCTGTACTTCTTCGGACTCGGGAAACTGCTGGTGTCCTTCTATAATAGACACTAACACCTTTTCCGCCTCAGCCGCCCTGCCCGATTCCACCAGCATAACAGCATAGTGATAAAGGATGGATGGATCCGATGAGCTCTCCACAATCGGGCTCAAGAGCTTCAGGGCAGCTGCCGTATCACCCAATCTGTGAGTCAACCAGGCATAGGTGTCAACCACCGCATGGGATGAATTACCTGATATGGCATAGGCCTTTTTTGCCTGCTCGAGCGCCTTCTGAGGGGCATGATCGAAAACCAGCAATGCAGAGTTGTTCAACGCCACGAGATTCTTCGGATTGGCCTCGAGCAACTCGTCATAGATATCTACCGCCGCCTTGTCTTTGCCCATTGATTGATAGACGATCGCCAGCGCCAACTGCCCCTGTTGGTCATTATTATGGGATTTGATCCAATCAGATAACAGCTCGATCGCTCGCTCATAGTCCTTGTTTTTAGTGTACAAATTCGACAGCTGCTGAATTATGGCAAAAGGCGTTTGAGACGAGACATGGGCCTCTAGGCTCTCGATGGCCTTCTGCCGATTTCCAGTCGCTTCATGGTAGTTCGCCTGTAGCCTGACTCCTACAAACCTGGTCTTATCATTATCCAACAGTTGCTTTACGATCTTCTCAGCCTGCTGGTGATTGTTCGATTCCATCTCAAGCTTGAAGCGCATCAACTTGCCCTTGATCGAAGAAGGAATCTCACTGTCGAGCTTTTGCAGGGTCGTTCTGGCGGCATCCAGGTCACCCCTCTTGGATTGAAGATCCGCCAACTGTAGATAGGCGATCTCACTCTTTGGATTCTCGGTGATCAGCTTCTTGATGGACGACTCGGCTTCGCTATAGTGACCACTCTGTTTCGCAACCATCGCCAATATAGAGATGATAGCGGGGTTATTGCTCTCGCGCAGGTTCTTGTCGTCCAGATAGATAGCGGCCTTTTCCGGCTCCTGCCTGCGCAGATAGTACCTCGCCAGTATGAGCCGGGGCAGCCATGTTTTATCACCTGATTCGACCGCCTTTTCCAACCAATGCAGCGCCTCGTCCTGCTTGCCTGAGCGCTCACTTATTTGCGCAAGCAACATCATCGCGGTGACATTCTGAGGTTCTTTCGCGAGCACCAGATTCAACCTGTCGCTACTCGCCGCCAGCTGTCCATCCTCCAGGTCCATTCTGGCAAGCGCCAACTGCCCGGGAACAAATTCAGAATTTTTACCTATGGCGTCGATAAGATAGCTCTTCGCTTTATTGCGGTTTCCCGAATTGAGTTCTAAATAGGCTCTTAAATAGAGATCCTCCGGACGCCCGCTGCCACGTTGCAAAATCTGATCGGAAAGTTTGCGTGCTGAAACCAGATCCTGCTTTTTGATATATGAGATAATCAGCAGTGTATCCCTTTTACTGGAATCGCCAACCCACTTCTCCTCCAGTTCCGTAATGGCATCGTCCACCGCACCGTGATTGATGTATAGTCGCGCCAGTTCCTCGCGAATCCGGGTATCATTGGGATTGGCATCGGCAGCCTTCTTGAGAATATCTATTCCCTTGGAATATTCACCCGACTGGCTGGCGGCAAGCCCTATCATTTTAAGCATCTGAGTATCGCTGTTTTCAACCCCACCAGATTCGAGCAGCGCAAGTGCCTCTTTCGGTTTGTCCAGTCGCAGTTTGATTTCGCCAAGAAGTTTTCTTGCCACGAGATGAGTAGGCACCTGATTGACATATCTCGTGAGTAGAATATTGGCCTGCTCCAGATTGTTTTCATTAAACTGCAATGCACCAAGCAGCAGGATGGTCGGCAGATGGTTCGGCATCGCCGCATGGGCTTCGGTCAACTTGATAACCGCGGTTTCGTAGTTCTGTTTCAGATAGCTATGCAGACCTGAAAGATAGGCAACATAAGGTATTTTCCTGTATTTGGCCTCCAGTTCCTTTATGTATGCCTCGCCCTCGTCCAGCCTCCCCTGTTGAAACAAAAGCTGGACCAGGCTTACTTTTATGGCATAGGCATCCTGCGCCGGGTCACCCGGGCGTATCAGTGAAAGCGCAGTCTGCAGATATTCCACGGCCTTGCTGAAATCTTCCAGCTTTGCGTGCTCGACGCTCAGATCACGCCAGACTCTGTAGTCCTCTTTGTCTATCTTCTGTGCACGCCGCAGGAGTTCCACCGCCTCGGCATCATCATTCCTGGCGCTTGCCGCTTTCGCCAGTGACAGCAATGCTGCGACACTGTTCGGATCCTTGTCCAGCAGCTTCCTTGCCAGGGCCGTCCCCTTCTCTGTCTCTTTTTCACTCAGATAGGAATAAGCGACCACACCCCAAAGGCTGGAGGATTCCATGTCGCCGAACTCTCCCTTTTCGTATTTCTCGATGATCTCTTTGTGTTTCCCCTGCAGCTTCAGGGAGGCCAGCAGGATCGCTTGAATATCCGCGCCCGGCGGCATCGCGGCAGAGACATTCGTGATCTCCTTCTCTGCGGATACGCCATCCCCTTTTTTCAAGTAAGTTCTCGCCAAAAGCTTCCTGGCATCGACATTCTTCGCATCATTCTGAAGAATCTGTTTGAGTTCAATAACCGCCTTTGAATAGTTGCCACCATCGAAACTGGCCTGAGCCGAAGCAAACATCTCTTTCTCGCTCGTACCAACACTGCAAGCAGAGACAGTGAGTACAACCACGACCACACACAAGAACGCCCATCGCTTCACTCGTCTTGGGAAACAGATTGCCATCATCATTACAGAGGTACCATTACATCCAGCAAAATTGAAAAAACAACTCGAAAATACGACCCCTGCTCAGTTCAGCGGCCTCTTGATATTGTGGACAGCCTTACTTGAGGCCGTATTTATTCACCAGGTCATACAAGGTTGGTCTGCTGACTCCCAACAGATCCGCGGCCTTGGATACATTGCCACCGACGAAACTCATCGCCCTGATTATCGCAGTCGCCTCGGCCTGCTCTCTCACCACTCTCAGATTTACCGGCATCACATCCTCGCTGCTTTCAGTCAATTGTAGTTCACTCGGTGTGATCAGCTGATCGTCTGACATAACCACGGAGCGCTTGATTCTGTTTTCAAGCTCTCTCACATTGCCAGGCCAGGCATATCCGTCGATAGCCTGCAAAGCCTCCTTGGTGAAGCCGTTGACTTTGGATGAGTTCTGCTTGGCAAATTTCTTCAGAAACGACCACGCCAACAAGACCGCATCACCGGCACGTTCCCTGAGTGGAGGGATATCGATCGATATTTCACTGATCCGGTAATAAAGATCCTCACGAAACTCTCCCTGCCCGATCTTCTCCTCCAGGTCCTGGTTGGTCGCGCAGATAACCCTCACATCAACCGGAATCTCATCCCTGCCGCCAATCCGCTCTATCACCCTTTCCTGAAGAAAACGCAGCATTTTCGCCTGCAAGCCGATCGGCATGTCGCCGATCTCATCAAGGAACAGGGTTCCGCCGTTAGCTGTCTCGATCTTTCCGATGGTTCTTTTCGCCGCGCCGGTAAATGCCCCTTTCTCATAGCCATAGAGTTCGCTTTCCAACAGATTTTCCGGTATCGAGGCGCAATTGATGGCAACGAACTTCCCATTCCCTCTGTCGCTCAGACCGTGGATTGCCCTGGCAAGCACCTCCTTTCCCGTTCCGCTCTCTCCAAGCAGCAATACGGTGATATCCGTCGGACTTACCTTTTCAATAACACGGCATACTTCAAGCATTTGCGGGCTGTTCGCGATGACACCATCCAGTGGTGAATTGCGTTGAATATGGTGTAGCTTGCGGTTCTCCTCCTCCAGGCCGTGAACATGGAATGCACGTTCGATGATGACGCGCAGCACGTCGGGATCTATCGGTTTTTGATAGAAATCATAGGCACCCAACTCAATTGATTTCAGCGCATTCTCACGGTCGTCGTTACCCGTCACCACAATGACTTTGGTTTGCGGAATCAGATTTAAAATCTCCTGCAGCGTGGCAAATCCCTCACTGACATTTGTCGGATCGGGCGGCAGTCCGAGATCGAGGGTAACCACCGGCGCAGCGGTTTTCCTGAGGCAATTGATGGCACTCTTCCTGTCACCCACAATATGCACTTCGTAACCGTCAAAACTCCATTTCAGCTGACTTTGCAGACCTGGATCATCTTCGACTATTATTAGCGATTTCAACTGGTTACTGTCTTTACTCACAACTGGGCCTCTGCCGTATCCGATAACTCACTGTCTGCCACCTTCTGTACTGATTCTAACGGTATACTGATTTCGAACTTTGTTCCAATACCCTTGACGCTCTCCACTTTCATGCTGCCGTTCAAGGACTTGACGTACTCCCTGGTCTCGTAGACTCCTATCCCCATCCCGGCATTGCCTTTCGTTGTTTGAAACGGAAGAAACAACTTCTCCTTGATGAATGTCTCATCCATGCCGACCCCGTCGTCCTCGATGGTAATCACTGCATTGCCATCTTGGCGGTCCACTGTCACTTCGACCTTACCACCTTCGTGCGACGCCTCCTGTGCATTTTTTATCATATGGACCATGATGGCGGTGAAGCGATCCTTATCGGCGATAGTCTTCAGGTAACTGGCGTTGATCGTGAGTTTCGGTTTGGGTGTATAGGCATAGAGTTCATTGACTGCCTGGGCAACTGACTCTTCAATGTAAAACTGCTTTGTCATCGTTGACTCGAAACGTCCCTGCCTCAACTG
Source organism: Candidatus Thiodiazotropha sp. (assembly GCA_050292275.1). Lineage (GTDB taxonomy): Bacteria > Pseudomonadota > Gammaproteobacteria > Chromatiales > Chromatiaceae > Thiodiazotropha. Next base: position 32,999 of record JBNKLI010000054.1, read on the forward strand.
AGTGAGCAATCGTCCCATCTTATTGACAGCATTGCCAATGGTTTTGACCGCATCATCCATGAATGCGGGATTGTTCTTATGCCGTTCGGCATTCTTCACGACCAGTTCCAGTTGTGCAATCAGGTTTTTCAGGTCATGCACCACAAAGGCGGAAAGCCGGTTGAAGGCTTCGAATTGATTGGCCTGATTCAATGCCTCCGATGTCTGCAGCAACGCCAGATAACTTCCGGCCTGTTTCGCCGCCGCCTTGACCAGATCCCTGTCCTCCCAGTTGATCGATTTCGACAGCGTCGGACTCGTCAGCAAAACGAAACCGAGTAGCTGTTCATGGTGTTTGATGGGTATGATCAACCATGCCCCCTCGACGGCGATCAGATGCGAATCAAGCTTCAAGCTGTCGTAACGCTCCGGAAACCTTCGATATTCGTCGATATCGATAATCCAGTCACTCTTGGAAAAAAAGGTCACCAAGGAGGTCTTTGCATCGAAAGGGATGCTGACCGGAGCCGCATTCCAGTGACTGACGCATTGGTAGTTGCCCACGTTATCCAGCATCCACAACAAGCCGCCACCCGCATCCACCGAATCGGAGATCGCCTGAATGACGCGGATTCGAATCTCCTTTCCTCCCCGGGCGTTGGAAAGGGTCTGCACGACACGTAGCCATTCATCACGCCAATCGTATTTGTAGCTGAAGAAGTGTTTGTTGACAAAGACCTTTATCTTGGAGCGCAGACTGCTGGAAAACAGCGCAGTGACAAGAAAGATGACGCCGGCGAAAACAAAGGCGATCTGGGTCGCTTTCCCCCAACTCCCCCCGTAATAGCGAATGTAGTAGCCCACCGCCGCCATGGTCACCAGGTAGATCCCTGCGGCGATTATCGTTATGGCGTGGAATACCACCTGTTTCGAGACGAAGACACGCACCGACCAGCTGGGGTTTCTCGTCGCCGCTATCGCCACGAACGGCACAGCCATGGCACTAGTCAACCCCCTGGCCTGCCAGAGCGTGGAGTCCATTCTGTTGAACATCAGGGCTTCGGCATAGAGGAAAAAATCGTAGACGAAGAGGATTCCCATCCCAAGGTAGAGATACTTCACCGCCCATCGCATCTCCGGCCTTGTGCTGCGGTAGAGTTGCTCGATCAGGGCCAGACCGGTTATGGCAAATCCAAGATAGCCCACCAGGGGCAGGCTGATGGAACCGCTCCAGGCCCTAACCGTCGGATTGAAGTGCACCAGGGGCTCGAAAGCAATCAGGACAGCCGAACCAAGCAGGATGGCGAATGGAATATATGCCAGATTGCGCCGCTCGTAGCCACTTGCCTTATCCAGATTATTCAACAGCTTGAACAGAAAACCGAACCAGGCGACGTTTCTTGCGATCTCAAAGATCTGATAGACGACAATCGTCAGATCGGACTCATGGACCTGGAAAGCGACGGCGGTCAAAGCCCAGCACGCGGTGGTCAGGGAGGCAACGAGCAGATAGATCCCCTCGCTTCGCCCACGCCAACTGGTCAGGAGCATTACGCTGAAGAGCAGAAAGAGAGAGGCCGATAAGGCATATCCGATGATTCCGATACTCAAGCGGCTAATCCTCTATAGGAGATTCCCATGCGCCTGTGCAGAATGAACTTTTACCCGCACAGATGTACGTAATATCTTGATTGCATATAAAACTGATAGTGACAACCCAATCTTTATGGCCGTATGAATTTATTATCATTCAAAAAGTCATTGGATACAGCGATATCCAGGGTGGTGATGGTCAGCCTTATATTATAAGGGATGGTGAACTGATTCACCCTTTGGTGCCGGATTTGACTTTGTAGCCTAGTGTAGCTCGTCATAGATTCTGTAACATGCAGCGAATCTGGAACGGGCAGGCGCAAGGTGAGCGCCTCAGGGAGTGGGGCCGCTCCGGATGGTATGGAATCCATGACCAAGTACACTAGATTCCCTGGTGGATTCCCCCGATAATAGCCCACCACAAAGCCGATACAATCTTTATAGCAGGTTCCAAACCATGATGAAAAATGCAGCACACAGATTCACAACCACCTGCCGGATACCTGAAAAGGCCCGGCGAAGAGCGGAAAATTGCATTAAAATCAATGGCTTTACACTTATAGAGGTAATGGTGGTCGTGGTCATCCTCAGCATTTTGGCGGCAATCGTCGTACCCAAAATCATGGACCGGCCCGAGCAGGCCAGAATCACCAAGGCGAAGAGCGATATCCGCTCCCTGGAGGCCGCCCTCAACCTCTATCGGCTCGACAACATGATCTATCCCACAACCGACCAGGGTCTCGAGGCGCTGGTCAGCAAACCCTCCGACTCACCGGAACCGAGAAACTGGAAAGAGGGGGGATACCTGGACCGACTGCCTGCCGATCCCTGGGGCAACACCTACCTCTACCTCAATCCGGGTACCCACGGCACGATCGATATCTACTCCTCCGGACTCGACCTGCAGTCGGTGGAAGACGATCTTGGAAACTGGAATCTTGAGTGAACGTCAACCGATCGGCCGCCCGCCTCGCCGCCCAAAGCGGCTTCACGCTCATCGAAGTGATGGTGGTGGTAATCATCATCGGCGTGCTGATCAACTATGTCACTCTCTCTTTCGGACGAAGTTCACCGGAAGACCTGCTCAAGACGGAGGCGCGGCGGCTCTCCAGCCTGATCGGCCTGGCGAGTGAAGAGGCCCTGTTGCGAACGGTATTGATCGGCGTCGATATCGGCGAGGATGGATATAGCTTCCTGAGGCTGAGCGAGGGGGAGTGGCAACCCATGGACGATTCGCTGTTTCGCCCGCGTCAACTGCCCGAAGGCATGGCGTTCAGCATAGCCTCCACCCAGCAGGTCGGAGAGGACGATGAGGAGGACATCCCTGAAATCATATTGCTCAACAGCGGCGAGATGACACCCTTCGAATTGAAATTGAGCTACGACAGGATCGACAGCTATTACCGGCTGGTCGGAAACGAGTTGGGGGAGCGCACACTCGATCATGTCTCACCCTACTGAAACCTCCTGTGGCCACAGATCCCTGACCCGTCTTCCAGCAAGCAGGGGATTCACCCTGTTGGAGATTCTGATCGCACTGGCCATCCTGGCAATCGCCTTCGCCTCGATCATCACGGTGGCCGCCAACCAGTCGGTCAATGTGGGCTATCTGAGGGACAAGACGCTTGCGCACTGGGTGGCGCTGAACCAGATTGCCGAGCTGCAGATCAGCAACAAGTGGCTGCCCACCGGGAAGCAGCAGGGCGACGAGGAGATGGGACTGCACAAATGGCATTGGCAAAGGATCGTCACATCGACCCCGGATGATCGTGTACGCAAGATCGAAATCGCGGTGTTTCGCAACAGAGGCGATGAAGAGGCGGTGACGCGTCTTGTGAGCTTTCTCTCTCAGCCGATTTGAAATATGGTTATGGCGGCGCTTTTGACACCTGCAGCGAATATCCACCCCGGGAGAAAGGGTGGCGTCTCTCTATCCAGACGTCCATTGCGAGACGGGATCCCGAAGCACCATCATCGCATCCGGGGATTCACCCTGCTGGAGCTGCTGATTGCGATCACGATTTTCGCCATCCTTGCCACGTTCGTCTATGCGGGCCTCAAGGTGATCCTCGATACGGAACATCAGACCAGCCTCTACACTCAGCGCATCTCCAAGCTGCAGCTCGGGCTCTACCTGATGCAGCGCGATATTGCCCAGGCAGCGAGCAGGCCGGTGCGTGACAACTATGGTGATCAACAACCGGCGATGAAAAGCGGCGGCATATCTGAGATCCTGCTGGAACTCACCCGCGGCGGCTTCTCCAATCCGATGCAGCTCTCGCGCAGCAACCTGCAGCGTGTCGGCTACAGCTTTGAGGAAAACACCCTCTACAGGCTTACCTGGCCAACCCTGGACAGACCCCGGGAGAGCGAACCTCATCGACAGAAACTGATCGATGAGATCAGCTCTCTCGAGTTGACATTCTACGATCAGGAGCTGCAAAAGAAGCAGGAGTGGCCACCCAGGAAAACCGGCGGGGATGAGATCGATCCCACTGCCCTGCCCGCCTCCATCGAACTGAAGATGGAACTGAAGGACTGGGGCTCGATCCGGCGCCTGTTTCGCGTCGCACAGACCATCCCGGCCGTGAGTGAGTGAGCGCCGATGTCAGGTATCCACATGCGCCCGCCAAGTCATGAAAAAGGGGTTGCCCTGATCACTGCCATCATCATTGTCTCGATGGCATCCATCGCCGCAGTCGCCATGACCCACGAACTGCAACTGGGGATTCGCCGCAGCGGCAATATCTTCTCTTCCGACCAGGGCTATCTCTATACCCTGGGCAGCGAGTCCTGGTCGCGGGGCATGCTGATCAGGGATCTGAGCGACGACGGTAAATCCGGTAATTACGACGGCCTTGACGAAGACTGGGCTCAGGAACTCCCGCCGACACCGGTCGAGGGAGGCCAGGTACAGGCGCTAACAACCGATCTACAGGCCAGATTCAACCTCAACAACCTCTATCTCAAGGAGGAGGCCAGTGAAGAGGATAAAAAGCTGGTTGCCGACAACCTGGCCCTGTTCCAGCGCCTGCTGGCGATCCTGGAGCTGCCTGAATCGATCGCCCAGGCCACCGCGGACTGGCTGGACGAAGACATCAAATCACGCTATCCGGACGGTGCCGAGGATCTTGAGTACCTCAATCAGGACCCTCCCTATCGCACCGCCAATGGTCCCATGGCGAGTCCTACCGAACTTAGACGCGTCAAGGGTGTGGACAAGGATGTATACAAGGAGCTGGCCCCCTACATCACGACCCTCCCGGAGCGCAGCAAAATCAATGTCAACACGGCTGAGGCGCGAATCATCCAGGCATTGGCGCAGAACCTGAGTGAAGCCAATGCGGAACAGCTGATCAGTGAGCGGAAAGAGAATCCGTTCAAGGAACCAAAAGCATTTGTCGAAAGACTTCAAGCACTTTTAGACAAAAATAAAGTAAAATCTCAAGAAATAAACTCATTAATCTCAGTTGAGAGTCGATATTTTCAAATGGAGACGGTTGTCCAAATGGAAAACAACAGCCAAAGACTGGTCAGCGTATTGTACAAGGGCGATAAGGATGTCGTTGTCATTTCCCGCACCCTCGGAGTCTTCTGATGGCAGAACGCCTGATTGTCCAGTGCCATGACAGCGACTGCAGCAAGGTCAGCTGGCTGCTCAAGGGGGCGGTGAACCCACAGCCGGCCGAAGGCAGCCTGGCTGAGGCGGCGAAGCTGTCAAAAGGCAGGCGCACTCTGGTCTTCATACCCGCCTCCGAACTGCTCATCACCGAGATACGCATCCCGACCAGAAACCGTCAGCGTCTCATCCAGGCAATTCCTTTCTCCCTGGAGAATGAACTGACTGAGGATGTCGATCTGCTCCATTTCGCCGCGGGAAACACCGACAGCGAAAACGTCACACCGGTCATAGTCATAGCCAGACGCTCACTCGATCATTGGCTGGAGAGACTCGAAGCGGCGGGTATCGAACCCATCGGCATCTATGCCGATCTGCTCAGTTTACCCTTTGAGAGCGGTGGCTGGACCCTCTATCAGGACGATCGGATATTGGATGTCCGCACCGACCAGGAGCGGGGTTTTTGCGTCGACACCGTCAATGCCAATGCCACCCTCAAATTGGCGTTACAGCAGAACAGCGAGCATGCGCCGAAGAAAATCACTCTCTATCTCTCCCCCGACGCCACCGACCCGATCGATCTGAATTCCCTGGATGGCGATTATGAAGTCGATGCCAGGCAGTTCGATTCAGACACGGAGCTGACTTCGCTGCTCGCGGACAATCTGGTGGAGAAACAACAGATCAACCTTCTTCAAGGCGACTATCTCCGGGTCGACAAGATGACCCTGCAGTGGAAGCGCTGGCTGCCCGCCGCCGTGCTGGCTGCCGTGTTCATTGCATTCTCACTGTTGCTGAGCGTTATGGAATACCGCCAGTACGAAAGCCAGAACATAACCCTCGACAAACAGATCAGGGAAACTTTTCAGCAAGCCTTCCCGGAGGTCAAGCGCGTAGTCGATCCCAAGGTGCAGATGGAGCAGAAACTCAAAGCCCTGCGCGGGGGGGAATCCGGCAACAATATGCAGTTCGCCAGCCTCTTCGTTCCCGCCGCTTCGGTAATCAAGGGCAGTCCCAATACCACGCTGGAAAGCATCAACTTTCGCGACGGCCAACTCGATCTTCAGCTGGTCATCAAGGAGTTGCAGGCGCTGGAGAATCTGAAACAATCGATCGAGGCAAAGCAGCTGGCGGTTGAGATCCGCTCGGCGAATGCCACAGGCAACCAAGTCACATCACATATACGAATCAGTGGAGTAAAGCCATGAAGGAGTGGTGGCAGGCAAGAACCTCCGAGGAGCACATGGCCCTGATCTTCGGCACGGCGGCGGTCCTGCTGCTGCTGCTCTATCTGCTGCTGTGGCGTCCGTTCAGTCAGGCACTGGAGAAAAAGGCGCTGCTGGTCGAGAACCAGCAGATCACCCTGAGCTGGATGCAGGACAACCTCGGTCTGGTCAAGCAGCTGCGCAGCCAGCAACGAGGCACTCGGGGCGGCAGCAATGAGGCCCTGCTCACGCTGGTTGACAGAACCGCGAAAAAGATCAATCTGAGACAACAGATCCAGCGCATCAAACCCCAGGGAGACAACGCAGTTCAACTCTGGGTAGAACAGGCTCCCTTCGACACGGTCATGCAGTGGCTGGGGCAACTGACGCAAACCCATGCCATTGAGATCGACTCCCTGACTATCGACAAGCAGGAGAAACCGGGGCTGGTCAATGCGAGGCTGGTGTTGCAGCGGGGAGGGGGTTCCTGATGCGTTGGTGGAGCTACTTGTTGATCGGCCTGGGTGGCTACCTGATGTTCATGCTCGTGGAGATGCCGGCACAACATACCCTGGGATGGGCTCTGGCCGGCAACGACAAGCTACCCTTCTCCTTCGCATCCATGAAAGGGAGTCTATGGCGGGGCAAACTGGAAGCCGTCAACTACCAGGGGATCCCCCTGGACAAACTCAAGTGGCAGTTCACCCCCAGCAGTCTGCTGCTTGGCAAGATCGGGTTCGATATCGAATTGCGCCACATGAATCACAGACTGGATGCCAACCTTGCCCGTACTCTTGGCGGTGATTTGCGAATCCAGGATGTCGTGGGCACGCTCCCCGCATCGATGATCGCCAAAGCGGCAGGTCTTGGTCAGATAGCAGTTGATGGAGAGGTCGACCTGAATATGGATCATCTCACCATCGAGGCTGAACGAATCGCCTCGGCCGAAGGTCAGATCAAATGGCTGAATCCAGCGCTGTTGAGCCCCTTCGCCGTCAAAGAGGGCAACCTCAAGGCGGAAGTGACAACCGACGACAGCGGCACCATCAAGGTCAAGATCAATGACCTGGGCGGCGCCACATCGGTGGATGGTGAACTGAATCTCACAAACCAGGGAAACTATGACCTGAAAGGTGCCATCAAACCTGGCGCGGGCTCGGACCCGGGATTGAGCAGCGCCCTAAAGGCGATGGCCAAGGGCCAGCCCGATGGCAGTTTCCGAATCAGTTTCAACGGTAGCCTGTAGGTATTTTCTGTGATCGGGAGCAACTATCGAGGCCAATTCCGGTATGTATGCCTAGGCCCTATCATCTGCTAATATATAATGCATTACATAGTTAACATAAACCCATGATGAATAAAGATTTTCACCGCCAACAAATGATCCCGGCCCAAATCCCGCTCCTGGGGGCGTCACGATATGGGTGCAAGGCTTCAACGGAACCGGTTCAATAATGAGTATTTTGGCAACCCTATACATGGATAGACCACGCTGTCGCAGCAGCCTCTTCTCACGTCCAGCCCTCATCCTGTACACCCTCATCCTGCTCAACCTGGGGTGGATGCCCTATGTCCATGCGGAACAGATCACGCTGAATCTGAACAACGCAGATATCGAGGCCCTGATCAAGACGGTGTCGGAACACACCGGCAAGAACTTCGTCATCGATCCCAGAGTGAAAGGCAAGGTGACAGTCATCTCCGCCCATCCAATGGATCGCGATGAGTTCTACCAGGTGTTTCTGTCCATCCTTGAAGTCCATGGCTTCTCTACCATTCCCAGCGGGGACGTAATCAAGGTGGTTCCCGATGTGAAGGCCAAGCAGGGCGGGATTCCCACCGTCAGTGCGCTGGGGGAACTGCCCGGGGACCAGATAGTCACCCGCATCATCCAGGTAAAGAACGTCACCTCCGCGCAGCTGGTGCCGATCCTGCGTCCCCTGATACCCCAGGAGGGCCATCTCGCCGCCTACCCGGATACCAATGTGTTGATCATCTCCGATCGTCGGCAGAATGTTGACCGTTTGATGAAGATCATCGACCAGATCGACAAGGTGAGCGACAGCTCCATCGAGGTGATCACCCTGCAGCATGCATCCGCCGCAGAGGTGGTACGCATCCTCAACGGCCTGGAACCACCGACTGCCAAAGGTGGCCGGGGGAATGTAACCAAACTGGTCGCCGATGAGCGCACCAACAGTATTTTGATCAGCGGCGATCCCACGGCAAGACTGCGCTCGCGGGTGATCATCGAGCACCTCGACACCCCCTTTGACAATGAGGGCAATGCCCAGGTCATCTATCTGAAGTACGCCAATGCCACCGACCTGGTGCAGGTGTTGACCGGGGTCAGTGAAAACCTCGACGAGACCAAGCAGGCGGGAGGCGCCAAAGCCAAGGGAAAACCCAGTCTGCCGATCAACATCCAGGCCGATGAGGCCTCGAACGCATTGATCATCACCGCTCCGCCGGATCAGTTCCGGGCCCTGCAGGCGATCATCCGCAAGCTCGACATCCGCCGGGCGCAGGTCCTGGTGGAAGCGATCATCGCGGAGGTCTCCTATGACAAGGCGAAACAACTCGGCGTACAATGGATCGTCGATGGAAGCCCGGATGGCCGGGGTCCGCTAGGCGTCATCAATCTGGGGTCTCCCAGGATTTCGGATATTGCCAGCTCGGTGGTTGCCAAAACCGGCGTTAACCTCGGCCCCGGCACCTCCCTCGCCTTTGGAAGGTTCAACAGCGACAATCTCAATTTCGCCGCCGTGATCCAGGCCCTGGAGAGTGACTCCACTTCCAATATCCTCTCCACCCCCAACATCACCACCCTGGACAACCAGGAGGCGGAGATCGTGATCGGCCAGAATGTGCCTTTCATCACCGGCTCCTACAGCTCGACCGGCGGTACCAGCAACGCGGTGAACCCCTTTCAGACCGTGCAGAGAGAGGATGTGGGCATAACCCTCAGGGTGAAACCGCAGATCAACGAAGGCAACTCGATCAAGCTGGAGATCGAACAGGAGATATCCAGCATCGACGCCTCCGCCAGTACCGGAACCAGCGATATCGTTACAAAAAAACGGACCATCAAGACTGTGGTCATGGTGGACGACGGCAATACCATCGTGCTCGGTGGATTGATCGAGGAGGACCTGAAACAGACTGAAGAGAAGGTCCCGCTGCTGGGCGATGTCCCCCTGCTGGGGGCCCTGTTCCGCTCCAACAAGACCACTAAGATAAAGCGCAACCTGATGGTTTTCCTTCGACCTATCGTGATCCGGGACGATGCAGTCAATACCCAGATCGCCGGCGAAAAATACAACTACTTTCGCGCCCAGCAGTTAAAGATGAAACAGGAGGGCGTCAGTCTGATGTCGGACGAGGAGATGCCGGTACTGCCGTCGCGTTTCGGCACCCTTGAACCTCCGTTCGATGATGAACCGGCGGAATCCGACCTCTAATCGGCGGAGTCAAGACGCATGTCCGAGAATCTCACACCCTCTTCCCAGATGGTCGATGATCTCATTGCGGAATCCTCGCTGATCGAGGAGACCACGACGGTGGCTGCGCAGCAGCTTCCCTACGCCTTTGCGCGTCGCCATGGTGTGGTCATCGTGTTTGACGATGAGCGGGACGAACTGCTGCTGATGCACAAGCCAGGGGTGTCGCTGGGTGTACTCAACGAGGTGAGACGCCTGGTCTCGCAACCCCTGATCTACACCCCGGTGGATGAGGAGACGCTGGAGAAGCAGCTGTCGCTGATCTATGAGTCCGGCTCGAGTCAGTCCACCCAGATCATGGAGACCATGGGCGACAATATCGACCTCGACAATGCGGCACGGGCATTGAACCAGCCGGAGGACCTGCTCGAGAGTGACGATGACGCCCCGATCATCAGACTGATCAACGCCCTGTTCACCGAGGCGATCAAGGAGCAGGCGTCCGATATCCATATCGAACCCTACGAAAACCGCCTGGTGGTGCGCTTCCGTGTCGATGGCGTGTTGCGTGAAGTGCTCACCCCGCCACGCACCGTGGCGCCTTTCCTGGTCTCGCGCATCAAGGTCATGGCACAGCTGGACATTGCAGAAAAACGCATCCCCCAGGATGGCCGTATCTCGCTCAAGGTGGGCAACCGTCCGGTGGACGTGCGCGTCTCCACCCTCCCCTCCAGCTACGGCGAGCGGGTGGTGCTGCGTCTGCTCGACAAACAGGCGGGGCGCCTCGACCTGGAGCAGCTCGGCATGTCCAAGGAGCTGCGCCTACTGGTCGATCCGGGAATCATCAAACGCCCCCACGGCATCTTTCTGGTGACCGGCCCTACCGGCTCGGGCAAGACCACTACCCTGTATGCCTCATTGAGCCGGCTCAACACCCAGAGCCGCAATATCGTAACCGTGGAAGATCCCATCGAATACTATCTCGACGGTATAGGGCAGACCCAGGTCAACAACAAGGTCGACCTCACCTTCGCCCGCGGCTTGCGGGCTATTCTGCGCCAGGACCCGGATGTGGTCATGGTGGGTGAGATCCGGGACCTCGAGACCGCCCAGATCGCCGTTCAGGCGAGTCTGACCGGGCATCTCGTCATGTCGAGCCTGCACACCAATACCGCCATCGGCAGTATTACCCGTCTTCGCGACATGGGTGTGGAACCCTTCCTGCTGTCATCAAGCCTGATCGGCGTACTCGCCCAACGACTGGTGCGCACCCTCTGCCCCCATTGCAAGGCGCCTTACACCGCCACTGAGGAGGAGAAGCAGATGCTGGAAATCCCCTCAACCGAGGAGGTAACGCTCTACACCCCCACCGGTTGTGAGAAGTGCCACCAACATGGCTACATCGGCAGGACAGGTATCTACGAACTCATCACCATCGATGAGACTTTGCGCAACCTGATCCACAAAGGCAGTGGCGAAATCGAGATGCTGCAGCATGCGAGAAAACTGAGCGACAGTATCCGCCAGGATGGCATGAAACGGGTGCTCAACGGCGATACCACGATTGATGAGATCATTCGTGTGACCCAGGAGGGCTGATCTGCCTTGGACGCCTTCGAATATGTAGCACTCGATCCCGCAGGCAAAGAGAGGCGCGGTGTGCTGGAGGGGGACAGTCCCAGGCAGGTTCGACAGCAACTGAGAGAGTCGGGCCTTACCCCGTTGACCATCGATGTCGCCAGCGGTGCGGCGCAGGAGAGAAAAGGCAGTCTCTTTCAACGGCGTGTAAACGCAATGGAACTGGCCTTGATCACCCGCCAGATGGCCACCCTGCTGCGCTCTGGGCTTCCCCTTGAGCACGTGCTCAAGACCACGGCGTCGCAAACCGACAAACGCCACGTGGAACGCACTCTGCTGGCGGTTCGGGCGAAGGTCCTCGAGGGGCGCAGCCTGGCGGACGGTTTGTGTGAATTCCCCAAGACCTTTCCCGAACTCTATATCAAGACCGTCTCTTCCGGCGAACAGTCGGGACACCTCGAGGTGGTGCTGGAACGGCTTGCCGACTACACCGAACAGCGACAGCAGATGCGACAGAAGACCATCTTCGCCCTCTTCTATCCGGCGTTGCTGACCGTCGTCTCCCTGCTCATCGTAGGTGGCTTGCTGACTTATATCGTACCCCAGGTCACCCGGGTGTTCGAGACCATGCAGGCCGATCTCCCCTGGATCACCCGGGCACTTATGGCCACCAGCGACACCTTCCGCGCCTACGGTGTACCGATATTTCTGCTGTTGCTGCTGCTCGGGCTGTTCTTCAGCTATCTGCTGAGAAAACCCGGCCCCAAACGCTGGTGGCACGGAACCCTGCTGCGCATCCCCCTGATCGGACGCATGGTTCGCACCTCAAATGCCGCCCGTTTTTCCAGAACCCTGAGTATCATGGCGGCCAGCAGCGTGCCCATCCTCGACTCGATGCGCATCGCCTCCCAGGTATTGACCAATCTGCCGATGCGCAGCGCCGTGGAGGAGGCTACCCTGAGGGTACGCGAAGGCACCAGTCTCTACCGTGCCCTGGAGAAGACCGGCTACTTTCCTCCCATGACCCTGAGCCTGCTGGCAAGCGGTGAATCGAGTGGTAACCTGGAGGGTATGCTGGAACGCTCGGCGGATATCCAGGAACGGGAGATAGAGACCCTGGTCACGACCATTCAGGGATTGTTCGAACCCATATTGATCCTGGTGATGGGCGGTATAGTCCTGGTTATCGTACTGGCCATCCTGCTCCCTATTTTCGACCTCAATCAACTGGTAGGCTGATACCATGAACAACTTCTCTTGGATAAAAAAAGCACTTCTGGTTCTCAGCCTGTTGGTGAGCCTCATCGCCTTGAACGGTTGCAGCACGACACCGGACAGCGAGCAAGTCAATGAAACCGAAACCATTCTCAAAGAGGCGCACCGCCTCTATAACATCAAGGCTTACAACAAGGTATTCGAGCTGATCTTCCCCCTCGCGGCGGCCGGCAACGACAAGGCCCAGTACGCGCTGGGCTACCTTTTCTACTACGGCCTTGGTGTGGAGAAGAGTGAGCGCCAGGCGATGCACTGGATTCAACAGGCGGCGGCGCAGGGTAACAAGAAAGCGCAGAAGGCGCTGATTCCGAATCAGTAACCCAATCTACTATCTTACATACAACGGTGCGGCTAGCCGCACCCTACACTTCGATTGTCCGTAGGGTGCAGTTTTACCGCACCGAATAGATTCCCCGTAGGGTGCGGCTTGCCGCACCATCATTTTGTTCCCACGACGGACCTTTAGAACCAGGGGTAAAACCTAGGGTGGGGCCCTGTGCCCCACCGCATATCACACAGTTCGCTCAGATAACCTTGGAAAAACTCCCCTGCGACTGCTTGCTGCCTAGGTAGGCGTCGAACTGCATGCAGATATTCCTGATCAGCAGGCGCCCCTTCGGCATCACCCTGATCGCCTCGTCGTCGATGCTCAGCAGTCCGTCTGCGGCCATCTCCTGCAATGATTCGATTTCTTTGGCGAAATAATCCTTGAACAGCAGCTCCCAGCGCTTTTCCACCTCCGCGAACGGAAGGTAAAAATGGCAGATAAGGCGGGTGATCACATCCCTGCGCAACTCATCGTCCCGGCTCAGTTCCACGCCTCGGAACACCGCCAGCCTGCCGGCATCGATACGCTTGTAGTACTCATCGAGACTGCGCATGTTCTGAGCATAGCTCGGGCCTACCATGCCGATCGATGTCGAACCCAGCCCGATAAGGTCGCAGTCGGCATGGGTCGAATAACCCTGAAAATTGCGATACAGGGTACCGTCCTCCTGGGCCAGCACCAGCTCGTCACCGGGTTTGGCGAAGTGATCCATGCCCACATAGACGTAGCCGGCCGCCGAGAGCTTGTCGATGGTCATCTGCAGGATATCCAGCTTCTCCTGAGGCAGCGGCAGCTCCTCGTCATTGATTCGCCGCTGCGGTTTGAAGCGCTCCGGCAGATG
>JBNKLI010000055.1:0-57979 GCA_050292275.1 Candidatus Thiodiazotropha sp.
GTTGACGAAGTTCTGGTCGCGATAGCGGAAGGGCACAACGCCGCAACCGGCGTCGCACTCGATATCCATGCAGGTCCATTTGTGGGGGTGTGCATGCCCGTGGTTGGCGTGTTGCGCCATGGTGTCGCCGGAGACGGTGACTGTCTGCCCGAACATGACCTGCCCCACGTCGACCGAGACATTGGGCTGCCTGTTCACAGCCTCCGCGATCTGCGCCGCCGAGGAGGAGAATTTTCTGTCCCCCTCAGAACCATAGCTGTGAAACTGGACATGGGTGAGATGGATCGGCAGTCCCTCGGCCGCATCCATGGTCGCCAGGGTGGAGAGGTAGTTGCCCGGCACACCCAGGTTGCTGGCGTGTATATGCAGCGGATGAGGCACCGCCAGTTCGTGCAGGGCGCGGCTAAGGGTGCGCACGATGTCGCGCGGACTGAGCTGGTAATGGGGATGAAGGTCGTCCACATCCAGCGCGCGCTGATTGAACTTGAAGGCGTTGATGCCGCCGGGATTGACCACTTTGATACCGATGCATTGTGCGGCATGCAGGGTCCAGGCGACATAGTCGTTGATGGTCTGCTGCTCGGCCCCATCGGCGAGCAGATGGAGCAGCAGATCGTCATTGCCGAGCATGGCGTAGCCACCGGTATCGACCATTGGTGTGTCGGCCATCTCCATGTGGGCCTGGCGGGCATTGGCGGGCAGCACGGCAGGCTCGAAGCAGCTGGTATAGCCCATCTCCGCGTAGCGGTATCCCGCGGCCAGGGTGGAGGGTACGGCATGGCCACCGCCGCAACGGGTCAGATCGCTCTTCGCCCTGGCATGTCCACGCTGATCCTCAGGCAGCATGGTGCGCGCAATGTTCACCTTGCCTCCACCTATGTGGGTATGCAGGTCGATGGCACCGGCCATGACGATCTTGCCTGCCAATGGATAGGTTTTGTGAACGGTCTCTTCAGCGCTCGGCTTGGCGACGATCTCAGCATCACGAATATAGATATCGCGGATTTCACCGTTGACGCCGTTGGCTGGATCGTAAACCGTAGCGCCTTCGAGCTTAATCAGCATGATGTTCTCCCACATGCTCGACAGTGACGCTGCGCAGTCTCTCATGCAGCAGATCCACGATCTGACTGACCGCTGGCAGGCCGACCTCGCGCAGTTTTCCCAGTGGTAGTGAACAGACCGCATCGCTGCGGTACCAGTGCCCCCGATGATCTATGCCCGGCACACCCACCGGTATATGAATCGCCGGCGCTTTTTCGAAGACCATGCCGGCGTGGCCCAACACAATGGTTGGTATGTCGCATGGCGGAGGCGGCGTTTGAGGCGAGAGGGACGAGACCCACAGCAGCAGGTCGCTCTCATTGCGCTGTATCAGATCCTGCCAACGGTTGAGTACTGGATCGTGCTCCGGATAGCCGCGTTGCAAACGGGTACGCAGGGGATAGCCCAATTGCCAGGTGCAGACCTGGTTGCTGGTTATGTCTGCCTGGGTCCCGGCGAGGGGGAGGGCCGCACTGCGACTCCGGGCGTTGAGGTCTTTCGCCAGCTCGGCCAGTCCCTGGATGGCCAGTTCGGCATGGGGATGGTCGAATTCCGCTGCACACCAGGAGATGACACTATAGTTCGCTCTCTGCAGATCTTCGGCAAGGGAGGCGAGATCGTCACCCCGATTGTCACCGAATTGTTGCAGATTCGCCGGTCGTTTGGCGATGAGGGCGCGTAACACTCCGACCGCATCCGCAAGCGCCTCCGTTTCGAACGGGATCACCCTGGGATTGCGTCGTGCCAGCTCTTCGGGCAGATTTTCCACATCCCAGGGACCGAGCAGCACCAGTGTTCTTGCATCGGCGGCGCTGAACAGGCTCTCCTTAGGGTAGAGGATGCGCTCCACGAGACGTGGAAAGCGCTCGATACACTGGCTGCCCACCAACAGGATAAGGTCAGCCCGGTTGCGCACCTCGGTGAAGGTGGTTGTGAACCAGCCGTTGTCCTGTACCACGCGAATGTTGCGAAACATGGCGTCGCCGTTGAGGTGGTCCAGGGTGGCGCCGCAGCTGTCGGCAAGCCGGAGGATACTGCGCATTCCGTTGACATCAGTTGCCAATCCAGAGAACAGCGGAGCCCGCGAGCCGCGCAACAGCGCAGCTCCATGATCGATCGCCTCAGTAATTGAACACGCCTCGCCATCGATCCTGGGTGTGGTATCGATATGTCTGGTAGCAGTTTCGTAGAAGGACCGGGCCAGTTCGCACCCGTTCTCCATCAACACTGGCTGTCCGTCGGTCACCTCAAGCTTCAGATCATCGCAGCTCAATCCGCAGCAGGGACATGTCACCGCATTCGCATTTTGTTCGATATCGTTGTTCCACATGCCCTGATTATGACCCTTCAGTGAGTAATATCCGAATAGAAGATCATCGTATTCTGCAGAAAGCATGCCATACCAGGTCCGGGATGCCTTTGCCGCAGCTGGTGATGTCCCTGTTCATTACCGGATAGAGGGGATCGGTGCCTACGTTAAACTCTCGACATATTGCCCTGGGTGCTGTTTCATAGTGGCGGCAGGCATTCGTGACTTATCCCTTGGCCTCACTTTGCGGCCTCAAGATAACTGTTAACTGCTGGGGCAGGGCGGGTGACACATTGGTCCAAGTCAGGTGCATGTAAGAATCTAATAATGGGATGGACGATAGTTTGATGGATCGATTTCAATTTGCTACCCGACCTCTCCACGATAGCTCCGGCCAAGTACCCACAAAGTTAATTTTGAGTCTACTTCCGGTGGCTGCGAGATCGTTCTTCGTCACCCTCGATCTCATGTTGGCGGCCCTTGTATGGCGTGGTGCGGAAAGACTATGCTCACTTGCCCGGTGTCAGGCATGCAAATTGCAGTGAGGAGCTGTGATGAAAATTAATCAAGGTAACCGATGACAAACCCAAGCAAACCGATCTATACCGGATACTCAGTGCAAATAGAGGCTCCCGCCCGGCTGCATCTGGGTTTTCTGGATCTGCACGGCGGACTGGGAAGGCGTTTCGGCAGTATCGGGTTGACCATCGATACCCTTGCGACCCGTCTGCTTGCCGAGCGCTCAAGCACCATAACCGCCAGTGGTCCGGGTGCGGAGCGAGCGCTCAAATACGCCAGATCCTATATCGACGCACGCGGCATAGAGGGCGGTGTCGATATCAGTCTGACGCAGACGATACCCGACCATGTCGGGCTGGGTTCGGGTACGCAGATGGCCCTCGCGGTGGGTACTGCCATCGAGTATCTCTACAGCGGTGAGAGCAATAGTGCGGAAATCGCAAGAATCCTCAACCGAGGCACGCGTTCCGGAATTGGCATAGGGGCCTTTGAACAGGGCGGTTTCATCCTCGATTGCGGTCGGGGGGAGGAGAAGGAGGTGCCGCCTGTCGCGATCAGATTGCCGTTCCCTGAAAAGTGGCGGGTGTTGCTGCTGTTCGACACCCGTGGACAGGGATTGCATGGCGAAGAAGAGGTGGCAGCCTTCTCCGAACTGCCTGAGTTTGCGGAATCCGCAGCCGCTCATCTCTGCCGGCTGGTGATGATGCAGGTGCTGCCGGGTGTACTGGAAACCAATCTGCAACCGGTGAGCAGGGCAATTGGCGAAATTCAGCGAGTGGTGGGTGACTATTTCGCGCCGGCACAAGGTGGGCGCTATACGAGTCCTGTCATCTCCGAAGCCCTGGAGTGGGCCGCCAAGCAGGGATATGCGGGTGTTGGCCAGAGTTCCTGGGGTCCCACGGGGTTCGTGTTGCTCGAAGAGGCCGCACAGGCTCAGAGCCTGGCGCAAGCACTGAAACGGCATTTCGGAGATTTCTCGGCATTGCGCTGTCAGCAGGTTGCGGCACGCAACCAGGGTGCGGAGGTGAACTTGATACAGCAACCCACAAGACTAAGACAAGAAAAGCGAGTCCATTGATGGAAAAACCATATCTGCTGCATATGCTCAGCGCAACCAAGAATCTCAGCCCGTTTGATGTGAACATGGCGTACGACGCAGGATGGACTGCCTGCACACCCTATACCAACGTGACCCTGGAGGAAGTCCGCGAACTGGTTCAGGATGCGATATTCTCCCGTGGCCCCAAAGGGGTGAAAAGAACCGGCATATTCTTCGGCGGACGCGACTCCCATCTGGCAATGGAGATGATGCAGGCGGCAAAGAAGTCCATGGTTCCGCCCTTCGTGGTTTCACTGTTCGCCGATCCCAGTGGCGCATTCACGACCGCCGCTGGAATGGTCGCCTGCGTCGAAAGGGAGCTGAAAAAAGGCGCGCATGGGGGGCTGCAGGAGAAGCGGGTGGTAGTCTTCGGCGGTACCGGGCCTGTCGGCTCGACAGCCGCGATGCTGGCCTCGAACGCGGGTGCCGATGCAGTGATCGTGAGCCACAAGTCGCAGGCCAAGGCGCAAGCCATGGCCGATCTCTGCAACCAGCGCTACGGATCGGCGCTCACTGGCGCCGACGGGAGCAGCGATGATTCGATACTGGATCTGGCCAAAGAGGCCGATGTGGTCTTCAACGCAGCCACAGAGGGAGTGCAGGTTCTCAATACCAGCCATCTGCAGGCGGCTGAAAGACTCAAGGTGGCCTGCGATGTCAATGCGGTACCTCCGGCAGGAATCGAAGGAGTTGGCCTGATGGACGAGGGCGTGGCAATCAGCGGTTCGCCCAGTGGCGCGGTCGGCATCGGTGCCCTGGCGGTCGGCAACGTCAAATACCAGACCCAGCATCTGCTGCTCAAGCGCATGTTTGAGAGCGGTGAACCCGAATATCTCGATTTCAACACTGCTTTTGAGGTCGCACGTGACTATGTCAGCTGATCCCGGCTCACTGTTGGTAGTGGCAAACAGCGGCCGCGCAATTGCCGAGTCTGCGCGGCGCGGTGGGTTCAAGTTGACAGTCCTCGACGGGTTCTGCGATCAGGATACCCTGGCCGTGGCCGACTGTTGGCCGGTCACTCAGGGTTTCGCACACATCGATGTGGATATGTTTGTCGAAGAGATCGCGTCCCTGTTACCCCAGGGCCCCTGCGGACTGGTCTATGGGGCAGGGATGGAGGAGTCGGCTTCTCTATTGAGCCGTCTGTCCGGTTGCTGTCGATTGTTTGGCAATGATCCTGCGGTACTCGAAATGTTGCGCAGACCGCGTCGCTTTTTCGCCTTGTTGAACAGACTGAGGATACCTCATCCGGAGGTAAGCTCCATTCCTCCCTATTCCACGGCTGAAAATGGCTGGTTGATCAAGCGATCGGGCAGTTGCGGCGGCCAGGGCGTGGCCTATTTCAGTTCGCAACACTCCGCAGCAGATCCTTATTGTTACTACCAGAAATATATCCCCGGCCAGGTCATGTCCATCCTGTTTATTGCCGATGGCAATCGACACCGCACCATCGGATACAACAGAATCGGATTGTCGGCTTCCAACGCACCGGCACCCTTTCTCTACGCCGGCGCCATTGGTCAGGCCTCGTTACCGGAAATCCATCGTAGCGAAGTCGAGCGGATTGTCGAAAAACTGGTTTCAGATCTTGGGTTGCGCGGAGTCAACAGCCTCGATTTCATACTCAATGGCGAGGGGGTTCATGCCATCGATATCAACCCCAGACCGGGCGCGACCCTCGAGCTCTACGAACACCTCACGAGCGAGGGCTGGATCAAACATCACATACAGGCCTGCATCGGTGAGCTGCCGGTGATTCCGATCATCGGGTCTGCAGTGGTGAAAGGACACCAGATCGTCTACGCGCCGCGAACCATCGAGATCCCCGGTGGGATCACCTGGCCGGCATGGGTCAAGGACAGGCCGGCGGCGGGTAGCAGGATCATCGAGGGACAGCCTCTGTGCAGCCTGCTTGCCAGCGGTACAGGCAGCGAGGAGGTTGAAGATCTGTTACGGCGATATCAGTATGAGATTCTGCAACTGCTTGATGCATCCTTCTACCGGGCAGTGCCTCACAAGGTGGCCGTATGAGCCGTCCCAGCATCAATGCATTGACTGCCCCGATGGTGCAAGCCCTGGTGGCGCAGGCCGAGGAGCTGCGTCTTGGAATCGAACGTCTGGAAAACGGTTGTCTGCTGGTGGATGCCGGTATTCATGCCAAGGGCTCCCTGGAGGCGGGACGGCGGATTGCTGAAATCTGCCTCGGTGGACTGGGAACCGTGACCCTGAGCGGAAGCGGTCCTGTGGCCGGTTGGCCGCTGTCGGTACATGTCCACACCAACGACCCGGTGCTCGCCTGTCTGGGAAGCCAGTACGCGGGTTGGAGCCTGTCACACAAGGAGGAGGGAAAAAAAGGATTCAACGCCCTGGGTTCGGGGCCCGGCCGGGTGTTGGCGCAAAAGGAACCGCTTTTCCAGGAGCTGGATTATCGCGACCAGGCCGATCAGAGCTGTCTGGTGATGGAGGTGGACCGCCTGCCTCCACCCCCCCTGTGTGAAAAGATCGCCAGGGACTGTGGAATCGATGTCGATGCATTGACTTTGATTCTCACTCCTACCAGCAGTCTTGCGGGCACCGTGCAGATCGTGGCGCGGGTGCTTGAAGTGGCCATGCACAAGGCCCATGAGCTGGGGTTCGATCTCCACTCGATACGGGATGGCATCGGCAGTGCTCCTCTACCACCACCGGCCCCCGACTTTCTTACCGCTATGGGACGCACGAACGACGCCATTCTGTTCGCCGGACAGGTGCAGCTGTTCGTCAGTGGCGAGGATGCCCGGGCACAGCGACTGGCAAACGACCTGCCAAGTAGCGCATCACGGGACTACGGAAGGCCTTTTGGCGAGGTTTTCAAGGCCTATGACTTCGATTTTTTCAAGATCGATCCGATGCTGTTCAGCCCGGCGAGGGTGATGGTCAGTGTGCTCGACAGTGGTAACAGCTTTGCCGCGGGCGCACTGGATTCCGCGTTGCTGACAACCTCCTTTGGTATCGCGCCATGAGTGGGCGCATTGCTATCTTCACCGACGACCCGGGCTGGCACGGCGCTCGCTTGCGCGAGACCTTCGAACGACAGGGTTGCAGTTGCGAATTCGTGTCGCTGCAACAGTGTGGATTCGATATCAACGCGCAGGGTCATGGTTTGTGCATACCGGGGTTCGAGACCCTGCCGGACGGCGTTTTCGTGCGCGGCGTTCCCGGGGGCACCCTCGAACAGGTGGTGCACTATCTCGACATTCTGCACGCCCTGGACCACCTTGGCGTCTGCGTCTACAACGATGCGGCCGCCATCGAACGCAGTGTGGATAAGGGGATGACCAGCTTTCTACTGCACAATGCGGGGATCCCGACACCTCCCACCTGGGTATTGGGAGACAGTGATCCGTCACCGATCCTGAAGCAGACATTCGAGGCAGGCGATGAGTTGGTGCTGAAACCCCTTTTCGGCTCTCAGGGGAAGGGTCTGGCACGCATTCGCGCCGGCGCGCGGTTGCCGGAACAGGCCGATTACAACGGCATCTACTATCTGCAGCGTTTCATCCCCAGCGCTACGGATGACGCCCATGACTGGCGTGTTTTCGTGATCAACGGCCAGGCGGTTGCTGCAATGTTGCGTAGAGGTCAGGGCTGGATCAGCAATGTCGCGCAGGGTGCCCGTTGCTATCCGGCGGTGCTCGATCATGAGTTGCGCGAACTGGCGGAAGCCGCCTCGAAAGCATTGAATATGCGCTATGCCGGGATCGATATTCTCCGCGATGCCGAAGGACAGGCCTATGTTCTGGAAGTAAACAGCATACCGGCCTGGAAAGGGCTGCAGCAGGCTTGTCAGCTGGATGTGACAAGGCTGCTGGTTGAAGATTTCCTTTCATCCCGACGCTCCAATGCGCTGACGGAGGTGGTCTGAATGTCCGGATTTCCGTCGCATGGTGCCGATATCGGAACCCATATTGCTACGCTCTACCGACAAGCCTGTCTGTGTGAGCTGGACGCCCTGAAACCGGGTAACGTACATCGCTATTCAGATGGTCATGGGATGACGCTGGAGGATTTCATCACCAGTGCGAATGTAAGCGCGGTACCGCTGACGGCCTCCACCCTGGGTTTGGGAGAGCGCATCTTCAGGGCTGTCGAAGCCACGCGCAAGGCGGTCGATTGCAACACCAATCTTGGCATTGTCATGTTGTGCGCGCCACTGATCCAGGCTGTGCTCGATGAAACGCTTCCCTCCGGCTCGCTGCGCGACAGGCTCTGTGGCGTACTCGCCAAAAGCACCGCAGAGGATGTCGATTGGCTGTATCGTGCCATTGCGCTGGCAGCTCCGGGAGGGCTTGGCCGTTCCGACAAGTATGATATCTCCGAGCCACCGGATGCCGATCTGATCGAAGTGATGATACATGCCTCCGAGCGTGATCTGGTTGCCCGTCAATACGCCACCGGTTTTACGGATCTGTTTGAATTTGCGCTGCCACGGCTACGCCGTTACGAAGGCCGTTGGCAAAGCAGGGAGTGGGCGATAACCGGTCTGTTCCTCAGTCTGCTGGCGCATTTTCCGGATACCCACATACGCCGCAAGAGCGGGCTCAAGAAAGCGGTCGCAATCAGTATACACGCGGCCGAACTCGAAAATGAGCTGTTACAGGCAGAACTGCCCGAGCACTATCATTTACGCCTGCTTCAGGCTGACACCGAATTCAAGCGGGAAGGTATCAATCCAGGTACGTCGGCGGATATGACCGTCGCCACCATATTTCTCTCACACCTGGAGTCGATGCTTCCCCTGTTTGAGCAGAATACGGGAAATACCCGTGTCCGCGATTCCCGCCCGGATGAGGTGGGGATACGAAGTCAACTCTAAAAAACGAATGAAGGAGAAACTGTCATGCCAGTTATCAATAGAACAATGGTCGGTGAATCGCTGGTCGGTGATGGCAACGAGGTTGCACATATCGATCTGCTGATCGGGCCCAGAGGTTCCGCTGCTGAAACTGCTTTCTGCAACGGCTTGGTAAATAACAAAGATGGCTTTACCTCGCTGCTCGCGGTAGTTGCGCCAAATCTGGCTTGTAAGCCCAGCACCATGATGTTCAACAAAGTAACCATCAAAGGTGCCAAGCAAGCTGTTCAGATGTTCGGCCCGGCCCAGCGAGGTGTTGCCATGGCGGTGGCCGACTGTGTCGAAGACGGCACCATCCCCGCCGATGAAGCCGATGATGTGTTTATCTGTGTCGGTGTCTTCATCCATTGGGAAGCCGAGGATGATGCAAAGATTCAGGACTATAACTATCAGGCGACCAAGGAGTCCATCCAGCGGGCGGTTACCGGTGAGCCCAAGGCCAGCGATGTCGTTGCAAAGAAGGGATCGGTATCCCATCCCTTTGCCGCTCACGACTAAGGAACACATGATTTGGTCGTCACCACAAGGAGGTGTGGACGACCAACCCGGAAAAACATTCCGAGCATGTAAAACGACCATAGACTGTGTTTGCCGGCGCCTGGCATCTACTCTGCGAGCATATTATGCGAGCCAGAGTAACCATAAAAAATATTTCGCCAAGGCGTTTTTAATTTTGAGTTGTCTGTCGATAACGGAGGCTGAATATGCAATGTCTTGAATGTGGCAGTGAAGTAGCCAGTCTGGACAACGATCATCTGCTTCGCTGTTGTTCGCTGACGCTTCAGGAGTACGCTATCCGCCACCATCTTCCTCTCGATCTCATTATCGATCGCGAAGAGGTGAACCGGACGGATTCCATCGATGACTATCCGGCTCCAACGGGATTTCCATCTGAACAGGCACGGGCCGTCTTCAGAGGTCTCAAATGGGCCGGACTGATCAGGCGTGAAGAGAATTTCACCCTTGTGCCGGGTGAAGTGAGACGGCTCGATCTGTTGCTCTGGGATCTTCGATGGTTGAAGGAGTATGGCTTTCGCTATCGCCAGGAGTACAGGTATGTGGATGCCACTCATCGGGTAGTGGCTGTCAATCGTTTGAAAGTACCCAATGATTTTCTGGCGCAGAGTGTCGAGGCACACCTGTCCCCGGTTCCACCCCCTGACTTTCTGCTCAGTCTGGCGGTGCTGATCGCACATATCGGCGAGCTGCAGGCAGGCTACCTGTTTCTGCAGTTTCCCCAGCGCGCCGCCGGCGAGACGATAATGGCTGAAGCCTCTCGTCACGGCATAGTTTTCAGGGAACTCGATGCGGCCGATCACCCCGAGGGATTGCTGTTGCGCACCCTGACCCAGGCCGATACGGATAATCTACTCGGGTTGGTGAAAGATACGCTGTCCGGGATCCCGGAAGCCTGTCAGCGATTCGAGCAGCGGACACCGCTGGTGACGGTAACGAAAGAACTGGTTTTCGATGCCGCTCATTTCATAACCGACCATCCCGCCAAGTGTTCGAACCTGCACGGCGGCAGATATCAGCTGCATGTCAAGGTCAGGGATCGTATCGATCCGGTAACCGGTTGCGTGGTGGATTACGGTTATTTGAAGCGGGTAGCGACCAGGCAGGTAATCGAGCGATTCGATCATCACAATCTGAATTATGCAGCAGCGCAATTAGCATGGCGCTCGAGTACGGAAATGCTGTGTGTATTCATCTGGGAACAACTGATCGAGTATCTGCCGGGACTGGTTGAGCTGCAGCTGTACGAAACCACCCAATCCTGGTGTAACTACAGCGGGCCCACTCTGGAAGCGTACCAGCGATCGGGCAGCGACTTGCTCTTGACTCATTTCCAGGACGGGAAGCTGGGAGAGTCGCAACTACGCGACCAGATCAGAGACAGGCCGCCAGTACTTGAAGTTGTCGCCAAATCCCAACGATAGTCCTTGCAAAGCTAGCCGGCGTTGATGAAGCGATCTATCTCTTCGGCGCCAATGGTCCTTTGATGCAGGGCTGTCGACAACAGGACACCGGCGGTACCGATGGAACACAGCTGTTGCAGATCCTTTAGGTTACGTACACCGCCGGCGGCATGGAAGCGGCGTTTGGGTTGTCGCTTCGACAACTGTAGCAGTCGGGCGGTATCGGGTCCGCTCGAGGTGCCGACCCGGGACAGGGTCATGACGATGATATCATCGGGCCAGTATTCCATCTGCCGATCGAGGTCGGCGGGGCCGTTGAATTCCTGGTCGAGATAGTCGAGCGAGAGGATGGCAGAGGGAAGTGAGGCGATGAGATGACTAAGTTGACTACTGTCGGCGAGGGATTCGGAACCGATGACCGGACGCGCGAATTCGCTCAACCGCTCAATCTCGGTGAGCCCGTTGTCAATCCAGAAAGTGATGTCGGGATTGTCTCGGCACATAGTCTGTATCAACTGCAGATTGGAACCCGTTCCTAGGATGGCATCCAGATCTGCAATATAGAGGGTATCGAATGGGTAGAGATTCAAGAACGCCGACAATACCTCATGCGGCTGGCTGGAACGGCACAATGGTGTATCGGACGGCGCATACGCATGTCGTTGACCAGCCTTGGCCCTTACGACGCGGGCGTTCATTAAATCTATGACGGGAATGAGCTTCATCAGCGTGGACAGATAAATATGCGAGTCTTTGTTTTCGAGTATATTACGGGCGGAGGTATGTTGGACAGTCCCTTGCCGCCGTCCCTCGCCGAAGAGGGTGATATGATGCTCAAGGCATTGGTCTCGGATCTCGCAGAGATTGACGGCATCGAAGTGGTGACGACCCGTGATGCCCGATTGAACAAACCTGATCTGCCTATCGAAATCCATATGTTGAGCGATTTGGAAGATTTTCCAATGGCATGGCAGAAGTGCGTGGAATCCGCAGATGCGGTCTGGCCGGTCGCACCGGAGTTCTCCAATATACTGATGCATATCAGCGAAACGGTGATCAGCCAGGGAAAAATGCTGTTGAACAGTCCGCCGCCGGCTGTTCAGATGACATCGAGCAAACTGATGACATCAAACCATTTACGAGACCATGGGATTTCCGTGGTGCCGACTTACAGATTCGAGGATGGAATCCCCGATCACAACGGCAGCTGGGTTTTGAAACCGGATGACGGTGTCGGTTGCCATGGCATCAGTATCTGTCGCAATAGAGACGAGTTGTGTCAGCAGTTCACATCCCTGTCCGTGGACAGGGAGTTCGTGGTACAGCCGTTTGTTCACGGTACACCAAGCAGCCTGAATATACTGGCCCGAAATGGAGAGGCCATGGTGCTGAGTGTCAATCATCAGCGAATCGCCATGACCGACAATGGATTCGTATTGCTCGGCTGTGTGGTCAACGGCCATCTGAAACACAGGGCACGCTTTCATAAGCTCGGTCGGGAAGTGGTGGCCGCGATACCCGAACTGTGGGGTATAATTGGCGTGGATGTCATCGATTCAAAGGATGGGTTGCAGGTGCTGGAGGTCAATCCCAGAATAACCACTTCCTATGCTGGTCTGAAAGAATCCACTGGAATCAACCCGGCTGCCATGGTACTGGATCTGCTGCAGGAGAAGTGGCCCGCGTCGGATCAGATTCTGAACGCGTCGGTGGTGGATGTGAATCTGGAGTATGTCGGTGCCGCATAATGCAATACTGGGTTGGGATCTCGGTGGGGCGCACACCAAGGCGGCACTCATCGATCATCGTGGCCGTGTGGATACCGTGATACAGATACCCTGTCCCCTGTGGCAGGGTATGGAGTATCTGGATGCGGGTATTGACTCGGTAGTGCGACAGATCAACCCAGACAGCGGCCTGAAACATGCGATCACCATGACTGGAGAACTGGTCGATCTGTTTGCGGATCGCGCCACCGGAGTCAAAGCACTCATCGATGCCATGAGTCGGCGTTTTCCCCGGGCGGAATTGGCTGTCTATGGCGGAGCGGCCGGATTCCTCAGTCCGCAAAGCGCGATCGATCATGTGTCCCAGGTGGCATCGGCCAACTGGCTCGCCACGGCATCCTGGTCGGCGAATTGCCTCTCCGAGGGTCTGCTGGTCGATGTGGGAAGCACCACCACCGACCTGATACCTTTCGCTGACAAGCGGGTGCTGGCATGCGACTATAGCGATCATCAGCGTTTGGCCGGACAGTCCCTTATCTACACCGGCGTGGTACGTACACCACTGATGGCGGTCGCTGACAAGGTGCCATTTGCTGGAGAGTGGGTATATTTGATGGCGGAACATTTTGCAACCACTGCGGATATTTATCGTCTCAATGGCGATCTGCCCGATGGTGCCGATCTTCTACCCAGCGCCGACAACGGGGAGAAGAGTGACATCGGCAGCGCCCGCAGAGTGGCACGCATGCTGGGGCTGGATCTCGATGCCGCTGATCTCGATGGCTGGCGCAGGGTTACCAGGTATATTGCCGAACAGCAGTTGCGGCAGGTCGCCGACGCCTGTGAGCGTATTCTCAGCAGACCGGGGCTTTCACCCGATGCACCCCTGGTGGGTGCAGGTGTCGGACGTTTCCTGGTCGAGCGCGTATGCCATCGGCTTGATAGGCCCTATATCGGTTTCGAGTCGTTGTTCAATTGTGGCCAGGCCATGGCGTCAAGAGTGGCTGAGTGCGCACCGGCCGTCGCGGTAGCCAGTCTGGCCAAGGGTGTGGCGTGATATGAATCCTGTCATTCTCGACTTTCCATACAGCGAAGACAGCTCACGGCTGTTCGACTCCATTGCGCAGCGGCCCTGGGCGGCCTTCCTCGACAGCGGTCATCCCTATGGCCGGCAGGGCCGTTACGATATCCTCTCGGCAGAGCCTGCCTCTGTCGTCGTCACACGTGGTGAACAGACCCAGGTAATCGGCAACGATGGCAGTGTGCGGAACTATGCCGAAGACCCCTTTGACCTGGTACGGGAAGCCCTCGGGCCCATGACAGAGGGCGTTGACGGCATACCCTTCTGTGGCGGTGCGATAGGCTATTTCGGCTATGACCTGGGGCGTCGCATCGAACGCTTGCCCAACCATGCCGAAGATATGGAGCATCTGCCGGAGCTGGCAATCGGTATCCATGACTGGGCCCTGGTGGTGGACCACCATGAGCAGCGCAGCCGGCTCATTGGACAGAATCCTGCGCGCCTCGAACGCTATCGCAGGTTGCTGCTGAGTGGTCTGGAGAGTAGCGTTAAACCGTGCACCCTGGAGCCCTATCATGTCCTCGGCGAGGTCTGCTCGAATATGACCAAAGAGGAGTATCTTGCATCCATCGAGAAGATCAAGCGCTATATCCTGGAAGGTGACTGCTACCAGGTCAATTTCGCGCAACGCTTCTCCGTCGCCGCCGAGGGCGATCCCTGGCAGGGCTACAAGATACTGCGCCAACTCAATGCGGCGCCCTTCGCGGCCTATCTGAACATGCCTCACTGCCAGGTACTGAGCACATCCCCCGAGCGCTTTCTCGAGGTTCGCGACGGCCAGGTGGAAACCAAACCCATCAAGGGGACGGCGCCCAGGGGTGAGGATCCGTTCGAGGATATGATGCTCGCGGAGATGTTGAAAAACAGCCCCAAGGATCAGTCGGAGAATCTCATGATCGTGGATCTGCTGCGCAATGACCTGGGAAAGGTCTGTGCCACGGGGAGCGTCGAAGTGCCGGAACTGTTCAAGCTGGAGAGCTATGCCCGGGTCCATCATCTGGTGAGCAAGGTGCGTGGCCGACTCGCCCGGGGCGAGGATGCACTGTCGCTGATGCGGGCCTGTTTCCCCGGCGGTTCGATCACCGGGGCGCCGAAGCTGCGTTCGATGGAGATCATCGAGGAACTGGAGCCCCAGCGACGGGGCATCTATTGCGGTTCCATTGCATACATCGGCTTCGATGGCAACATGGACAGCAATATCGCGATACGGACCATGGTCCACTCTGATGGCATCACCCGATTGTGGGCGGGCGGTGGTATCGTCGCCGATTCCGATCCCGAGGCGGAGTACCGGGAGACCTATCACAAGGCCTCAGCGCTGTTGGATCTGCTGCAGCGCATGGAACAGATGAATTCCGAACGATGTGGGTAGTCAAGCTGGGTGGCAGCCTGTTCAATTCGGACAATCTGAGAAACTGGCTGGCTGTTCTGGCAAATGTGCAATCCCTGGTGATTGTTCCCGGAGGCGGACCCTTTGCCGATCAGGTCCGGCGGGCACAGCGTCAATGGCGCTTTGATGAGGCAACCGCACATCTGATGGCGTTGCTCGCCATGGAGCAGTTCGGCGCCATGCTCTGCGGTCTGCAGCAGGGGCTTGTACCCGGCACAAACCGCTCCCTGATCGAGTCCGCGCTGGCACGGGGCGAGACCCCGGTCTGGATGCCGACTGCTATGGCGATGGCCGATCACGGCATCGAACAAAGCTGGAATGTGACCTCCGATTCCCTGGCGGCATGGCTGTGCGCAGAGCTCGGCGCCGATAAACTGCTTTTGGTGAAATCCCTGCCCCTTGACGCTGATGAGCTTGCGGTGGAGAAGCTGTCGGCGGCAGGCATAATCGATGACCAATTCGCGCACTATCTGAAACAGTGCGGAAGTGAGGCCCTGGTAATGTCGGAGGGCGATCACGCCCGTTTTGCCGAGGTGTACGGAAACCAGGGCAAGAGCGCCGCCAGGATTGTTTTCCAGTAGGGGAATAGCCCCCGTTTACTTTCCCGATCTACAGCCTGGCCGTGCACTATTATGTGGCATGAACACGAATCGTTTTTGCCCAAAATTGACATTTTTTAGTTGAATCCATTGATAAAACGGATCAACGAGGTAAGACAGTTTTTTTGAAATATCAAGTAACTTGCTGAATAGCCTTTGATTAACAAATATCAATGAATGGCTGGCATGCATCATGCAGAATATTAGTAGAAACTGATGCTTTTGCGGTCCACAAACGAGGGTTTATTAGCTTTTTCTAAAGTACCAGCCCGTGTGGCCGATATAACTAGCATCGGAAGGCTGATGGCCTGTTAGATGCGGCACGGACTCCTCCTCTTGAAAAGGTCGTCCCATATCATTGGAGCGTCGCCAAGGGCGGCCTTGAAATGGAGGTTGTTATGGAGCTGTGTGCTGTATTGCTATCCTGGGTGTTCACCCTCTCGGATTACCATCGCCTCGACAACGAGTGTCCCGAAATGGAATTGGTCTCCCACAGCTGGCTGGAGGAGCGTGCCTGCAATGGCCGTTCCTGCAAGGTGCTTGGCTGGTATCCGGGGAAGGGGGACGTGATCTATCTCGATGACCGCATGGATCTGGAGAACAACATCTTTCATACATCGGTCGCCGTGCATGAACTGGTGCACTGGATGCAAGGCAAGCAGGGAGCGTTGCTTGAGAATTGCGAACAGAGCATAGCCGCCGAACGTGAAGCCTACAACATCCAGAGCAAATTTCTGGTCGAATACGGCACCTACTATCCGGTGGGCCGGGTTTTACCGATGTTGCGTTGTGAAGGGAACCCCCCGGACGGGAAGAGCTGATCCGCAACAGGTTTCTCGCAATCCGATTGCCCTGTGCAGGGCATAATAATCCGCAACTGCATGTGAAAGCTTGTCTTTTTGTCCTCGAATCTGTTTTATTAAGCGCAAATCTTAAATCCCAATGTAGGGTGCGGCTTGCCGCACCAAAACGCTTGTACTTGAATATTACAGACCTATCTGAACGCTTAACGGTGCGGCAAGCCGCACCCTACACGCCTGCTTATATATGGCGAATAAGGTCCATTGTTGAGACACAACCTGTGTCAATCACGTCATAATCCCCATATTCCAGATCTCCGAATGTCAGGTTTCCATGGCACTTGGATTCAAACTTGCATGTATGCAAGGTTGACGCTTACCTGGCGCCCCATGATACTTGTCGAACCAGGGACAAGGCTGACAATATAAGTAAATTCGGAGCCAACCTTTGCATATTCAGAATCAAACATTCGCTGTTGACGTCCACCCCGGGGAATTGCACTTCAACTCCGCCCATTTCATCACCTTCAACAACAGTTGCGAAAACCTTCACGGGCACAATTTTCACGTTCGTATCAAGGCTTACGGCGACAATAACGAGGATGCGTTCGTGATCGATTTCGTCGAACTCAACCGGCTTGCCGCCGGGATCTGCCTGACGCTGCACGACAAGATCCTGCTGCCGGGCAGGAGCGGGGAGGTCAAAATCGAACAGGTGGCAGGTCAGATAGAGGTGTCGAGCTATGACAAGCATTTCTCGCTGCCGGCCGACAACTGCCTGGTTCTCCCGGTCGCCAACACCACGGCCGAAATGCTCGCCTGGCACATCATAGAGTCCCTGTTGCCGCTGCTCCAAGCGCATACGACCCTGAGCCATGTGCAAACCCTCGAGGTGGCGGTGGAGGAGGCGGATCATCAGTGGGGTATCTGCAGGCGGGAAATCCTCCCTGCCAGGAAGCGGGACAGTGCTGAATAGGATGCGCTGGTGACTGAAAAGATTCTATTCCTGACTGGCTCCCTTGCCGAGCGGCAGCTCACCCGTGTGTTGCAGGAGATGGCCGCCGAGGCGTTCGAGTGGCGGGTGCACAATCTTGGCCTCAAGGTGGCGGCGCTGATGACCGCCGGGATGATCCAGCGCCGTCTCGGCGACATCGGTGACGCCGAACGGATCCTGGTGCCCGGACGCTGTCGCGGAGACCTCGATGCCCTGACCCGCCACTACGGCATACCGGTGGAGCGGGGGCCGGATGAGTTGATGGATCTGCCACGGTTTTTCGGCATGCAGGGCAAGGCCCCGGATCTGAGCGGCTACGATGTACGCATATTCGCGGAAATCGTCGATGCTCCCCAGCTTGGCATCGAGGCGATCCTTGCCCGGGCCGCCGCCTATGTTGCCGATGGCGCCGATGTCATCGATCTCGGCTGCCTTCCGCAAACCCCTTTCCCCCATCTCGCGCAGAGCGTGCGCGCGCTCAAGGAGGCGGGGTTTCTGGTCAGCGTGGATTCGATGTCCTCCGAGGAGCTGTTGACGGGGGGTGAAGCCGGGGCCGATTTCCTGCTCAGTCTGCACGAGGAGAACCTGTGGATCGCCGACAAGGTCGCCTCAACGCCGGTGTTGATCCCCGCCAAACCGGGCGATCTGGACTCTCTCGCGCGGGCGATGCAGCGGCTCGACGAACAGGGGCGCGCCTATATCGCTGATCCCATACTCGATCCAATCCAATTTGGCTTCACGGAATCCGTCCTGCGCTACCATCGCCTGCGTTCGGCACATCCCGACACAGAAATCATGATGGGAGTGGGTAATGTCACCGAGCTTACGGAAGCGGACACTACCGGCATCAATGCAGTATTGATGGGTATCATTTCGGAACTCCATATCACCAATATCCTGACCACCCAGGTCAGCCCCCATTGTCGCAGCGCCGTGCGCGAGGCGGATGTGGCGCGGCGCATCATGTACTGGGCACGCCGCGAGAAGACCCTGCCGAAACAGATCGACGGCAGGCTGAGCGGCCTGCACGAGATAAGGCCGTTTCCCTATACCCTGAGCGAGATCAGGGAGCTGGCCGGTGCCATCCGCGACCCCAGCTACCGGATTCAGGTCAGCGATCAGGGAATCCACCTCTACAACAGGGACGGCCTCCAGACCCATGAGGATCCCTTCGACTTCTATCCCGAACTGGGCGTCGAAGAGGATGGAGGTCACGCCTTCTACCTCGGGGTGGAGCTCGCCCGGGCCCAGATAGCCCGGCAACTTGGAAAGCGCTATGTACAGGATCAGCCGTTGCGCTGGGGCGCTGCCCTGGCGGAGACCGAACAGGATGTCCGCCGCCAGGATGAGGCGGGCACCACGATGAAGAAAGCCGGGAAAACCTCATGATTCAAGAAGTCATCGTCACCAGCCGTAATCCGCAGGGCGAGAACCATATCGCTCCCATGGGCGTGGTTCGGCATGAGGATGAGGTGGTGATTGCCCCTTTTCGCCCCTCGCGCACCCTGGAGAACATCCTCGCGGAGGAGTGCGCCGTGATCAACTATTGCGACGATGTCAGAGTCTTCGCCGGCTGTCTCACCGGTCGCTACGACTGGCCACTGCTCGAGGCGGAGAAGGTCGCGGCGCCGCGCCTGGCCGACGCCCTGGCCCACTGCGAAGTACGCCTG
Source organism: Candidatus Thiodiazotropha sp. (assembly GCA_050292275.1). Lineage (GTDB taxonomy): Bacteria > Pseudomonadota > Gammaproteobacteria > Chromatiales > Chromatiaceae > Thiodiazotropha. Next base: position 19,046 of record JBNKLI010000055.1, read on the forward strand.
CTGCGGGTGGAGGAGGATCAGATTCGTCCCCGCCTGATCTGCAGACCGGTCCACGAGGCCAACCACAAGCCATTTCAGGGGTTCAACCGGGCCCAGGCGGCGGTACTGGAGCTGGCGATCCTGGTAAGCCGCCTCGATCGCCTGCCGGCACACAAGATAGAAGCCGAACTCGCCTACCTGAGCATCGCTGTCGACAAGACCGCCGGGCAGAGGGAGCGCACCGCCTGGGAGTGGCTGATGGCCCGCGTTGAAGAGTTCAGGACAGGTAAGGAGGGAGCGTTATGACGCGTATGCTGGCAAGCGTGGTCGATGAGCTGGAGCTTGCATCGGCCATCGAGGCGGGTGCGGATATCATTGATCTGAAAAACCCTCATGCCGGGGCGCTCGGTGCGCTTCCCGATGCGACGATTCGCAAGCTGGTGAGAATATGCGCGGGCCGCTTGCCGGTGAGCGCCACCGTCGGTGACCTGCCGCCAGAGGCGCAACGTCTCACATCGGCGATCCGCGAAACCGCCGAATGCGGCGTCGACTACGTCAAGGTCGGGTTCTTCTCCAACGACAATCTGAGCCAGTGCCTGGGGGCGATTGCCTCGCTCACCCATGAGTTCGATGTGATCGCCGTTCTCTTCGCCGATCGCGAGCCGCCGTTGCACAGATTGCGGGAGTTTGCCGGCGCCGGTTTCCGCGGTGTCATGATCGACACCGCCGGCAAGCGCGGGGGAGGGTTGCTCGAGCAGATCGATACGGCGCGGCTCGAGGATTTCGTCGAGCAAACCAGGGCACTGGATATGCTCAGCGGCCTGGCCGGATCCCTGTGCCTGGAGGATATACCGAGGCTGCTTCCATTGGCGCCCGACTATCTCGGTTTCCGTGGCGCCCTGTGTGAGGGTAGCGAACGCACAGCCCGTGTCAGCGCCTCCAGGCTGCGTACGGTTCGCGATGCCGTCTCACATTCAACCAGGCTGCCCGGTCAGGCGTTCGCAGCAGGTTAGGCCATGGTCATCAAGCTTACTGACGCCATTCATGAGAGCTCGCTGCAACACCGGGATTGGATCGGCCAGCTCCCGGCGACCCCTGCATTCGTATTTGACGAAAGACGCCTGGCAGAGAATCTGCTGCTGTTGAAGCATATCCGTTCGGCCAGTGGCTGCCGTATTCTCTACTCGATCAAGGCCTGTCCATTCGACGGACTGCTGAAGCGGATGCGGGGACTGGTGGACGGTTTCTCCGTCAGCTCCCTGTTTGAAGCAAAACTGGCCCATGAGGTACTTGCGGGTAGTGGTACGCTGCATATTACATCGCCCGGGCTGCGACGGGATGAGCTGGCCGAGATCGCGGGGCTTTGCGACATGGTGAGCTTCAACTCCCTGAACCAGCTCGAACGCCTCGCCCTGTCATGCGCCGGTCGTGCGGGGGTGGGACTGCGGATCAATCCTCGGCTCTCGTTTCTCGAGGATCCACGCTACGATCCATGCCGCGCCCATTCGAAACTCGGGGTTCCCCTGCCGCAGGTAGCCGCGCACTGGCGCTCGGGCAGACTGTCGGCAAGCGGGCTCAGCGGTCTGCATCTGCACACCAATTTCGCTTCAACTTCGTTTGCGCCTCTCGAAACGACGGTTGCGCATATCGAGACCCATCTATCGCAACTGGTGAGGGAGATCGAGTGGGTAAACCTGGGTGGCGGTTATCTGTTCCAGGCGTCGAACGATCTGCAGAGGCTGCTATCGATCATCGAGCGGATTCACAGGGACTGGGGCGTGCAGGTCTATCTGGAACCCGGCAAGGCCGTGGTCGACGACGCCGGCCTGCTCGTGGCGAGTGTCATCGATACCTTCGAAAGCGACGGCAGGACTATCGCCGTGCTCGACACCTCGGTCAGTCATCTACCGGAAGTCTTCGAATATCAGATTGCACCGCAACTGCTGGAAGCATCCGCCGAGGGCCCCTGTGAGGTCACCCTGGCTGGATCCACCTGCCTCAGCGGTGATCTCTTCGGCGAATACTGTTTCGAGCGTCCCCTCGAGATAAATGATCGGGTTGTCTTCAAGAATGTGGGTGCATACAGCCTGATCAAGGCCTCATGGTTCAACGGACACAATCTTCCCTCGATTCATCTCCTTGGCGAAGATGGGGTCCCAAGGCTGATGAAGGCGTATGACTACGAGGACTTCCGTCGGCTCTGGAGTGGTGCCGAAGCCATCCGACATTCATCAAAAACCGGTGCGGGATAGGTGGAACCGGACAGCTACAGACCAAAGGATTTCATCGAGACTGCCGAGGGCCTGATCTTCGCGGTCGTTACCGAGGTCCTGGAAGAGGATCGGGTACTCTGTTTTCTGCGTTACCGCAGAACCCCGAAAGGGTATCGAAAACTCTCGAGCGCCCAGGCGGACGAGCTGCTGAGAAATCACCATCCCGACTATCTCCACTACTCGAGGGCCAGGGATGTTACCCTGCATGGCGTTGCGCACGACAAGGTCGCCATCCATCATCGGGCGCGCGACCGACTGCAGACTCTCCTCGGGAAAACCCCGGGGGACGAAATAGAGGCCCGGCTGCAGCGCTTGATCGCGCTTTTCAGCGATCAAGGCCTCGAGACTGGTGAAATGGGAGTCACCGGTTCGCTGTTGATCGGGGCCCAGAACAGGCAATCCGATATCGATCTGACCTTTTACGCAGAAGACAGCTTCAGCAAGGCGCGGGAGATCATCAAGAGACTGTTGGCAAGAGGCCTGTTGCAGCCCCTCGACGCCAGGCTCTGGCGCGATGCCTACGAGCGGCGCGGCTGCTCGCTCTCATACGACGAATATCTCTGGCATGAGCGGCGTAAATACAACAAGGCGGCCATCGACGGGACGAAATTCGATATCTCGCTGCTGACGCCGGAGCACTGGCAGGACCTGTTGCGCTTTCGAAAGCAGCGAAGAGTCAGCCTGGAGGCACGCATCGCCGACGCCAGCCACGGTTTCGCTTACCCCGCCCGCTACCTGATCGACCATCGCGCAATCGCTGAAGTCGTCAGCTATACCGCCACCTATCTGGGTCAGGCCGAAAACGGTGAGTATGCGCAGATCCGGGGGCAGTTGGAAGTTTCCGCCGTCGGCCATCTTCGCATTGTCATCGGCAGCGACAGGGAGGCGACCGATGAGTACATCAAAGTGCTGCCGATTCGATAACAGGGATCTCCATCCGTCGAATCCTATCACCGGTTTGCCATTCGGGCCTTCAGGCAGGTTGGTAATTCAACGTATCCATCAGGTCAATCATGAACTCCATTTCCTCGTTGCCCATAAGTTCCCAGCCGCTGAACCCGAGTGTACTCAACACCCCGGTGCCCTTGCTATCCTGGTTCATGCCTACAAACAGATCACGCAGCACGTTCTGTTTTTCCAACAGTCTCGGGCCGGCGAGCAGAGCATGGTGAATAACCTGTATCTGACTGCTCACCAGTGGACGCAATTTCCTGCGGGTTATATCTGAAAGCGAATCGAACGCTTCAAGCAGAAAGAAACCCAAGTCTGCTTTTTGCTGAATCAATTCCTTGGCTACCAAGGGATACGAGTTCTTGATGTTTCTATGCGTGTTTGTGGCATTGAGTTCCGCCGGCTCCAGCATGATATAACAAATGAGATTGACATCCGGATCGTCGGTAGCGGCAATAGAGATGTCTGCGCTCAGGTCTTCCACCTCCTGTGCAGGGTTGTCGACATGTACGGCGATAACGGCTTCATCCGGGGAACGTTGGGGTTTGACTATGGGGAAAAACCCTTTTTCCCGCACCAGCATGGCTGCGTCGAAGGGATTGGCATAGATCAGATCCACCTGGTCTGAAAGAACCGCTGCACGCTGCTGCTCGAAACCATCATAGAGTTCCAGGTGAATATCCATCCCCAGTGCTTTTTGCAACCAGGTATTGAAGATATACCAACCTGAGATGTGATCAGGTGTAAAGTCCGGACTTACCGTCATTTGATAGGGCATGGAAAACTCCAATCAGAGCAGTGTGGGATAGAGTTTGATGCACTCATCCACTTTTCGACGAGCCGGCTTGCGCCGAACCGAAGTATATCCCGCGATTGTACCGTTACGGATATTGGGAATGACGGTAGCCATCACCCAATAGTAGCCACCGTCTTTACGTAAGTTTTTTACATAGCCATGCCATTTTTCTCCTTTGCACACTGTGTCCCACAAATCCTTGAATGCCGCGGCAGGCATGTCGGGATGGCGCAGGATATAATGTGGCTGACCAATCAACTCCTCTTCGGAGTAGCCGGACATCTCCACGAAAGATTGGTTGGCGTGGGTGATGATTCCATTGGGATCAGTGCTGGAGACGATGAGACGCCCACCCGGAAACGGCGTTTCGTTTTCAGTCACCAGCACCTTACGCTTATTGGAATCGGAATAGGTGAGAACTCTTTCTTTGTACTCGCCTTTGATGTCGGCTGGATCCATGTCGCGAAGGGGCATCATAGAATTGGTCTCCAGCTGGTGTTCAGATGAGCTTGCTGATGGAAGTGGCTGCTCGTTTGATATCGAGAAAAATCAATCCCAGTTTGGCAGTGGCCTTTGCTTGAACGGAGACTACTGCTTCATCGCCGGCATGGGTCATTACCACATAACCATTATTGCCCTTGATCAAAACCATCTCCAGCTCGCCCCGCGAAAGTTCTGCCGCGGTTCTGTCGCCTAGGGAGAGCATGGCGGCGCTCATGGCACCCACTCGGTCTTCGTCCAGGTTGGCGGGCAACAGGGCGGCCATGATCAGGCCGTCGGTGGAGATTACAGCAGAGGCTTCGATTTCCGCCGAACTACCGTTAAGATCGCTCAAAATAGAGGCTAACATGTCTTCGCGCATCGTTGTTTTCTCCTTCTTTTTTTAAGTACTGTGCAGGTATGGAGTCTGGTTGTCTGTAGGCACTCGTAAGATAGTCGAACAGAGCCCGGTTCATGTCGGGTCAATATAAGTCATCGTGTGTGCCTTCTTTTGAAATGTTGTTCTGTTTTGAATAACGTATAGCGAGAACCCACACCAGATCACGAAAGGCAGGTTGATTGAACGTGGGGCGGCCCTGGGCCACCAGGATAAACCGCTGAGGTCCGATATAGAGTGGCCAGAAACCGAGTCGGCTGTTTCCGGCCGCATTCGAGAGCGTCCATGCCTGCTCCCGCAGGCCTAGATTATTGACCAGCAAGCGGTGGTGGCGGTCATAGATTGAACTCAGACTGGCACTGACAGCAGATAACGCTTCGGCGGTTTCGTGCGCTATGCCGCTGGCACTCAGATAGAGTCCCTGGTCGTCGGCCAACAACGCCTTACCTTCGATCGAAACCTGCGCCAGCATAGACGGCAGCACCTCTTCCAGAATTCCATCAGGTGCACCATGTGTACTCTGGCGTGCGCTCAGCCAGCCTAGTTCCTGTAGTCGATGTACCAGTTCCAACGACTCTTTGTGTTGCAGGCCGCTCCAGGCACTGAGACGTGTGGGATCCAAATGAGGTAACGAGCGTTCGCTCAAGATGCCCAATAAAAGATTTCTTGCAGGTTCTTCATCGCCGGCACTGACAGCATAAAAGGCTCCGGCGGGAGTGGGTTCAAGAAAGAGGTTTGAGTTGAAATTTGGTTTCATCGGATTAACCGGCCAATGTCGGGTCGAGTGTATAGAGCAGGGATTGCACCAAGAGTGACATATCCTCTTTTTCTCGAGCGTCGACCTCCAGAATCGGAAGCTTGGGCAAGCCTAGCGACGACACATGATTGTGATAGTCGTCAATTGCCGGTGAATCCTTTTCGTCCATTCTTGTTATGCCGATGGTAACGGCGGTTTTGCCAATAAAACCATTGAAAGCATCAAGGAAGAACTGCAGGTCGCGAAACGGCTCTTTTCGGGAGTTGTCGATAAGCAGAACGAGTCCCAGTCCGCCCTCGGTAAGTATCTCCCACATAAAACTGAAACGCTCCTGGCCAGGTGTGCCATACAAGTGGACACGCTCAGTGCCACCTAACTGCATGAGTCCGTAATCCAGCGCCACCGTGGTGTGCTGCTTACGGTCCAGGGTCATGTCACTGGCTGCTTCATCGGTGACTACCGGCGGTATATCCGATAATACACTGATAGCCGTTGTCTTGCCGGCGCCAACCGGGCCGGTGAAGATGATTTTGTAATCTGCCATTGTTCTTTTTATTTCAGCCTTGAATTTCTTTTATGCTACATGTAAACGTCGCAGGATTCGTTGTAGAACGCCTTTCGGTATGGTGGAATTCTCCGGATTGTTCTGCAAGACATCCTGGCCCTCGGTTGTGGACATGGACTGGATCAGTTCCAGGGCGTAGCAGGCGCTGAAAAACGCGTACACATAACGGCTCTCGATATTGAGTAGTTCCGGGGTTTTTCTAAGTGATGATGGCGTTTTTACCCATAGCGATGCGATACGCAAAAACTGCGGGATTGACAGTAAACGGGTTAAATTAGGCCACTTTTGCAGCCCAATGATGGCCTCGATGTCTATGCCTGCCGGCAAACGTCCACGAGCGCTCCATAAAGCCACTTTCCAAAGTAAACCATCAAATTCCTGTACTGTTACTTCGTTGGCATATAAAAGATCAAATGCGCTTTCTTCAGGATAGTCAATGCGGATCTGATGTTGCTTTATCGGTAAAACGCAGCGTGGCCGCAACTTACTATCGCTGAGACTGGTCAGTGCAAGGTCGACCTCCGGTAAAAGCACGATATACTTTTCACCAGGCATGCTCAATCTCAAGGGCCGGAACTCACGCTTGCACCGACCAATAGCGTCCTTCAAAGCATGTTGGAAGTAGATGCCAGGGTCATAGTAGAGATTGCTAGTGTCGGACGGGTTGGCAGGTTCAATGTTGTCGGCTCGACTGCAACTGCCGCGGATGATGCGAGCCTGGGTTGCCGTATCGGGTAATGAGCGTCGCCGTTCATTGATCCTGAATTCCATGACGCTGGGTTTCTGCTCATTACGATCTGCGGATGCGCGCTCCGCAACGGATCTTGGTGCAGCTTCAGGCGTCGGTATCTCCACCACTGGTGTGTGCGGAACAAATACGCTCATGCGACTATCGATGGCACTTTTCAATAGATTTACGCTCAGAGGCTTGCGCAAGAGAGTAACACCATCGATATCGATATCGATATCGTGTATCGACAATACAATCAAAGGGCGATGAGGGTAAAGCTCCTGTTGTTGTTGCAATAGTTTTTGTCCACCCAGACCGTCCAGTTCCAGAATGCATAAGTCGGCATATTCTTCGGGTACCAGGACACAATTGCTGGACCAGTGACGGTCAAGAAACAGTTCCAATCTGGCCCTGTCACGCTCATTGACGCCCAACAGGGTTATTCCCAGCGGCTTTTTTATTTTTTTTATAATGCTAGACATCTATTGTTGACCGCTATTTACTATCGATTGCCCGGTCTGATTCCATGCGGCTTGCGCGATTCCGATATCATCGCCCAAACGTCTCTTCATGTTCTGAAAATCATCGAGTGATCGGGTGTGCTTGTATATTTCGAGCAGACTGTGATGCAACTCCAGTCTATCTGGAAACTTCAGTATTGCCTCTTCAAGAATCTGTTGGGCACCGGCCGTATTACCATAGTTGAGCTCTTCCCTGGCCGACTCCATGGGATCGATCTCATGATTGTCCGATTGGTCTTGGTTGTCGTGTACCTCGATAAAGCCCAGTTCACCGCCGAAAAAATTCCCGAGTACGGAATGCTGACTGGGCGGGAGTGGTTGATCTGATCTCAGACCCGGTTTACTGAAAGTGAGGAATAGATCATGCTCCTCTTGCGAGAGCAGATTTCCGGCCTTGTCGAGTAAATGGCGACGCAGCCGCCCGCCTTTATCGCCCAGAACCAGAAAGAGATCCAGCATAGCACCATAGAGTGCATCCGATTGTTTGAGTGCCAGATGCAAATATATCCTTCGTACATGATTGAGCAGATTGCCGGGTTCCCTTGAAGAGATATGCGCTAAATGTGTCGCCCACTCATCAGGGTCTACTCCTTTGGGGGGCGTCAGCCTCTTGTCGATTGGCTCCTGGAATACAACTTGTGTTGAAAACTGAAGCTCGTCAATAGGGTTGGATGATTGGTGGAAACTCATTGCCCTTCACCAGCCAAACCCATATTCAAACAAGACCCCTGCTTAAGCATTTTTTAAGAATTCTCAATACCTAATAAGTAGTACAATACCGAATAATAGTAGTAGCGTCTCTATTGATTGTAAATTTGGGAAGCATCCGATTATTCACTTTTCTGGTTCCAGGCATAAGCCTGGAACCAGAAAAGTCGATCATATGGATTCCCACCTTCGCCGGGTTAATAGCCTGGGATAGTTACTAGAGAATCAAGCTACTTGACACCCAGCAACTCGATTGCATATCCGTCGGGGTCTTCCACAAAGGCGATGATCGTGGTGCCGGCATTCATCGGTCCTGCCTCGCGTATGATTTTACCGCCACGCTGACTGATCTGCGCCGCTGCTTCGTAGACATCGTCCACTTCGATCGCCAAATGGCCGAAACCATTGCCCAGGTCGTAACTGTCGGTATCCCAGTTGTGGGTCAGTTCGATGACCGTGTTATCGTCCTCGTTGCCATAGCCGATGAAAGCCAGGGTGAATTGGCCTTCGGGGTAGTCCTGCCGGCGCAACAACTTCATGCCGAGTACCTGTGTATAGAAATCGATTGATCGCTGTAGGTCGCCGACCCGGATCATTGTGTGCAGTATACGCATGGTGATTCTCTCCTGCTTGGTTGGTCGATCAGTTTGCGTTTGTTTAAAGCTCTTTATACAGGACTGAGGGTAACAGATGACTGGTGCCGAGAGAAAGTTCCGCAAAGAGATCAGCCTGAGCAACATGATTGGCTGGGCATTCGCCCTGGTCTGGTGGCCGCGGCATTACACGGGATCAGCTCCCTTGGGGCGAGCGATGTCACACTCATCTTCACTCGACAGTGCGGTGATCGGAAAGGGCTCGCAGATGTAGTAACCCTGGGCATAGTCGACTTCCAAATGTTGTAATTCACTCAATACCGGTTCACTCTCCACGAATTCGGCGACGGTTTGCAGTTGCATGGTGTGGGCAATCCGGCTGATCGCACCGACAATCGCTTGAGCGACCGGCTCGCCGGCGATGTCGTGGATGAAGGAGCCGTCGATCTTGACGTAATCTACCGGCAGGGTTTTCAGGTAGGAGAAGGAAGACATGCCCCGCCCGAAGTCATCCAGAGAGAAACGACAGTCATGTACTTTCAGGGACTCCATGAAAAAGCGGGCCGTCGCAAGGGAGGTGATGGCAGCGGATTCGGTGATTTCGAAACAGATTTCGTGTCCTTTAATATCACCGTTTCGAATTCGGTTCTCAATGTGCGCCAGCAAGGCCTTGTCGCCCAACGACTTGCCGGATAGATTGATGGAGAGACGGAGCTTTTCCATCTGCTGTCGCTGCTGTAGATAATCGAAGGTGTGATCGACCACCCAGCGATCCAGCAGCGTTATCATGTTGTAGCGTTCTGCAGCGGGAATAAAGGCACCTGGTGGTGTGAGATCATTATTTTGATCTTTCAGGCGTAGCAGGATCTCATAGTAGTGTTGTCTCGGTTTATTGGAGGATATAGACACGATGGGTTGGCAGAAGAGTTCGAACCTGTCATTGCTCAGGGCGTCCGTGAGACGGGTTACCCAGAGCATTTCACCCTGTTGGCGGACCATGTCCTCGTCTGTTTTTTGGTAGAGTTGCACCCGGTTGCGCCCTCTCTCTTTGGCCATGTAGCAGGCCGAATCGGCGGCGCTGAGCAGGTTACTGATGCTGCCACTGTGTTTGTCGACACTAACGGCACCGATGCTCGCACCCACGGTAAATGTCATCCCCTCCCAGACAAAATGGAAATCCTGGATTGCCTGGCGCAGGGATTCAGCCACTCTCAGGGCATCGTCCAGGTTGCAGTGTTTGAGCAGGACACCAAATTCATCGCCGCCGAGACGGGCAAGTGAATCGTTTTGGCGGATGCGGTCCTGGAGGGAGAGACGGAGTTGCTGGAGCAGGGCGTCTCCGGCGATATGGCCACAGGTGTCGTTGACGATCTTGAACTGATCGAGGTCCAGGTAGAGCAAAACATGATGGCTGCCATCCTGGCTTGTCTGATAAAGTGCCTCGGCGATGCGTCGTTCGAACTCACGTCGATTGATCAGGCCGGTAAGGGGATCGTGAGTGGCTTGGTAGGAGACCCGCTCCTTCTCCTCCTCGAGAGCCTCGGCGGTGCGCTTGTGGTCATCTATCTCGCCCTGCAACTGTAGATGATAGGCCGCGAGCGCATGTCGCATACTGTCAAAGGCACTGGTCAGTTCCCCAATCTCATCGCTGCTTTGCTTTGGAAGGGCCGCATCGTAATCACCGGCTGTCAAGCAGTTGGCTGCCTGCGCGAGTTTTTTCAGACGTCGGCGTATCTGCCAATCCAGCATGCCGCCAGTCAATAATATGAAGACGAGCAGGAGAAGAAGGAGAGTGATGTTGAGCCGTTTCTCCAGGTTCTCGATGTCGCTCAGCAGGGGGCTGATGTTACGAGTGACTTCGAGTTGGGCCAGGGCCGGTTCGGCAAAGCCGACAGCGAGGCGCTCTGTTTGAACATGGGATGGAAAACCGCCTGTATCCGTGGGGGGATCCAGCGGGTAAAGCCGGTGGCCTGCGCTGTCGGTCAGCTTGATGGAGAGCCAGGAACTGTTCTGCTCCAGCAGGGCGTCCAGATTTTCGTAGACATTGGCCAGCTGGTTTTCCAGGAGCAGCGGGATCAAGCCCTCGGCCACGCTGGTCAGGTGTGCAAACCAGTTTCGCTCTGATTGATGAAGCATGGAGTCGGTTGCATTGGGCAGCCAGTAGAAACGAAAATAGAGACCAAGCAGCAGACTGAACAGTAGCAGGGGTAGATACAGCTTGATTCTCAGTTTCATTGGCAGTGTCCCGTAGCTGCTAGCGAGCCGACTGCTTGCCGGTTACGTAGAACTCTTCCAGTCCCCAGGAGTACATGGGTGTGTAGTCCTCCAGGCTGGCAGTCATCGCCCTGCTTATGGGAATCTTGGCGAGCAGCGCGGCACCTGTTTCCGTTTTTGCCATCTCCAGCAGGGCCTGGCGAATCTTCTCCCGGTCTGCCTCGGGAACCCGTGGATGCACGCTTATCGGGTGCGGATTCATCGTCCTTGTCTCATAGAGGACCCGCAGTTTCTGCCTGATATCGGGTTTCTGGGCGTTCAGGGTCGAGGCCACACCCCCACCGGCCTCCGTCAGCCCCAGTGCCACATGGAGATAGACGGAACTGTGGGTCTGCACATAGCGGGGAATAACCTCCACACTGTGTAGTTTCGCCAGCTCAGTCCGCATCAGTAGTGAAGCCCCCAGGGCATTGGGTGAGGGAAAGGCGACCTCTTTTCCGCTAAGTTCGCGTACACTTTGAATCGGACTCTCTTTGGCTACCACCAGAATCCCCTTGAGCATGCGTCCGCCATCCCTGATCAGTGGCATATAGCCCTGGGCGTCGTGCGCCATGAGCAGGTGATAGGGATTCAAATAGGCAAAATCGTAGGTCCCCTCCAAGTACTTCTGCTCGAATACCGGGATCTTGGGGCTGCCCACCAGTTTGAGGCTGAGCTTGGTGCGATGTTCCAGCTCGTCCAGGATCGGGCGCCATATGCGAAACAGCTTGCGCTGTTCAAACTGGGGGACGACTCCGAAACTGTATGTGTCGTTTTCCGCCGGGTTCGCCAAGGGTGTGCTGAAAGCGAGCGCGAGCACGATCAAGGCCGGCATATTGAGGAAAACAGTGAGTCCTTTCACAGGTAGGTTCCTTCAGCAATGAATGGGTTGCATAGCTGAGTATAGAAGAAACGGATGCCAGTTGTCGGTTGCAGATGAGAGTATATCGAGTGTTTGGCAGGTTGCCGTCATAATACCCGGAATATATTAGGGATATTACACGCCCGCTGCGTTATGGTGGCCCCCGGGTTGCATCCCTCTGACGCCAAATCGCTGCAGGGACCTGCTACACTACAGGAGGTTTTGAGCCTGTTGGCAGAACAGAGTACGAGTGCCTTCCACTATTCATGAGCTAATGAGCACTTACGCTTCATCTACCCGGCAGCATTATGAGGAGGCAACCGATGAGTACTTCAAAGCGATACTGCAATGCAGGCATTGGACTTCACTGGGTCCTGGGCATGACCCTGGCGCTGATGACCGGTGTCTGCTTCCTTTCACCCACATACCTCTATGCAGCGACAAAAGAGCGGCTCGCTGTGCTCCCGTTTGAAATCGTGGATAACACGCCTGTCCCGGGAGGCGAGACTCGTAACCAGAAAATGCTCTCGACACTCACCGACTTCGTAGGCCGGGCAATCGACGAAAAAGGAATATTCAGCGTTGTATCACAGCACGAGGTCAATGAGGTTGTCGATGCCGCTCGACTGGGCACGGATATTCATAACTGTAACCGATGCGAGTATGATCTCGGCATAGCACTCGATGCCGATAAAGTGATGGTCGGCTGGATCTACAAGATGAGCATCCTGATATTGACCATGCACATTGAGGTCAAGGATGTCGCTAGCGGGAAAACGCTGATCAGCAAAGCCTACGATTTCAGAGGGGATAATGAGAAAGCATGGCTGCGCGCCGGTAAATACATGGTGCGTGATCTGGGAGTGATGTTCGATCCTTGACTTTCCCATTAGCCTGAAGGAGGTTTCCACCCAGGCCAATTCGGAGAGCAACACCTTCAGTGTCACATTCAACCTGCCCAGAATAGAAGAATTCAATATCCTGCCCGGTATGTCGGTCACGGTCCGGGGAGAACGCATAGGCGAGAGCGAGGCATTGCAGGGATCGGTGTTCATATCGGCCCAGGCGGTGATCGAGGATGCCTCGGGGCGTTTCGTCTATCTCGCGATGTCGACTGATGATGGTTCGGTCTGGTGTCGCTCTACATCGGAGGTGCCGAAATATGGCGTCCCATGGCCGTGAGCATCATGGGGGGATTGCTGTTTTCGACAATGCTGACCCTTGGCGTGATTCCGGTGTTTTACGCCACCCTTTTCCGGGTCAGATATTGAACCGTAACGCCAACGCTTCCAGTAGGGATTCAGGGATGTCGGATATGGTGTCTTTTTCCAGATATGTCTGCTAGTTTACTGCGCATGAAACAGATTAACTCGGCCAGCGATCTGGCGGTCAATGGAGCTGAACCGGCGTTCTCGGAACCCCTCCACGTAGGGCGCCCGTCAATCGCTGACCGTGAGCTTTTCCTGGGCTATGTGGAAGAGGTTCTCGATCGCCACTGGTACACCAATAACGGCCCGCTGCTTCAGACACTCGAAACACGAATCGCCGACAGGCAGGGTGTCAAACACTGTGTGGCCATGTGCAGTGGTACTATCGCCCTGGAAATCGCCATCCGTGCGCTGAACCTGGATGGTGAGGTCATCGTCCCCTCGCATACCTATATCGCCACCGCCCATGCACTCCACTGGCAGGGACTCTCACCGGTATTCGCCGATATCGATCCCCTGACCCATAATCTGGATCCCGCTTCGGTCCGACAGATGATAACACCACGCACCAGCGGCATTATCGGTGTGCATCTCTGGGGCAGGGTGGCGCCGGTCGAAGCGCTGCAGACGATTGCAGACGAGTTTAATCTGGCACTTTTGTTCGATGCAGCGCACGCCTTTGGCTGCACCCATGACGGCATCAAGGTAGGGAACTTTGGCCGCTGCGAGGTACTGAGCTTTCATGCCACGAAGTTTTTTCATACCTTCGAGGGCGGTGCGGTTCTGACAAACGACGATGAGCTGGCCGAGACCATCAGACTGATGCGAAACTTCGGTTTTTCCGGTGTCGACAATGTGGTTCTTCCCGGCACCAACGCTAAAATGACGGAAATTTCAGCGGCCATGGGACTGACGAACCTGCAGTCCATAGAAAAGATCATCGATCACAACCGGTGCGTATATCATGCCTACCGCAACGGGCTTGCCGATATTCCGATGCTCAGGCTGCTGGAATTCGATGAACGGGAATCGAACAACTTTCAATATATCGTGCTCGAGGTAACCGAAGAGGCTCGCCTGAGCCGTGACCGGATAATCGAAGTGCTACAGGCTGAAAACGTATTGGCGAGGCGCTATTTCTGGCCCGGTTGTCATAGAATGCAGCCCTATCTCCACCTCTACCCGGATGCAAAGCGCTTTCTTTCCCATAGTGAAGATATTTCGCAACGGGTGATTGTGCTGCCCTCAGGCGCCGAGATGGATGAGGAGAAAGTGGCCAGGCTTGTCTCCATTCTCGGGGTCATGTCCGAGACATGACGATCTGCCGCGAATCCCCGGATCACTCCAGATCTGCATAAACTCGCATGTAGGATTCAATGGCGGCATCAATGGGGCCGTTGCTGCTGTGGAAAGCGGCACTCCCTTCATAGCGCATGGGCATATTATGGTTTTGCACGGCCAGCCTCTCCCTGATCATCTGGTACACCGCCTCAGGGTTTTCGCAAAACGCTTCATAGTCGACTGTCAGCCATCGCTCGCCCGGCAGGGTTTCGAATATAGCGGTGATGGCCTGTCGCGTGTAACGGATCTGTGCCGCCACCTCCTGTTCCGGCGTAGCGAAACTCAAATTGTCATACTCGGGAGGCTTAAAGCCCCACCACAACCGTCGATCCCCCCTGAATCGCTCGCGAGCCCTGAGAATGGATGAAATCTGAAACCCCGGCTCACGACGCATATGGATAAACAGAACCTGTTTGAACAGCTGGTTGATAAAGTCCAGGTTCCAATTGACGATGATCCCTTTCATGGCAAACGGCTTCTGGAATACGGATTCGATTGCAGCCAACTCCCTGACGAAACCGCCGGTATCGGCCGCCAGGCGTTTCTCCTCATCGAGATAGGGGCAGTCGGAGAAATCGAAAAAACGTCGCCAGAAGTACCAGAAGACGTTGGGCGCCGCCATGCCCTCGGTCTTACCGAGATCCGAGGAGAAACTGCTGTGCATGGTGTAGGGCTTTAAATCCACGAAATCGTTCTTGTAACGATACTTCGGATTGAACAACATCTCATGGATGAGCGCACCCACATAGGGGCTCTTGTAGAAACGCGCCATCAGATTGGACGGGTAGCCGAACAGGCCGCTGGCCGCGAGCCACTGCATCATCAGGGTGGTGCCGGAGCGTGGGCCACCTACGACCAGGACCAGCGGTAACCTGGGGGCGTCGAATTGGGACAACCTGGTTTCGACACACCCCTGAAGCAGATCATTGAGTTGCTCGAGCAGGTTCTCCAATTGCGGATTTCGGCGAAACGCGTCGGTTCTCGATTCATTACCCATTTCCTGCGACATGTCAGTAGCTTTCTCTCTCAAAGGAATGTGTCAGGGCCAGTAGGCGAGAAATCCCTCGGTGGCGTGCCACCCGGGCAGCGAAATCAGATCGCCCAACGCCTCCAACAATGTTTTGAGAGGTTTGCGAAACCATACCCACAATCTCGCCTCCACCACGTAGAGCGAGGAGCTAAACCCCCATTGTTCGAAAAGCCGGGCCATGCCGCGATTGGTATAAAAGATGGTATGTACGGGAAGAAGATAGAACCAGTCGGGGTCGCAGGGTATCTCCCCCCTGACCAGGGTATGCAGTGCCAGGCAGCCATCATCGGCGACCAGCCCCGCCAACTCATCCATGCCGGCGCGGCTGTGAAGATGTTCCAGTGTGGAAGTGGAGATCACCACAGAGAAATGGCCGGGGATCAGTGCCGATTCCTCTAAATAGTCGTGCCCGTGCCAGTATCGATCATAGCGCGCTATGCGACCGAGCCGCGCCTCGAGCATGCCTGCCAGTTCCCCCTCGCCACAACCATGGTCGAGCCATGGACCCTGACTGGAAACTACGCCGCGCTCGGCGAGTATCAGCAGCACATCCGCCTGTTGTTGGAGTCGCAGCTGCCAATTGGGATCGTTGGGATTGTTGCCACTTCCGCGATAGCTGCCGTGATATTGTTCGCAGACAGACTGCCACTGCATTTCCGACAGCTCCAGCAAGGTCCGGGCGAAAACGGTGCCGCACCGCGGGCAGCGCTGATAGTCGACCGTATCGATTCCGAAGCAATCAAATCGTTTGCTGAAGTAGCCGGTTGTCTGTGCTTCGCAAATATAGCAGTTCATTGTTGATATACTATCATCACCCATCAATAACTGACGAACGGCGATGCATCCTGGCAGTGAGCTTTTTTGGGATCGGCAAAGAGAGACACTCCCACCCGATCAAAGGCAGGTCCTGATTTTTGATCGCATCAAACATCAGCTGAATTATGTCTATGAAAATATCCCCTTCTATCGACAGCTCTACGATGCCAGGGGAGTGCATCCCGAGCAGATCGATGACCTGAACGATTTCACTACCAGGGTGCCTGTTGTCACCAAAACCATGCTGCAACAGTCCCAGCGCGAGCATCCACCCTTCGGCAATTATCTGGGGGTGGAGTTTTCCGAAGTCGCCCGTATCCAGGGCACTTCAGGGACCACCGGACAGCCCACGCTGTTCGCGATCAGCACAAAGGATTGGGAGCATGTCTCCGAGGCCCAGGCGATGCAGTGCTGGGCCGCGGGGCTAAGGCCCTCGGATATCGTACAGATCGTCTTCCCGTTGAGCCTCTATGTGGGGGGCTGGGGATTGCTCGGCGCGGCCGAGCGGATCGGCGCCAAGGTTCTGCCGATGTCCGGTGGCAATACCGAGCGCCAGATCGCCATGCTGCAGCAGGTGGGATCGACAGTGATCTGCGGCACTCCTTCGTTCTGTCTGCATATTTTGGAGACGGCCCGCAGCAAGGGTGTGGATCTGGCGTCGGGCAGACTGCGTCTGGGCTTTTTCGGCGGCGAGCCCGGAGCCGGTATTCCCAGCGTGAGGCAACGACTCGAATCCGGATTCGGGATACGGGCCATCGATTTCGGTAACGTCGCCGAGCTCCACCCCTGCTCCAATATGGAGTGTTCCCATGGTGGCGGCATGCATGTCTACCAGGATGTGGACTATACCGAGGTGGTCAACCCGGACAATCCCAATCAATCATTCGGCTATGATCGCAGGGGTGCTGTCGTCTACACCCATCTATGGCGCAAGTCCCAGCCCATGATCCGCTACTTTCCTGGCGACGAAACCCTCATCACAGAGCAGCCCTGCGCCTGTGGCCGCACCTATCCGCGCATGCCCCATGGCATTATCGGACGTCTCGACGACATGATTATCGTGCGCGGCGTGAAGTTCTATCCCGGCGATGTGGAGCAGTTACTGCGTGGTCTGGAGGGCATGGGTACAGAGTTCCGGATTCTCCTCGAGCGCAGAGGCGAGCTGGACCAAGTCCGCATCGAAGCGGAATATGACGCTGCGGTGGACGCGGAGCAGTTCCGGCTTCAGGCGGAACAACGCCTGTGCAGTGGATTGGGTTTAAGAGTGAATGTCGATCCGAAGCTGCCCGGGACCTTTCCGCGTACTCAATTCAAGGCTCGCCGGGTGATAGACAGAAGAGAGGACCGGGTTTAATGGAACAACGACACGAAGAGAAACCCCTGGTGATCATCGGCAGTGGCGGACACGCCTGTTGCATGCTGGATGTGGCCCGGCTTGCCGGATCTAGTGTGATCGGTTTTATCGACCGCACCCGTGGCAAGGGAGAACTCGTCAATGGTCTCCCTATCCTGGGGGGAGACGAGTTGCTGCACAACGAATCCTTTGTCCATGACCACGGTTTTGCGGTCGGCATCGGCAATCCACGGGCACGCCGGCGTTATGGTGAGCTGCTGCTACACAGGCAGGCCGATTGCCCGGCCATCGTCAATCCATCCTCCTTCGTCTCCGCACATGCCTCTCTGGGCAAGGGGGTACTGCTGATGGGGATGAACGCCGTCAATCACGGCGCAAGACTCGATGACTTCGTCGCCCTCGATTGGCAGGTCACTATCGGCCATGGCGCCCATCTCGGCATGGCGGTGTTCGCCGGTCCCGGAAGCAGGGTGGCGGGGGACGTAAGCTGCGGCCAGGAGGCCTACCTGGGGCTGGGGTGCCAGGTTATCGAACAGGTGAGGATCGGTCGTGGAAGCCTCGTTGGCGCAGGCGCCACCGTTACCCGCGATATTCCTGAAGGCGTGGTTGCCGTTGGCTCACCCGCCCGAGTGATCCGTGAACATCGCATGGAAGAGGCGGAACTGGGACCGCATCTCATAGAATGACCTGATTACCTCGTATGCTCAGCTTTCCCCACATCTATAACTCGCGTTTCGGAGTTCAGGGTGCTGTTTGGGGCCACACAAACGGCGGAGTCTGAATCACGGTTTGCACAATGAAATACCAAAGCCGTGTATTGGGTGTAATCAGGTATGTGAATAATTTAACAATAGAGAGCGAGTTGACTTAAGTTTTGTCTAACTCTGCCAACAACGGGTTAGAGGGAATGTCGACTGGGTGGGTCCTGTTGACAGTAATCAACTCGATTATGGAACTGGCTATGGATAGCGTTCAAAAGGGATTTCGACACCTGCGCCGCATGTTCAGCGGAAACCATCCAAGGCAACAGACCTGTCGGCGAAATTCGACGGACCTCTCACGTGTCATGGTGGTAATGAACCAGCGAGCCGACCGGACCAAGGCCTCTATCAAGGCACGACGAGCAGAGCTTGATATGCTTGGGACTTTTTTCGACGAAGAGGCGTGACCTATCAACCTACTGAGCGGAACATAAGTATCACGACGATGTCCGCGTCCCTGCGGACAACAGTTTCTGATACCTGCACGGCACCCGGCGCTCAGTTTGGCAATTATTTCAAGTAGTTACGACCAATATTTGTTTGCAGGAGTTATTTTGCGGTTATTTGCGGTTATTTGCGGTGATTGGCGTCATTCGCGGCTTGAATGAATATCATATGGGGTTGCACAAGCAGTACTCTTTTTCAAATAGAGCGTGTCACCCAGGGTAAAGGCCTGTTCAAAGCTGTTGCCGCTCAACAGCTCGTCTCCGGCCCGCTTCGGGCCATCGCCGAAGGCCCAGCGATAGTCATCCAGCAACACCCATCCTCCCGGCAATACAAGGGGTACCCAGGCCTCGATATCCTGGCGCACATGGCTGTATTCATGGTTGCCGTCGATATGCAGCAGTGAAATCCTGCCTTGCAGGGTGATCGCAGGCAGCCCGGGGCTGCGCAGAACGCCTTGGGCCGCGGCCTGTCTGTAGCGGTCGATCGCCTTGACTGAAATGTCTCGAATGTAAGCGGCACTGTTCAGCATCGAGATGTTACTGAGATAGATCAGGAAGATCTTTTCAAAATCGATGGAATCCATGTCCCGGTTGAGAATATCAGCCTGCAGGCCCTGATCATCGATCGCCTGATTCGACCAGGGATCGACACTTACGAGACTGCCCACATCGTGACGCTCAGCCAGCCAGGCGAGAGCAAAAGCGGAGCGGCCGGCGAACGAACCGATCTCCACCAGATCACCCCTCGGCAGAATCCTCGCGAGATGGGCGAATGCAGTGAGTTTATCCACACCACATTGCCCGGGTATCTGCAGAAACCGCTCATGGAGGCCGGCATACTCATGGGGTTCAAGTATCGGTTTCAAAGCCTCACCGGGATTGAGAAGCAGTTGTGGAAAAGGATCGCGAGCGGTCGAGTCGGCCCATACATAGGCTTTCGATGAGTCCTGCCGGATGGCCTGGTAGGGGGATGGCCGGCAGAGAGTGAAGTGGCTGTATCTGGTCTGTATCCCGTTGAGCACTGTCCACACCCCGGGGTGGGGGGTATGGATATGAGTGATGCCATGGCGTTGGATGCAGCTCATCAGGGCATCAGCAAACCCTGGCGCCGATACATAGGGCAGGTGGATCAGCTCATCCACGAGTGCCGGGTCGACAACTGGATTGTCAACGGAACTGGCGCCAATGACCCTGATCCCCAGGGCACGGCTCACCCGGAGAAAGGATTCCACCGCATCCATGTCGAGCGGAAACACGAGCAGGGTGATGGCGGCGTTGCGGTTCAATGTCTCCTATCCGCCATGCCCTGCAGCGACTTCCAGAGGGCTTGAGGAAGCGGCAGATTTCCCTTGCCGAGCAGAGCGCTGCGTCGGGATTCCCCATGTCCACCGGGGATGCTTTGCCAGTCCAGATGACCGGCGATTCGCTCGATTACCGATGCAGCGGCCTCGGGATGCATGCCAGGCAGGCGTCGGGGATCAAAGGCCATCAGCACCATGGCGCCGGTGGCGGTTTCACCGCTGAACAGTGTGGTCAGCAAGCCGATCGCCAGGGTCAGTGCATATTGTCGTCGCCGCTGGCCGCTATCGAGGGGCAGGAGAATTTTGCCGCTGAAGCGGCCGTGTTCATCGAAAAGTTCACCGAGTTCTACCGCAGGCTTGCCCTCGGAGGTCAGCAGCGCGGCATCTTTCAAATCGCCTTCGAAGCCTGAGAACATCGCCAGCAATTGCCCGAAAGTGGTCGGTGCGGGTGAGATATCGGCAACGAACGGCGGGCGCTGCTCCAAGCCCGGGATCGCCACGCCCAGGGGGTTGGTCCCGAGCATGGGACTCCCCTCATGTTGCAGGGAGAGCAGCGGCGGGCTGGTGGCGAAGCCGACAGCGACAAACCCGGAATCGGCCAAAGGCCTCAGATAGTCGCCCAATACCCCGGTGGGAAAGGCTTCGCTACAGACCACGACCGCGAAGGGCTGCTCCGCGAGTATGCTCAGCAATTGCCGCTGCCCCTCACGGGCCGCGCAGTAGCCCAGACTCTGCCGGCAGTCGAGTTGCAGCATCCACGGCAGTGGTCGTGACATCTGCGCCGGCTGATGGTGAAATTGCCCGAGCCGCTCCCGTAACCAGGGTATGCGCACAACACCGTGAGAGTGTTTGCCCCTGAGTTCGGCATCGAGCAGTTGCGCAGCCACTTCGTCGACCGCCGCGGCAGGTGAAATAAAACGCGAGAGCGCCTGATGGCAGACCCGCTCGACTTCGGGCAGTGGCACATCGATCACAGGCTGGGGCTGAGGCTCAGCGATCAAGTGGATCCTCGCTGTTGGTCCGTCAACAGGCCTTCCAGCCCTTCGACGAAGGCCGCCAGTTTTCTGCTGTTCTCGCCGCTGGCGACAGCCAGGGCCTGTTGCAGTCCACTGCAGCGGTCGCTGAAAACCGGACCGGAGACATTATCGAACCTGGCACCATCGAACAGGGTCTTCACCAGGCTGGCGCCGAACAGTGTGGAGCCGGTCAGATCCGCATCCACCAGTACCGCCTGATTCAGACGTGCATAGACCATTAATGCCCCACGCAGATTGGCGCGGCTCAGGTTTCCCGCGATATAGGATTGAACCAGGGTGGTCTCCGACAGGTCGGCCTCCATCATCGACATCGATTTCGGCGGATCCCCGGTAATCATGGCGCGGTAGAGATAGGCATTGCGCAGACAGGCCTGAGTCAGATTACAGTCGCGGAAGTTGGCGCATCTCGCGGTAAAACGGGTCATGTTGGCCTGTTGGAACGAGGATTCCCGCACCGCGATATTCTCACCGGTGGCGCCGCTGAAATCGGCATGATCCGCCATGCAATTGCTGAGCAGTGCGCCATCGAGTTTGCTGCCGCTGAACAGCGCGTTTTCGAGACTGACATTGATCAGCCGGGCATGTTCAAGGTCGGCCGTGGTGAAATCGGCATAGGGCATGGAGACTGCGGAGATATCGGCTTCACGCGCCGCCAGGCTTTTCGCCTTGAGCCGGGAGAGGGTGCAGTTGCGGACTCTCAAACCGGGCAGCTTGGCCTGCGACAACGAGAGGTTGTCGGCATCGATCAGACGCTGCAGGGTCAAGCCCTCGCCGCTGGCCTCGTTCAGAATGGCGCCGCGCATGTTGCACTTGGTGATCGCCAGTTGGGAGAGTTGCGCGGCGGTGAAATCGCTGGCGCACAGATTGCACTCGTTGATAGTCGAGCCTTGCAGGTTGCTGCGCACGAACCGGGTGTCATCCATGATGCACTGGTAGAAGGTGGTACCGGCAATGGCGGCGCCGGAGAAGTTCACCCCGGTGAGGAAGCAGCCATGGAACAGACTGCCGGTGGCGTCGGTGAGATCACGCATGTCGGCGCCGCTGAAGTCGCAGACCTGGGCGGCGAATGCGTGCATATAGACACCGCGCATATTGGCGCCCTTGAGCAGGGTTCTCTCCATGCCGGCACAGACAATGGTGGCGCCGGCAAGATTGGCGCCGCAGAGATTGGTTCCATGCAGCACCGCCCGGTTGAGAACCGCCAGGCGCAGATTGAAACCGGACAGGTCGAGACCGCGCAGGTCTGCTTCGCGCAGGACCAAGCCACGGCCGGTCTGTTCAATCAGCTGCTCGGTAAAGGCGTGCACCTCTCTGGCGGCCTGCGAACGGTCATGGGCACTGGCCCACTGCCGCAAGCGACTCACGACATCATTTACCGGGACTGTCGCCTCGATCGAATCAACATTTTCTGACATCTTCATAGTGTTTGGATTCCCCTGTTTGTACAACCAGTAGTCGAGGTGATCGTTTTATTACCTTACTTATCCACGTCATTCTTGTTGCCGGCTCCGTACAGCATCTGCCATCCTCCAATAAGTGCAGCCTCGATATGCCGCGCGTGAAGCCTATAATCCATGATAGACGAGTTTTCCACATCGTTGCGCAAGCGCTTGCGAATCGAAACCAGCTGCTCTCTATCCTGAGCCAAAGACGATGCGATATCGATATAGTCATTGAAATCCCTGGCGATCCATTGTTGCCTGCCAATCACCGATAGAATTCTGGTGGAGATGTTGCTTGCCGCCGATTTTCCTGAACGTGAGACCAGCGGCAGTCCCATCAGCAAAGAGTTGAAGGAGGTGGTTTGTCCATGGTAGGGATATGGATCCAGCGCAATGTCGACCGCGCGATGGGAATCGAGATATTCCGCGAGCTGTTGTCTGGGATGAAGGTAAACGCATGATTTATCCACACCGTATTTAGCGAAAATATCATGGATGTGGTCACGCATCAGCTGATTTTCGTAATCATCGATTACCATGCGTATTTTTGATCCAGGCACTTTGTGCAGGAGTTTTGCCCAGGTTTCCAGGAGCTCACTATCGACTTTCCTCAGTACATTGAATGAACCGAAAGTAACAAAGCCGTTTTTGACACAAGGAGGCTCCGAGAGGGGAGGAAGGTCAAAAAGCGGTTTGAAAAAAACCAGATCTTCGACAGCAAGAATTCTTTCACTGGAATTTTTGTCGAGTTCGCATATATCGACCACCGAACTGTCTTTCAGTGCAAAGTCGATGCCGCTGATACCCGTGGTGACCGGGAGTCCCAACCAGGCAACCTGCATCGGAGCCGGCCTCAGATTGAAGGCGGTCAGCCGATTGCCGAATGTATGGTTGGAAAGGTCGATAAGGATATCGATCCTGTCGGACCTGATCTGATCGCAGAGTTGCTCATCGCTCAACAAGTGGCATTCACACCAGCCATCGGCCTCTGCCCTGATCTCATTCGTAATCTTGTCGTAAATAAAATTGTTATAGTAAAAATGTATATAAAATAAATCTTTATTGAATGATTCAAGAATTGGCTTGAAGTAAAAGGCAATCGCGTGATGACGCAGGTCCGCCGATATGAAACCAATCCGCAGCTTTCTGTCGGCTTGCCTGTCGACCGGCCCCTGATAGCGTTTCCTGGCCTGTTTGTTCAGCGACTGGGTTATCTTTTGGATCTCACCAAAGAGAATGGATTGATCATCGATCGTATATACCAGTTGCGCGATATAGTTTTGTTTGGCAATCAAGTGGTTCGGGTTGATCTCAATCGCCTTTCTGATACACGCCAGCGCCTCCTTCTGCCGGCCCTGGTTCGAGAGTGCCTTGCAAAGGTTGATGTAAACCTCCGCGGTTTCATGGCCATGAGTCAGGCAGTAATCCAATGCCTGAATGGCTTCTTCGAATCGCTGTTGGAGGATATAGAGGGCACTGAGTCCCAAATATGCCTCGTACCTGTTTGGGTTGTGTTTGATCAGGCTCGTGTAATAGATTTCCGCTTTAGAGAAATCCTGTGTGATATTGGTGTGGAAATTGCCGAGTATGAGATACATGCGCTCGTCGTTACAACCTGACATTTCGGCCAGCCTGAAGGATTTCTCGGCATCACTAAACATACCTTTCTGCATCAGCGCCACGCCACACTGGACATACCAGCAAGGTTGAGCCTTTCCGCTCGATACCGCCTGGCGCAAATATTCGAGCGCCTCATCAACCCTGTTCTGCTGTAGAAGTACCACACCTAACTGATACTGCATTTCAGGATTGTCCGGGTCGTGTTTCAATGCCCGGGTGATAAGCTTGTGTGCCTCTCCAAGCTTGCCTTGCCGTAGCTTCTTCTGAACATTGGTCAGGGTGTTTGACATCTCTTACCAGCAGGTTTGACTGTTCTGGGCGTGACAACGACCGAAAAGGATAGGGCTAGTGTAGCAGGCATTGATTAGGGCCCTAATAAAATTAAGCGGTAGAATGCACTTAGTAATAGGTTGAATAAATATAGTTAAATAACAACAATATATCAATCTTTTATAAATTAACTTATTAAAAATGAGGTGGATTTCCGTCTCAAGCTGTCATGGTACATCAAGAATGAAGAATAACTAATGGCTAGTCTTGAATAAAAGTCCTAACTACCCGCTTATTGGCTCAGGGACTGAATCAAAAGCTCCCGACAGCGATCACATGGTTCGCCAATGTGCTCGACAAGCGATGGATTGCCGCGAGTCTTGGATCTGTATTCACTTTTCATAACAATTCTCCGGCTCGCTCGAAAGATGCCGGCTATCCTCAGCATATTGCCTGGCGATGTCGTGAAAGGCCTGGTTACAGGCCACGAAGGCATCCACCAGTTCTGGGTCGAAATGGGTGCCCCGTGCTTTCAGAATACTGGCCATCGCCTCCTCATGGGGCATCGGCGGTTTATAGTAGCGGCGAGAGACGAGGGCGTCGTACACATCGGCCAGCGCCATCATGCGCGCGGATAGGGGGATTTTCTCGCCGGACAATCCCAATGGGTAGCCGGTGCCATCCCATTTTTCATGATGGCTGAAGGCTATCTCCTTGGCCACCGCGGTGAATTCGGTCGCTCCGACCTGCTGTTCCGCGTTGGCTATTGCATCCCGCCCATAGATAACATGCATATCCATTTGTCTGCGTTCGTCCTCGCTGAGTGCTCCACGCTTCTGCAATATCCGGTCGGGTACGCCCACCTTGCCCAAATCGTGCAGCGGTGCCGCCCGGGAAATAAGATTGATGGTACGCCCGTTCAGTGTCTTGCCATAACGTTTACGCCTGGCCAGCGCGTTTCCAAGCACCTTGACATACTCCCGGGTGCGCAGAATATGGGAGCCGGTCTCCTCATCCCTCGCTTCAGCCAGTGCACCCATGCTGTAGACCACGGCATCTTTGGTGCGCTCGAGCTGTTCAGTGCGTTGCGCAACCAGATGTTCGAGCGCGATTCTCTGTTCGGCCAGCGCCAGATGGGTTCTGGTGCGGGACTGTAGAATGGGGATGCTGATCGGCTTTGTTATATAGTCCACCGCACCGAGTTCAAAACCTTTCACTTCATCTGTCACCTCGCTCTTGGCGGTGAGAAAAATGACTGGAATCTCTGCAGTCAGAGGATTCTCCTTCAATCTTTTGCAAGCCTCGTAACCATCCATTTCCGGCATTACGACATCGAGCATGATCAAGTCCGGACGGGTGCCGCCCTGAACGCGATGCAGCGCCTGTTCACCATTCTTCGCCACGGAGACGCTATAGTTGCCGGACAGGGCATTGGCCAGCAGTTCAAGATAGAAAGGTTCATCATCCACTACCAGGATATGCGGCTTTAACTCGTTTTCCATTTTTCGAAGTTCCTTCATCTGGCCTTATTCGAGCACAGCACATTCCACTCGATATCTTTTCCCTCGGTAATATGTCCATAGGGAATTACTGGTACCATACCATGCCGCACGGACACTGGATCCAATCGCAATGGGTTTCAAGGTGTGATTATGTTTCTAATACCCTGGCATTAACTTGAGTATAGAGGGTATGTGGGTGATTTTGAGGTGGTGGGATATATCGTCGGCGTGGCGCAGAACCCTGTCCCATCCCCATCCAGAAGGGTAGGATAGGGATGGGATTTCGTTCCTAGATATAGTAGCAGCTAAAAATAATCACTCCTTGTTGATATCGCCGACCTGATCGTCTGCCTTTTCTCCCGCTTCGCTGCCAACCTCGAATGCAGCCTGTTCAGTCTGTGTCGAGGTTCCCGTGCCGGATTCGGTAGTCTGGTCGGCTGGAGAGCTCTGTTGCTCGGATAGTGCGGGCGCGTTCTGCTCGGTTGCTGTGCCGGTGCCGGTAGTCGGGTTCGAAGACTCCGAATCACTTGTTTTCCCGCAAGCCACCAGGTTCATGGTGGTGCAAATGGCGATGGCAATGGTTAATTTCTTCATGAATTCAATCCTCTATTCCTTGATTTAGTGTTAGCGCCACGGTTGTTCCTTGGCCTCTGTTGATATACAACCTTTCGCCGAAGGAGGCTGTGATCTATCCTTCGTTCTTGGCTAATGCTTAAGATAACCTGACTACCCACTTTGCGCAGCCACTGAGCCAGTAACTTGTTGAATACCCTGGATCCCGGTACCGGATCAAGTCCGGTACAGGCTGCCGGGGTGACGTAATTTCAAAAAAAGTGTGTATTCATGGATGGGCACTAACTCATGCCTGCCAGGGGAGTGAATCCCATGGGAGTGAATCAAGTAATAGCTTCGGTCGATGAATGAAGAACTGTAAAATTGTTAATTTCTATTTGAGTTATTCAGTACTTGCTTATATATAAAACATGATGGTCATATTCGATCGGCCAGTTGCAAATATTTTCAGCACACACGGATAGTTATCAAGGAGAGTGAAGATGAAAAAAATTGCACAACTTGCTGTAACTGTTGCATTTGTCGCATTGTCTGCTTCAGCATCCGCCTGGTGGGGCCCCGGCTGGGGAGGCCCGGGTTGGGGGCACCGTGGCTGGGATGATAATTGGTTGGGTGACGGCTGGGGTGATGGCTATTTCGACTTCGGTTTTAGCGGGAACGCGCGAGGATCGGGCTACGGTCGAGGCTGGAACCGCTACTACGACTACTACGGTCCCCGGTGGGGCGGACCCTATGGCTATGGATATCCCTATTACGGCTATGGCTACCCTTATGCTGCGCCGGCAGCACCTGCCGCACCCGCTGGCAGCACTGAAAAATAGACACTGGACATAGGTACGCATAACCGATCTCTTCTGCCAGCGACGGCAGCCTCGAGGTTGCCGTCGCTCTATCGAGAGGCTTGAGAATCACATCCATTGATATCACCGGTTAATTCTCTTTTCATCATCCCGGTAGCAGGATCCAGGTAGATCAGGCACAAGGATTCCGGCTTTTCCCGGAATGATGAATTATTCGGAGATTCCCAAAGTTGCAAAACATTTCGATTGATCACTACACTTATTGAAAATCGTTTACTTAAATCTATGGGGACACAGGGCTGTTCACCAGAATATAGAGCAATCCGGGTTATCCTAAGCGGCACCCCAGCGCTTGTCCCGCTGTCGATTATTCGTTGATTCGATGCGTCGTATTCCTGTAATCATTCGTGTAAATGGAGTTTGTTTTAATGAAAAGAATCATAATCTGCGCAGACGGCACTTGGAATATCAGAGATCAGATCGACAAGAAAACCGGGCGTCGTCACCCGACCAATGTAACCAAATTGACACGCGCTATACGTCCGCAGGCGAGCGACGGCACTCCTCAGATTGTCTACTACCATGAAGGAATAGGGACAAACGGACCTCTGGATAAGTTTACCGGTGGTGCCTTTGGCAAAGGCATGGAGGAGAACATTCGCAACATGTATCGATTCATCGTGTATAACTACGAGCCAGGAGATGAGTTATTCCTCTTCGGGTTCAGCCGTGGCGCATTTACAGTAAGAACCCTGGCAGGATTCATGAATCTGATCGGCCTGATCGAAAAGGACGATGACTATTATGTGCCTGAAATGTATCTTTGCTATGAAAAGAGCAAGGGGCCGGGCACGGCGGAGTGGGAAAAGGCATTTCACAACGTAACAGGCACGAGACCCTGCCCGCCAATCAAGTTTATCGGTGTCTGGGATACGGTGGGCGCGCTCGGTGCTCCCGGTGTCATCGGCCAGATATTCAACAAGAACAAATATAAATATCACGATATCGAGCTCAATTCGAACATCGAACATGCCTATCACGCCATGGCCATCGATGAACGCCGCAAACCATTCAAGCCTTCGATATGGAAACGGCCTCTATCCTGGCAGGGTGAGTTGCAACAGGCCTGGTTCGCAGGTGTGCACAGTAATGTGGGTGGTAGCTACTCTCCGGACGGCCTGGCGAACGAAGCGCTTCACTGGATGGTGGAAAAAGCCGAAGCGCTCGGGCTTGAGTGTGACCCAGACTATCTGGCCCATTTCTGGCCCTGCTTCAACTCCGTGCTGAATGATTCCATGACAATGGCTTATCGGGTGATGGGGCCATTCGAACGCCGGATCGGTGACCATATCAATGATGGGGAAGTACTTCATCAATCTGTATTGGATCGCATGCAGTTGGAAAAGTGCGACTACAGACCACCCAATCTCAGTGGTTACCCCGGGAACCACGGCGATATCCCAGTGGTCAACACCAGCCGCATCAGACGCGGTGAGCCCTGTCCTGATCCATAGACACAGAATTAGCGGTCTTAAGGTCTATGGCAGCGACTTTATTAAAAGCTTGAATTCGCTACTGGGGCCACAAAGCACAAAGGGGACATCCATTGCGTCTGTGACAGCTCGGCGCATGTTGAATGTTGATCTGAAACGGAAAATTCTGCCAACTGTCACCAACCAGAGTATTCGTTCATTCCGCATACTGTTTACCAAAAATATCGGCAAATTTGTCGGCAGAGCCGTCCCTGTTGTGGGCTGGGTGATCCTGGCCTACGATGTAACGGCGATTACCGCAGCTACTGTTAGTGAATACAACCGGCGTGTCGCCTCAGAGGATCGATGTGAACGAAACTGAAATCGATGAGGTGCTGTGGAACCGGCTCCACAAGTTTGTTCGGGAAAGGTTGGAGGAGGATGTCGTTCTGTCGCCTACAACACGCCTCCTGGCGGACCTGCATCTCGACGGGGATGACGCCTTTGAGTTCATGGAGGCGTTCGCGGAGACTTTCGGAGTGGAATCCGGCGATTTTGAGTTCGACCGCTATTTCGGTCCAGAAGGGTTTAATCCGTTTGCCCTGATTACCGCTCTTTTCCGTCGCCAACCCGCCAAGGTCGAGGTCACGCTGGCCATGCTCGCAAGGGCCATTACTGAACGCCGTTGGAACACCAAGAATATCGAGCAGTAGCCGTTTTATGCCCTGATATCTAAGCTTTCAACAGTCGCATTCGCTTGCTAAGTGTTTTTATCTCGTCAACGGGAACAGAGTTGGCTTCACATCGAGAAGCGAAACCGTCGACAGCGTCATGCACCTGTTCAATAATCGTTTGTGTCACTTTAACTGACAATCCAAACAGCTTACCCAGTGCTTTCAAGGTTTGCATTGATGGTGTGGTACCTGCTGCACCAAAATGCAAAACATGCTCGCGATTGTCGTTGATATCGGGTAACAGGTCATATGCAGGCGTTAGATGCCATCCATATTCGCTGTGCATCATGGCGAAATTTTTCAGATGATCGTCCGTGTTGCCGATCAGTGCGTTAAATACGGCCTGCCTGAAAAGTCCACGTAGATCTTTGCCCGGTCGGTCAGACACACGGCGGACGATATCCGCCATATCACCATAACCCAGATAGTAAAAATTCTCCGCGGCAAGTAATGTCTTCATACTCACGACATGGTTGCGGCCAGCTTGTTCCGTCACATCGAAGCGTTTGATCAACAGGGCTGAGCGCTTACCCAGATCCAGCATCCTGAATTGCGGTATCTCTATGCCACTGGCCTGCGCGGTTGCCAGGGTGGCGGCTTCCAGGCGTACCATGTCGAAAGTGTCATGTATCGAGGGGAGTTTTGCCAGCCATTGAGTGTCAGCGTCTTTGACCAGCACCTTGGGCCGGGCTCCGCCGGGGGAACTGCCTGCCTCGAACAGACGCATCAACTCATCCACGGGTGCGTCCGGTTCCGTTTCAAATCGTTCGGCCGCTGCAACCAGTTCCGCCAGTTCATGCAGTTCCGCCGTCTGGGTCTCATTTTGCCAGTGGGGTGTTTTCGTGTAGGCCAACGCCCCCATGGCCTCACTACCCAGCAACTCCAGCAGGAAGGCGGCGCGCCGCTGCTGGCGTGGAATGTGGTGCCGGCGCAAGAAGATGGCCTGACCCCATGCATCAGGCAGACTGTCCTCGAAGACACCATGCAGGCCGGTCACCGGGTTTTCCGCGTTCATGGGGGAGGGGGCCAAGGGAAGATGCAGCGGGTCCAACGGGAAAGCTGCAGGATCGTCGAGATACTCGGGTGCATATCGGAACTCACCCTGCATACGTCCGCCACGTTGGCTGTCCGGATCGGATACGACCAACTCGCCGGCCCTTCGCGGAGAGCCCCTTGGAGGCCTGAACCAGACATGGAGATGAATCACTACCCGTTACCCGGAAGTTCATCAAACAGGGAGGTGGGGAAGAGGAGTTCCAGCTGGCTTGAGTCGCCATAGAGGCGAATAGCACGGATCCAGTAGCCAATCCCCGTACCCGGGTTACCCTGCTCCATTTGGCGGTAGGTTTCCCGGCTCACCCCGCAACGATCTGCCGCGTCAGCCTGGCTGTCGCCACGGCGTTTTCGGTTGATCCTGAGGCCTTTTCCTAGCGCTTCCAGGGCGAGCTCTTCTTCGGATTCAATGCCAAACATACTAGTCAATATACACTAATTTAATGAATAATACATAATATAATATACATAAATTGCAAATATATCGAACCTGAAATAAAGCCTGGCAAGTGTGTTTTGTCTGACTTCATAGTTGGCATTTTCTTGATAATGCATGAACCGTGCATACTATTAGGCAACTGGGCAGCACCGGATTGGCTGAAACGCCATGTCATTTAGTGAGTCGAATAGGCATCATGCCCATAGCTTGATTCATGTGAATTAGTCTGCAGATCTGTCTGATTTAATGTAATGATCTTTCTGCCGATCGCTCTGATGGCTTTTTGCACATTTTCAGGTAAATTGCGCGCGCCAAGCTGTGCTGGGTGATCCAAACCGCCCGGCCATATGTATCCAGCCAAAGCCACAACATCGGGATCTGAGGCTGCGATGTGATAGTAACTGTAAATCATAGCCTCCATGTCTTCAGGGCTAATCCCGGCATCACTTTGATAGGAAGGCAGCCATTGCATGCCGGCCACGATTACGATTTTTTGATCAGAACGGCTCAGAGCGCCACGTACCTTTTCAAGGCTGTCATGCCAGACTGAATCGGTTACCGGGTCGTTCGGCACATAACGATCGAAACCAACCCAATCGAGCATATCCGGTACCAGTATCTGACTCACGGCGGGATGGGCTTCGATGGAGAATGTCGGAATATCGGGAATTGTGGCCTTTACGATTTGCAATGCCCGAGTAAAATCGGACTCACTGACACCATTCCAAACGGGTTCATCGACAATATACAAGGCCGCAATATTTTGTGGTACAAGCACTTCGCTGTTTAGCTTGACAAATGCCGCCCATAACGCCCTGGCGTCTTTGCGTAGCGTTACACTCCAATCACTGGGGCTGGATACATCTTCAATACGTTCAAAAAGCAATGGCTCAACATTCAATACAGCCTTTACACCAAACTTTTTAAACACAGCGATGCGATCGATGATCGATTCGTCCGGTGCAGAAGCACACATTTGCCCTACATTCGAAAAACCCGATACTTCGTCGACATAGTTCGTCTTGATTGTGTTGTCATTCGGATCGTCCCAGCCACAATCGACGACAGCGAATCCAAAATACTCCAAGCTGTTTGATATTCTGTTGTTATTCGAAGATGCAGAGTCATTGCAGCCAGGCAATAATAAAACAATAAAAAAAACAGTCCCGCTTTTCCATATTCCAAACATTATTCTCCATTCCTTAGGAAAGCACTCCATCAAAAACCTTTGCAGTAGAATTGGTCTGGCAGCTCGATCGAAAAGCCTCGGAGAACTTACTAGAATCTTCTGTGCAGGGCAACTAAGGGGTGTGAAAATGCAGAACTATCTCAAACGATTTGTCTGAAAGGGTGGCAGGGGCAGTGTTATACAGCTGTCAGGGAGAGGGAAGAGATGAATCAAGGGCCATTACTCAAACCTCGTATAGGCGATTTTGGCAGGTAGTCAGGAAAGGACCTGACGATTGCGTTATTCGGGTCGCTTGGCGTCCTGCTTAGAACAGGGTTGTCTGGCCTTGCGCCCGGGCCTGTCCCTTGGAATAGGAGACCACATGCACGCTATTGCCACGGCCATCCAGCAGGCAGATCCTTCCCCCCTTGTTCGAGAGTTGCGCGCCGGAGGGATCTAGGGCTATGCGCAAGGTATCGCCCGGTTCGATGGACATGCCGGTCAGCAGTTGGAATTTGCGGTTGCGGTCCTCGATGCGCCAGCCATCGAGTCTCTGTGCCGCTGATCCGATATTGATCAGCGTTACCGTTTCATTGCCGGGATCATGTCCCTCGGGATTAATCAGCGCCGCAACTATGCGTACTGCGCCTGCGACGACAGGGGCTACCGTGGTGCTTGCAGTGGTACCGCCAGCCTCGCCACCGGCTCGGGGAACTGCATCTGTCCAGCCGACTGCTTTGAACCCAGGTAGACGATCCGGTCATCGGTCAGACCCGGGAATTCCACATCCGGGCTATCCGTGAGATCGGCGAAACCATCATCCAGGTAGTATTTAAACCAGAAGTGGTAGCCCTGAGCCTTTGGGCCTTCCTGTTCACCGACGGCAACGTGTTCAAATCCCGAAAGAGCGGGATCGCCCCCCATGGAAAAACGGCGAAACCACATCTCCATGATCGTGTTGTACCAGCGTTCAAAGGGTTTCTGGGCAGAAACGACCCAGGCTGTTTTTCATTAAGGGGGAGAGTGGTTTTGGAATATGATCGAACATTGCCAGATTCAATGGTTTTTGGCAGAGTTGCAATGTGCGGATGTTAAAGGTACGGGGTATGGAGAGCTGGTATGGCATTTGAGATTCAATATTGGCACTGGGTGATTTTCGGTGTGCTGCTGGTGCTGGGCGAGCTCGCACTGACCACCTTTTTCATCCTCTGGTTCGGTGTGGCCGCGATGATAGTCGGGGCAATCCTTTACTTCGCTCCCGGTCTCTCGCTCACATGGCAGATCTTAATCTGGACCCTGCTCTCATCCCTATTGGCGGCTGTCTGGTTCAAATATCTGAAACCGCTCTCCATAGATCGCACAAAGGCGGGGCTATCACGCGAGGCGATCATTGGTGAAGTTGGCCAGGTGATCAGTGTTCCGATGGAGAGTCGCCGGGGTCGAATGCGTTTTCCCGCACCTGTCCTCGGCGATGACGAATGGCAGATCATCTCCAGCGATTCTCTGGCGCAGGGGGACCGGGTGCGCGTTATGGATGTGTCGGGAAATTCACTGCTTGTGGAAAAAGTCAAACCTTGATGAAGGAGAAGTAGATGGAGATCAATGCAGGCCTCTATATAGTCATTGCCCTATTCGTACTGGTGCTGGTGACATTGGCGAAAGGAGTGCGCCTGGTTCCCCAGGGTTATAAATGGGTAGTGCAGCGGCTGGGGAAATACCATGGTACCCTGACCCCCGGACTCAATATCATCATCCCCTATGTCGATTCGGTTAGCTACAAAGTCACCACCAAGGATATCGTGCTGGATATTCCCTCCCAGGAGGTGATCACCCGGGATAATGCGGTGATCATCGCCAATGCGGTCGCCTACATCAACATACTCTCCCCGGAGAAGGCGGTCTATGGCGTGGAGGACTACGAGATTGCGATCCAGACCCTGGTGCAGACCACGCTGCGTTCGATCATCGGTGAGATGGATCTGGATGATGCGCTCTCTTCCCGGGACATGATCAAGGCGAATCTGAAGAACTCCATTTCCGACGACATCTCGGACTGGGGCATTACCCTGAAGACGGTGGAGATCCAGGATATCAACCCTTCCGGCACCATGCAGCAGGCGATGGAGGAGCAGGCCGCGGCGGAGCGTGCCAGGCGCGCCACGGTGACAAGGGCGGACGGCGACAAGCAGGCGGCGATACTGGAGGCCGAGGGACGCCTCGAGGCCTCGAAAAGAGACGCCGAGGCCCAGGTGGTTCTTGCCAAGGCCAGCCAGAAAGCGATCGAAATGGTGACCCAGGCGATCGGCAGCCAGGAGTTGCCGGTGGTCTACTTGCTGGGCGAAAAATATGTGAAGTCGCTGGAGAACGTAGCCAAGTCGAACAATGGCAAGATGGTCGTTTTCCCCGCTGATATTCCCGCGGCGATCAAAGGGATGATGAGTCGACAGTAAGCCTTCGAAAATCGGCTTCGGCTCTATGATACTGGCCGGTCAAGCAGCATAAAACTCAATTGGTATTGTTTGGCTTATTGCTCATGTTGGAAGAAAAGACAGTCATCGAATTTGCCACGCTATCGGATGCTGCAGAAATCGGCTACATATCGAGAAAAGAGATCGAGCATGGTCTTGGTTGGGCCTATACACCCGAACGGATCGTGAAGCTCATTGGCGATAGCTCGAAAAACGTCGTAGTGGCCCGATTGGAATCGAAACTGGTCGGTTTTGGGATAATGACCTACTACGAGCACCATGCGAACCTGGACCTCCTGGCCGTTAAGCGCCGATTCCGGCGCTTGAAGATTGGAACAAGGATTGTTCAATGGCTGGAGGATGTTGCCTTGACGGCAGGCACCTTCAACGTGTTTGTCCAGGTCAGATCAACGAATACCGGGGCGGTGAAATTCTATGAGGATCTCGATTACCTGGTACTTGATGAGAAGAAAGGCTACTACAGGGGGCTCGAGGCTGCAGTAATAATGGCGAAAAGCCTGAGACGAATGATTAATGACTACTAGAAATCTCTATTCGTACAGCCGGATTTCATTGCCGCTTGACCGCCCATGAAAACAACAGTGACATACTGGAACCCCCTGGATCCGATGAACGCCGGAAAGTGGGAGGATATCGACGGTTCGGATGGAAATCTGAAGCAAATCACCTTGGCCATAGACGATGGAACGGGGGACTACACACGGCTGACCTGGTTCAAAGACGGTTATTACACTGGCGTTTTCGGTGCCAAGGCGCATGCCTATCCGGAAGAGATTTTCGTCGTCTCCGGCAGATTGTACGACGAGGCATTCGGCATTTGGCTCGAACCCGGCTGTTATGCATCGCGACCGCCAGGGGAATTGCACGGGCCGTTTAGAGCGGATGGAGATGTTTTGATCTATGAAAACTCTTTTCCTTCGCAGTCCCTGGACAAATAAGAGCAAACCAGGCAATCCAGCCGATTTAAGATAACGGCTATATCGATTCCGCTACATCCACCAGTCGCAGGTTCTTAACCGTGGTGTGCGCTTTGCGCACAGTCTATTTGTACCCCCTCTCCCTGGCCCTCTCCCCCCCGGGGGGGAGAGGGGATACAAAAATCCGTGAGTGCAATGAAACCATCCACTTAAAAAGTTTTCAGGTAGTTTCACAATTCTCGCAACTCTCTTCTCATGGCTGAGCATGATGGGTAATCAGGAAAATTTATGACTTTGCGGTCTCGTTGCAATAGGCTGCGACACTCGGTCAGCCTTCCGTACAGAAAATGACCGATTGAATACCGCAAGGAAGTTGAGCGCACCATTTTGGTGTTCTTATCTACTCAAGCATGTCAGGTCGATGCCGTCATGCGATCAGTGGATCAGGCGGAGTTTGCTGGCGCGTCTTGGATAAACAGTGCCTCACGCGCCCTCTCCAATAACAGGGAAACCACGGGGTGGGTGATTTTGCGCTCGATGGATATGGCATAAAAATGCTCTTTCACCTCGTCGATGCGGCCGATCCTCTTCACTTGATACTGTTTCTCCACCTCGGCCTCGATTGCCGCGGGAGCGATAAAGACGCCAGCCCCCTGTTTTCCGAATGCCTTCATCAGGGCGCTGTCATCGAACTCGGCTACCAATCGTGGATGAATGCGCTGCTTGTCGAGCCACTTGTCAATGGCGGCGCGCAACTGGTTGCCGCCACTGGGCAGCAGCAGCGGAGCCCCATCCAGGCAGCGCGGGAATCGGCCTTTGAGTTGCCGGCTCAACGCTTGCGTTGCGAAGCAGTCGACCGCGCATTCGCCGAGTTTGTGACTGAAACCCCGGGTGCTGACCGTGGACGGGATGGGGCGGTCGGCCAGCACCAGATCGAGGCGGTGCACCGAGAGCTCCGCCAGCAGATTATCCAACGTCGCCTCGCGGCAGATCATGTGTATCCTCTCTGCGCCGCGCAGCGCAGGCTGAAGAATACGATGCGCGATCGACTTGGGCACCACATCCACCACGCCGACCCTGAAAATCTGGGGACGATCCGCCGGCAGCTGGTGGATCATCTCTTCGAGCTCCCCGCCCAGGGAGAAGATTTCATCCGCATAGCTCATCACCAGGCGTCCGACATCGGTCAGTTCCAGGTTTCGTCCCACCCGGTTGAACAAGGAGACCTCCAGTTGCTCCTCCAGCAGGGTCAACTGCCCGCTGATTGTCTGGGGAGTCAGGTGCAGGCGCTCGCTGGCCCGGGTGATGCCTCCCTCCATGGCCACCACCCAAAAATAGTGCAGGTGCTTGTAGTTGATCACGGGCTTGCCAATCTTTCGAAAATTACGAATATTATATCAATAATTTTCTAATTTTACTGATAATCAAGAGCGCTTAACATGGCCCCGTAAGAACCTGGTCCGACAACAACCCGATACTGGAGATACAGATGCAGATCCACATTCAGACACGTGATTTCCCCCTCACGCCAGCGTTGCGAAACCATGCGGAAAGGCGCATGCGTTTCGCTCTGACATGCTGTGACGATTCGATTCAGCGGGTGGTCATGCGCCTGTCGGACATCAACGGTCCCCGTGGAGGCGCTGATAAACGCTGCAAGCTGCAACTGGTGTTGGCCGGACTGCCCGACATCGTGATCGAGGATACCGAGGCGGACCTGTATGTCGCCATCGACCGTGCGACCGGACGCGCCGGGCGTACCCTGGTGCGCAAACTCGATCGCCAGAAAACCCTGCTCAAAACGGGGAGTCAGCCGGTTCTGAACAGCTGACCAATCAACCATCAGACAACCAGACAGAGGTAAAAGACAATGAATAGCCCGACAACAATCACAGCCGGCCACAGCCAGGCGATCACCCTCGATACCAACAAGGTGATTCGCAACACCTATTGGCTGCTCTCCATGACCCTGTTGTTCAGTGCCTTCACAGCGGGTGGCGCACTGTTGCTGAACCTGCCCCACCCGGGACTGTTGCTCACCCTGGTCGGTTATTTCGGCTTGCTGTTCGCCACCGCCAGATTCCGCAATAGTGGTCTGGGACTGTTCTTCGTGTTCGCCCTGACCGGCTTCATGGGATATACCCTGGGGCCCATTCTCAATGCCTATCTGGCCATGTCCAACGGCACACAGCTGGTGACGATGGCGATGGGCGCGACCGGCGCCATCTTCCTCGGACTCTCCGCTTACGCGCTCACTTCGCGCAAGGATTTCAGCTTTATGGGGAGTTTCCTCATGGTGGGTATACTGGTTGCCTTCCTGGCGGGGCTGGCTGCGATTTTCTTTACAATGCCGGCACTGTCACTGGCGGTATCGGCGATGTTCGTGCTGCTCATGTCAGGGCTGATACTGTATGAAACCAGCAATATCATCCATGGCGGTGAGAGCAACTACATCATGGCCACGGTCACGCTCTATGTCTCGATATACAACCTGTTCACCAGTCTCCTGCATCTGTTGGGATTCATGAGTGGTGAAGAGTGACCATCTGCTTATCAATGAAACAGGAGATCAAAAGATGACGATTGCGACAATACTGATGCTGACCCTGACCGGGGGAGTGGTACTGCTGAAACTGGCCCTGATCGCCTTCGCTATTGTATTGCTGGTGAAAGCCAGCATGCTCGCAAGCCACCCGGGCTCGATGAACCCCGAGTTTGCTGAGATCCCAGTGGAGTCCCGATTGCAGGGCAACTATAAACTGCGTGCCTGAGGGTCCTCAATCGCGAACCAAACGCGCGTGGACAGTGCCGTTGTACTCGACAGCCGCACCTTCCAGGCCGGAGACCAGGACACTGGCCTCGAGGCGTGATTGGCTCCGTTGATGCAGTTTTGCGAGAAAGCCTTCCAGCTGCTCTTCCGCTATGCTGCAGCGCGCATAGATGTCGCCGACCACCGGTTGGCGATAGCGAATGTTCCCTTCCGTGAGCACCAGGTGCGCACCCTCGGGCAACCTTGCCATCACCAGCCCCCAGAGGGCCAGGGTACAGATGGCGTAGAGGGAACCGGCAAAGGCGGTACCGTGAACATTGATGTTCTCGGCGCCGCCGCCGACAACCGTGATACTGTTCGGTTGCAGATCATGCACCCGGAACGCCATCCCCGCGGCAATGGGTATGCCCGTGCATATACGTTGTTCCAGTTCTTCAGCGCTCAACATGGGATTGTCCATTCATTTCAGATAACTGCCTTTGTAGGTTTCACGCAGCTGCGCCTTCTGCACCTTGCCCATGGTGTT
>JBNKLI010000056.1:0-29903 GCA_050292275.1 Candidatus Thiodiazotropha sp.
TTGGGTCCGTAGAAGGCGCCCTCGCCCGGCTGCAGCTCCCAATCGAGCCCCTGCTCATTGAGCGCATCTTCAAGTGCTTTCTCAGCTTTATCCCATATCTCATCTGAACCAACACGTTTTTCTGGGCGCGTGGACAGCTTAACCAAGACCTCGTCGAAACCGAAATCACGATAGACCTCGAACAACAGATCGTTGAAGGCGAGCACTTCGGAGAGGATCTGATCCTCGGTACAGAAGATGTGCGCGTCGTCCTGCACGAAGCTGCGCACACGCATCAGGCCGTGCAGGGTGCCCGAGGGCTCGTTGCGGTGGCAGGAGCCGAACTCCGCCAGACGCAGGGGCAGATCACGATAGCTTTTGAGACCGTGATTGTAGATCTGAATATGGGCCGGGCAGTTCATCGGCTTGATGGCATAGACACGGTCGTCGGTCTCGGTGATGAAGATATCATCGCGAAACTTCTCCCAATGGCCCGATTTCTCCCACAGGCTGCGGTCGATCACCTGGGGCGTGTGCACCTCCTGGTAGCCATGATTCTTCAGTTTGTCGCGGATATATTGCTGAATCACCAGATAGATCCGCCACCCCTTGTCATGCCAGAAAGCCATGCCGGGCGCCTCTTCCTGGGTATGGAAGAGATCCAATGCCTTGCCGATCTTGCGATGATCCCGCTTTTCCGCCTCCTCGAGCCGGTGCAGATAGGCATTGAGTTCCTTTTTATCACGCCAGGCCGTACCGTAGATACGCTGCAGCATCTCGTTGTCGGAGTCACCCCGCCAGTAGGCGCCCGCCACCTTCATCAGTTTGAATCCCTTGCCCAGCATCCCGGTGCTCGGCAGATGAGGCCCGCGGCAGACATCGAACCACTCCCCCTGGCGATAGATCGAGACCTCCTCGCCTTGCGGAATGAACTCCCTGATGATCTCGACCTTGTATTCCTCTCCGAGCGACTCGAAAGTTTTGATCGCCTCCTCCCGCTCCCAGACTTCGCGCTGCAATGGAAGATCGCGTTTGACGATCTCGTGCATGCGTTGCTCGATCTTCTTCAGATCATCCGGGGTGAAGGCCTCTTCACGGGCGAAGTCGTAGTAGAAACCATCTTCGATGGCGGGTCCGATGGTTACCTGGGTACCGGGATAGAGCTCCTGGACCGCCTGCGCCATGACATGGGCGGCATCGTGGCGGATCAGCGCCAGCGCTTCTTCGTCCCGGCTGGTGACGATGGCGACCTCGCAATCCTTTTCAACTAGATATGAGGTATCGACCAGACGACCATCGACCCGCCCGGCCAGGGCAGCCTTTGCAAGTCCGGGTCCGATATCCGCTGCAATCCCATGGACAGTGATTGCTTCGTTGAATTCACGCTGGGAGCCATCGGGGAGAGAAATAACGGGCATAGTATGCTTCCTCATCAGTGGTGGCCCATACGAGAGGCCACATGAAATAAAAAAAGCCGGTGCCATAAGGCCGGCCGTATGAATTGTGACAGCTGAACAGTCAGCTTGTGCAGTTGGACAAGCGCTTTTCGTCCCTGCTCGATCTCACGCCTGGTTTGTTTTCATGAAATCAATGGCTTATCTGGCGATGTCCGATGCAGCCGAAGTCTATACACAGGCGATCGACAAGTCAAAGCCGG
This sequence comes from Candidatus Thiodiazotropha sp., assembly GCA_050292275.1. Lineage (GTDB taxonomy): Bacteria > Pseudomonadota > Gammaproteobacteria > Chromatiales > Chromatiaceae > Thiodiazotropha. The sequence continues at coordinate 1,637 of JBNKLI010000056.1, forward strand.
GTTATGGGGGGTGCAACCATGGGCGACCCGGATGACAGAGTGCGAGTGGTGGCGGCTATCAATACAGCCCCCGAATTGTTACAATATAACGTTGCATTAACCGAGTCATCCATCGGCTACCGACTATATAGGCGGTTCATGAGTAAACTCCGATTGTCACTGATATTAGCGCTGTTCTGTTTCAGCCTGCCGGCCGTTGCCCAGGGAGGACTGAAGGTCGTGGTCACTTTGAAGCCGGTCCATTCGCTGGTGACCGCGCTGATGCAGGGAGTCGGACAACCGAAACTGTTGCTCGACGACAGCCAATCCCCGCACAACATGAGCCTTAGACCCTCTCAGAGACGCATGCTGAACGAGGCCGATTTGATTGTCTGGATCGGCGCTGCGCTGGAACCCTCCCTCTCCCATCTGCTGCAATCCGGGCAATCCCATGCGGAAGTGGTCAGTATGCTGGAATCACCCGGATTGCAGCGGTTGCGGGTCCGCGATTCAAAGACCTGGAGTTCACATGTTCACAGCCACCACCACCATGATGGGGAGCCGGAAACCACCCTGCATAGTCCGATGCAGGACAGTCACATCTGGCTCTCTCCCGCGAATGCGCAGCAGATGGTTCGCTACCTGACCCGGATTGTGACAAGACTGGATGCATCAAATCGTGAGCGGTATATGCAAAACAGTCGCACCTTGCTGGCCCGGTTGCAGGCCCTCGACGAACAGCTGCGCTCTGATCTGGAAACGGTGAAAAAGATTCCCTACGTTGTGTTTCACGATGCCTATCAATATTTCGAAGCACATTACGCATTGAATGCGGTGGGAAGTGTCAACATCGATCCCGATCAGATATCAGGCGCCCGCCATATACATCGATTGCGCCAGACCATCCAAAGCAGACAGGCGCGCTGTCTCTTCACCGAACCCCAGTTCGAGCCCAGACTGGTCCATACCCTGACAGAAGGGCTCGCACTGAACATCGCTGAACTGGACCCTTTGGGCATGCAGCTGCCGGCTGGCCCGGAGAGCTATTTCATGTTGATGAAGGGGCTGTCGAACAACCTGGTCGATTGTCTCTCCAGGGAACCGGGTCCATGAGTCCGCGCAGCAGGCATCACCAGTTTCCCACTACCGATCACGATCATCAGCGCTGTGTCGACAAGGCCCTGCACGAGGCGGAGCGCTATTGCAGGACCCGGGGTGTGCGACTGACGAAACTGCGCCATCGGGTGCTCGAACTGATCTGGGCCAATCATCGACCGGTCGGGGCCTACGATCTGCTGCAGCAGTTGACCCTTGAGGGGCGCAAGGCGGCACCGCCCACGGTCTACCGCTCGCTGGATTTCCTGCTCGACAACCGGCTTATTCACCGCATCAATTCGCTCAACGCCTTTGTCGGTTGCGATCACCCGGGTCTCGAACATACTGCGCAGTTTTTCATTTGCACTACCTGTGGTCAGGCCGCCGAATTGGATGATGCCAAAATCGAATCCGCCATCACCAGTCATGCCAGGCGCATCGGTTTCAGCGTCGAGCGAAGAAGCATAGAGATCAGCGGGATTTGCGCCAACTGCCAATGCCAGGGGAACGATGAATAGTCACAATACACCCCTGGTAGAGGCCAGGAACATCAACATCAGACAGCAGGGACGCCAGCTCCTTGAACAGGTCAGCCTGGAGGTTGACCGGGGAGAGATCGTTACCCTGATCGGGCCCAACGGGGCGGGCAAGACCACCCTGGTCCGGATCATTCTCGGCCTGCTCAAGGCGGATACGGGAGAGGTGATCCTGCGACCTGGCGTGCGCATCGGCTATATGCCCCAGCAGCTCGTGCTGTCTGAGAACATGCCGTTGACCGTGTATCGCTTCCTCTCTCTCGGGAGCTACAAGTCCGGCGGCGGGATCGAAGATATCGTCGATGAGCTGGGCGTCGGGCAGCTTCTTCAACTACCGATGCAGCAGCTCTCCGGCGGCGAGCGCCAGCGGGTTCTGCTGGCCCGCGCGCTGATACGCCGCCCTGACCTGCTGGTACTCGACGAACCTGTACAGGGAGTGGATGTTACCGGTCAATCCGCGCTCTATGCCCTGATCACCAGTATCCGTGAACGCACAGGGTGCGGCGTGCTGATGATTTCTCACGATCTCCACCTGGTGATGGCCACGACGGATCGGGTACTCTGCCTGAACCAGCATGTCTGCTGCTCCGGACACCCGGAGAGTGTCAGTCAGCACCCCGCCTACCTGGAGCTTTTCGGTGCTCCGGCCAGTTCCAAACTGGCGGTCTACACCCACCATCACGACCACACCCACGATATTCACGGCGATGTGGAAGCGGAAACCGAGGAACATCAACATGGATGACTTCCTGCTGCGCGCACTGGTCGCCGGAGTTGGCGTCGCGCTGGTGACCGGCCCGCTTGGGGTGTTCGTTGTGTGGCGGCGCATGGCCTATTTCGGCGATACCCTTGCCCACTCCGCCCTGCTCGGCGTCGCCCTCGGCTTTCTGCTGGGCATCAATCTCAACCTCTCCGTCATCGCACTGGGTATAGTGCTGGCACTGCTGCTGGTGGCCATGAGCGGCAACCGGCAGCTGTCACAGGATACCCAACTCGGCATCCTCGCCCACAGCGCACTCTCCCTGGGCCTGGTGGTGATGGCGTTTCAAAGTTCGGTCAGAGTCGATCTCATGGGTTATCTGTTCGGCGATATCCTGGCCGTCACCAGCAGCGACCTGTTGTGGGTCTGGGGCGGAGGTATGGCGGTATTGCTGACCCTGGGCCTGATCTGGCATCCCCTGCTCTCTTTGACGGTGCACCAGGAGCTGGCTCAGGTCGAGGGGGTACCGGTTGCCAGGATGCGATTGATCTTCATGCTGCTCATCGCCCTGGTGATCGCGGTCTCCATGAAGATCGTGGGGGTGCTGCTGATCACCTCCATGATGATCATCCCTGCGGCAACCGCCAGACGCTTCAGCCGGACCCCGGAGCAGATGGCATTGATCGCGGCCGGGGTTGGATCTCTTGCCGTGGTTCTGGGCCTGGCCGGTTCCTGGTACTGGGATACGCCCGCCGGCCCCTCGGTGGTAGTGGCGGCGGCAATGGTGTTCGCGGCAACCCAGCTCGGTGGCAGATCCCACTACACTTGATAATCAGCTCCGTGTTCTTTACCACTAGAGTCATTGTGACCTGAGTCGTATTGGAAAGCGTCGGCCGCATGGACGCGGCCGTCGAGCGCCCATGGATGGGTTTCCAGCGTCTTTCCAATACGACTCAGGTCACAATGACGATCCCAATAGTGCAACGACATCCATGCCACTAAGCAGCCGGCCAGTACTCGGTCGCGATGCCATCCCCCAGATCGGCCTCGACGAGACGGCGTCTCACCTCGAGCAGCTTCTCGATCAACGCCGGCTCGGCGGCGCCATAGGCCTGCGCATCCGGCACGCGCTTGACCACCACCCCCAGGAGTTCGGTAATCGCATTGCCGATGGAGTTCTGACTGATGGTGACGATCAGTTTTCCCGCCTCGTTGCGATAGATGAGCTGCTTGAAGGCAGGCTGCCAACGGATCGCGTTGGCATATTTGGCATCGACGATGCACTGATCCCTGACCCTTTTCGCCGTGGCCAGAAAGTCGTTGTCGAAAAGCAGCACGCTCTCCACCTGTTGCGGGTAGTGGACATCGCTCGGCATCGGCGCGTTGCGGGTGGAGACCTGGCTGAAGAAGGTCCGGTAGAAGTCGAGAAAACCTTCGAGAATGGCGTCGTATTCATGCCAGAAACGGATATTCTTCAACGCCTGAACACCGCCTCTAATCTCCCAGCAGGGGAGTCCCTGTGGATAGCCGGTCAGGCGGATATTCGACTCCTGCGAACTGATCGGTTTCAACACCTTGAGTTCGAGTGCCCGATCGAAGAACTCCCGATAGACATCATGCATATAGGACTGAAATAGGCTGTGCTGGCCGCCATCGGTCAGGTTGGGATTCTCCGGGTCGGCCAGCTTCGCGTCTTTCAGCTGCTGCATGGGAAATACGATGAAGTGATTGTGCAGCATACGAATGCTCGGCACTCCCGGTGATGTCAAGGGCCAGGTGGCATCGAGACTGGCCTCGCCCGCCAGCAGCAGATGCTCAGCCGGATCGGGATAGCGCTCCACCATATAGTCGATGATGATCTGATTCATGCGATTCCACACATGGCGAACGTCTTGCGGCACCTGGGTCCTGCGCACCGGCCTGCCCAGCGGATCGAGGATCACCTGGGAAGTGTTGTAGATGATGGAGGTATCGAACTCGTTACTGTGGCCGAGGGCCTTGCGGTAGAGGAGCAGATGCTCCGGATTCATCAACAGACCGTTGTTGTGTATCAGATCGTTGAGGTTTTCCGTACTGTTGAAGAACTCATTGGGTTTCATCCCCTCCGGCACGTCAAGCGGTATGGGACGAAAGGGATTGATGATCTCGCGGGGTCCGTACTCCATTAAAAAACTCCTATTGATGAAGTGCGTATCGATTGTTGGCTGATGCCGTCGCCCCGCACCCTAAACAGCCGGGAATTCGAAAGCAAGATCATAGAGAATCTTATGGGTCCATAGACAAACCGAAAATCCTCGAAAAACCTGATCGCAGGCTCTTCCCTGTTCGCATCGAATCGATACCGGCTGTCGAAACCGTGGACAAATTAGTATACGACGTATAATATTATACGTCGTATTTATTTGGTACCGGATGACCCATGAATCGATCCACAGGCCGTCGCGCGCGCAAGTTGCAACAAACAGCGGATAGACTGGTCGCCACGGCCTGGTCCCTGTTTGAGGCACAAGGTTTCGACAACGTCACCATGGAGGCCATCGCCGACGCCGCCGATGTGGCAAAGGGGACCCTCTACAACCACTTCCCGGTCAAGGAGGCCTTGCTGTGCCAGGCGTTCCATCAGCAACTTCAACAGCAAAGGCCCAGGCTGCTTGAAGCGCTCGATCAGCTGCCGGCGGGGACACCGCGTTTGCGGGGATTCTTCTCCATCATCGCCGAGTGGTCGGAAGCGAGGCGCGACTACCTGCCCCACTACCTTCGATCGCGCATGACCGACCAGGGCAGGAACCGGAATCAGCGCAGCGGCACGGACCGGATTTTCACGCTGTTGATCGAGGCCGGTATCGAAAGCGGCGAGTTTCGCTCGGAGCTCTCACCGGCAATCGCTGTTCACTACCTCTCTTTCCTCTTTTTCGGCGCCCTCGTCCGCTGGCTCGATCAGCCCGACAGCCCGCTCATGGAAGAGCTGGAGAGGATGCTCGATCTTTTCACAAACGGTATTCAAGCATCCGAAAAAAGATGAGGGACGGGTCTACAGCCTGTTTCCGATACCTGTACGGCAACAAGCGCGGTAAATTTCCACCAGGGAGTGAGTAGTCACGATGGAACATCACCTGTTGACTGATTGGGAGGAGGTGCTCGAGGCAGGCATCCCGAGGGTCGGTGGAAAAAGCTGGCATCTGGCGAAGCTGGCCCGGTGCGGTCTCCCGGTGCCGGACGCCGTCGTGCTGACTGTCGGCATGGAGCAGGCCTGGCTCGAACAGGCCGTCCCGGAATCCGGACAGCCCCCTTCACCGGACCGCCTGCTGCAGCAGCCCATATCCCCTGCCATGGCAGACCAGGTTGCAGGCGCGATAGAGCATAAGGGTTGGCGGCGGCAACCCCTGGCCGTCCGATCATCGGCCACTGCGGAGGACTCCCAGCATGCATCCTTTGCCGGCATCCACCTGACCCGTCTCAATGTGGCGGGGCTGCAGTCCCTGCTCGGGGCGGTGCGCGCGGTCTGGGCATCGCGCTGGCTTCCCGAAGCGATCGCCTATCGCCAGGGTAAAGGTCTGGCACCCGATAGCGGAGCAATGGCTGTCCTGATCATGCCGATGCAAAGCGCGGTCGCCAGCGGCATCGCTTTTACCTGCGACCCGCTCAGCGGCAGGGACGACAAGCTGATTATCCATGCCAACTGGGGATTGGGCGAATCGCTGGTTGGCGGCCACAGCGCCGGCGACGAGGCGGAACTCGCCATCGATCCTCTGGATGACAGGCTTCGCCTCCTTGACTATCGCATCGGCCGCAAAGAGAAGCTTTGCGTACCCGATGGTCAGGGAACAAGCCTGATCCCGACACCGGATGAACAGGCTAAAAAATCCGTACTGAACAACCACCAGGCCGTCTATCTCGGCAGATTGCTGAGAAATGCAGCCCTCGCCCTCGATTTCGCAAATCCCGTGTATGACCTGGAGTGGTCCTGGGACGGCAATCATTTCCAACTCCTGCAAGCCCGTCCGGTCACCGCAAGGGGCCGTAGCACCTACCCCGCTCTCGCCAACCAGCCCGATATCTGGTCGAGGGGCAACACCTGTGAAGTACTGCCCGATCCCCTCTCCGCCTATGACTGGTCTGCGTCACGGCGCCTGATCAATCTGATGCTGGAACAGAACTACAAACTGATCCGCTATGCGACGCTGCCGGGCGCGCAGCGGGCCGCTCTGTTCAACGGCCGACTCTATCTGAATCTGTCCCTCATGCAGTGGGAGGCCTATGCCGCCTTCGGTGTCACTCCCAAGGCGATGAACAGTCTGCTCGGAGGGCACCAACCGGAGATCGAGGTGGCGTCTCCCGGGAGACCCGAGAGGATCGCCACAGTCAAACGCATGTGGCATTTCGTGCTCGCCTCCAACAGGCGCCGGCGGCATGCCGACAAGACCATAGCGGAGATCCACGCCCGGGCCAGGGCCTGGCGCAACCAAGCCTTGCCGCAGAGTGAAGCGGATCTGTTGCGGCGACTGTTGCAACAGGTAGGCTATGCCAGCAGCCGTGAGACACTCTTCTTCCTCCAGGTCTCCAGCGGCGGCACCCTCTCCCTGCTGGTCGATATCATCGATAAGCACTTTCCCGGCGAAGGCCATGCCCTGGTAGCGGCGCTGCTGGCGGGTGCAACCCCGACCGTCACCGCCCGACAAGCCTACGCGCTGGCGGAGCTGGCGCGGAATCTGCGGCAGGATCGCACTGCCCATGACTGGCTGACGAAAGCGGATCGCAGCGGCGATTGGCGAAGCGAACTGCCTGAGGACAATCCCTTCCGGCTCGCCTTCGAGGCGTTTCTCCAGTGTTACGGCCATCGCGCCGTCTATGAGTCCTATTTCCGCCAGCCCCGTTGGCGCGAGGCACCCGAGTATCTTTTCGATAATATCCGGGGACTTGTGCAACAGGATGTGGAGGGGTTGCGGCAGCAGCGGCTTGAAAACGCCCAAAGCGCACTACGCCGCATCCGGCATCAGCTGCCGGCGTGGAAGGTCCCATTCGTCACAAGTCTGAAAAAGGCAGCCGTGCGCGACAGCATTCATCGTGAGGCGGCGCGCAGCGCCTTTGTCGGCCTGATGGAACCTCAACGACGGATCCTGCTGGCCATTGGACACCTTTGGGCAGCACGGCGGATACTCGATCAGGCCGAAGAGATCTTCAATCTCACCCTCGCAGAGATCTGCGACGCGATCGAAGGGGTAATCGAGCCGGCGGGTTTGAGCGCAAGGATCAGCGAGCGTCGTGAGCTGTTGGCAAGGCAACAATCCATGCGGGCGGATCAGGTCATTATGCAACACTACGGCGACCACCCCTCGGAGGAAGCGATAGCCGAACCCGCCGTCAGCCAGGGCAACCTGTTTCACGGCACGGCTGTTGGAACCGGAAAGGCAAGCGGTATTGTAAGAATCCTCAATTCGCCGCTGCAGGGAACAGCACTCAAGCCCGGCGAAGTACTGGTGGCACCTACCACGGACCCCTCCTGGACACCCCTTTTTCTCAAGGCCCAGGCCTTGATACTCGAGACCGGCGGCTACCTTTCTCACGGGGCGATCGTCGCCAGGGAGTTCGGCATACCGGCAGTGGTCAATCTGCCCGGCATCCTGAATCAGCTCAAGGACGGCGACCGGGTCGAGGTCGATGGTTTTCTCGGACGGGTCATCCGTACCGGGGAAAGGCGATGATCCCCCCTATCTTTTCGATAGGCTAGTGTCAGTCCAGAAATCCTTTGAACGCTGCCAGGCGCCTGACGGTTATCTTTCTCCGACGCCCCGACAGCACATCCCTGCCGCTACTACGAAAGACAACCCTCAGGCGCCCAGGGGTCGAAAATTTCTCGCCGTTTCTGGACGGACACTAGACTATCCCTTACAATTCAGCGCATTCAGATGTTCCTGCTGGTTCAATCGGGATTGAGCCGATGATCTCCAGAATTCGGCATCCACTCATGCACGGCAATGGTCGAGTTGCCTGTTTCCCCCGAGGTTAAAAGAAGAGGGATCATACGGTTGATCATAGATCTTTCTGTCGTCATTCCAGTACTCAACGAGGCCGGCAATATCGAACCGCTGCTGCAGGAGATTCACGCGGCGCTCGATGGCGTCTGTGAATTCGAAGTGCTATACGTCAACGACGGCAGTACGGATAACACGGCGCAGGAGCTCGCGGAGGCCGCTACACACTATCCCCGTTTGCGCGTCCTCGCCCATCAGCGCCCCTGTGGCCAGAGCTGTGCCCTGCGCAGCGGGATCAAGGCCGCCCGCGGCCACTGGATCGCCACACTGGATGGCGATGGTCAGAACGATCCCGGCGATATCCCCCGTCTGCTCGAAAGCGCAAGGTCTCTGGCAACCGAAGAACGCCCCCTGCTGGTTGCCGGCTATCGACGTAAAAGACAGGACTCCATGATCAAACGCATCTCCTCGCGGATCGCCAATGCCGTGAGAAGCCGCCTGCTGGGAGACGACACACCCGATACCGGCTGCGGATTGAAGATTGTGGCGCGGGATGATTTTCTCGATCTGCCCTATTTCGACCACATGCATCGGTTTTTGCCGGCGCTGGTGTTACGCGCCGGGGGAGAGGTGAAATCGATCGAAGTCAATCACCGCCATCGCGGCACAGGCATATCGAAATATGGAACCCTCGACCGCCTGGTCGTCGGTATCGTTGATCTGTTCGGGGTCATCTGGTTGCAACGGCGCAGCTCTGTGGCGGTATGCAGCGAGTCGAAAGATGCACTGGAGTGAGCTGCTCTGGCTGGGGGCGGGGTTCCTCGCCCAGGGATTCTTCGCCGCGCGGTTCCTCCTTCAGTGGCTGCTCAGCGAACGGGCCAGACGCAGTCTGCTGCCGGTACATTTCTGGTATTTCAGCCTGTGTGGATCGATCCTGCTGCTGGCCTACGCGATTCATCGCCGCGACCCGGTCATCACCACGGGTCAGGTTGTCGGCCTCGGCATCTACCTGCGCAATCTGAACTACATCCATCACGAGCTGATGAATCGTCTGCGCCACAGCTGGTTCTGGCTTTGGCTCCTGTTCACCGCTGTGGCGACCCTCGCCGGTTACCACCTGGGCCCCGACTCGGCAAGCCGACCGCTGATACTGGACAACTTCTGGACCCTGTTCGGTTTCGTCGGCCAGGCCCTGTTCACCGGCCGTTTCGTCGTGCAGTGGCTCTACAGCGAACGCCTCAAGCAGAGTCTCATGCCACGAAGCTTCTGGATTCTGAGCATAAGTGGCAGTCTGATGCTGTTCGCCTATGCGACTGCCGTGATGGACCCCGTGATTATGCTTGGCCAGAGCCTGGGACTGGTAATCTATTCGAGAAACCTGATCCTGTTACAACGCAGTGGCGCCTATCACACGGGCATCTCGCATTCATGAGGGTATTGGAATCCCCCAGGCGCACGGCGCTGATGATCGTCGCGGTATGGATCATCCTCACCCTGCTGGCGCTGCTCGGACGGCACGTCATGGCCATCAACGAAACCCGCTATCTCAGCGTCGCCTGGGAGATGTGGCTGCGCGGCGACCTGCTGGTACCGCATCTGAATGGCGAGCCCTATCACCATAAACCGCCGCTGCTGTTCTGGCTGATCAACCTCTCCTGGCGCCTGTTCGGTGTCAGCGAATGGGCCGCACGCCTGATTCCCGCCTTGATCGGCGTTGCAGGCGCCCTCCTGGCGATGCCCTTGTCGGCCCTGATCTGGCCCGCAAAACCTCGATTGAGGTCGCTTGCCGGCTGGGTGCTCTTCTCCATGCTCTACTGGACGATCTGGTCGACGGCGGTGATGTTCGATCTGCTGATTGCCGTATGTGCCGAAGTCGCGCTGCTGGGGATCATTCTGGCGTGGCGGGGACATCGGTTTCCCGGATGGCTGATTGCGGGTGTGGGTATAGGTCTCGGGATATTGGCCAAGGGGCCGGTAATTCTCGTCTACGTACTACCGGTAATGCTGCTTGCGCCCTGGTGGATAAGAGAACAACGACCGCACTCCTGGCTCGCCTGGTATGGCGGCGTCGCGGCGGCAATCGCCCTGGGCGCGACGATCGGGCTGAGTTGGGCGCTGCCCGCTGCAGCGGCGGGTGGGGAAGCATACTCCAGCCATCTTCTCTGGGGTCAGACCGCCGACCGGGTCGTCAATTCATTCGCCCATCGCCGACCCCTCTGGTGGTATCTGCCGATGCTTCCCCTGCTGCTGTTCCCCTGGAGCCTGTGGCCACCCTTGTGGCGCGGCATACGCCAGCGCTGGCGTCAGGGTTGGAACAGCGGCGAACGCTTTGCCCTGATCGGAGCCGGTACCGGACTGGGGATATTCAGTCTGATCAGCGGTAAGCAGCTGCACTATCTGCTCCCCTTGTTTCCGCTGCTGGCGCTGTTCTCCTCGCAAGCGATGAGCGAAGCCGAAGGGCACAGGGTCAGGTTACTGAGCATCGTGCTGCCGGTGGTGCCGCTGCTGCTCTTCGGTGTGGCGCTGATCCTGGTGTCGACGACCGACCTCATGCATGGTCACGTACCCTGGGCGACTCAGCTTACACCATGGAGCGGAGCAATAATCGTACTCTTGTTGATATTGGCGTTGCCGGCGTCCCGATGGCTGACGACCAGCCTATGGCCGGGGTTTGCCTGTTTACTCTTTCTCGGCGCCGTACTTCCGGGGAGCCTGAGCGGAATCACCAGAAACTACGAACTCAACGGGATTGCGACAGTCATCAACGATATGCAGCGGCAAGGGAGATCGGTTGCGGTGTTCGGCAAGTATCACGGTGAGTTCAATTTCGTCGGCAGACTCGAGCAGCCGATCGAAACGCTTCGCCTACCGGGCTTCGCGGACTGGCTTGTACGCCACCCGGACGGCGTGCTGGTGCTGAATCTCGATAAGCAGCCGAGCGAGGATGATGCGGGGATGCACTATTGGCAGCACTATCGATCCAGCTACCTGGTGCTGCGCGACGCCGCCTCCTGGAAGCCGAACCGGAAAGAAGCGGATTTTTAAAAAGTGCTGAACATGCAGTGCGCGATTAATGCCGGACGCCCCCGAAACGAGGGCGTTTGCCGGTGTTTTACGGTCGCGTGGGGTAGACACCTTGGACGGCGATACAGTATTTCACGGCCAGCTGCGGCGGGTAGTTGGCGAAGGAACCGTCACCACCAGCGGCTTGCACTTGCACGGTACCGCCGCCACCGCCACCGCCGCTAACCCCGCCGAGGGCGACGGTGGTCCCCGCGTCCGCGGCTGGAATGAATTTCGGATCACCCCCCAGAGCCTTGTTGGAAGCGATATAGTCGCCGGCCGCGGCCTGGGGCTTGGTGGCCGGATTGGTCGAAGCCTGGACAGAAGCGGAAGCGCCGCCACCCTCCGGGGTAAATGTGGCGATATGGGTATGTGACGGCATCTGCTGTATGGACAACTTCATGTAATCGATTCCGCGCTTGGTTCCAATTGGAACAGGGCTCAAGCCATTAACCGTGCCCGTTCCGACCGGGGTGCGTGCACGCAAGTCGGGAACGCCGAAATTGCTCCTGCCATCCCCTCCGTAGTTGGTGCCAAGCAGAGAGAAGAGGGCCTGGTATTGGCTGACCGCCAACATCTGCCCATTCGCTTCGATATACATATTCGCTGGACAGTAAGTGGCGGCGGTAATGCAGATAGAACCCAGGTAGGGGTCTGTGCTGCACGCCTCGGCAGACGTGGTTCCCATCAGCATCGCACCTGAAAACGCAACAGCGAATCCGTTAGCCACGGCTTTTTTGTCGATATTCATCCTGACTGCTCCTTGTTTTGTTGTTGATGTTCCATTCCAAGCGAGGACCTCGCTACACTATGTATAGATTCAATTCCCCATAAGTGAAAGTGGTTTTTGCTCTTGATCGACAAAAAAACGAGACTTTCTCCAGGTTGGGCCGAGAGGCTGGCGCTCAGCTATTCATTTGCGTGAAGCCATGGAGCTTAACCGAAAGCCGACAGCAAAATGTGGGCTCGCAGAGAGCGATACCTGCACGGTCACGGCGAACGATCCTGAAGAATTTCTCCGGCGAATTCAGCCGCTTTCAATGTATAACGCCTGCAGCGTTTGTAAAGTTCGTTTTCTCTGAAACTGTTCTGGCCTTCCTGAGTGGCTAGATCGCAGCCGAGAAGTTCATGGCAATTCCGACTTCCGAATTCATTTTCAAATCTGTCTACAAGGGTAGCCGTGGCTTTATAGACTTCTTCCACCGAAGCTTCGGCATTACCGCGGCCCAACACGGTGCTGATTCCCATCACCGCACCGGTCAATGCTCCACATGTCCCACAAGTGCGGGACATTCCGCTGCAAAATGCCGTCGCTGCTTTTGGGGACAGCTCCGATTCGATTCCATAAGCCTTTGTCAGCGACAAAACAACACTCTCTGCGCAATACCATCCACTATTGAAGTTATTCGCAGCCATCTCCACGATCCGCTCTTGTTTGATAGTTGGCATAAGCCCTCCCTGTTGATTGTAGATTTCGTGCGACGGGCAATAATCTAAATCATGCCCCAAGCAATGCCCTTGCTGGTGTTACCGGTATGGTCAAGCAGAAACGTTCAGGTACCTACGGGCTTATCCCCATAGACGGTGATACTGAAGATGCCCGCTCCCAGATTTCTGACATCCATCAACTCCTCTTCCGATAGATAGCGCAGAAGCAGTTCATCGGGAATCGTAATCGGCTTTTTCTGCTGTATCACTATCTGCTTGAAACCGGCGCTTCGGATCGTTTCGAGATAGGAGTCCAAAGGTTGCGCGCCGGTGACACAGCCCGCATAGAGCTCGGCACTTCTTCTGACCTTCTCGGGCAGCGCACCCTCAAGCACGATATCGGAAATGGAGAAATGACCGCCCGGCTTGAGGATGCGAAAGGTTTCGCAAAAGGCTCTCGCCTTATCCGGCACCAGGTTCATTACGCAATTGCTGACGACCACGTCCACGCTCTCATCCTCCACCGGGATCGCTTCGATATCCCCGAGACGGAATTCGACATTCTCAAAGTTCAGTTTCGATGCATTGGAACGAGCCCTGTCAATCATCGCCGGGGTCATGTCGACGCCGATCACGGCGCCCGTATCACCGACTATCGCGCGGGCGATGAATGCATCGTTACCGGCCCCCGAACCCAGATCGACAACGGTATCACCGGGATTGATGCGTGCGAATTCGGTCGGTAATCCACAACCGAGGCCAAGATCGGCATCTTCCACATAGCCCGAGAGTCCCGCATAATTCTCCCCAATCACCGTGTAGTCGGTAGCGGAACAACCACAGCCGTCGCTACAACAGGCGTTCCCCTCCCCTGGGTTTGAAGACGCAGCGATGGCGCCATACTTTTCCTTGATCAGTTGCTTCAGCCGGTTTGGTTCAGACATGGCTCTACCTCTCCATTAATCGTAATATTACGATATTTTAATCCAAATTTTTTCAGCAACACCGCTTGTCTGCAAAAAAATCACCCAACAGTGCGACTACCTCTCGCAGCGTCCGGGAATCGACGCAATAGCAAACCCTGGTGCCTTCTATTTCGCCCTGAATCAGCCCGACGTTCTTCAATTCACGCAGGTGCTGCGAAACGGTCGATTGCGACAAGGGCAGTTCTTCGACGATGTCGCCACACATACAGGCATCACTTCGCACCAGATATTCCATGATGGCGATCCGGGCAGGATGCCCCAACGCCTTGGCCAGGTCCGCGAGTCGGTTCTGGCGTGCTGTGAATGCTTGTTTCTTTGAGCGTCCCATAGTCTTTCTATCGCAATATTACGATTGATATCGATACCGGTCAAGGACCCTGCGGCCGGGGAAGATAGACTTAGACGAACACTCAGCCACCTCGTTTCGCCCCCTCGAGACGCCACCAGGCCTCCAGGGTGCAGGCCACAGACCAGGCCTGGGCAGGTGTCCCGCCCGGTGCGTGCGGCGGCTCTCCGTCAAAGACTTCACCGATCGAGCCCAGACCCGCATCCAGCAAATGATCCGCCAGAGGCGAAAGCCTCTGCTGTGCCGCCAGCGCATCACCGGTTACCCGGAATTCCGCCAGTGCATAGTGTCCCAGCAGCCATGCCCAGGCTGTCCCCTGATGATAGGCACCGTCGCGATCGGCAACCCCCCCTCGAAAATGTTTCCGATAGGCCTTCTCGCGTGGGCTTAGCGAGCGCAGACCATAGGAGCAGAGCAATTCTCTGCCACAGAGTTCGACAATATCCCGACAGGCCGTTTGATCAAGTGGTGTGAACGGGAGACTGACGGCAAGAATCTGATTCGGACGAACCATTGCATCATCACCCCTCGGGCCGTCCAGGAGATCGTACAGCCCCCTTCCATTGTCACGACGAAAGCGTTGGAAACTCTTCCCCACCTTTGATGCGAGATCATGATAGGGTTTCACCGGCTTGCCAAGACGTGATGCGAATTCTGCCATGACCGTAAGCGCGTTAAACCACAGTGCATTGATCTCCACCGGCTTACCCATTCGGGGTGTGACCACCCACTCACCGACCTTTGCATCCATCCAGGTCAACTGCACACCGGTTTCTCCGGCACTCAACAGGTGGTCATCCGGATCCATTCCGATGCCATAGCGTGTTCCCTTGAGATGCCAGTCGATCATCTCCTCCAGTATCGCGAAGACCTCGCTCAGGGCCTGCTCGTCCTGGGTTGCCTCGATATAGGCATGCCAGGCGACGAAATACCATAAGGCGGCATCCGCTGAGTTGTACTCCGCCAGCTCGCCACCAGCACTGAATCGGTTCGGCAGCTGCCCCTGATCGGCCAGATCCGCATAACTGAGTAGAATCGACCTTGCGATTTCGGTTCTACCCGTGGCGATGGTAAGACCCGGCAGTGAAATCATGGTATCCCTACCCCAATCGCCAAACCAGGGATACCCTGCAATGATTGAATCACCCGGTTTATTGGAGGGAAAGGTCCTCTCGATGAGAAAATCGTCCGCCGACAACACCAGCCTGCGAATCCAGGGCGGAGCTGTGTTACCGATAGCGGCTTTGGCGGTCTGAACCAGCTCAGTATCCCGGTCGATGAATCGCCTCATCGATGACTCCAGGTCAAACTCGATTGCGCTATTCAGGGTGACGGCGAATCCGCTCCATGCACCCTGTTTCAGGCGAAAGTTGACCCGTCCGACCGAGAGATTGTTATCGACTGCCGCCAGTCCGCGTCGCTCCTCCATCTTCAGCAGAAAGCCTTCGTACCAGTGTTGCCAGGGCTCGAAACTGGCCGCCGTAGTGTGCACGAAGAGCCTGTCACCCTCCGGCCACTGTATAGCCAGACAGTCATTCGATTCTGTGACTGTGGCAGTGGTATCCCTGATATGCATATTTCCATTGTGATCGCGACGATTGGCCAGCAGGCTAACGCTCAATCCAGCGGTTTCATATCCGCCGGTGAGTCGATATGCCACATATGTTGTGGCCTGACCCCATTCCATCCAGATGCGCATCTCCAGGCAGGTGTCCCCAAAGGCGAACCGCCAGACCGGCATCCGTCCCAACAGCTCGAAACTCTCAAGATAGCGATATCCATGAGGATCGACCACATCACCATACCAATGGTTGGTGAACAGCGACAGCTCCCTGCCATCGAGGCGCAGAGTGGTGTCGGCCTTGGCCATCATCAGGTGGCGATCCAGGGCACTGGATAGCGGAGTGATCAACAATCCATGGTATCGACGTGCCAGACTGGTTGCGAGATTACCCGCTGCATAGGCACCCAGACCATTGCTCAGCAACCACTCATGTCGAGTCGCCCGGTTGAGATTGCCGCAAACTGCACGCCCGAAACGTATCGGCATCACTTGGTCATCCACCATAGCTCAATCCCTGGTTGTAGTTCTGTGTCGATAGCATTTGAAATATTCACGTCAGCAGCATCGAGGCAGTTTATATGCCGTAATTTATTTTTATAACACAATAACTTAGAGTCTTGTACAAATAGTACCTCATTCACTCTACACTGTATTTAATCACCTTAATGCAGCTAAAATGCAGCCGTTAACGACATATACCCGTTTTTTTGGAATTAGTCCTGATTTTCTGCCAGTCGATAATTGGCTCATGGAATATTGCAAACGTGTAAACATGTTTAGATCCCGCTCCCCGATGAGTTACATTTTTCTCTTAGTGATCGCGAGCTGTCTCGGCGGCTATGCCCTGGCCGATCCCTTGCTGATCGGCGTCTTTCCGAGGCGCAATGCCACCGTCTCGGCGAAACTGTTTCGTCCCCTTGCGGAGTACCTGGAGGAACAGCTGCAGCGCCCGGTGAAGCTCGAATTGTCGCCAAGTTTCGATATCTTTCTCGAGCGCCTGAAGACACGCCGATACGACCTGGTGCATCTGAACCAATTCGATTACGTCAGTGCCCATGAACAGTTGGGCTACGATGCGATCGTACAAAACGAAGAGTTCGGAGAGAAGACGATCCGCGGTGCCATTTATGTTCGTCGTGATTCCGGGATCAGGCGGATCGAGCAACTTCGAGATAAAAACATACTGTTCGGCGGTGGTCCAAGGGCCATGATGAGCTACATCGTACCCACCTACCTGTTACGCCAAGCCGGATTGAAACCCGGTGACTATCATGAGTCGTATGCCACCAATCCACCCAATGCCGTGTTGGCCACATATCTCAAACAAGCCGATGCGGGAGGCGCCGGTGAGGTTGTCCGACGACTGCCGCTGGTGACAAACAAGATCAATGTGGATGAATTAGAGGTCATTGCCGTCAGTGAACCACTGCCACATTTGCCCTGGGCGGTAAAAAAAGAGCTGAATGATCATCTAAAAGCACAGATCAAAAGCCTTTTGCTGAATCTTGATACATTCCCGCGGGGACGGGAAATCCTGCAACGTGCAAGGTTGAGTGCCCTGAATCCTGTGGATGACGGTGATTACGACGCTCATCGCTTGATAATTGATGCCATTCATGTCCGTTGAACAAGCACACAGCGCGGGAGAGATCGAACGTCCTGGTTTCAAAGGGAGTCTGCGTTTCAAGTTTATCATCTGGATCAGCTTCAGCCTCATTATCACACTGGGCGGAGCCGCCCTTTATGTCTATCAAACCCAGCAGCAACTCCATGAAAACAACCTTCGCAGCAAGGCCGGTGCGATTGGCCGATTCATAGCACTGATCAGTCCAGGTGCCATCCACAGCTACGACATCACCAGACTGGATCGCATTGTCCAGCAAATCGCCAACGATACCGATATCAGTTTTGCTCAAATCCGTTCACTGGAGGGCAATCCGTTGACGACCTATCTGCCTGACGATATGGATACCGGGCGTATCGATAAGTGGATCGAGCAACAGCGTTCGTCAAATGAACCGCCAAACGAAATCTCCATGAATATCATTATTCTGGACTTTGCCATCAGAGACGACAATCAGATCATAGGCTGGTTGGTGTTGGGCCTGGATACCACGCGCATCAAACAGGATACCCGGGAGACTGTAGTCGAACTGATCCTGATCTATTGCCTGATCGTGCTTTTTCTGGGAAGCATCATCTTCGTCATCTTCAACTTGCAGGTTCTGCATCCCGTGGAAGTGTTGACACAGGGTGCATCGCGAATCACAAACGGAAACCTGGAAAAGGATGTCCCCATTATTTCAAAAGACGAACTTGGCCGTCTTGCCCAAAGCTTTAACGAGATGACCAAGCAGCTCAAGATCGACCGCCAATCCCTGTTGGGAATAAACCAGCAACTTGCGAAGGAAGTCGAATATCGAATGCAGGTCTCCGAGGACCTGAAAAAACTCTCCCTGGCGGTGGAGCAGAGTCCCGCATCGGTGCTGATCACCGACCTCGAAGGTGTGATTGAGTATGTCAACCCCAAGTTCACCGAGGTCAGTGGCTACACATCCAGCGAGGTCATAGGTAAACATAGCCGCATGCTCGGTGCTGATATCGACGACAGCACACTGTTCGAAAACATGTGGAAAACGATCAAGAAAGGTGAAGTCTGGAAGGGTGAGTTCTGTAACAGACGAAAGAACGGCACGATCTTTTGGGAATCGGCCGTTATCGCACCGATACGCAACGACAACGCAGAGGTCACCCACTATCTGGCGGTAAAAGAGGACATCACTGATCGAAAGGCATTCGAGGACAAATTGCTCGAGCAGGCGACTCACGATCAACTTACAAAACTGCCAAACAGGTTTCTCGCCTTCGATCGCCTGCAACAGCTGCTGCAGCATGCCAGTCGAGGCAACAGTCATGTTGCGGTTATCTACATTGACCTCGATAACTTCAAGAATATCAATGACTCAATGGGACATCCGGTTGGCGACAGATTGCTGATCAAGGTGGCCAACCGCATCAAGGAACAACTTCGTTCAGAAGACACTTTGGCGCGTTTGGGTGGAGACGAGTTCCTCGCATTGATACCCAATGTGAGTAATCCATCCAATGATCTGGAACGCGTGGTAACCAGTCTCCTGGCATCAACCGAATATCCGTTTCATCTGAATAACAGGGAAGTGAGTATAACCTCAAGCCTGGGTATCGCCATTTATCCCGGGGATGGAACAGATGTAAGCACTCTGATGAGCAATGCCGACATTGCAATGTATGAAGCCAAGCATGCGGGTCGAAACACGTTCCGGTTCTTCACCAGCGACATCAATCGAAAGGTAACGGAGAGGATTGAGCTTGAATCCCATTTAAGCCATGCCTTGGAAGCAGGTGAACTCTATCCGGTCTACCAGCCCATAATAGATATAGAGAGTGGCAACCTGGCTGGTGCCGAAGTGCTGCTTCGCTGGGAAAACCCAGTACTTGGATCAGTGCAACCCTCGAACTTCATACCGGTTGCCGAGCAATCGGGATTGATCAGACCGATTACGGACTGGCTTTTTCAGATAATTCTCGACCACGCCGAATCCTGGAAGCACAGACCAAACGATTTTTGGTTGTCGATAAATGTACCACCAAACTATTTTAGTGACGCTTCCTTTATCAAAAGCATTTCACGCATTGCACAGCAGGCATCAAAAATCGGTCTTAAACTCTGTGTGGAAATCACTGAAAATCTTTTGCTGCGCAGCGACGAGGATGTACTCGAGAACTTTCATCACTTGAAGAGGCTCGGCATCGAATCTGCAGTTGACGATTTTGGAACCGGATACTCTTCTTTGGCTTATATCAAGCGCTTTCCGCTGAATCATTTGAAGATCGATCAATCCTTTATCAAAGGTCTGCCAGACGATGCGGATAACAGGACTCTCACTGAAACGATAGTGTTGATGGGGAAGAAATTTGACATGTCAATCATTGCGGAAGGTGTGGAAACCTACGAGCAGGCTAGGTTTCTGAACTCGCTTGATGTCGACTATGCGCAGGGTTACTATTTTTCCCGGCCGATGCAGCATCAGGACTTCGCTCACTATATGGTGAATACCATGCATAACTCGGTACCAAGCTGAGTTGTTATCTCCCCGTCTTCGTCAACTCCGGCACTTTACGTAATTTGTCCAACAAGTGATATACGCTCAAAAGCGGATGACGCAATAGCATCTTTGGCCCGGCGTAGCGCATCACATTCTGCACTCTCTCTCGCATATCTCTGGAATAACAGTGAACTTTACAGTGGTTGCACGCCGGTTTTGTCTCCTGAAAGGGGCAGGTATCCAAGCGTCTTTCCGCGTAATCCAGAAGTTGACGACACACGTTGCACAACCCCCCCTCGGGATGATGGTGGTCATGGCAATAGATAGCCATCATTGCGGTAATGGTCTTTTTTTTGCGATTGATTCTTGGTTTGCTCATGCGATGATTATTGATCCAGCAACACAACTGTTTGCAGGATCAACAACCGCCAGGGTCTGTCAGTCCTATTACCCGGATCAGGCTATTCAGGGGAAAAGGTCTTGTCAAACAAACTTCTGCGCCTGCATCAATGATCTGTTCTTGTTGTTGTTTCGAACAATTTCGGCACATAGCGATCACTCTTATGAACTTCGTGTACTGGTCACGTTTTATAGAACTGCATATATGGACACTGTCGACACCTGGCACCTTAAGGTCCAAAAGTATGACATCGGGTTTGAATCGTGACACCAGGCATCCCGCTTCGAAGCCATCGTGGGCAACGGCGACTTCGGATACACCCACCACCCCACTCAACGACCTTTGCATCGCCTCGCAGTATTCGACTTCACTGTCGATGACCAGCAGCCTGACCGACACCAGCACGGGCGATGCCACGTCAAGACCTTTTATCCGAGCCAGTCTGAGTACCTCACTGACCGGATAGCGGCGATGCCCCCCTTTGGTGGTCTCCGCGCGGATTATTCCCTTGTGTGTCCATCCCCTCAACGAGGCTGGCGTGACTTGAAAAATTTTTGCAGTCTCACCCGGCGAAAGGTATTGTCTCTTCCATGGTTTACGATACATCTTCTCAAATCCAATTGCTATCGCTTTCAATGATAATTGATAAGTTCGGAAAACCCTTATACTCATCATTACACTGATCCAAATCAGATATTCAGCTTAAAACAGTCAATCCATATCAATAAAATGTTATTTATCACTCACTAACCGAGCAGCCTGTCCCGGCATGCATTTCACTATTGTTCGAGGTTGGCTCTACTGAAAAGCTTTCTCAGCAGACCTTGATGCCCCATATGAAAACAATTCTGTTTAATTCCTTAACCTGGCCACCTATACTGCAAATACTCGGTAACACGTTTTTCAATCCCGACTCCAATTGCCAGCATGAATATTAGTGCCCGTATTACCTGATTCCTATCGGCTCCGTTCTACCAAGACATGAATAAACACCCTTCCCAGTACGCGCTCATTATTGCATTTGTCTATGCCCTGCTCTCTGCAATCTGGGTCCTGCTTTCGGACAGGCTGGTCGAGCTGTTTGTCAGTTCACCAAGCCATATCACTCTTGCGAGCACACTCAAGGGCTGGTCGTTCATCCTGGGGACATCACTGCTGCTCTACTGGCTGATCAAGCGCATTCAGCCTATCGAGACTGCCGGACAGCAGATTGCAGCAACGCAGATTCGTTCCACCTGGCTGCCGACTTCACTGCTGGCGATCTTTGTCATACCCCTTACGATCACTCTAGTCTACACCAATATTCAGGAAAAAAAGTCATATGAAATAAAGCGTTTACAAGCCATTGCCGACCTCAAGGCCGAGCATGTGCATGACTGGCTGCAGGAACGGCTCCAGGATTCGCACTACATCCAACACGATCACTCCCTGTCAACTGCATTCAGGCGTTGGCAACGCGACAATGACAAAAACGCCCGTCAGCTTCTAATCGAGCAGTTGAAGGCGATAGATCATATCGGCCAGTTCGAGGGGGTTGTACTGCTGGACGGCACCGGCGCCACGCTCTGGAAGAGCGAAACAACCCACTCACCACAGGGTGCCATAACCGGCGACGAAGTTTTACGACTGGCCGAGTCCACAAACGTAGAGCAATACGGACCCTACAGGGACGACCAGGGTCAGGCGCATCTGGATTTCATTGTTCCTTTCAGCGGTGAACGACAGGGGGTCGAATTCATACTGGTACTGCATATGGATCCGAGCAGGCTCTTGTCCACTATCAGTGAATGGCCCGTACCGAGCAAAAGCGGTGAGGTGGTGCTGTTTCGCAGGAGTGGAGCCGAAGTGGAGTTTCTCAACAATCTGAAACACGCCCCCAGTGCGGGAATAAAACTGCGCTGGCCCCTTGACGATCAGTACCTGCTGGCAGCCCAGGTGGCGCGGGGAGATTGGGCCAGGGCACATATCATTGAAGGCAAGGACTACCGTAATGAGTCCGTATTCGGAGTTGGCCGTCGCATTCCCGGAACAGATTGGTTTTTACTGACGAAGATGGACTGGTCCGAAGTCTATACAGAGGCATTGCAGAGTGCCCTATGGATCGGATTAAGCGGTCTACTGGTTTTGTTTATAGGTATATTCGGGCTGCATCTACTGCGTCAGCGCCAGCAACTTGCAATGGCAAATGCCATCTCCCAGGCTCAGGCCGAGCGCATTCAGGCATTGAACCTGCTTTCCACGATCGCCGACTCATCGACTGACGTCATTTTCGCCAAGGACAGGCAAGGTCGCTATCTCTTCTTCAACAGACAGGCTGAGACAGTCACCGGCAAAACAAAGGATGACGTACTTGGAAATGACGACAGGCTGCTGTTTCCACCGGAGCAGGCGGAAACGATCATGAGCAACGATCGCATGTCGCTTGAACAAACGGGAGTATCCACATATCACGAGCAGCTCGATACCCAAATGGGTAAAGTTACTTTTCTCGTGACAAAAGGCCCATTGAAAAATGAAAACGGAGAAGTTATCGGTCTCTTCGGGATCTCCCGCGACATCACGGAAATGCATTTGATGGAGGAGGAACTGCGGCAGAAGGAGTCTCGTCTCCGCGCCCTGTTTCAAACCCTGCCCGATCTGATCTGGTTGAAAGATCCCGATGGCGTCTACCTTGCCTGCAACCCGACCTTCGAGCGGTTTTTCGGTGCCCGTGAAGCGGAGATCCTGGGAAAGACCGATTATGATTTCCTGGATCGAGAGCAGGCAGAAATCTTCCACTCCGACGATAGGAGCGTCATCGATTCTACTCACTCGATCTCCAATACGCAGTGGATCACATTCGCCGACAACGGCGATCGTGCGCTCCTGCTGACCACGAATTCACCCTTTTTTGACACCACTGGAACCCTGATAGGTGTGCTTGGAATCGGCCGCGACATCACCTCCCTTCATCAGACCGAAATCGCGTTGCGGGAGAACATGGAGCATTTCCGCCTCTTTTATGAGAACGCGCCCATAGCCTATGAGTCACTGGACAGCAACGGCACTATTCTCGATGTCAACCCCGCATGGCTGGAGTTACTCGGGTTTGCAAGTAGCGACCGCGAGGGTGTCATCGGAAGACCCATCACCGACTTTATCGTACCCGAGCAGCACTCGCTTCTGGAATCCCGTTTCAGTGAATTTCTAAACAACGGCAGGGTCCAGGGCAAGGAGTATGACCTGAGACGACGTGACGGCCAGATAGTCACTGTTTCGGTAGATGGCCGTACAGGTCACGACTCGCAAGGAACCTTTCTGCAGACGCATTGCGTTCTGCACGATATCACTGAAACCAAACGCCATGAGAGCTATATACAGTTCCAGGCCCGTCGTGCATCAATACTGTTGATGCTTCCACAGATAGCGGAGAATCTCGACGAAACCGCATTCATGCAGCGCGGCCTGGCACTGATCGAGGAGCTGACGCAAAGCCCGATCTCTTTCATCCATTGCGTCGATCATGAGCACAATACAATCAGTCTTGTCACCTTGTCGGAACAAGCCCGGGAGACGTATCGTCAAAGCCTGGAGCAAAAAGACCATCCCATCGCAGAGTCGGGATTCTGGGCTGATGCGACCCATCAGCGTAGCCCGGTTGTATACAATTACTGCGGGGAAAGTATACGGCAACAGCTGCTAGCCGAGACACAACTGACTCTCTCCCGCCTTATCAGCCTGCCCGTGACTGAACACGAACATGTTGTCATGCTGGTCATCGTCGCCAACAAAAAGAGTGACTACACGGATCTCGATTTGGAGACGGCTCAACTGATCGTCAACGAGATCTGGCATATCGTTCAGCGACGCCGCAACAACAATGCACTGAAACAGAGCGAGGAGAAGTACCGCCTGCTGGTGGAAAATCAGACCGATCTGGTGATCAAGACCGATTCGCAAGGCCGTTTCGAATTTGCCAGCCCCTCATACTGTGAAATGTTCGGCAAGCGTGAAGATGAACTGCTGGGCAACAGATTCATACCATTGGTACACGAGGATGATCAGGCTAAGACACGCGAAGTGATAGAACAGCTTCATCGTCCTCCCTATTCCACCTATTTTGAGCAACGTGCGATGACAAGCTCGGGCTGGCGCTGGCTGGGCTGGATGGAAAATGCTGTTCTCGATGAACATGAAAAGGTAACGGCCATCATCGGTGCTGGCAGGGACATCACAAAGCGCATCGAGACCATGGAGGCACTGCGTGCAAGCGAGCAACGCTACCGCGCCGTGGTGGAGGACACACCGGTACTTATCTGCAGTTTTCTACCGGAGGGTGAAATCACCTTCGCCAACAAGTCCTATTGTGACTATTTTCAGAGCAGTCCAGAAAAGCTGATCGGCAGCAATTTTTTCGCTTCGATTCCTATCCAGGACAGGGATAGGGTAATGAGTCATCTAAGTGCGCTGACACCCAACAGACCGACACAGTCACATGAATTTCAAGTGATAACAAAAGAGGGAAAGACCCGTTGGCAGCGCTGGACCAACCGGGCCTTGTTCACTATTCAGGGTAAGGCTACCGGCTATCAAACAATCGGCCAGGACATCACCGAGCGCAAACTCGCTGAAATCAAAGTCAGCCGCCTCAACAACGAACTGGAAGCGCGTGTTGCTGAGCGTACGAAGGAACTGGAATTGGCCAACAGAGAACTGGAATCGTTCGTCTATTCCGTTTCCCACGATCTGCGCGCTCCATTGCGGGCGGTAACCGGTTTTGCCCATATCCTCGTCGATCGTCACTTCAACAGCCTGAATGAAGAGGGCAAGCACTACCTGGAAAATGTTCTTCAGGCAGGCAATCACATGGGGGAGCTGATCGACGACCTGTTGCAATACTCCCGAACCGGGCGTGGTGCCATGCAGATGCGTCCAATCGATTTGGCTCCCATTATCGAGGGTTTGCAAGTCACTTTCGCTGAACGCATGAATAGTTGCAATGCCCGACTGGCTATCGAACGACCCCTGGCCATACCCCTGGGTGACGCCACCCTGATCGGACAACAGTTCAGCAATCTTATCGACAACGCCCTCACCTATCGCCATCCCGATACGGCTCCAGAAATTCACATTGCCTCACGTCGCCGCGACAATAAAATATTCATCACGGTCAGCGATAACGGCATCGGTATCGCACCCGAGTTTCATGAGAAAATTTTTGAAGTCTTTCAGCGCCTCCACAGTCAGGACGAATATCCCGGTACCGGGGTCGGCCTGGCTATCGTGGCCAAAGCCGCCCGCATGATGAATGGTGAGGTGCAGGTGGAGTCATCCCTGGGTGCGGGAAGCCGGTTCACGATCATACTTCCGCTTGCCGAGGTGCACTGAGACCATCCACGAATAAATACAACGTCTTGGAGTTGACAGTTTTGGTACAAATGACACATCCTATTGAAGAAAAATAAAGGCCCTGGTCTATGAGCAAGTCAGCCGTAATACTTCTGGTTGAAGACAGTCGCATGGATATTGAACTCACTCTCGATGCGTTCGAAGAGGCGCGCCTTTGCGACCATATCGAGGTTGCCAGTAACGGTCAGCAGGCATTGGATTATCTCTTCGGTAGCGGACAGTACGCCGACCGCAGCCTCTACCCGTTTCCGGATTTGATCCTGCTGGACCTGAAGATGCCGGGCGTAGACGGATTCTGTGTATTGTCGCGGATCAAAGAGACACCGGGGATCAAACGCATTCCAGTGGTCATTCTCACCTCTTCGAAGGAAGAGGGTGACCGCGCGCTCTGCTATGACATTGGCGCCAACTCCTATCTGGTAAAACCCGTTGCCTTTACCGGTTTCATCAACCTGGTCCGTCAGATTCAGAACTACTGGCTGACCCTCAACGTCGGCGCACCAACGACGAGCAGCGGTCCTGTCTGAACTCGAAATGGCGCTACGGGTATTAATCGTCGAGGACCTGCCGTACGATGCCGAATTGATGGCGATTCGCCTCAGAGATGAAGGCTTCGAGCTGGACTACACCCGGGTACAAGGGGAAACCGCCTACCTGGAAGCGCTTGAGGAACAGCCGGATCTGATCCTGTGTGATTGGCACCTGCCCCAGTTCAGCGGTCAACGAGCCCTCTCCCTGCTAAGTCAGAAGAATCTCGATATCCCCTTCATCATTGTCTCCGGCGGTATTGGCGAAGAGGCGGCTATCGATGCCCTGCGCCAAGGCGCCAGCGATTATGTCCTCAAAGACCGCCCGGCCAGACTGGGTGAAGCGGTGAAACGCGTTCTCCTGGATCAGCAGTTGAAACAGGCCCATCGCGTTGCCGAGGAGAAACTGCGTCTCGCCGAGCGCGCCTTCCAGAACACCGCCGAAGGCATTACGGTAACCGATGTCAATGGCGACATCGTCTCCACCAATCCCGCCTTTGAAGCCATCACCGGCTACACCCATGATGAGGTATTGGGTCAGAATCCGCGGATCCTCAAATCGGGCCACCATGAACCCTCCTTCTACCGGGAGATGTGGAATACCCTGACGAGCACCGGACACTGGCGCGGTGAGATATGGAACAGGCGCAAGAACGGGGATGTCTACCTGGAATGGCTCACCATCAGTGCAGTGAAGGACAGTAAAGGCGAAACAACCCATTTTGTCGGTGTCTTCACCGACATTACCCAGATAAAAGAGGCGCAGGCGCAGATCAATTTCCTCGCTCATCACGATGCGCTGACAAAGCTACCCAACCGCGCCCTGTTTCGGGAACGATTCGAACACGCATTGATGCACGCGCGGCGGGCGGATCAGCCGGTTGCTCTGTTGTTTCTGGATCTGGACCGCTTCAAGACAGTCAATGACACCCTGGGACATCCAGCCGGGGATCAGGTACTGCTGGAAGTCAGCGAGCGCATGAGAACGATCATCCGTGCCAGTGACACCCTTGCACGACTTGGAGGCGATGAATTCGTGCTGCTCCTCGAAGAGCAGGCAAATGCGCAGCATGCCGCGGTGGTGGCACGCAAGCTGATCGATCTGTTTTCCAACTCGATGATCATCGGCGAACATGAACTGGTGGTGACTGCAAGTATCGGCATCACCCTCTATCCCAATGATGGCGATGATCCCGATTTGCTGATTCGCCACGCCGATCGCGCCATGTACGAAGCCAAGCAACAGGGGCGCAATACCTACCGATTCTTCACTCAGGCCCTGACCGAGGGCGCACTCGAGCGGCTGAAAATGGAGAATGATCTGCGTTGGGCCATCAGTCGCGACGAATTGATTCTTCACTACCAACCTATCGTGGATCTGAAGACTCAGCAACTCCAAGGCGTCGAGGCGCTGGTTCGTTGGCGCCATCCCAAGCAGGGGTTGATAGCACCTGGCCTGTTCATCGAACTGGCAGAAGAGATAGGGATCATCGCCGATATCGGTCAATGGGTGCTACACGCCGCCTGCCAGCAACTTGCCACGTGGGACCGCAATAATTTCACCATACCCCGTCTCTCGGTCAATCTCTCAGTACAGCAGATCGACCGTGAAGGACTGGTCACGCTGGTATCGGATGCACTGAGCGCCAGTGGCCTGTCCCCGCAACGCCTGGAACTGGAAGTCACGGAATCGATGCTAATGCGCAACCCCGAATTGAGCCGAACCGTACTCAGCGAGCTCAGAACCATTGGCGTGAAGTTCGCGATCGACGATTTCGGCACAGGCTATTCGAGTCTGGCCTATCTCAAACTACTGCCGCTGGACCGCCTCAAGATCGACAAATCCTTTGTCCATGATATCGGCCGGGATGACAACGATGAAGCGATCGTGCGCGCCATCATCGCGCTGTCGAAAATCCTCGGACTGGAGTCTGTCGCCGAAGGGGTGGAACAACCCAGCCAGGCGGAATTCCTCAAACGGGTGGGCAGCGATCTTGCCCAGGGCTATCTCTACAGCCATCCCCTTGCGGCGGATGAGCTGTTCCGCAATTGGGCTGACAGCACTAACTAGAAATTGCGTAGATTTATCTTGACCCCGGCGCCTGGGGGTTGTCTTTCTCCGACGCCCCAACAGTACATCCCTGTACTGGTGGGGCTTGCGCGGCATCCTTGCCGCTTCTGCGAAAGACAACCCCCAG
>JBNKLI010000057.1:0-35604 GCA_050292275.1 Candidatus Thiodiazotropha sp.
TCATATGTACAGAATCGATTGGGATTTCTGTGCCTGATACCAACTATTTTCAACGTTTAAGCTGATGGTGCAAGCCCGGTTTCTATAGGTGTTTATTGAAAATTCTCTGGTAGACTTTAGGGTGGATGTCTCATCAAACCCTATCAAACCCTCATCAAACCCCATCAAACCCCTCATCAAACCCATCAAACCCAGCAATAACACCAGATATACGCCGTATGTAAACTAACAGGGACAACCTGATTATCTAGGGGATCACTTTGGGGGTAATGTGAAAATCCAGTACCATTAAGCAGAGATGCCCGAAAACCTAAATATAAATTATTTCAATATGGATTGATTCTATTCATGATAAGTAAAATTTGAAGGAAATAATATATGTTGACAAAATTGTCTTTCTATATGTTTGTCGCCATTATTTCACTTTTGAATGTTGGTTGTGACCGTCATTTGAATTCAGATAAATACAAACTTACAAATGAGAATATTTTTTCATCAATGGCTGCGATTCAGTTATACAAAATTGACACAGGTCAGTACCCTGATGTTAAAAATTGGCGAGAAACGTTGATAGAGAAAATTAATCATGGAACATCTCCTGAGATATATATGGATCAATGGAGAAATCCGCTGCAATACACAGTTGAACAAATAAGTGGTGAGTGCATGATTACAGTGTTTTCAGCAAGGAAGGATGAATCAGGAAAAATATTTTTGAAATATTCCGAGAAATGCAAAATCATAAGATAGAATCAAGAGCACTTAAGGAAGAGGACATCCATCATTTTAGCTTCCATAAAAACCCAGCTCTGAGAACAGCGGAGCGAAGTAACTGACAGGTGCTACAGAATTTATATGGCTGCTGCCGGATGGTCATCTCATTGGGCCGGACATCCAGGGTTCACACAAGCCGCAATAACTCGGCAGCATTGTGCGGCGCATGGGCAGCATAGTCGTTGTTGAAAAATATATAGGTCTCTTTCACGCCCTGTTGTTTCATCTTGCGGGCAGTCTCCGCCACCGATATGAGTTCTTCCCGGGTATAGTTGTCGGTATACCACTCCCTTCGCCCATGGAGGCGAAGGTAGCCGCTATCCCCGGTTACGATGGTGCTCAATGGATGTTGCGGATGATCAGGGTTGCAGTAGTTCGCTTTGTGTTTTCTGAGCAGGGCAAAGATCTCTTCGGTCAACCATTGTTCGTTGCGGAACTCGACGCTAACCAGGGAAGTGGGTGTGAACGCCTGAAGTGCGGTATCCAGCAGTTGCGGTTGATAGGAGAGATCGGGAGGCAGTTGCAGAAGCAGCAGTCCCAGTCTGTTTTCGAGTAGCTGTGCGCAACGGCAGAATTCGCCAATCAGGTCATTGCATTCGTGCAGTCTGTGCATGTGGCTGATCAGTTGCGGTACTTTGAGAACATAGCGGAAATCCTCGGGTGCCCGGTCGCGCCATTTAAGGTAGGTGGAGTCGGCGAACCTTCTGTAGAAGGTCGCATTCACCTCGACGCTGTTGAAACGCTCGGCATAGAAGTCGAACCAGCGGCTTTTGGCCAGGTGCATCGGATAGAAGTTGCCTCGCCAGTGATCATAGCTCCAGCCGGATGTGCCGATATGAATGCGCATGTCATGATCCGATAGTGCAACTCATTTCCCGCGAGTGTCGATACAGCCGTTTGCATTTAGTCTAGAACATAATGACTTCTAACGGTTCGAGTTTTCCATTTCGTGCTCTGTGTGCGTTTGCATGGCACTTGTTGATCCACCAGGTATGTGAAAGCGACAGCTTACCGAGGCTGTTCGGTAAATTCGGCTTGCATGTCTGCTTACATGGGCTACCTTGTGATTGTGGGATATTTTTTGGATGCGGGGTCTATGGATTTCAAACAAAAAAAAGAGTGCATATCGGGGAAAATCAAGAACTTTAAAGAGGAACTCTCAAACCTCAGGGATGCGGGAATCCGCTACCAGCTTGTATTCGGCACCCTGTTGCTGGTTCTGTTTCCGGTGTTCATCGTCGAGCTGTCGCTAGTGCTGCTGTTCAGCTGGGATATCGGTGTTTTCGTACCCAGGATGGAGGTCGGACCGAATCTCCTGAACGAAGAGGAAGTGCCTGAATCTCTGCGCGACCTGATACCCCTGGCCAGGCGGTTTGGCATCAGTGATGATGGGGAAAGGGATGATGTTATGCTAGCGGCTAGTGCTGAAGAGCTGTCGGCGCTGGAGACCAGTGTCATGCCGCGGCAGCAGGAGATTGCGGACTGGTTGGATAGTTTTCCGGAAATGGAGATTTCAGACACCGCAGCATTCTTCCTCTACCTGGGGTCCGCCTGTGACGAAGTGCCATTGTACAGGGATGACGATGAACAGACGACAGATGAGACGTCAGACGCCATCCGCTGAAGTCGTGCGGCATTGGGTGCGAGTGTGGAATTCTCAATGCTCTGTTGAGTGGTCAAATATGGAGTATGACGATCAATTCGGTCGGTCCATGCACGCCATAGGCCAGCGTCTGTTGGATGTCGGCCGATTTGGACGGTCCGGAGATAAGCAACGCATTGGTCGGCATCTGCTCTGCCCACTGTTCAGTCTCGAGCGCTTCGGCGAAGTTGTTGTATAGCTTGTTGCCATCCACGATGACGAAGTGGATCGGCGGCACCAGGGACCAGGTTCGGGGTTCCTCCAGGGTCGGCCATAGAACCAGGCTTCCGGTCTCGGCGATGGCGGCCCTGGCGGAGGTGACGGCCGCATCGGTTTGAAAGAAGAGCCCTTCTTTCCACTCATCGATTGCTCTCTCTTCGCACACCAGTTCGGGCTTGTCCGTTGCTTGCCAAGCGGACTCGATCTCCGTGGCCAAAGGACCCTGTTTTGCGTAGAGCAGGTTGTCGATGCGCTTTTCCGCGGCAATGGTTTTAAGGATCTCGGTCCAGCGTTTCGGATCGCTCAAATGGACTTCCGCGCGCACCGATTCGAGCATCGACTTGAATTGCGCTATGCGCTCCTTGATCGGCCAGGTGGGATTGTCGATGACCACGGGTTGGATCGGTGTGTCAAACTCCGGTTGCGTCTT
This sequence comes from Candidatus Thiodiazotropha sp., assembly GCA_050292275.1. Lineage (GTDB taxonomy): Bacteria > Pseudomonadota > Gammaproteobacteria > Chromatiales > Chromatiaceae > Thiodiazotropha. The sequence continues at coordinate 3,066 of JBNKLI010000057.1, forward strand.
GCGCAGGCGCCGCAGAATGGCGTCCCGGGGATTAGCTGTCATTGAAGCCCTCCTCGCGAGCCCGTTGATGCAGGGTCTTGGTGGCGATGCGTGGTGTCGTGCGGACCCGGGTCCAGGGGCCGAGCTTGAGGATCATCAGCTTGCGCAGGCGTGTGGCGATACCTGTCGCCATGCGGTAGAGAACGGGATTCCGATTGAGCCAGCTCCACGCCTTCCACAGGTTCGCTTCGCTGCGCGAACGGCCGCTGCCCTGTCCCGGCAGGGTACCGTCCCCGTCGGGGCGGTTGCCCTCGTAGCGCAGGCGGTTGAGCAGTTCGGGGATCGGGATGCGCACCGGACAGACTTCGGCGCAGGCGCCGCAGAGGGTGGAGGCGGTGGGCAGCGTGCCCAGTTTGTCGAGTCCCGCCTTCTGTGGTTCGAGGATCGAACCGATGGGACCGGGTATGGTGGTGCCATAGGCGTGGCCGCCGATGCGGGTATAGATCGGGCAGTGGTTCATACAGGCGCCGCAGCGGATGCAGCGCAGGGTGTTGACCAGTTCGTGATCTTCATAGATGCGCGAGCGCCCGTTGTCGAGGAGCACCAGATGGACCTCTTTCGGGCCATCCTTCTCTCCCGGCTTGCGCGGCGAGCTGATCATGTTGAAGTAGGTGGTGATGGGCTGCCCCGTTGCGCTGCGGGTGAGCAGTTTCAGCAGGGGAGGGACATGCTCGAGCTTCTCGACCACCTTTTCGATGCCGGTCACCGCGATATGCACCGGCGGTACGGTGGTGCACATGCGACCGTTGCCCTCGTTCTCCACCAGGCAGAGGGTGCCGCTCTCGGCCACCGCGAAATTGACCCCCGACAGGCCCACGCCCGCTGCATAGAACTTCTTGCGCAGGATGCCGCGGGCGTTGCGCGTCAGGGTGTCCACATCGTCGCTGTAGGGAATGTCGGGGAACTTCTCCTTGAACAGCCGGGCGATCTCCTGGCGGCTCTTGTGTATCGCCGGGGCGACGATATGCGAAGGGGGTTCTCCGGCGAGCTGCAGTATGTATTCTCCGAGATCCGATTCCAGGCACTCGATGCCGCGGTCCTCGAGATAACGGTTCAGCTCCATCTCCTCCGAAACCATCGACTTGCCCTTGATCAACAGCTGCGCCCGATGCGCGCGAATGATCCCGTACACTATCTCGTTGGCCTCTTCGGCGTCTTCCGCCCAGTGCACCTGGATACCGTTGCGCGTGCAGCTGCGCTCCAGCTGCTCCAGCAGCTGCGGCAGTTTCGACAAGGAGTTGGCGCGAATCTGGGCACCTCGCAGGCGCAAGGCCTCGAGGGCGTCGGCATCGGGAAAACAGGCCTTGCGATTCTTCATCAGGCCGTCCATGGCGGAACGGAAATTGGCCTTGACCTTGATGTCCGCCAGGGCCTGCTCGACCCGGGTGTGGAACTCAGCGCTCTGCCGCATGGGTGCGCTCCCAGATGAAACTGGCGATATGGCGGCTCTGTGTCGCATCGCCACAGTGTTCAAGATGGCCGCCGATATTCATCAGGCAGCCGCAGTCACCGCTGATCAGCAGATCCGCGCCGGTGGCGATGATGGCATCCGCCTTCTCAGCCACCATCTCGGCGGAGATCGCCGGGTGTTTCACCGCGAAGGTACCGCCGAAACCACAGCACTCCTCTTTGCGCGCATGCTCCACGAGGTCCACGTTGGAGAGTTGTTTCAGCAGGGTTTCATGATCGTCGGCCACTCCCATTTCGCGTCGTGCAGAGCATGAGGTGTGGAGGGCGACCCTGACCGGTGGACCGAGGTCTTTCAGGTCGATCTTGAGCACGTGTACCAGAAACTCGGTGAGTTCATAGACCCGGGCGGAGAACGCCGCTGCCCGCCCCTGGTCTTCCTTGTCCTTGAACAGCTCGGGATAGTGGTGCCGCATCATCCCGGCGCATGAGCCGGAGGGCACGACAATCGGGTAGTCCTGCTTGAAACAGGTCAGTTGCCTAAGCGCCACCTGTCGGGCCTCGTCACGGTAACCGCTGTTCCAGGCAGGCTGTCCGCAGCAGGTCTGATCCTGGGGGAAGATCACTTCCACCCCCTCCCTGCGGATCAGTTGCATTCCTGCCAGCCCGGCCTCGGGATAGAGCAGATCCACCAGGCAGGTGGCGAAGAAATAGACCTTTTCGGGTTTGGCCGGGTATCGCATTGGTTCGGGCATCTCGTCTTCCCGGGTTGGCGTCCCTGCACCGCTATGGTGTAGGGAGCGAAGCCATCAATCTTTGTGTTCAGAAACCCTTTATAATTAAACCCGGTATATAAATAAAGCCGCATTTTATCTTTCTAACCGAATAGACGGCAGGTTATAAGGCACAACAAGTCTCACCCTGCAGGTTTTATAGCTAAACCCTTGCGTCAAATCAAAGCCTACTTTTTGCCTGGTTACGGGATTGACGGCAATTAATCACAACTGGCCAGCAATGAGCTCGTATTTTTGTTAACATGTCCTGAGAAAAGATCAATTTCGAGAAGCACCTGGTAATCCCATACCAGAATAGCCACAAGACAGGGTGTGGGCCGGGTCAAACGACAACCACTCTTTCCATTACGTTATGTATATCTGTCTGATAAGTGTGCACGGCCTGATACGCGGTCACGATCTGGAACTGGGTCGCGATGCCGATACCGGGGGGCAAACCAAGTATGTGGTGGACCTGGCCAGGGCGCTGGCGGAGCTGGACTCGGTTTCACAGGTCGATCTGGTGACGCGCCGTGTGGTGGATGACGACATCAGCGATGACTATGCCAAGGTGATCGAACCCCTCTCATCCAAGGTGAGGATCGTGCGTATCGATGCGGGCCCCGAGGACTATCTGGCGAAAGAGACCCTGTGGGATCACCTCGACAGCTTCATGGACAACCTGCTCACCTGGCTGAACGATCAGCCACGGATGCCGGATATCGTCCATAGCCACTATGCCGATGCCGGATATGTCGGGGTCAGACTGTCCCACCTGCTGGGCGTACCCCTGGTTCATACAGGCCACTCCCTGGGACGGGATAAGAGACAAAAGCTACTGGCCAAGGGATTGTCGCTGCAGGAGATCGACCAACGTTACAACATGGATCGACGCATCCAGGCTGAAGAGGAGGTGCTGGCCAACGCCGACCTGGTGATTACCAGCACCAACAACGAAATCGAGGAGCAGTACAGCCTCTACAACTACTATCAGCCCGACAACATGGCGGTGATTCCACCGGGGACCGACCTGATCCAGTTCCACCCGCCCCGTACCCCAACCGACAAAATCCCCTTTGCCAGCAGCCTGGCGCGCTTTCTGCGGCAGCCGGACAAGCCGATCATCCTTGCGCTCTCCCGTCCCGATGAGCGCAAGAATATCCTTACCCTGCTGGAGGTCTATGGCGAATCGAGCCAGTTGCAGAAGGCGGCCAACTTGGTGATCGTTGCCGGCAACAGGGATGACATCAGGGAGATGGAAAACGGAGCCCAGTCGGTGCTGACCGAAATACTGATGTTGATCGATCTCTACGATCTCTATGGACATGTGGCGGTACCGAAACGCCACCTGGCCAAAGAGGTGCCCGATATCTACCGCCTGGCGACCCTTTCAAAAGGGGTGTTCGTCAATCCTGCGCTGACCGAACCCTTCGGGCTCACCCTGCTCGAGGCCGCTGCCAGCGGCCTGCCGCTGATCGCCACCGAAAACGGCGGGCCGGTGGACATCATCGGCAACTGCCAGAACGGTTTGCTGGTCGATCCATTGGACAAGAAGGGTATCCGGCGCAGTCTGTTGAAGATACTGCACGATAATTCAGTATGGCAGAGTTTCTCCCGGAACGGCCTGAACGGAGTGCGCAAGCACTATTCATGGCAGGCACATGCCAGGCACTACCTGTCCAAAGTAGAACCGCTGCCCGCCGGACACGACCGCTTGCCCACCAGGCCGCCGAAATATGTCAAGCACCGCTATCGGGATCGCGCCATCTTTACCGACCTCGACCAGAACCTGCTGGGTAATCCGTCCGGTCTCAGGCAGTTCATCCAGGTCATACGCGATAACAGAAAATGCGCCACCTTCGGAATCGCCACCGGCAGGCGCCTGGACGATGCGTTGATGGAGATGAAAAGGTTCTCCATACCCATCCCCGATGTCCTGATCACCAGCCTCGGCACCAAGATTCACTACACCCAGGGACTCTCTATCGATGATTTCTGGATCGAACATATCGATCATCTGTGGCAGCCCAAGAGTGTGCGCCGGGTGATGGCGGATCTTCCCGGGATCAAGCCTCAATCCAAACAGGAACAGAGCTACTTCAAGATCGCCTATCACTATGATCCCAACAAGGCACCCACGGTGGAGGAGATCAATACCCTGCTGCAGAGAGAAGAGCTGACCTGTAACGTGATACATGCTTTCGGACAGTTTCTCGATATCCTGCCGTCGCGCGCCTCCAAGGGCCAGGCATTGCGCTATGTGGCGCAACGCCTTGAAATCCCGCTGGAGAACATCATGGTCGCCGGCGGCTCCGGCGCCGACGAGGATATGATGCGTGGCAATACCCTGGCGGTGGTGGTGGCCAACCGGCACCATGAGGAGCTCTCCCACATTGTCGACCATGAGCGCATCTACTTTGCCAGCCAGGCTCATGCCCTGGGTATCCTCGAGGCCATCAACCACTATGACTTTTTCAAGAGCTGCAACGTACCGGAAGAACAATGAGTCAAAGGCTGTTTATCTGTACCGATCTGGACAGGACCCTGATTCCCAACGGCCCCCAGCCTGAGTCCCCGGGTGCCCGGAAGCGGTTCGCACAGTTATGCGCCAGTGAGAGTGTCCTGCTCGCCTATGTCAGCGGCAGGGATCAGGGTCTGGTCAAACAGGCGATCGCCGATTTCTCCCTGCCCCGGCCCGACTATGTGATCGGGGATGTGGGCACCACCCTCTACCATATCGGGGAACAGGGTGAATGGGAGCGGCAGGCTCAATGGGAGGAGGCCATCGGCGTGGATTGGAAGGGCAGGTCCCATCAGGACCTGAAAGCGCTGTTTGCCGACATACAGAGCCTGCGCCTGCAGGAGGATGAAAAACAGAACCGATACAAACTGAGTTACTACCTCCCGCCCGATCAGGCAATTCAGTCACTGCTCGACGAGATGCAGCGACGACTCCACGGGATTGAAGTGGCCGCCAGTCTGATCTGGAGTATCGACGAGACCACCGCTACGGGTCTGCTCGATGTACTGCCCGAGCGGGCGACCAAATACCACGCCATCGATTTTCTCAGGGAGTCACTGGGATACGGCCTGGATGAGATGCTCTTTTCCGGCGACAGCGGCAACGACATGGAGGTGCTGACCAGTCCGGTTCCCGCGGTGCTGGTGGCGAATGCCCAGCCCGGTGTCAGGCAGCAGGCAGAGCGTGTGGCCAGCGAAAACGGCAATGGCGACACCCTGTACATGGCCAGGGGGGGATTCATGGCAATGAACGGCAACTACAGCGCCGGTATTCTCGAAGGTGCTGCCCACTACCATCCGTCGTTGATCTCGCGGCTGTTAAATCTGTGAGATGGGAAAATCATGACTACAACCGGAATTGCGATCTTTGGCGAAGTGCTGTTCGACTGTTTTCCCGGAGGAGAGAGGGTGTTGGGCGGCGCCCCCTTCAATGTCGCCTGGCATCTGCAGGCGTTCGGCCGCTCGCCACGGTTCATCAGCCGGGTCGGCACCGACGAGGAGGGCGAGATCATTCTGCAGTCGATGCAGCGTTGGGGAATGTCGATTCAAGATCTGCAGCGGGATCAGCATCGTCCCACCGGCCGGGTGATTATCACTCTGGAATCGGGGGAGCCCAGCTATGAGATCCTCGCCGATGTCGCCTACGATTTCATCGATCCATCGGCGTTGCGCACGCTCCAGGCGTCCACTCTCTATCACGGCAGCCTGGGATTGCGCAATCCGCTCGCCAGGGAGGCGCTCGAGCGCCTCAAGGAGAACAAGCCACAGCGCATCTTCATGGATGTCAATCTGCGCGACCCCTGGTGGCAAAAGGACTCGGTGCTGGCGTTGGTGGCCGAGGCCGATTGGGTCAAGTTGAACCATGATGAACTGTTGCAACTGCATGGTGGGAGCGACGATATCATCCAGGCGGCAACCACATTCAGACACAAGCACCAGCTGCAGGGGTTGGTAGTGACCCTCGGTGAACAGGGAGTATTGGCGCTGGATGGCGATGACCACGCGCATCGCATCGCACCCGAGATCAATCTCGATCTGGTGGACACCGTGGGTGCGGGCGATGCCCTCTCCTCCGTGCTGATCCTCGGCCTCGATCTCGGCTGGCCGTTGCCGCAGACCATCGAACGCGCCCAGGCGTTCGCCTCGGCCATCGTGGGCAGGCGGGGTGCGGTAGTGGACGACCTCGCATTTTATCAGTCTTTCATCGGTGCCTGGCAGATAGCCGTACCCTGACATGTCGGGCTGTTGCGCGATGCTAGGTCACACCTATCTCGTTTGCCCGCATAGCGACTTCAGCGGACTCTGATTATAATAATCGGATGAGGTTCAGGGGCTGTTACGCTTCCTGTAGGGTGCGGCTTGCCGCACCGTGGCATATAGAGCTGGTGCGGCAAGCCGCACCCTGCATACAGTTCCATTGCCCGCATAGCGACATCTTTCCAGTCTGAATATAATATTTGAATAGGGTTCCGGACCGCTTATGCATGGTATCCTCGATCAGTCTGATTGAGTTGCTGTTTTTAACTCGGTCATTCCTGCAAATACCTTTGGCTGGCAGCCGATATGACCCATCGTCAATGAATCCAGGTTCGCGTTTATGTATGAACAGGTCTCCCACTCTCTGCTGAATCAGATACTCGACGAGATAAAACCTGAGCTTCGGGAGCGGGATCTGCGCCATTTCTACACCCGGCTCGGGGCGAATTTCTATGTCATACACCAGTTGTTTCACTTCCTCTACGGCAAGCGGGAAGACTTCAAGGAGCAGATGATAAATCTGGTCGAGGTGATGGCGACACGCTACATCCAGCGCCATATCTCTCTCAAACAGCTAGACAGCGAACGCGAGCGGGACCACAACTGGTTCCTCAGTCAGGAGTGGGTCGGCATGGCCCTCTATGCCGACGGTTTTGCGGTTGATCTGCAGGGTGTCGAGAGCAGGCTGCCCTACCTGCAGGAGCTGGGCATCAACCTGCTGCATGTGATGCCGATCATGGCCTGTCCCAAGGGAGCCAGCGACGGCGGTTACGCAGTCAGCGATTTCCGCAATGTCGACCCTCGCGTCGGTAACCTTGAGGATATCAACACCTTGGCTGCTTCCGCGCGCAAGCGCGGCATGTTGCTGACCCTGGATATGGTGCTGAATCACACTTCGGATGAACACGAGTGGGTGCAACGGGCGCGGGCCGGCGAACAGAAGTATCAGGACTACTTCTATATCTTCGAGACCCGGGATATACCCGATATGTTCGAGGAGACCATGCCGGAGATATTTCCCGAAACCGCGCCCGGAAACTTCACCTGGGATGAAACCATGGAGAAGTGGGTGATGACCGTCTTCAACCACTACCAATGGGACCTCAACTACAGCAATCCGGCGGTCTTCATCGAGATGCTGGACAACAATCTGTTCTGGGCCAACCAGGGGGCCGACATCCTGCGCCTGGACGCGGTGGCGTTTCTGTGGAAGAAGATCGGCACCACTTGCCAGAACGAGCGCGAGGCCCATCTGATACTGCAATTGATGAAAGATTGTTGCCAGGTCACCGCGCCGGGTGTGTTGTTTATCGCCGAGGCGATCGTCGCTCCGGTGGAGATCATCAAGTATTTCGGCGAGGATGCGGTTATCGCCAAAGAGTGCGAAATCGCTTACAACGCCACCTACATGGCCCTGTTGTGGGATGCGGTCGCCACCAAGAATACGCAACTGCTCAGACAGGGCATCCAGAGCCTGCCGACGAAACTCGACCGTGCTACATGGTTGAACTACCTGCGCTGCCACGACGATATCGGGCTTGGCTTCGATGACGCCGATATCATCCGTGCCGGTTACCAGCCGTTCGCCCATCGCCAGTTCCTGGTCGACTACTTCACCGGACGATATGACGATTCGACCGCGCGCGGTCAGCCATTCGGCGTCAACCTGAAGACAGGGGATGCGCGCATATCCGGATCGCTGGCCTCCCTGGTGGGACTGGAAGCGGCGATTGAGACCAATGACGCTGTCGCGATCGATCGCTCGGTGAAGGTTATTCTTCTGATGCACAGTATGATCTGCGCCTTCGGCGGCATTCCCCTGCTCTATTACGGCGACGAAATCGGTACACTCAACGATTGCAGCTTTATGCAGGATGAAAACAAGGCTGGAGACAATCGCTGGATGCACAGGCCGAAGATCGACTGGGAGAGGGCGGAGATCCGACACCAGCACGGTACCCCGGAACAGCGGATATTCGACGGCCTGAAGAAGATGATTGCGGTACGCAAGGGTATTCCGGCATTCGCCGATTTCAACAACCGCGAGCTGATCGATGTGGACAATCCCCACCTCTTCGTGTTCTGGCGGACCGATCCGTTCATGCCGTTGGGATCGGTGCTGGTGGTGTGTAATTTCGATGATTCGCCGCAATACATGGAGCTCTCCGCGCTGGGCAACAGAGGCATGTTCGAATACGGTAATCTGAAGGATATCTATTCGGGTCAAACCCCCCAGTTATTCAAGGATCAACTGGTTGTTCCGCCGTTTCACTTCTACTGGCTGACCGATGAACGCCCGGATATGGGATTTGGCGGTGTCGACAGATACTAGTGGGAGGCGGATGGTCGTCATTGATACCTCAGGAGAGGGCGACAAGCGGGAATTTAGAGATGGATGGCTGGTTGTCGTGATGCTTTTGTGAGATTTCCGTGAACATTTCGCCATCGCCATCTGCTGAAATCCGTACTGACAGAGGTGATGATCCTGGATTCCGCAGTTGACCGCTCCATTCTGTTACTAAGTTGTAGAATGCCATGAAAAAGTGTTCGATAAAGGGTATCACCCGCCGGGTGACTCAAGCTACAGGGCGAATTGCACGCTTCACCCTGTCCAACTGCGGATTCCAGGATGATGAATTCGATGCGCCGTAAAGTACTGATCGTAGAAGACGAACCCGATATCGCACATCTGGTGCGAACCCACCTCAACGACATCGGCTGCGATGCCGCGATCGCGGGCACCGGCGCCGCGGCGATGAGTCTGTTCAAGACAGGAGGGTACGATCTGGTGATCCTCGATCTGATGCTGCCTGACACCGATGGCTTGAGCCTTTGCCGCAGCATGCGCGCGCTGCCCGGCTATGTGGCGATACTCATGCTTACGGCGAAATCCACGGAGCTCGATCGTGTCGTGGGTCTGGAGATGGGAGCCGACGACTATCTCACCAAGCCGTTCAGTATCCCTGAACTGCTGGCGCGGATAAAGGCCCTGTTCCGGCGTATTGATGCATTGCAGAGCCAGGGGACGCTGAGTGATACCCAGGAACGCATCGAACGGGGCGCGCTGTCGATCGATGTCGACAGGCGCAGCGTGAAGATCGATGGCAAGCCGGTGGATCTGACAGCGAAGGAGTTCGATCTGCTGCTCTTTTTCGCCCGCCATCCCGGGCGGGTATTCAGCCGTATCCAATTGCTCGACAAGGTCTGGGGATATAACCATGACGGTTATGAACACACCGTCAACTCCCATATCAACAGACTGCGCGCGAAAATCGAAGCGGATCCCGCCGACCCGTGCTATGTCCTCACCGTGTGGGGGGTGGGCTACAAATTCACCGAGGAGATCTAAATAGTGTCCGTGCGCAAACAGCGAGCATTATTCAACTCCTGGGCACCTGAGAGTTGTCTTTCTGCGACGCCCCAACAGTACATCCCTGTACTGACGGGGCTAACGCGGCATCCCTGCCGCTTCTGCGAAAGACAACCCTCAGCTGCCTGCCGGCGTTCAATGTGTTTGCGCACAAACACAAAATAACTTCGATGTTCCATACCCTCTACGCCCGACTCTCTCTCGCGCTTATCGGTCTTTTTCTGGTGACCGGACTGCTCTACACATTGATTACTTCGGCGACGACCGAGCGCTACCTGCAGGAGATCACCCAGCAGTTCAATCGCGATCTGGCGGCGCGAATCGTGGCCGACAGGGGTCTGGTCATCGATGGTGGAATGGATGACCAGGCACTGAAGAAGACCTTCAGTGACTACATGGACATCAATCCCAGCATCGAGATCTATCTGCTCGACAAGGAGGGCAGGATCCTCGCCTTTTCCGCCGACCCGGGAAAGGTGAAGCGCAAACAGGTGGATCTGCAGCCGATCCAGGCCTTTATGCGCGGCGAGGGTTTCCCGCTGCTGGGCGATGATCCGCGCTCCCATGAACGGCGCAAGGCCTTCTCGGTGACGCCGGTGCCTGCCGGCGATATGCCGGAGGGTTATCTCTATGTGGTACTCCGAGGGGAGGAGTACGATATTGCCGAAAGGGCGATTCAGGAGAGCTACGTGTTGCGCTACAGCGCGGGCGCCGTGGCGGTCAGCCTGGGCTTCGGGCTACTTACCGGACTGCTGCTGTTTCACTGGCTGACCCGTCGCCTACAGCGCCTCTCCCGGGTGATGGCCGCATTTCAGCAGAGCGACTTCAGTCGCCACGAGCAGTTCAACGAATCACCGGCCGCGGGGGGCGATGAAGTGGATCGCCTGGGTGCGGCCTTCGATGAGATGGCGGCGCGCATCATCGAACAGTGGGGACAGCTCAAAGAGCAGGATCGGCTGCGAAGGGAACTGGTTGCCCAGGTCTCGCATGATCTGCGCACGCCGCTCGCGGCCCTGCATGGATATCTGGAGACCGTGAATATGAAGGGAGAGGGGCTCAGCGAGGGGCGCAGGGAGCAGTATCTGAACATCGCTCTCAATCAAAGCGAGCGCCTGACACGCATGGTCGAGGATCTGTTCGAACTCGCACAACTCGATGCCCGGGACACCCAGCCGGTCTGCGAACCCATGCCGATAGCCGAGCTGGTGCAGGACGTGATTCAGAAATTCCAACTGCGCGCCCGCCAGGCGGGGATTACCCTGGATTGGTGCATACCTGACACCCCTCCCGTAGTGAATGCCGATTTCGCCCTTACCGAACGTGTGCTCGACAATCTGATCGTCAACGCCCTGGACCATGTGGAGGAGGGCGGCACCATTTCGCTGCGATTGAAGCGGGAGGAACACGATGCGGTTGTCAGCGTCACCGACAGCGGCAGGGGCATCCGTGAAGCGGATCTACCCCATATCTTCGAACCCTTCTATACGAATCGACAGTCGGGTCATGGTGCCGGCCATGCCGGACTGGGCCTGGCCATCGCCCAGCGCATCGTGGAACTGCAAGCCGGGCGGATAAGTGCCTGTAACAGTGAAACCGGGGGAGCCCGTTTCAGCTTTACCTTGCCTCTTGCCTCACCCTGAGCATATGGCGCAATTCACCTTTTTGCCCATACCGCGAGATCATCTGTTCGCATGCTGAACGACCTTTAAATTCGCAAACCTCGTCCAAAGCCCCTCTCCTCTACCGATTTCCTTTTGTTATTCAACAGTTTTATTAGTTAGAATATCGCCGCCGTGTAGTCCGGCACAAACTATTATATCTATCAGAAATTTCGAGAAATCAACAATATGGGAAACAATTCACCGAGCGAGCTGGAAGTGGCTCAATTGATTGTGGAGACACTGAATCTGGAAGATATCAGCGCCGAAGAGATCGAGAGCGACGCTCCCCTGTTCCGGGACGGTCTCGGACTCGACTCCATCGACGCGCTTGAACTCTCGCTGGGTATCAATCAGCGCTACGGCATTCAGCTGCGCGCTGACGATGAGAATATCACCGCCATTTTCGCCTCGCTCGCGAGTCTGACCCGATTCCTGCAGGACAACAGTTGACGGCCTGGAAAACCACCGCCGGATCAATCCCCGCGGATCACCCCGCGCTACCCGGCCATTTTCCCGGCAACCCCATTGTTCCCGGTACCCTGATCCTGCAACATGTGATCGACTCGCTTGCCGCCCGCCATGGCGAACGGCGGGTTTGCGAGGTAGTGGATACAAAATTCCTCTCGCCACTGGGGCCAGGGCAGGGCTTCACCATCCATTTTCATGAAAAGGCCGAGTTTGTGAGCTTTGAATGCCGCCTGGGTGAAAGTCTGATCAGCTGTGGAAAGCTGAAACTCTCCAAGCCCGGAGAGCCCAGGTGAACAGGGACTGGCGAGACCACAGGGAACGGGGTACCTCAGGCATGTTGCGACTGATCCGCTGGATCGCCACTCGTCTCGGCAGGGGCCCTGCCCGCAGCCTGCTCTATCCCATTACACTCTATTTCCTGTTGACCGCCGGCCCCCAGCGTCGTGCTTCCCGCGAGTTTCTCACCCTGGTGTTGAATCGCCCCGCCACCCTGCTCGATGTGGCACGCCACATCCATACATTCGCCAGCACCATCCTCGATCGCGTGTTCCTGATGACCAATCGCTTCGACTGCTTCGATCTGCAGGTCCACAAACACTCACTGATTACCGAATGCATGGCCAGGCAGCGCGGTTGTGTCCTGATCGGTTCCCATCTCGGCAGTTTTGAAGCGCTGCGCCTGATGGCGCAGGCGAAACAGAAGCTGCCGATCAAGATCCTGATGTATCCCGAGCACAATCAGATGCTGTTGAGGATCCTGACAGAGCTCAATCCGGATATGCAGGAAAGCATCATCCCCCTGGGCAGGCCGGATACCCTGATCCGCGCCCGGGAGGCTGTCGAACAGGGGGCGATCGTCAGCCTGTTGGGGGACCGCATCGCCGATAGCGGCAAGACTGTTAGCTGCCGGTTCACGGGAAAGCCAACCGCTTTTCCCCAGGGGCCGGTATTGTTGGCCTCGCTTCTGAAAGTGCCGGTATTCCTCTTTTTCGGCCTCTATCTCGGCGACAACCGCTACCAACTCCATATCGAGTTGTTCGCCGAGGAGATCAGGCTGGCACGAGGCGAGCGCGAGCGCGATATCCAGCGCTGGACTCAGTGCTATGCCGAGCGCCTGGAGTACTATGCCAGGCAAGCACCATATAACTGGTTCAACTTTTATGACTTTTGGGGTAACGGATCGGCGGTGGCAGAAGACGCGCGCCAGAGCAGTGCGCTAGGTTGAGGCAAATGAGATACGGGATGACGAACAGCCCGATGGCAAAGCTGATCTCCCTGTTCTGGATCCTCCTGGCCGGTGCCACCGCACACGCGGCCGAGGCTCCCTGGAAACTCGATCAGCTGATGAGCGCCCTGGCTGGCGCGCAGCAGCACCAGAGCCGTTTCGTCGAGATTCGTGAGCTCGCTCTGCTGCAACAGCCCTTGAAGTCGAAAGGCACTCTCAGGTTTCGTCCCCCGAACACACTGATCAAGCAGTTCGATCCGCCCAATGGCTTGTACTACGAGATCGATGACAATCGCCTGCTGATCCGCAAACCCGATGGCGTCGTGGAGATCGTTCGTCTCGACAACTCGCCTCAGCTGCTGGCCTATGTCACCGCGCTACGTGCCGTTGTGGCGGGGGATGCGGAGCAGCTGCGGCGCTACTTCGGGTTGAGCCTGAACGGCAACCGTGACGCCTGGCGGTTGCTGCTGACGCCCAAAGCGAAGGAGTTGTCGCGCCAGATCAGGAACATAGAAATCACGGGTACAGGGGGTAATGTCGGCCGATTTGTGGTTTCGGAACAGGGTGGCGATCAAATCACCACCAGCCTGCAGACGCTTCATGAACAGTAGCAGGACAGCTGTTCTCCTGGTCTGGATCGCCTGCATGGTATTGGTTGCCTGGTGGCTTGGCCGTAACCTGCAACTGCAATCCGATCTGAGCCTGTTTCTGCCCCAGGGTCACACGCACGCTCAGCGCTTGCTGCTCAGCGAATTGCGTCAGGGCGAGGCCTCCCGCCTGCTGCTGCTCGCTATCTCGGGTGGCAGTGCCGAGGGACGTGCGGATCTGAGTCAGGGCCTGGTCGGCGCCCTGCGAGGCAGTGGGGTTTTCGAAAGGGTCGAAAACGGCGCCCCGGGAGAACTCGAACTCGATACCCAGTTGATGCGCTACCGGTATCTGCTGATGACTCCGGACAGATTGCAGAAGGAGCTCGATACGGCCGGTTTGCGCAGCGCTCTGGAGTCGCGACTGGCGGAGTTGAATTCGCCCCTGCCGTCTCCATTCAAATCACTCATACCAAGAGACCCGACAGGGGTCTATAGCAGCCTGTTGAAGGGCTGGGGGTCACTCGACCGGGTCACCCGCACCGCCGGTGTATGGAGCTCGCGGAATGGGGATCGGGCACTGTTGCTTGCGTTCACCCGGGCGGGTGGATTTGCCATGGAGCGTCAGTCGCGAATCCTTGCGCTGATTCACGATCAGTTCAAGCGCCTCGACCCTGACGGCGGCTACCACCTGAGTCTCAGCGGTCCGGGGAGTTTCAGTGTGCTCTCCAAGCAGCTGATAGAGACGGAGAGCCGCCGTCTGAGTCTGTTCGCCACAGCCGTCGTAGCGCTGCTGCTGCTACTGGCCTATCGCTACCCGCCCTATCTGCTCTATGCTGCCCTGCCGTTGCTGAGTGGCCTGCTGGTGGCCAGTTCGGTGACCCTCCTGTGGTTTGGCAAACTGCACGGTATCACCCTGGCCTTCGGCATTACCTTACTCGGTGTAACCCTCGATTATCCGGTCCATCTGTTCAGCCATCTGGATCCCGGTGAACCGTCCGGGAAGACAATGCGGCGGATCTGGCCGACCTTGCGGCTGGGAGTGATTACCACCTGTCTCGGCTTCTCAGTGCTGGTCTCGACCGACTTCACGGGTCTGCGGCAGATCGGTATCTTTACCCTGGCCGGACTGTTGAGCGCGGCTCTGGTGAGTCGTTATCTGCTTCCAATGCTGCTGCCCCCGGGCGCGGCGCGGCGACCATCGAAGCGCAGCCTGCTCGCAATACTGAACAAGAAACGCTGGTTGCCAATCGGGCTGGTGGTGGTTTTGACGCTGGCGGCGGCCCTCGGCCTGTCCGGCAGCCGAACCCTGTGGAATGACGATGTGGCGGTACTATCTCCCGTACCCTCATCACTGCTGGCGCAGGACCGTGAGCTTCGGCGCCAACTGCTGGTACAGCAGGGCAATCAGTTACTGCTGCTGCAGGGAGAGGATATGGATCAATTGCTGCAACGGTGTGAATCGTTGAGACGGCTGCTTGAGCGGGCGGTTGCCGAGGGGCTCCTCAGCGGTGTCTCCCTGCCATGCGACTATCTGCCGGACCGCCAGGTACAGCTCGCCAACCAGCGGCTCATCCCCCCGCCCGGGGAGATGGCGCGGCGCCTCGCCGAGGCCCTTGACGGCCTGCCCTTTCGCGACGGCGCCTTCAACGATTTTCTGCAGGAGCTGCAGGCCAGCCGTGAGTTGACGCCACTGCGCTATGAGGAGCTGCAACCCGGTCTTCTGCGCCAGAGGCTCGATCCCCTGCTTCGCTCCCGGCAAGATGGCTATCTGGCCCTGGTGCCGATACGCGAACTCAAATCCGGGGATGAGCTATCGAGGCTTCTGCAGCAGGCTCCACCCGGAGTGCAGCTGCTCAACATGAGACTCGAGACCAGCCGCCTGATCGGTGGTTTCCGCCAGGAGATTCTGCAGCAAATGGCCCTGGGAATCCTGGTAATGCTGGTGGTTCTGTGGTTCGGCCTGCGTTCGCTGCCACGTGCATTCGGCATACTGGCGCCGATCGCGGCCGCGATCCTGATCACCCTGGCGCTGCAGCTCTTGCGGGGCGAGGTGATGAATCTGTTTCATCTGATCTCGCTGATGCTGGTATTGGGCATAGGTATCGACTTCAGCCTCTTTTTCTCCCGCGAACGGGTCAAGGCTGGCGAGAGCGATCAGACGCTGCACGCACTGACGCTGTGTGCCTTGAGCACGGTCAGCGTGTTTGCCATTCTCGGCAGTTCCGCAATTGCAGTGCTGCATGCAATCGGCTCCACGGTCGCCATAGGTGTGAGTCTGAGCTATTTGGCCACCTACGCTTTCTGGCATATACCCTGGGAGCCATCGGGGAGGGGACTGGCGTGATTTGGGACAAGCCTGTTGCAGAGAAATCCCGGAGCAGCATCTGGCTGCGCCGTCTGCTGTTGATCATGTTGATCAGCTATCCCATCGTGCTGCATCTGGGGGTGATGCATGACCAGGTGCGGCCCGCACTCGGGGTGCTCCTGGGCCTGCTCCTGGTATCCGGGATGTTCATCCTGTCTACGGGGAGTCGATACGGTTGGCTGCTGCTGGGATCGGCGCTTCTCGGCGGCGTTTGGGCATTGAGCTATCGCAGCGATCCCACACCCTTGCTCAGGCTGCCACCGGTAGTGGTCAACGGAATGCTCTGCCTGCTCTTCGGTTCTACCCTGCTACCCGGGAAGCGTCCTCTGATAGAACGCTTTGCCGAAATCATCCATGGACACGCATTGGACCAGCGGACCTTGCGCTATACCCGTGGAGCGACCCTGGGGTGGACCGTGCTGCTGGCGTTCCTGACCCTGGAGAGCCTGCTGCTGGGTCTCCTGGCCGATGCAGGGATCTGGCTGCTGTTCACCAACTACATCAACTATCTCGTGTTGCTGCTGATGTTCTTCCTGGAATACCAGCTGCGGCTTCGCCGCTTGCCCCACCTTGAGCATCCGGGCTTCGCCGGTTTTCTACTTGCTCTGCGGCGGATCGACTGGCGGAGGCTGTAGTGAGTATCATCGTCCATGATCCCTCACAACCGATTGCCTGGCGCCAGGGCGGAGCTATCCCGGCACAGACTCTGCTGGACGATGTGCATCGTCTGGCGGCAGCCCTGCCTGAGGCTCGATATCTGTTCAATCTATGCGAGGACCGCTACCGTTTCATGGTCGGCTTCCTGGCCGCAATGCACAGGGATCAGATCAGCCTGATGCCGTCCAACAGCACCCCGGGCGCGATCAACGAACTGATGCACATCTACGAGGATAGCTATTGTCTCACCGACAACCTCTGGGAAGGGATCGAAGGGCCCGGTTTCGATTTTGAGCAGCTCCTGGGTGGGCAGTCCCTATCCAGGTGCTGTGAGGCGAAACTCGATTTTCCCGATGATCAGCTGGTTGCCATACTTTTCACCTCCGGCAGTACCGGCCGGCCCAAGCCCAACACAAAGAGCTGGTACAACCTCAAACAGGAGGCGATCGGCGCCCTGGACCACTTTCCATTTCACAATCAAGCCACCCGGAGCCTGGTCGCTACGGTACCCCCACAGCACATGTATGGGTTGGCAACATCCGTCCTGTTCCCCTGGCGGGGAGGCTTTGGCGTCGATGCGGGTCGTCCCTTTTTTCCCGCCGATATCGCACGCGCCTTGTCCCAGGTACCCGAACCCCGGGTGCTGATCACCACGCCCCTGCATCTGCGCGCTTGTGTCTCGGCCGGGATCGAGTGGCCCTCCATAGCGTTCGTTATCTCCGCAACGGCGCCCCTCTCCAGGGAACTGGCGCTGCGGGCCGAAGCCGAGCTCAATACCGAGATCTATGAAATCTACGGCTCCACGGAGACCGGATCCGTCGCCGGTAGACGTACGGTGCGAGAGGAGTTCTGGTGTCTCTACGACGGCATCACCCTGCATCCAGATGGTAGCAGTCATCATATTCTCGGCAACCACCTGTTGCAGCCGGTCCGGCTCAACGATCATCTCCGGCTCGAATCCGGCAGTGTCTTCAGCTTGCTGGGTCGTGACAGCGACATGGTGAAGATAGCAGGCAAGCGGGTATCCCTCAGGGATCTTACCCATCAGCTGATGCGTATTCCCGGCGTCGAAGACGGTCTCTTTCTGCCCCCAGCCGACGACTCCGCCACGGCCCGGCTCTGCGCCCTGGTGGTGGCACCGACACTGACCAGGAAAGAGGTGTTCGAGGTTCTCTCCAACACCATCGACCCGGTCTTTCTGCCGCGTCCTCTGTACCGTGTCGATCGACTTCCACGCAACAGCACCGGTAAGATAACGCAAGCCGCACTGCAGGAGTTGTTACAATCTCTTCGGGAAAATACGCCTTGAACTGAATGATGTGTACCTATTAGGTTATCGGGTCAATAACAGTTTCCAGCACCGTGCATAATCTTGTGTATACCTTGTCTGGTAACAGCAAATGCTGGTGTTCATACATATGTTTTTTTTGATAGCATACGTGAAAGTGGCTTGTTCATGGCCGGTTATGGCTCTGATTTCCTTCGGGATTGAACGGCAATTTAAAAAATCATTGTCATGGCGGGATTAACTTCGGATACCCTTGAGTCTGCCACCCTCATTGGTGAAAGGTAGAAACCATTTTTTCCCCGCTTACAGCGCTCACGGAATTTATCAGTAAACATAAATGATTCATGAGGAAATCACGGTTCAGGAACTGGCTGCATCGGACCACAATTCACTGATTGGTCATATTCCTTGTAACTCGCACTTCTCCATCCAGCTCAAAGCTGTCTCCATGAGCTTTACATGTATTCAGCACAGTGACCTGATTGCCAATGGGAATCTGATTCTGAATTCCAATTGATGATGGATCATAAAATTGAGTATGAACTGGACATCTCAACGGGAAAGAGGTTCTGCACATGCGCTGCGGCTGATCCTGTGGATCGCACTTAATCTTGGTCGGCCTGTTGCCCGTTTGTGTCTCTACCCCATCACCCTCTATTTTTTTATCACCGCTCCCGCGCAGAGATCTGCATCAAAACGCTTTCTGACCAAGGCGCTGGGACGCCCCGCGGGCAATCTGGATGTCATCAGGCAAATTCACTGTTTTGCATCCACTATCCTCGATCGGGTCTATCTGCTTGGCAATAAGACAGATTGCCTCGACGTACGCCTGCACAACCAGGAGGCCGCCACATCAAGGATTGGACAACCGGGTGGCGCTATCCTGCTGGGTGCCCATCTGGGTAGTTTCGAGGTGCTTAGATCACTGGCCAGGTTGAAATATGAGGTTCCGCTGAAAATTCTCATGTACCCAAGGCACAATCAGGCGATCACCGGAATTCTTTCCGAACTCAACCCGGATCTGCACAATACAATTATTCCCCTGGGGCAGACCGATACCCTTATTCAGGTCGAAAACAGTTTGGCGGATGGTCAACTCGTGGGGATGCTAGGGGACCGGGTCACGAAAAACGACAAGTCCACCAGCTGCCGCTTTTTGGGCCAGATTGCACAGTTCCCGGAAGGACCAATGCGACTGGCCTCCATACTGAAAGTTCCGGTCGTGCTGTTTTTTGGTATCTATCGGGGAGGTAAGCGATACGATATCTATTTTGAGGAGTTTGCAGAGCAGATCGAGGTAGACCGCCGACACCGTGACAGAGATATTCAGATGTGGACTCAACGCTATGTTGACCGGATCGAATGGCAGACAACCCATGCGCCTTATAACTGGTTTAACTTCTATGAGTTCTGGGCCGAGGATGATCTTGCCGAGTAACGGCATTCGCTGCCTTCTCGTACTTCTGTTTTTTTTCTATCTCCAGTGGCAGCGAATCAGTAGAATAGCAGCCAATCCTGTGTAGTGTCTCATACTAATGCACGGTTCTAGCGTCTCGCTCGAAGGGAAGCCCGCACAGGCCCCAATCCTGCGCTGCGCCGCTTGATAAGGGCCTGCCATTACCTGCATGTCGCGCCTTGTCTTGGGACCCGTGCGGGCTTCTACAATCGCGCATTAGTATGAGACACTACACTAGTTACACCATGAGGACTTGACCAGCCTGACATGCCAATCGAACCGCTGCAAATCAGCCACTACACTCTGACCAGCGCGCTTGGCAAGGGAGTGGAAGCAAATCTACACGCATTAAGATCAGGAATCTCAGGCCTGCAACCTTGCGAACTTAAAGAAGTGGAGTTCGAGACCTGGACCGGCAGAGTGGGGGAGGTTGAAAACCAATCCCTGCCGGAGCAACTGCAGGCTTTCGATTGTCGCAACAACAGGCTCGCCTGGAAGGCATTGGGGGAGGATGAGTTTCGCTCCGGTATGCACAACGCGATTGAGCGTATCGGGAGAGACCGCATTGGGCTCTTCATTGGCACCAGTACCTCGGGAATTGCATCCACAGAGAGTGCCTATCGACGCAGGGACCCGGAAACAGGCTCGTTGCCCCGGGCATACTCCCCGCAACACAGCCATAATATTTTCTCCTCCTGCTGGTTTTTGCGTGAAGCTCTGGGGCTTGAAGGTCCAGCGTTTACGATCTCCACTGCTTGCTCATCCAGTGCCAAGGTGTTTGCCGCCGCCCACCGCTATATCAGCAACGGGTTATGCGATGCTGCGCTGGTCGGCGGGGTCGATTCCCTTTGTATGACCACCCTGTATGGATTCAACTCACTTGGATTGATTTCCCCCCGCCCCTGTCGTCCCTGGGGGCGGGACAGGGATGGTATCAATATCGGCGAAGCGGCGGGTTTCGCGCTACTCGAACCGGTGAATGGCTCAGAGCACCATGGACTGTTTCTGGGATATGGTGAGAGTAGCGATGCCTACCACATGTCAACGCCCCATCCGCAAGGAGAGGGGGCCGCCATGGCCATGCGCCTCGCCATCGAGAGCGCCGGGCTGGACACCACAGAGATTGACTATGTCAATCTGCACGGTACCGCCACGCCCTCCAATGATGCGGCAGAGGATATGGCTGTATGGCGCCTTTTCAAAGACAGGGTTGCCTGCAGTTCGACCAAGGGCTGGACTGGCCACACCCTCGGTGCCGCAGGTATTACAGAGGCGGTAATTTCCCTTATCTGTTTGAATCATGGTTTTCTGCCGGGTACTTTGCAAACCGACACCGTCGATCCCGCACTGCGCACCTCGATACAGCTTGAGAGTCGATCCGCCGAGTTACGCTATGTACTAAGCAACTCATTTGGGTTTGGCGGAAGCAACTGCAGTCTCCTCTTTGGGAGGCGTGCATGATCAAGGTCTTCGTCAAGGCGCTCGGGCTTGTGGCGCCAGGTCTGGCAGGCTGGCAGAATGCAAGAGCGGTGCTCGATGGCACTCAGGAGTACCAGCCTGATGAGATCCCGGTGCTCAAACCACCCATGCTTCAGCCAAATGAGCGCAGACGTACCAGCAAAACAATCAAACTCGCCCTGCAGGCGGTTCACGACGCCCTGGGGGACAGTATTACGGCCAATGACTATTCATCAGTCTTCGCATCCTCCGAAGGCGATATGGAGATCGTTGATCATATCTGCGATGCGCTGAATCAAGTGGGGCGCCCGGTTTCACCCACCCATTTTCACAACTCGGTGCATAATGCGCCAGCGGGTTACGCCGGCATTGCCGGCGGGTCCCATAATCCCTCCACCAGCCTGGCAGCGCTGCAGGGGAGTTTTGCCGCAGCTTTGTTGGAAGCGTCCGTTCAGGTGGTGACCGGTAATTCGCAGGTACTCTGTGCCGTTTATGACAACAGTGTTCCGGCCCCACTTGATGAGTTCATTCCCATCGATAAACCATTTGCCGTGGCCATACTGCTGTCGCGGAGTGGTGCTGACAGCTTGGCGCAATTGACGCTGGAACTCACCGGGAAACTGCAGGAGAGTCGAATGCGGGAGACACAACTGGAGAGTCTCAGGATGCGAAACCCTGCCGCCAGGTCGTTGCCGTTACTACAGCAACTGGCGAGCGCAAAGAGTGCCAGTCTGCAGTTTCCCTACCTTCCCGATCTCGGCTTGAATGTGAGAGTCGCGCCATGTTGAATCACCATGAGCTATGTCGGCTGATACCCCACACCGGCACCATGTGTCTGCTCGACGAAGTCATTGCATGGGATGACGACAGTGTAGTTTGTCACACCCGATCTCATCGTAACGAGGATCACCCGTTGCGGGAAAATGGACGGCTGTCAGCCGTTCACGCCGGGGAATATGGTGCGCAGGCAATGGCGGTGCATGGAGGTTTATTGGCGTCACGGCACGGGCATCTGATTCGTTCCGGTTACCTGGTCAGAGTGCGTAGTCTGAAACTGTATGTCAGCCGCCTGGACACTCTCGATTCAGATATCAGTGTCTGCGCAACTCAATTGATGGCCGACACGAGAAACCTTATCTATGCCTTTCGCCTCGAGGTGGGCGATAGACTAATCGCCGAAGGCAAGGCAATCGCCATGGCAATTCCGGAGTAGCAGAATGAAGCGAGCCCTAGTAACAGGTGGCAGTGGTGTTATTGGTGGTGCTATCAGTCGGCGTCTGGCCGCAAATGGTGTTCATGTCATCATACATGCCAAGCAGCGGCTTGATCAGGCAGAGTCCATGGTTTCGAGAATAACTGCCGAAGGTGGATCGGCCGAGACGGTTCTGTTCGACATCACTGACAGGGAAGCCACCACCTCCGCCCTGGAGAAACTGCTCGAAACGAACCCTATCCAGATTCTGGTCAATAATGCCGGTATCCATGATGATGCACCTTTGGCCGGCATGTACCCTGATCAATGGAGACGGGTGGTCGATGTCTCGCTAAATGGATTCTACAATGTGACACAGCCTTTGTTACTGCCGATGATTGGCACTCGCTGGGGGCGCATCATCAGCCTCTCCTCCATCGCCGGGGTCATGGGGAATCGGGGGCAGGCGAACTATGCCGCCGCCAAAGCCGGGCTCCATGGCGCGACCAAATCGCTGGCGACAGAAGTGGCTTCCAGGGGAATTACGGCCAATGTTGTGGCCCCCGGAATAATCGAATCAGAGATGTCTGAGGGAGTGTTCGACAGGGAGGCCATACAGCGTTTGGTGCCCATGAGACGATCAGGCACTGCAGATGAAGTGGCCGCGCTTGTCGGATTTCTCGCCTCGGATGAGGCTGCTTATATTTCCGGGCAGATCATATCGATCAACGGCGCCATGGCTTGAGAATACGATGCGAACGGCAGCAGTCATCCCTGTCTACAACGAAGCGCAGACCATCCGCTCGGTGGTGGAAAGAACGCTTCCCCATGTGGATCAAGTGATCGTCGTGGATGATGCTTCCATGGATGCAAGCGCCGAGCAGTTGACCGGGACAGGTGTAACGCTGTTGAAGCATACGAGGAACATGGGAAAAGGTCCAACTATACAAAGGGGTTTTATCCATGCCTTGGAGCAAGGTGTTGAGGCTGTGGTTACGCTGGATGGTGATAATCAACATTCACCCGAAGAGATTCCCAAGCTGTTGCGAGCCGCCGAAAAATATCCCAACAGCATTGTAATTGGCGCAAGACTGAAGCGCCGTGAAAATGCACCCAGGCTAAGATTGTTCGCTAATAGGTTTGCTGACTTTTGGGTATCCTGGGCTGCCGGATATCCGGTAGTTGACTCTCAGTCCGGATTTCGCCTCTATCCGGCACAGGCGCTGAATATAGTGTGTAACCGATTAAACGAGCCAATGGGGTTTGTTTTCGAAAGTGAAATTCTGATTGAAGCAGCACATAACAACTTATATAGTGTTTCCGTGCCCATTGAGTCGATTTATCATCAGGGAGGGCGTCACAGCCACTACAAACCCTGGAGGGATACCTGGCTCATAGTGCGCATGATTGCCGGCAGATTGCTTCGAATGTGGTTGTACCCGCGGGGGTTGTTGAGGGTCATCCACCTTCTGCCGGACCCGAGAAAGAGATAGTCGAGGTCTAGTTCGATGAACACATCGCGTGCCCTTTGATCGCTTTTCGGGGTTTTATTCTATGAGTCTAGGGAGTGAAGTAAAAAATGAAGACATTTAGAAATGTTCTATTGTGTGCCGCTGTTGTTTTTACATTGACCCTGATGGGTTGCCGAACAGCACCTGTTTACAACGTCGAAAATGCACCTGTCGATATTTCACCAACATCAACAGTTGAGGATGTCAAGCGCGCCATCGTATCGGCCGGAGCCGGTCTTGGCTGGCAAATGAAAGAGGAGAGCCCGGGCCACATCGTGGGCACTCTTATACTACGCAAGCATATGGCGAAGGTCGATATCCCGTACTCCAAAACCGGTTACAGTATTAAATACAAGGATAGTGCGGAGTTGTCTTACGACGGTACTACGATCCACAGCAACTATAATGGATGGATTCAGAACCTTGACAAGGCTATCAAGAGCAGCCTGAACACATACTGACCGCTACACCTGGTCGTGGGGGCTGTACGCCCCCCCCCTGCACCACCATATTCACATGTTTCGCGATCCTGTCAGACGAAAGATTGATTTTGACGGATTATTCACGCTGATTCTCACGCTGTTATTAATCTCGTTTACCTTGTTTCTACCCATATTGGTGGTCTATCTTCGTACGCTGCGCATTGCCAGGGCTCAACCCGGATCCATTACTGGTGTTGACAACCTGTTTGTTTTTGGCAAGAAACTAATCGATGGCAATATTGACAACGAGTATAAAAGACGCCTGGACAGCGCCTATGGTCTGATCACAACGAATCCTGAGATCAGGCTTGTCCTGCTTGGGGGTACGCCCAGTGAGGGCGGTATCAGTGAAGCGCAGGCAGGACTCGATTACCTGCGCTCCCGGGGAATAGATCAGGAGCATAAGATACAGCTCGAGGAGAGATCGCGAAATACCCTGGAAAACCTGCGTCACGCGCAACAGATACTGTTTCCAGATGGCATCGATTCAACACCTATTATCCTGGTGACCAACCGCTACCATCTTGCAAGAAGTGCTCTGATTGCAGATAGCCTGGGATTCACTCCGGTTCTCTACCCTGCAGATAGCGGGTTTCCGGCTTCGTCCTGGGACTGGGGCAAGCTCCTAAAAGAGGCCTTCTATATACTTTGGTTTCATACAGGGAAAAGTTGGGCTCGTGTCATCAGAAGCCGGCGGATGCTCGACCGGGTTACCTGATGGGAACGAACAAAAGAGCGCTTGTTAAAATTTTCCTGACGGTTGAGGTCAGTGTCAATCGTTCATTGAATATGAGCATTAACCATCAACATCAGTAACTTCTTTTTATATATAGAATTGGATGATCCCCCGATATCTTCAGATGCTCTTCATTGCTGTTGTTTAACTGGAGATAGAGTGATTTTGCTTGGCGTGCAACGAGTGCACCTGAGTTCTTTCAAAATGTTCGTCATCGGATGGGCTTGCATAAATACATTCTTAAGAACTGGCAGTTATACTATGCCTATATATTTCATGGACAAGCAGTTGCATATGGTACCCAATCCAATTTCATCGAGAATTAAATTCCTTTTCGAGTCGTTTTTCGATGACATCTTGTAAGCAGTCAATAGGAATTGATCGGTAGAGTTGTTTGAATAGCTTCTCGATGATTAGTAGACTCGATCGACTGGATGGAGATGATTGAGGTAGTGACGAACCAAATGAGTAGTTTCTATAGTGAGGATAGAAAAACAGCCCTGGAAGCGATTTCGGAAGCACAGCGTATTGCATTTGCTCCTTTTACATTTCAAGCTACGATAGCATTGCGGGATCTGGGTATTCTGAAGTGTATCGATGAGAGCAGAGAGAAATGCCTTGGTGTGGAGGAGTTGCAACAGCAGACCGGCCTTTCCGGCTATGGCATAAAGGTACTGCTGGATGCCGGGCTCAGTATCGGACTGGTCTATCTCAAGGACGATTTTTACTATCTGACCAAAACCTCGCATTTCATACTTCATGACGAGATGACTCGGGTGAATCTGGAGTTCACCAGAGATTTTTGCTACCAAGGACTGAGTATGCTGAAGGAGTCGGTGGAGAAGGGCAGGCCGATGGGTTTGCGTGAATATGGCGAGGGCGATACGCTCTACCCATATCTCTCCATCCTGCCTGAACCGGCGAAGACCAGCTGGTTCAACTTCGATCACTTCTACTCCGACAGGGCGTTTAACCAGGTCTTGGTCAAGGTGTTTGAGAACAAACCGAAACTTCTGCTTGATATCGGTGGCAATACAGGTAAGTGGGCAATCCTCTGCGCCCAGTATGATAAGCAGGTGGAGATCAAGGTGCTGGATCTCCCGGTCCAGCTGGCGGTGATGAGAAAAAACGTCGAGACCGAGGGATTGAGCGATCGCATCGAAGGTGTCAGTGTCAATATGCTTGATCCTTTGCAACCGCTGCCAGAAGGCGCTGAAGCGATCTGGATGAGTCAGTTTCTCGATTGCTTCGCCGAGGATGAGATTCTTGCCATTCTGAAGAATACGGCAAAAGTAATGACGCCGCAGACGCGGCTCTATATTTTGGAGCTGCTCTGGGACCGGCAGATGCATGAGGCGGGTGCTTACAGTCTCAATTGCACCTCCCTCTACTTCACTTGTTTCGCAAATGGCACCAGTCGCATGTACCACTCAAGGGAAATGCTCAAGATCGTGGAACAGGCGGGCCTGAGGTTGGTCGAAGAACAAGACAATATCGGGCTTGGACACACCTTGCTGGTGTGTGAACTGGCCTTGTGACCTTGTAGAAACAAGGAGTATTTTTCAATCCTTGACACCTGAGGGATATCATTTTTCGACGACCCGGTAGCAAAACATCCGTAAAAAAATTGCCATCTTTGCCTGGGTGAGATAGTCTTTCCAAAACCCATCAGTTACAACACGGAGGTTGTAATGGCTCGCGCCCGCGAAACCTTATTCAGCCTGGAAGCTACCCCTACCGCCACTGTATCACCCGCTGTTTACGCCGTGCCTGGCAAGACTCCTATACCGGCAAATGCTTCGAATATCGGCGCCTGCGCCTCCATGACATCAGTTGCTTCATTTACCGCAGTAACGAACACCTGTCACCGGAGGTCAATGCCCGGGTTCAGAAGAGATGTCGGCACCGAAGAGAGATGGCGGCACAAATAAAGTACAGATTTGCCATCGTATATATCGAAAGGAAAGCAACTGGCAGAGAACAATTGGGGGAGGCGGAACAATTTTGAATTAATCATTGGTTGTCCCGAAAGTCAGCATGCCGATTACACCGATTCCGATCACCGCATACACACTGACGACTGCCTTGGGTGCTGGCAATGATGCCCAGACAGCCGCACTACAGACGGGGCGCAGCGGCTTACGTCCCTGCAATCTGAAAGGTGTGGATCTGCAAACCTGGATAGGACGTGTCGATGGCCTGGAGCAGGTCGAACTGCCTGCATCCCATCTTGACTACGACTGCCGCAACAACCGTCTGGCCTACCTGGCCATGCGACAGGACGGATTCGACGCGGCAGTCAGTCAGGCCGTGGCGAGTTATGGTCCAGGGCGTGTGGGTCTGTTTCTAGGCACCAGCACCTCTGGCATCACCGCCGTCGAGGAAGCCTATCGGCGCATGGATCCAAAAGTCGGTCAGCTACCGCGGGACTTCGATATCACCAAGACCCACAACATGTTCTCCGCGGCCGCCTTTCTACGCAGCCTGTTTGCATTGCAGGGACCTGCGCTGGTTATATCCACAGCTTGCGCCTCGAGCGCCAAGGTGTTTGCCGCCGCGCATCGCTACCTCAGCGCCGGGTTATGCGATGCGGCCCTGGTAGGCGGCGTCGATTCCCTTTGTATGACCACCCTCTATGGATTCAGCTCCCTCGAACTGGTTTCCGATCAACCTTGCCGCCCATGGGATGCGGAGCGCCGCGGCATCAGTATCGGCGAGGCGGCGGGTTTTGCTCTGCTCGAGACCCAAAGTGCGTCCACTGGCGCTCCGCTGTTACTCGGTTACGGTGAGTCCAGTGATGCCTACCATATATCGACTCCCCTTGCCGATGGGGCGGGTGCGATGCTGGCGATCGAACAGGCCCTGGAAAGTGCTGACTTGGAGCCGTACCAGGTCGACTATATCAATCTTCACGGTACTGCAACGCGCAACAACGATATTGCGGAAGACCGCGCTGTGGTAAGGTTGTTCGGCAGCGACCTGGCATGCAGTTCCACCAAGGGTTTCACCGGCCACACCTTGGGCGCCGCCGGCATCAGCGAAGCGATTTTCTCCCTGATGGCGTTGCGCGATGGTTTCATGCCGCAATCCCTGCAAACCCTGAACCCCGATCCGCAGCTCCATGCCAATGTGCTGTTACAACCGGAGTTCGCAATCATCGAACGGGTCCTGAGCAACTCTTTTGGCTTCGGCGGCAACAACTGCAGCCTGCTCTTCGGAGCTTCGGCATGATATCGGTCGGGGTATACTCGATCGGAGTCATGGCGCCGGGGCTGCCGGGCTGGGAGGCCTCGGTACCGTTGTTGCGAGGTGAGCTGCCCTACCGGCATCAACCTCTGCCGGTGTTGAAAGCGGAAATGCTCAAACCCAATGAACGCCGACGCACAACCTCGACCATAAAATTCGCACTGGTTGTAGCGGACGATGTGCTGCGAAGGATCGACAAGCCCGCGGAGCTGCAATCGGTCTTCACCTGTGCCGAGGGAGATATGGATATCATCAACCAGATCTGTCAGGCATTGACGAAACAGGAGCGATCTGTCTCACCTACCCAGTTTCACAATTCGGTTCACAATGCACCGGCCGGTTACTGGTCTATCGCCAACGGATACCGGCAGGCCTCCACCAGTATCGCATGCTGGCAAGGCACATTCGCTGCGGGCCTGCTGGAAGCCGCCGTACAAACCCAGTGCGATGCAAGGCCGGTACTTCTGGTGGCATATGATCTGCCGGTGCCCGAACCGCTCAGCCAGCTGATCTCCAACCAAACCCATTTTGGTGCGGCGCTATTGCTCAGTTCTGAGAATGATATAGGTGCCCGTCGACTGGCCACACTTTCAGTGCAGACTGTGGCTGGAGAGTATGATGAAAGCACCATGGCGGAGCCGGCACTGGAGGCGCTACGGGTTTCCCTGTACGCCGCTCGAGCCCTGCCCCTGTTGCAGCAGTTGGCCAGAGAGGAGGGATCCCTGGTGCTGCTTCCCTATCTCACGGATGTCGCACTCCAGGTGGAGATCACACCATGCTGAATATAAATCCACCACTTAGGGAATCTTACTACCGATCTATAAAACCCGCTTTTCCACCGTTTCAACACAAGGGAAGTACTTCAAATGAAAAAGTCTATTACCAGGAAATTTCTATTCTTTGCGATGATCATTCTGACATTGGCGCTGATCAGCTGTCGTACCGCTCCGGTATACAACGTCACCGAGGCACCGGTGATGGCAGCAGGCAAAGTCAATAGCTCCGATGTCAAAAAGGCCATCATTTCTGCCGGTATCGGCCTGGGCTGGCAGATGAAGGAGGATAAACGCGGTCACATCGTGGGTAGCTACAGTGAAGGCAAATACAACGCCGTTGTCGACATAAACTATAACACCCGCGACTACAACATCACCTACAGGAACAGTACCGAGCTGAAATACGACGGCACGAACATTCACACGACCTACAACACCTGGATTCAGAACCTCAATCGAGCGATCCAGTCGCGTTTGAGTGCTATTTAACCATTTATCGCCACTTCGCAACGGGGTGGCGCCGAATCCTGTACCCGGTTCCTCCGGCGCCTGCTGCCCAAACGGCTGAAACCCGAAGCATTCGGTTAAACGCCGGCATCAGGTCGCTGGGGATTGGACTGCCTTTCCGATTCAACGAGAACGCTGCAGGCCTTGGCGATGCTGTCCACCATTCGCTGGTGCTGGCGCACGCAGGGGTTTTCCTGATCCCAGACATAGCCGGCCAGCACCGAACAGATCTGGTTGAGGAAGATTTCCGGTTTCAGCGGACTGAAAAAGATCGAGTGCAGACGACCGTCGTACCAGGCATTGACGAAAGTGCGAAAGGTCTCCACCCCCATCATCATGTGATCCGCGTACTCCCGTTGCCAGTCCGGCGCCAGGCTGTTGAGCTCGCGGATTGCGGTCTTGGCGGCACGGTTGGCCGACTCCAGGGCCAGGGTGACGCCGGAGGAGAAAACCGGGTCGAGAAACTCGGTGGCATTGCCCATCAGGGCGTAACCTTTGCCGAAGAGCTGTTTGACCGAAATGGAGTAGCCGCCAATGCGCCTGACCGGAAAGCAGAATTGAGACTCCTCCAGGCGCGCACTGGTAATGGGATTGTCCTGGATGATCGTACGCAGCTTCCGATCCGGATCTTCAGGATACCTGGCCAGTAGATTGGGCTTTGCCACCACGCCGACTGAAGTTTTTCCGTTGCTGAAGGGGATGATCCAGATCCAGCCATTGTCGGGATCATCCAGGGAGCAGATCCAGATACGCCCTTTGTCTATACCGGTGGGCCTTTTATCGCCGGTCACATGGGTGAAGTAGGATTCGCGAAGCGGCAGGGATGATCCCTCGTCCAGACCGAGCAGCCTGGGAAGCACCCGGCCATAACCGCTGCCGTCTAGGATGAAGCGGGCCGACAGGCTTACCTCCTCTGCGTCGTCATTGCGCAGTCTAATACGTGAGTGGCCCGCACCATCGAAATCAACCGATTCGACCGCGTGCCGCCACAGAATGGGTACACCCTGGGCCTGGGCGCTCGCTGCCAGCACCTGGTCGAAATCCTCGCGCGGAACCTGGTAGGTATAGGTCCACCCTTTGGTGAATTGCTGCGAAAAGTTAAAGGTGCAGGTCTCGCCATTGCGCTTGAATACGGCCCCATCCTTGCGCATGAACTCCTGGGCTTGCACCGCCTCCAGCATCCCTGCCTCATCCAGCAGGTCCATGCACCTGGGCAGCAGGCTTTCGCCGATGACGAAACGGGGAAAGCGCTCTTTCTCGACGATCACGCAATCGAGTCCGGCCCGTTTGATCAGCGCTGCGGCGGTCGTTCCCGCAGGACCGGCACCAATAATCAATACATCAGTCTGCAACGCTTTCATCAAACTCTTACTCCTTCAAGAACGACTCGTCACGCTATTTGTCTGTCTTTGGAAGTATAAACACCCTCTTTTGCTTCGGTCCAGCAGTGTGTTGGCATGAAGATGCAGCAAGGCTGCACAGACCTGGCTCATCTCAAATGAACGAAGTTCAATATGAAATAACGCACAAACTGATCTGCTTGCAACGATCATTGGTGCAGATTTGCATCCATTCGCAGTCTTTATTTCAAGTAAGTAACATTCGGTTTGTGGTCTACATTCAAGTCAGCAAAACGATATCGATGAATTACAGTTTTCGCAGGATCACCTTCGATACGGTTTCCGAATCTTGTATTCAGGGGTGACTACTCACAAACTGTACGAAAATACGGCCGAATTAAGCACTGGGTGCCGTAGAGATATCAGAAACTGTTGTCCGCAGGGATTATGCCAAACAAAAAAATCGTATTCATCAATCCGCCCTACGTCACCCTTAGCGAGGGTTACGAATTCGTCAAGGAGGTAACCAATAATGCACCCTCGCTGGGCCTGCTCTATCTGGCGGCCGAGATTCGGCTGCACGGGTATGAACCACAGGTTATCGAAAGCAATATCAAGAATCTCTCGGTTCACGATGTGGTTGAGAAGGTCGTTGAATCCAATCCGGCCTATGTGGGAATAACCCTGTTTACAGTGGGTGTGATCAACAGTTCGAAGATCGCCAAGGCGTTGAAGGAACGTCTGCCCGGTCTGGTCATTATCATTGGTGGACCCCATGTCTCTTCCATGGGCAGGGAGACCATGCAGAGATATCCACAGTTTGATTATGCAATTGTGGGGGAGGGGGAAAAGAGCCTGGTCGCCTTGCTGGAGACGATTGAACACAAAGGCTCGCCGGGCAGCGTGCCCGAACTGATCTACCGCCGGTATGGATTCGTTCATCAATCCGCCGGGGGAGTGGTTAACAGGGATCTCGACCGCCTGCCGTTACCCGCCTGGGATCTTCTGCCCGATTTTCCCAACGCCTACAAAGCGGCGATCTACGATTTCCCCCGGGGCCCGGTCGCCACCATCGCCGCCTCCAGGGGCTGTCCGTTCCATTGCAAGTTCTGCGATACCTCCACCTTCGGTGACCGTGTTCGCTACTACTCGCCCGTAAAGGTCGTGGAGATGATGCAGCATCTACGTCACCGATATGGTATCAGGCATATCATGTTCGTCGACGACCTGTTTCTTGCCAGCCGCAACAGGGCGGTCGAATTCTGCGAGTTGCTGATCAACGAAAAGCTCGACATGACATGGTCCTGTACTTCGCGGGTCGATACCGTCCACGAAGATGTACTGAAACTGATGAAGCGTGCCGGTTGCTGGGAGATCAGCTTCGGTCTCGAGAGTGGATCCCAATGGCTGCTGGGCAAA
Source organism: Candidatus Thiodiazotropha sp. (assembly GCA_050292275.1). GTDB lineage: Bacteria > Pseudomonadota > Gammaproteobacteria > Chromatiales > Chromatiaceae > Thiodiazotropha. The sequence goes on from JBNKLI010000057.1 coordinate 35,307, forward strand.
ATGCAGAAATCGGCGAAGATCGAGGATTCCGAAAAGGCCGTCAGGCTGACCGCTGCCGTGGGCATCCGAACCAAGGGCCTGTTCATGCTCGGATATCCGGGTGAATCCATTGCAACCATCAATGAGACGAAACGATTCATCAGCAGCATCCCGATGACCATAATGAACCTCACCAAGTTCACACCCTATCCCGGCTCGCCGGTCTACCATGAGCTCTATGGCACGAATATACGCGATGACCATTGGGAAAAGATGAACGGAATGAATTTTCTCTGGTCACCGCAGGGGCTCGATATCA
>JBNKLI010000058.1:0-38934 GCA_050292275.1 Candidatus Thiodiazotropha sp.
CCAATGCGCCAGCTCTGCGTTGTGGCTCTTGGAAAGGGCTTGCCATTCCCTGCGAGCCACGCCTTGATCTGGCGCATTGGGGCGGCTCTGAATGTTACAGAATCTATGGCGGGGTACACTAGGGCCTGTTAACACTAATACAGGGATTTCATAACGATAACAATGAAGCCAGTATGAACAGTCAGCCAATCGATTACATAAAGATGGAAGACGCCGACACCCTGGGTGCAGTCTTTCAGGAACGGGTTAAACGTACTCCGGATGCAACGGCCTATATTCAATACGATGAAGAGCACGAAATATGGCGGGAGACCAGCTGGCGTGAAATGTCGAAGCTGGTCGCCCGTTGGCAAGCTGCCTTTCGCAATGAAAATCTCAGACCTGGCGACCGCGTAGCCATATTGCTGCGCAACTGTCGTGAATGGGCCATTTTCGACCTGGCCGCACAGTGTCTGGGACTGGTCACAGTGCCTCTATACACGAATGACCGCCCAGAGAATATCGGCTACATCCTGCAGGATGCCGGGGTGCGTCTGCTGCTCCTGGAAAACAATGAACAGTGGCAGGCCCTGCAGCAGATACGCAACCAGTTGGCCGGTTTGAATCGTATCGTCTCGCTGCACCAGGTCGATTCAATGGGGCTTCAGCCCCACCTGGCCACCATCGATGAGTGGCTGCCCGATCAATCCGATGATGAGATTCAGGTCATTGAAGTCTCGTGCACCGATCTGGCTACCATAGTCTATACCTCCGGCACCACAGGGCGTTCGAAAGGTGTCATGCTGAGTCATCGCAACATTTTGTGGGATCTCAACAGCGGTATCGAAGTGATCGAAATCTATACAACCGATACCTTTCTCTCCTTCCTGCCCTTGTCACATACCCTGGAGCGTACCGTCGGTTACTACCTGGCGATTCTGGCGGGTGCCACCACGGCTTATGCGCGATCGATTCCACAGCTGGCTGAAGATCTGGAAATCATCAGGCCTACCATGCTGATTTCAGTACCTCGCATCTTCGAAAGAGTGTATGCCAAGATACAGGATAAACTCGAGAGTGAATCCGCCATTGCCCGTGCGATTTTCAACCTGGCTGTAGACATCGGCTGGCGTCATTTCGAGTATAAGCAGGGACGTGCATCCTGGTCGGTAAAACTACTGCTTTGGCCCCTGCTGGAAAAAATCGTCGCCAGCAAGATTCAACAGAAGCTGGGGGGACGCCTGCGTATCGCAGTATCCGGCGGCGCCCCCCTGTCGCCCGATATCGCCAGAGTCTTCATCGGTCTCGGGGTACCTATCCTACAGGGGTATGGCCTGACGGAGACCAGCCCCATCATTTCCGCAAACACCCACCAGCACAATCAGCCGTCGAGTGTTGGCAGGCCTTTCCCAGGAGTGGAGGTCAAAATCAGTGAATACGACGAGCTGCTTTGCCGCGCACCGAATGTGATGATGGGTTACTGGAACAACCGTCATGCGACTTCCGAGGTGATCGATGAAGAGGGCTGGTTTCACAGTGGTGACAAAGCGAAAATCGAAGATGACTATATATTCATAACGGGAAGGCTGAAAGAGATCATCGTCCTGGCCAATGGCGAGAAGGTGCCCCCGGCCGATATGGAAATGTGTATCGCGGTGGACTCACTATTCGATCAGGTGCTGGTAGTTGGTGAAAGCAAACCCTATCTTTCGGCCATCGTTGTCCTCAACCCGGAACACGCCCAATCCCTTGGCCTGGATCCTGATAATCTCAGCGATCAGCAAAATCAGGAGATACTGAATCGCATAAACCACCACCTGGATAATTTTCCCGGTTACGCGAAGATTATTCAGGTAACAGTACTCAAAGAACCCTGGAGCGTGGAAAACGGGCTGATCACGCCAACCCTGAAATTGAAGCGTAAGAAGATAATGGAGCGATACGCCAAGGAATATGAGGAGATGTACCACGGACATTGAATCGCTTGACCCGGATGAAACATTGACCCGGCAACCAAGCATGTCGTGTTAACAATATCATCCTCTCGATCGATACGATATCGCATCAACCGAGGATTCTCCCGTTTTTCAAGGTATCGGGCTTACTGAAATAGTAACCTTGACATTGCTGAACATCCTCATCACTCAACCATTTCAACTGCCGGCTATTTTCAACACCTTCCGCAACCACATTGAGATTCATTATCTTCGCCATCTTTATCAAAGCGGTGCAGATCCCGATCGAATATTTGTCATGCGGTAGATCCTTTATGAAACTGGAATCCAGTTTCAATGTATCCAGGGTAAAATCCCTCAGATAGACAAAGGATGAGTAACCAGTGCCAAAATCATCGACAGCGATACGCACACCTAGATTTTTCAAGGTACGCACGGCGTTTCTACTCATTTCTATATCGTCAACCAGGCTGCTTTCTGTGATTTCCAATTCGAGTCGACCAGGATCAAATCCGGTTTTTGACAAAACCGACTCAACCCGATGAGAAAAGTCGCCTTGATTGAATTGAAGCATCGAAACATTGACATTGAGTTGCAGTCTGCGATTACTGGTTTTTTCAAACGCCATCATTTCACTACAAGCCTTCTCGAGTACCCATTCACCCAATTCGATGATGAAACCCGAGTTTTCGAGAAAAGGAAGAAACTCGGTGGGATCGATAATACCTCGTCTTGGATGATCCCATCGCAACAATGCTTCCATGCCAATCGTCTCCTCCGTAGCTGTATCGACAATGGGTTGATAAAGCAGATGGAAGCTCTTGGCTTTCAATGCCTCGATCAATTCACTCTCCTGTTGCAAGGTACCATCCTGATTGGCACCAAGCATATGGTTGTAGACGCAATACTGTCCCCTTCCACTTCTCTTGGCGTGATACATGGCCATATCGGCTTTCTGGATAAGGCTGCCTATATCGTCGGAGGCGAATGGATAGAAAACAATGCCGATACTGCAACCTACATGTATCTTCCGTTTGTCGATCTCAAAGGGTTCACGTATTGTCTCGAGAATGGTTTTGGCGATAATGATACCGTCGTTTATGGTCTTGATCTGTTCCGCGATAATAGTGAACTCATCTCCCCCTAAACGCGCAATTGTATCTCCCAGGCGAAGCATTTTTTTCAGCCTTACCGCCGTCTCTTTGAGCAAAAGGTCACCTGCCTGGTGACCCAGACTGTCGTTGACCTTCTTGAATCGATCAAGGTCGATGAACATCAATGCTATCAAATACTCGCCGCGTTCAGCCTGCTCCATGGCATGCTTTAGCCGATCGCGAAACAACTGCCGATTGGGGAGATTGGTCAAACTGTCGTACTGTGCAAGATAGCGTATGTGCTGTTCGTTTTTCCTGCGCTCACTCACGTCCTGGGCAACATTGATGATCTGCTCTCCCCCTTCAGAGAGTTTGAGATAGGTCCCCGAAAGAGAGACAAGCACATCAAACCCGGCAGCGGTAATGTATCTGGCATCGATGCTTGCCACTTCTTCCTTCATGAGTCGCTTCAGCCACTGCTTGACACGTACGCCATCACGACTGTCGATAAGGTCATAGTACGACATGTTCTCCAGCCTTTCCTTGTCGTAACCGATCATTTCACATGCGGCGTTGTTGACCATGAGAATTTTCATATCGACGGAGATGACGATCAATGCATCGCAAAGATTATTGAGCACATCGTTTAGATACTGTCTCGATACAGAAGTACTGGAAAGATCCCTGCTCATGCGATTGAATGATTGAATAAGCTGGCCGATCTCATCGCTGCGACTCTTCTTCAGCTCAATACCATAGGCACCCTCTCCGACTCGCTTCACATACTCTGTAAGCTGTCGAATCGGTGATACCAGGCGCTTTGAGATCAATGCCGCCAATATCAGCCCAAGCAGCAGCAGTACACTGGTTACCAGCACAAGCAGAATACGTTCACGTCGCTGGGACTCTGAGGTAAGCGTGGATAGCTGTTGAATCAGATTCGTGGTATTTTCCAGCTGCGCCCGCTTTGACAGAGCGATAAAAACCCAACCCAACCTCTCGTCCGCAATGTGAATCGGGGAGATGATCTGCATACTCTCTTCGGAACTGCTGATATGCGGTGCAGACTGCGTACTGATCCATTGAAGTATCTCCTTGTCTTCTATTCTTTTACCGTAGCTGTTCAGAAGCTCGGTGCCATCGTGAACCACCACCCCGTCCGGATCCAGCACCATGGCGTAAGCAATATCGTCAAGACTGATGACGCTTTGCAGCAACTGGTAGATAGCCAGCATGTCGAAATTGTAGAGTGGATTGGCCAGATCCTCGCTGAGTATTGAACTAAGATTCAACAGACGTTTTTCAGCCTCCGCATGCAGCGCATTGCTCATGGTTGAGGTGGTGGTTGATTTGATGTTCGAAAGCAGTTCGCTGGACTGGAAGAAAAACAGTGTCGCAAGGATCAGTGTCACAATGACAATGCCCGTACCGATTGCGATGGTATATCGAAACTGTAAATTTCTTGCCATTAATCTATAGGTTCACAGTGCTTTCTATTGTTCTCAGCTATTGTCCAACTTCTTGATCGACAGTATCCATGATAGTGTGCATGTCGTATATCGACTCTATCTGGTCACTGCTCAGCTTGTCGAATTTTTTCGTTTGCTGATATGCGCTCAGAACGGATTTGGCGCTTGAATCCTCATCGGCATTCAACAGAATCTCTTCAAGACGCTGCTTTATGGCAGGATCCAGGTCATGACGAACCATCTCCACGGCCCTGATGATTGGTGGAAGCCGCTGAAAAATCGAAAACTGTTGACGATACTGTGACGGCAAGTGGTCCTCTTTTTCCCAATCGAGATTGCTGAATGCCCCTGCCTCAACCAACCCCTTGCTCACCAATGTCGCGATATTGATCTCTTCACGGGCAAACACGAAACCGACTCTGTCCGCCGGGGGCTTCTCCCGAAAGCTTTTCAATCTAACAGGTATTAATCCCTTTTTTAACATTGCATAGACAGGCAGATAGAAGGCTGATGTGGATGCCGGATCCTCCAGGGCGATGGTCCGGCCTTTCAGATCCTCGAGTCTTCTCACCGGTCCGTCTTTAAACGAAAAGAATACCGTATAGTATTCCGGCGTCCCCTTTTTCCACTTGCTCAGCAAGATTTCGGCACCGCTTTTGTCGTGTAGATAGGCAGCGGCAATCGGTGTCTCAGTCACCCAGTCCACCTCACCCCTGGCCACCAGATCCGCCAGCTGCTGCTTGTTTTTCGCCATGCGGATCTTGCCATTTCGGATTCCGAGATCATGCATCCTCTCCACTGCGTAGAGCAGCATTGGCTTTAGATAACGATAGTGTTTTTTTGGATTGTGACTGATCTTACCTATTACCAAGGTATGTGGATCACTACTGCTGGCCAGGGCCGCGAGCGGTATGAGGCAACAGAGTGAAATAAACAGCAGCTGTTTCGCTTTAGAGAATCCCTGCACCTTTAGCGGGACAGTCATCCTAGAAGTCAACCTGTGCCCGAAGCTGGATAATGGTGGGCTCATCCTCTGCCTCCACATCGCCGTGGGCGTCAGCAAACCGGTCGTTGTCGACAAATACCATGTTTGCTGTCAGACGGATCTGACGATTGAGATACCAATTGACTCCCAGTGTCATATTGTCACTGGAACCACCCTCTACCTCTTCATCGTTAAGATCGAGGGAACTGAACCGGGCAGCCATCTCCACGGCTCCATGATCACCGAGTGTTCGAATCCGTCCAAACTTCGCCGATCTCTGCTTGTAATGGCGGCTTTCACCGGTCAGAAACCAGCTGGCCATCAAGTACCAACCTTCAAATTCGGGGTCCCTGCCCTCAATCCGATCTATTTTGGCCCGCATCCACTCCCCTTGCACCGAAAATGAACCCGATACCCATGCTCCCTCGAGACCCAGCAGGGTAACGGAACGGCTTTGTTCGAGCTTTCCCGTATCGAGATAGCGAACATCGGTAAGATGGGTTTCGGGCCTGGAATCAATGCGTACGGTCTGTTCGTCGTCCAGTTTTCTATAGCTGACAGCCGTTCCAAAGTGAAGCACCGATCTCTCTTGAGCCCAGGGCGCATAGGTCAAGCGGCTGGTGACACCCCAGCCTTCATCGCCCTCGTCGTCGGGATCATCGTTGTAGTCATCTCCGAAAATGCCGATTTCGAAGGTGGTGAGCTCACTAGACCAGTGAGCGCCGATACCCATGTTTCTTCCAGGCGCAAACGCATTCGGCAGTGCCCGTTCCATGAAGGTGATGTAGCGCTTGCTGGTCATCTCCTCCAGGCTGAATGGCTCCTTGAACTGCCCAAGTAAATAACGCCAGGGGTAATCGGCGTCATAGCCAAGCCAGGCATCCTTGATATCCGCATCTCCGTCGGCGAAATCGACATTGATCTCGTAGATGAAATCCGCATAGAGGCGACCTTCCAGATCGAGTCTCAATTCCCGCAGTTCACTACCACTGCCCAGGGTGTTCTTATCCTCATCGAAGACTGCGGCGTCCGCCAGGATCCTGCCACTCAATTGAACGGAAAATTCACCGTCTGTCGTGGTCACCTCGAGCCCGCCTTTGGTGTTGATAACGGGATCCTGATAGGTTTCAGGATAATCGCCGGTGCCGGGCACGGATGCCGCCAGTACGCTCGACGACAGCCCAGAGAGTAACAACGGTAATATGTATCTATTCATGAATAGCATGGATCAGTTGGTTGGCGATCTCTGCGCTAATGGAAAACAGCGATAAAAATTGGCGGCTGTCAGCTCGGCAACCGCCTCGCAGGTCATCCCTTTGAGCTCTGCCACGCATTCAGCGACATGCCGCACATGCATGGGTTGATTGGGCTTTCCCCGGTGAGGCACGGGCGCCAAATAGGGCGAGTCGGTCTCGATCAATAGACGATCCGCCGGCACCTGTTTTACGACTTCGCGCAATTCGGCGGCGTTCTTGAAGGTGATGATTCCCGAGAACGAGACAAAGAACCCCATATCCAGCGCCTGCTTCGCCATCGACCAGTTCTCTGTAAAACAGTGCATTACCCCTGCCGCCTCATCTGCCCCCTCCTCCTGCATTATGCGGATGGTATCGGAACAGGCATTTCGGGTATGAATGATCAGAGGCAGATCCGCGGCCCTGGCGGCCCGAATATGCTGCCGAAAGCGCTCACGCTGCCAATCGAGCTCCCCAACACCATGAAAATAGTCCAGGCCGGTCTCCCCGATGGCAACGACCTTTTCATTGCGAGCATGCCCCAGCAACTCATCAACCGTTGGCTCGCGACGCTCTTTGTCATTGGGATGTACACCCACTGAAACAGATATCTGCGGATATTCCGCTACCAGTGCCAGCATGGCGGGCCAGGATTCGAGATCGATGGAGACACACAAAAGGTGCTCGATACCCTCTGCCAGGGTGGTACTCATGAAGCGTGCGAAGTCCCCCTCGTAGGGTTCGAGACCGACACGGTCAAGGTGACAATGGGAATCAATCAGCATTTAGGGCTCCATCGATGGTCCACAATATTCGGACAGAATAGACTGTAAACCTCATCTTTGATGTCCGGTCCGACACTAAGCCTGTAAAACCGTTCGATATCCAGGACAAGGCCGATACTACTCTGAGCACCTGCACTGAGATGAAAGACTGGCTTCCGACATCTGGTCGGAGAGTTAACTCAATCGCTGAGATGGGTGAAGGTTAGAGCGTATGTGTGGGTCGGTCCGATTTCAGAGCACCGGCGAGATAGGTCTCGATCTTGTTGCGTGCAGCACCGCCATCCTGATCGCTGAACTGGACACCAATACCGGCCGCCCTATTGCCTTCTGCGCCCACGGGTGTAATCCAGATAATCTTTCCGGCTACCGGCAGGCGCTCCGATTCATCCATCAGCGTCAACAGCATGAAGACTTCGTCACCCAGCCGGTACTGCTTGGTAGTGGGAATAAAAAGTCCACCAAATTCAACAAATTGCATATAAGCGGCATACAAGGCGTTTTTATCCTTGATGGTTAGCGAGAGAATACCTTGTTTAGGTCCACCAGCCATATGGTTCTCAATCTCTGTTTATGCCAGGGTGCCGCAATCACACCATGAAATCAGCAACTTTTCCAATGCCAGCTGCGGATTCAGATTACCCTCCACATACCGTCTCGCCTCATATACCTGAAGCAGATAATCATGCAGGGCTCTCAAGTTTAACTTGTCGGCCGTCATCTGCAAAGCTTGAGCCTGATCTCGATTGATAAGCAGACCACTATTCCCTCCGTGTCGCAGGCGGATCAGATCGACCACCCATCCAGCCAGCCATTCCAACAGCAATACCCTGTCAAATCCACCCCAACCCCGGGCCATGGAGACAGGGTCGCGTCGCCCATCGAGAAGTTGCATGAACCCGGTTAGCATCTCTTTGCGGTGATTCAGCAATTCAGCGCTATCGAGTTCAAGCGCCCTCAGCGGCGCCCCGTTCGCCAATGTGAGCAGAAGATCCGGATCACCATGGGTCAGCTTTTCAGACAACCAGGTAATCGCATACTCCCTTGCAGGAGGTAAAAAATTGACCCTCTGGCAACGGCTGCGAATAGTGGGCAGCAATCTCCCGGGTTGGTCGGTGAGCAGTAGTATTATGGTCCCCGGCGTCGGCTCTTCCAGGGTCTTGAGAAGACTGTTGGCGGCGGCATTGTTCATACGGTGGGCAGGTTGAATCGCAATTACCTTGTTGGCGCCCCCATGGGCCGTCAAGGCTGCACTGGCGGTGAAACTCCGAATGGCTTCAATCGTTATATCACCGCTCTTACTCTCCTCATCCGGCCTCAACCATTGAAAATCGGGTTGGTTGCCACTCTGCAACAGCTGGCACTGGCGACAGATCCCGCAAGGCAGACCCTCCTGATCCCTGTTCTGACAGAGCAGGGATTGGGCAAAACTGAGAGCAAAGCCTGTTTTGCCCAGACCTGGCGGCCCCGAGAGAAGTAAGGCGTGTGGCAACCTGCCCTGGAGAAGCGCCTGTTGCAACAATCCCCACTGCTCGCTGTGCCAGGGCAGATGCTGGTATCGCACTTCAGCCATCCAGACGCTCCAGATATCGTTGAATGACACCCTTGATCTGAGCCTGCACCTCCGATAAGGCAGGTGAGGCATCAATCACCTGTACGCGCCGAGGCTCGATTTCCGCTATCTGCAGGTAACCGGCTCTCACTTTCTCGAAAAACGCCTGCGCTTCGCTTTCGAACCGGTCGGGCTCTGATCGCCTCCCCGCGCGTTGCAGACCGGTCTGAACCGGCAGATCGAGCAGCAGTGTCAGATCCGGGCGCAAAGAGCCCTGAACAAGTTCCTGTAGTATGGTGATTTTCTCAAGGGCAACCCCCCTTCCAGCACCCTGATAGGCGAAACTGGCATCGGTGAATCTGTCGCACAATACCCATACACCTCGTTCCAGGGCCGGCAGGATCTTACGCTGCAGATGTTCCGCACGGGCCGCGAACATGAGCAACAGCTCCGTTTCATCCGCCATACCGCTATGCCTGTGCCCCAGCAGCAAGTCGCGAATGGCTTCGCCCAGGGGGGTTCCACCCGGTTCCCGGGTGAACAGTACCTGTTTTCCGGCGGCTTCGAGCAGGGATTGAATAAACGCCAGGTTGCTACTCTTACCTGCACCCTCGCCCCCCTCGACGGTGATGAAATGCCCCCTTGCTTTCACCATGGTTTCAGTCATCGTTTCAACTGATACTTTCGTACCGCCCGATTGTGCTCCTCGAGGGTCGAAGAGAAGTGGTGCCCACCATCCCCAGTGGCGACAAAGTAGAGCGACTTTCCCTGCTGTGGATTCAATGCCGCATGGATCGCAGCACCACTGGGCATCGCAATGGGGGTTGGAGGCAGCCCCTTGTGCAGATAGGTATTGTAGGGAGTGTCGCGGGAGAGATCCCGCTTGCGGATGTTGCCGTCGAAACGCTCGCCCATTCCGTATATAACCGTGGGGTCGGTCTGTAGCAGCATGCCACGTTTGAGCCGTCTTATAAAGACCCCGGCTATCTTACCCCGCTCCTCGGGCATGCCTGTCTCGCGCTCGATTATCGAAGCCAGTATGAGAGCTTCATAAGGAGTATTCAACGGCAGATCCTTGTCACGCTGTTGCCAGGCCTGATCAAGAAACGACTCCATGCGCATGTAAGCCCGCTTCAGAAACGCCAGATCGGTGGTTCCCCGGGGGAAATGGTAGGTATCGGGAAAGAACCATCCCTCCGGGTGCATATCGCCGAAACCAAGCTGTTTCATCACCTGGTCATTAGTAATCTCCTTCAAGGAGGGCTCAAGTACAGGATTGCTTCTGACCGCAGCCATTAGCTGCTCGAATGTCCACCCTTCGATGATAGTGAGTGCATATTGAACGACGTGGGAGGAGCTGAGGATTTCCAGCAGTTTCGGCGGTGTGGTACCTGCCGGGAGGAAGTACTCACCCGCCTTCAGCTTGCTGGCCAGCCCCCGCAAACGGGCAAGGAATCTCAACATAAACGGTTTTTCGAGCATGCCCCGCTGTTGCAGGTCCTGGGCCAGACTCCTGACCGTCATTCCTTGCTGCAGTGTATAGTTGACTCCCGTTTCGGGCAGGTGAAGTGGACTCTCGATGAACTTGTCATACTCCATCCACCCCCAGGCAAGGAGGATACTGACGACAAAAATCAGAATTCCGAGAAGACGATTGAACATTGCATCATTTTACTGGAAAAATGCTTGGGGTGAAGCTGGATACTTTATACCGCCCAACATGCCTGCTCCAGACGATGTCGCAATGTAGCGGGGATCTTCCCGGGATCGTAGTGTCTGTTCGCCAGGGTTGCGACCGGACAGAGCCCCATCACTGAGTTGGTGACAAAGAGGGCGTCTGCACTCACCACCCCGGGCAGATCCAGCTCGGTGATATGCAACGGGAGATCGAGCTCTGCGGCAAGTTCGATCACCAACTCCCTGATGACACCGGCGATGCCTGAATGGCTGAGATCGGGTGTGTAAATGGTATCGCCCTGCACCATGAAAAGATTGGATTGGGTGGCACTTATCACCCTCTCCTCCTCATCGAGCATCAAACACTCGACAAGCGACCTGTCCCGACACTCGCTGCGCGCCAGTACCTGTTCGAGCCGATTCAGGTGTTTCAACCCCGCCAAATGGCTGTTTCGACCGATTCTTGTGCGACAGACATCGAGATGGATACCTTCCGAGTACCAGGCTTGTGGATAGTCCGGCCAGGGATGGAGGGTGATTATACGTCTTGGCGAGCTCGGACTCGGAGGGGCATATCCCCGGCCGCCATCGCCTCGGGTGACGACGATCTTCAAAACCGCCTGTTCATTTCCCGCGCAGATTGCCAGCGCCTCTTGTTCGAGCAACTGCCTGTCGGTGGATGGGAAACCGAGCGTCTTTTCACCCCGGCCAAGCCTCTCCATATGCCGCCGCCACAGGCATGGGCGCCCCTGCTTGACCGCCAATGTCTCGAACAAACCATCGCCGTATTGCAGACCACGGTCAGTTAATGGAATCTGATCGCCCGGTTTGCCGTTGATGAGCAATGAGCCGTCGTCCTCAGGAGATACGGCGAAATGCCAGGGTTCCGTTGGTGCCGCCAAATCCGAACGAGTTGGAAATCACCACATTCAGCTCCATCTCCCTCGCGGTATTGGGTACATAATCCAGGTCACACTCGGGATCCTGATTTTCGAGATTGATGGTGGGGGGTACGACCTGGTTGTAGAGTGACAATATGGTGTAGACCGCCTCTGCACCACCCGCAGCTCCCAGCATATGCCCCGTCATCGACTTTGTGGAACTGACACAAAGCTTATAGGCGTGATCACCAAAGGCACGCTTGACCGCCATCGTCTCCGCCAGGTCACCCGCCGGTGTGGATGTTCCATGGGCGTTGATATAGTCAACCTCGTCACCGTTTATACCACCATCGCGCATTGCCAGCTGCATGCACTTGGCAGCTCCCGAGCCGTCCACGGAGGGTGCGGTCATATGGTAGGCATCCGAGTTCATACCTATACCCACCAGTTCCGCGTAGATCCTCGCACCGCGCGCCTTGGCCTGCTCATACTCTTCGAGCACTACCACGCCGGCGCCATCACTGAGCACGAAACCGTCGCGATCCCTGTCCCAGGGACGGCTGGCGCCCTGGGGATCGTCATTGCGGCGAGAGAGTGCCCGCGCCGCGGCGAACCCACCGAGACCAACAGGTGAAGTCGCCATCTCAGCGCCACCGGCGATCATCACGTCGGTACGCCCGTAACGAATCATCATCGCAGCCTCGGCAATACTGTGAGCACCGCTGCTGCATGCCGATACGATGGAGTAGTTCGGCCCTTTCAATCCATACATGATGGAGAGGTTTCCGGAAACCATGTTGATGATGCTCGAAGGTACGAAGAAGGGTGAGATCTTGCGCGGACCACCGTCCAGGTATGATTGATAGCTGTTCTCTATACCGGTGATACCGCCGATTCCCGAGCCGATAAGCACACCGATACGCTCGGCATTCCCCTCGGTCACCTCCAGTTCCGCATCCTTGATCGCCTGAATACCGGCCGCTATGCCGTAGTGGATGAACTTATCCATCTTTTTGGCTTCTTTCGGTGATACATAATCAGTGATCTCGAAACCATAGATGGGACCACCGAACTGGGTAGAAAACGATCCAACATCAAAATGGGTGATCGGTTGGATACCGCTCTTTCCGGCCAGGATATTCTCCCACGCGGCAGGAATATCCAGCCCTACAGGCGCTACCATGCCCAAACCCGTGACAACAACCCTTCTTGCAGTCATAGATGACTACCCCCAAAAAACAGTGGTGCTGCAGATATGCAAAAGGCCGCGCTCATGCAATTGACAGAGCTTAACGGCCTGTGAGAATAGAAAGACTTGGCTTCTGAATTAACTGTGTTCGTTGATGTAGTCGACAGCAAGCTGCACAGTTGTGATCTTTTCAGCCTCTTCATCGGGAATCTCGGTTTCGAATTCCTCTTCGAGGGCCATAACCAATTCCACTGTGTCGAGAGAGTCAGCACCAAGATCATCGACAAAAGAGGCCTCTAACGTCACCTCTTCTTCCTTTACGCCCAGTTGTTCTACGACAATTTTACGAACTCGTTCTACGACATCGCTCATGTTATTAATTTCCTCTGGATTATCCGCCGGCCTCGAAAATGACCGATGCGGTATTGTAGTAACAAAAAACTCTTGAGAAAAGCTCAATCCTCAGATCACACGCGGCCTAATGGATAAGCATATAATACTCATTTTTACAATTACTTATTGCTATTTATTCATGCAATATGTTAGAAGTTGACGCGAGCTTGATCTGTTAACTCATGAACATTCCGCCATTAACATGGAGTGTTTCGCCGGTAATATATCTTCCGGACTCTCCCGCCAGGAACAGTACCGCGTTGGCGATATCTTCCGGTGATCCCAGTTTGTGCAGCGGGATACTGTCAACGAGACTCTTGCGTTGAGCTTCAGGCAGCTCCTTTGTCATATCGGTCTCGATAAATCCGGGCGCCACGGAATTGACCGTAATTCCTCTTGATCCCACCTCCCTGGCCAGGGATCGGGTGAAACCGTGGATTCCCGCCTTGGCAGCGGCATAGTTTGTCTGACCGGCGTTGCCCATTGCGCCGACCACCGATGAGATATTGATGATACGGCCCTTACGCGCCTTCATCATGCCACGCAACACTGCCTTGGAGAGTCGATAGACAGAGGTCAGGTTGGTATTGATGATGCTCTCCCACTCATCATCCTTCATGCGCATGAGTAGATTGTCCCGGGTAATACCGGCATTGTTCACCAGGATGGTGGGGTTACCGAAATCCGTGCCAATCGCCTCGATGAGCATATCGATCGAATCCGCTTGTGCGACATTCAGCACCATGCCGCGACCCGAATGGCCAGCGGATTTGATACGCTCTGTAATCCCTTGCGCACCCGCCTCGGAGGTCGCCGTACCGATCACGGTCGCTCCCGCCGTGGCCAGGGTATCGGCTATGGCTGCTCCTATGCCGCGACTGGCTCCTGTAACCAGCGCCACCTCGTTTTCCAGACTCATTTCAATGTCTCCAGAGCTTGCATCAAGCTTTTCGTGTCGAACACCGGGATTGCGGTGAGATTGCGATCGATTCTCTTGGTCAAACCGGCGAGGACCTTTCCGGGCCCAGCCTCTAGCAGGCTCGATACACCGCAAGCCGCCATTTTCTGAATCGTTTCCACCCACCTTACAGGGCTGTACAGCTGTGCGGTCAACTGCGCTCTTATCGATCCCGCATCACCCGCCAACTCGACACTGGCATTGTGGATAACCGGGATGGTGGGTGAATTAATAGGAATTTCGTCGAGCAGTTCGGCCAGGCGCTCAGCAGCCGGTTTCATCAATGCACAGTGTGAAGGCACGCTGACTGGAAGCGCCAGAGCCCGCTTCGCCCCCGCTTCCTTGGCAACTACGCAAGCCCGATCCACTGCCTCCTTGTGACCGGCAATGACTACCTGCCCGGGAGAATTGAAATTCACGGCCTCAATCACGTCAGTGGAGGCCGCTTGCCGGCATACAGCCTCGACCTGCCCATCATCGAGTCCCAGGATCGCCGCCATGCCACCGCTTCCCTCGGGTACCGCCTCCTGCATAAACCGACCCCGCTCAGCCACGATGCGTACCGCATCTGAAAACTCAACGGCTCCCGCGCATACCAATGCGGTATATTCCCCCAGGCTGTGCCCCACCATCAGTTGCGGTGTGGCGCCACCCTGCTGCAACCAGATCCGCCATACGGAAACACCCGCGGCGAGCATCGCCGGTTGCGTTTTCATGGTCTGATTTAGCTGCTCATCCGGACCATTTTGAACAAGATTCCACAGATCGTAACCCAGCACTTGCGAAGCTTGGGCGAATGTCTGTTTGACGATAGGATGGCTATCAGCCAGTTCGCCGAGCATCCCGACGGACTGGGAGCCCTGTCCTGGAAATACAGTGCCGAATGTAGAATTTCCCATAGCTGAATGTTTCCACCTGCTAGAATTTCGCCAATACCGAACCCCAGGTAAAGCCGCCTCCAAACGCCTCCATCAGGATGGTCTCTCCACGCTTGATCCGGCCGTCTCTGACCGCAACATCAAGTGCCAGAGGCACAGACGCCGCTGAAGTATTGCCATGTTCATCCACGGTGACTACCACCCGATCCATCGGGGTCTGCAGCTTTCTCGCCGTGGCATTGATAATTCTTATGTTAGCCTGATGAGGGATAAGCCAATCAATGTCTGACTTTTCCATGTTGTTGGCTGCCAACGTCTCGTCGACAATCCTGCCCAGGGTCGTCACGGCAACCTTGAAGACCTCGTTACCCCGCATCTCGACGTAGGCCGATCCCTGCTGTATCTCCTTGTAGCCCTTCGAGATACCGGTAGGAACCCGCAACAAGCTCTCATAGGCGCCATCCGCATGCAGATGGGTGGCGATGATACCCGGCTCATCACTGGCTTCGATCACAACCGCTCCGGCACCGTCGCCAAACAATACACAGGTATTCCGATCACTCCAATCAAGTATGCGGGAGAAGGTTTCGGCGCCAACCACGAGCGCTCGTTTTGCAGCCCCGGTACGGATAAATTTATCGGCAACACCGAGTGCGTAGACAAATCCTGTACACACCGCCTGTACATCAAAGGCTGCCGGGCCGCTAATTCCGAGACGCGCCTGGAGCAGACAGGCAGTACTTGGAAAAACCTGGTCCGCCGTGGTCGTAGCCACCACAATCAGGTCTATGTCGCTGGTTTTCAGACCAGCCATTTCGATGGCATTGCGAGCGGCCTTTTCCGCCAGATCACAGGTATATTCATCATCAGCCGCTATGTGTCGCTTGCGGATGCCCGTACGCTCGAAAATCCACTGATCAGTGGTGTCGACGATCTTCTCGAGGTCGTGGTTGGTGAGTACCTTTTCGGGCAGATAACCACCAGTACCAATGATCCGCGAATAGGTCACGCGATTTCCCTTTTTTCCAGATGCGACTTCACCTGTTCCTCGATGCGGCGCGGGACATCACTCGAGACCTCTTTACGGGCAATGCTGATGGCATGCATAAAAGAGAGCTTGTCGGCACTGCCATGGCTCTTGATGACTATGCCACGCAGCCCCAACAGGCTGGCGCCGTTGTAGCGTCTGTTGTCGATGCGCTTGCCGAATGCTCTCAAAACCGGCATCGCTATCAATCCAGCCAACCTTGTCAACGGATTCTTTTTGAATTCAAGGGTCATGAAATGGCGGATCATTCCAGCCACGCCTTCAACGCTCTTAAGCGCGATGTTTCCGACAAATCCATCGGATACGATCACGTCCGTACCGCCCTTGAAGATATCGTCGCCTTCGACATAGCCGACATAGTTGAGCGAGCTTTGCGACAGAAGCTCGTGCGCCTCCTTGACCTGTTCGTTGCCTTTGATCTCTTCCTGGCCAATATTCAACAACCCGATCTTAGGGTTGGCAATATCCGTTACGGCCGCAACAGTCTCACTGCCCATGACAGCGAACTGAAACAGATGCTCGGCACTGCAATCGATATTCGCCCCAAGATCCAGCATGAAGGTCTGGCCGGTGATCGAAGGCAGGGCCGTGATCATTGCCGGGCGGTCTATGTTGGGCAGCATTTTCAACACGAAACGGGATATGGCCATCAGGGCTCCGGAATTGCCGGCACTGACACAGGCGTTTGCCTCACCGCTTTTGACAAGATCCACTGCCACACGCATTGAGGAGTCTTTTTTGTTGCGCAAGGCTTTGGATGGCAGTTCATCCATAGCTACGGTTTCGGACGCATGTTTGATCTGCAGTCGCTCACCGAACGGATGGGGACCTAGTTTCTCGGATAGGAGTTTTTCGTCGCCAACCAGAATCAGCGCAGTTTCCAGGTCACTTCGAAGGTATTCCAAAGCTGCTGGTATGACGACATCCGCGCCAATATCACCGCCCATGGCATCCAGTGCGATTGTAACCGGCTTACTCATGCGTTATCGACTCACCCATCCATATAAACTCATTGGATCGATTTCCACTTCATTACTGAACGGAGTTGACCGCCATCAGCGAATGTAACAAAAAAACCACTTCATGAGTGGTCATCCAGCCGTGGATTCCGCCTTTCAATCAAAGACTAGCCTTGATGGGCTTCAATGATGAACGAAGAAAAACGTGAGATCACTCACCCTTGACGTCGACTACCTTGCGGCCTTTGTAAAAGCCGTCTGCAGTAATATGATGACGGAGATGGGTTTCACCCGAAGTGGAATCAATTGAGAGCGTTTCGCTCTTCAAGGAATCATGTGCGCGGCGCATACCACGCTTAGATGGCGTCTTTCTGTTTTGTTGAACAGCCATGGCTGATCTCCTGAATTATATTCTGTTAACCTATCAACTATTTATCCCGTTTAAGTTCGGCCAGAACCGTAAACGGATTTTCTCGCTCTTGCCCGCTGCTCACTGTTTGCGTCTTTTCGGCTCCAGCCTCAGCAGGAGCATTGCAGGCACCTGGTTCATGCATCGTCACCTGTGGCAGAGCCAGCAGAAGCTCGTCTTCAATCAGATCCGTGAAAATCACATGATCATCCTCGACCAGGCAAGGATCCACATCATCAGGCAGCATCTCTGCCTCATCCAATCCTTGGACGAACACTACGGACAAGCTGATATCTATCGGCAGGCAAACCTCCTCAAGACACCGCTGACACTGCAGTGGCAAAACCGTCTTGAGCCGCCCACTGAGCACCGCCCGCCGCTTCTGATCGCGCCCGAACACCAGTTCGAAACTGACGCTACCCTCGGATCTCAGCAGGCAGGCACTCAACCTCGGAAGGGCATCCAATGGAAGCTCTCCGCCGATCTCTCTGCCGAGATCGGCGAAACGCCATGGGTCCAACCGGCCAGGAAAGCGCTTCGACATAAGCGGGCAATAATATTATGAGTATGGCGCCCATGTCAAAATGACATGAGCGCCGTAAGAATCAGGTACCGACCAGTGTCAGCAGAATGCCGGCTGCTACCGCCGATCCGATGACACCAGCCACATTCGGCCCCATGGCATGCATCAGAAGGAAATTATGATGATTGGTCTCCAAACCGACCTTGTTGACCACACGTGCCGCCATCGGCACCGCCGAAACACCTGCCGCACCGATCAGGGGGTTCACCTTGCCACCGGTCACCCGGTACATGATCTTACCCATGATCACGCCAGCCGCAGTACCGATGCAAAAAGCGAAGGCGCCAAGCGCCAGGATACCCAGGGTTTCGACGCTGAGAAACTTATCCGCCGAGAGCTTTGATCCGACAGCCAGTCCCAGAAAGATGGTAACCACATTGATGATCTCGTTCTGGGAGGCATGGCTCAGGCGTTCCACGACACCGCACTCTCTGAGCAGGTTGCCAAATGTCAGCATACCGATCAGCGGTGCTGCCGAAGGCAGGAAGATTGCACACAATAAAAGTACTACGAAGGGAAACAGGATTTTCTCCAGCTTGTTGACATGGCGTAACTGCTGCATCTCCACTTTGCGTTCTGTTTCGGTGGTCAACAGTCTCATGATCGGCGGTTGAATGATGGGTACCAGGGCCATATAGGAGTACGCCGCAACGGCGATGGCACCCAGCAGGTCGGGGGAGAGCCTTGAGGCGAGGAAGATGGCGGTAGGTCCATCTGCTCCACCGATGATCGCAATGGCTGAGGCATCGGCCAGGCTGAACTCGAATCCCGGAACAAGATTCAGTGACAAAGCGCCCAACAGGGTGACAAAAATACCGAATTGCGCAGCCGCGCCCAGTAAAAGTGTCCATGGCATCGCAATCAGGGCTCCGAAATCGGTCAATGCGCCGACTCCCATGAAAATCAGCAATGGGAAGACACCGGTTTCAATGCCGACATGGTAGACATAGCCCAATAAACCCTCGGGGCCGCTGATACCGGCGAGCGGGATATTACTCAGGATGGCGCCAAAACCGATCGGTATCAATAGCAGGGGTTCGAACTTCTTGACTATTGCCAGGTAGATCAACAACAGGCCTACACCCATCATCAGCGCCTGCCCCCACTCCATGCTGGCCAGCCCGGTCGACTGCCAGAGTGGTTGAATGTCGAGCTCAGTCATTTCAAGAAAGACTCAGCAGAGGTGTTCCGACCTGAACGGTCTCACCTTCTTTCACCAGGATCTGGGCAATCGTTCCTGCCGAGGAGGCACGTACTTCCGTTTCCATTTTCATCGCCTCGAGTATCATCACCACATCTCCAGCTGCAACCTGGTTGCCCGGGGCAACCTTGATGGCATGTATGTTTCCTGAAAGCGGTGCGTTGATGGTTTTACCCGGCGCACCGCCGGATGCTGCCGATGGGGTACTCTGTACCACCGCAGGAGCCGGCGCTTGAGCCACTTCGGCGACATCGCCGGATGGAGTGACCTTTACATTGTAAGCAACGCCATTGACCTCTACCTGATAGGACTCGGGACCGCCTTTGCCGGTCTTGGCAGCGGCCGGGGGAGCGGCCTGGGCCACCTGGGTGGTTGCAGCGGATTCGACACCGGGCAGAGGTTCGAAGGCATCCGGGTTGCCGCGATTCTTGAGAAACTTCAGGCCAACCTGCGGGAACAGCGCATAGATGAGCACATCATCCACCTCGTCGGTTGCCACCTTGAATCCATGCTCTTCGACCAGACCATGAAATTCCGCGGTGAGCTTGTCCAACTCATCATCAAGCAGATCGGCGGGACGGCAGGTGATTGGTTCAGCTCCATCAAGGACCCTCATCTGAAGCTCGCTGTTGACCGGTGCCGGCGTGGCGCCGTATTCGCCTTTGAGTATACCTTCGGTCTCTTTGGTAATACTCTTGTAGCGTTCACCGGTGAGGACATTGATGACTGACTGGCTGCCGATGATCTGCGATGTCGGCGTCACCAGGGGAACATAGCCCAGATCCTTTCGTACTCGGGGAATCTCCTCCAGCACCTGGTCCATCTTGTCCGTGGCACCCTGCTCCCTGAGCTGGTTCTCCATGTTGGTCAGCATGCCACCGGGCACCTGCGCAACCAGGATACGCGAATCGACACCCTTGAGCGATCCCTCGAACTTGGCGTACTTCTTTCGCATCTCTCGGAAGTAGACGGCAATCTCCTGCAGCAGGCTCAGATCCAGTCCCGTGTCGCGCTCGCTCTCCTGCAGAATCGCGACCACGGATTCCGTCGCCGAGTGTCCATAGGTCATACTCATCGATGAGATAGAGGTATCGACCATATCGATGCCCGCTTCCGCCGCCTTGATGTTACTTGCGGTGCTCATTCCGGTTGTGGCATGGCTGTGCAGTGAAATGGGTATGGAAATGGCCTCCTTGAGTCGGGTCACCAACTCATAGCAGACGTAAGGATTTATCAGCCCCGCCATATCCTTGATACAGACCGAGTGGCAGCCCATATCCTCCAGACGTTTTCCCATATCGACCCAATAATCCATGTCATGCACAGGACTCACCGTATAGGACATCGCTCCCTGTGCATGCTTGTCGACCTTGAGCGTTGCCTTGATGGCAGTCTCGATGTTTCGCATGTCGTTCATGGCATCGAAAATGCGGAAAACATCAACACCGTTGACGGCCGCCCTCTCAACGAACTTATCGACCACATCGTCTGCGTAGTGTCGATAACCGAGAATGTTCTGACCCCGGAACAACATCTGCATGGGGGTCTTCGGCATCACCGCCTTGAGCTTGCGGATCCGTTCCCAGGGATCTTCGCCGAGAAAGCGGACACAAGCGTCGAAGGTGGCCCCTCCCCAGGTCTCCAATGACCAGAAGCCGACATTGTCGAGTTTTTCGGCGATGGGCAGCATATCCTCGATACGCATTCTGGTTGCAAACAGGGATTGTGGTGCGTCGCGCAACACGACATCTGTGATTCCAAGTGGTTTCTTATTGCTCATAAACTTGCCGCCGTTGATTGGTAAACAGCAAAAAATTGTTTTTCGTAAAAGGGAACTGGAGCAGATCTAACTGTGGGTGGATCGATAACTGTTGATGGCAGCCGTTATGACCGCAACCAGATCTCCCCGCATACCGGTCTGCCCCTGCCCCATTGCCAAGGGTTGTGATGATGCACTCTCAGTGACCCCTAGTCGCTCGGTAACGTACATTGACAACCTGGACATGGCTTTCATGGCGAATACAAGGACCAGCAGAAAGGTGAAAACTATCCCCATTCCGATGATCATGAGGTTGATTCCCGACATGAGCAAGTCATTGGTTGGCATATGTAGACCTTAACCCTAAAAATAATACGCCTTTCTACGTTGGCACTACGTCATTTGTCAAGCAGGTTATTCCATCCTTGGAGGCGTTATGAATTTGTTTTCAGTGGCAATATACGCTGTCTATTTAGAATATATATGATTAATATTTAATAATTTAATCATCGATACGGTAAACCACCGATTACCCAATACAAAGATCCGTTCCTGCCACCCCGGCTTTTTTTGTTACCATGCACATCAACCGATGCCAATTCTGCAGTATCCCATGCCCCACGCCGATAACACACACTACCAACAACTTATCCTTGCTTCCAGCTCCCCCTTTCGTCGTGAGCTGTTGAGCCGCCTGGGAGTCGAATTCAGCAGCGTTTCTCCGCAAATCGACGAATCGACACTACCGGGCGAAGCAGCGGATAAACTGGTTATCCGCCTTGCGCAAACCAAGGCAAGGGAGGTGGCAAAACAGCATCCGCACGCCCTCGTAATAGGCTCGGACCAAGTGGCGGTGGTCGATGGAAAAATCCTGGGTAAGCCGGAGAAGCATCAACAGGCTGTGGAGCAATTGATGTTTGCATCCGGAAAGCGAGTCACCTTTTTGACTGGTCTATGTCTAATCAATAGCGACACGGACCAGTGTCAGGTCTGTTGTGAGCCCTTTCACGTCATATTCCGGGTCTTGCAGCGGCAGGAAATCGAGAACTATCTGCTCAAAGAGAAACCCTACAACTGCGCTGGGTCGTTCAAATCCGAGGGATTGGGTATCTCACTTTTTGAACGCCTGGAGGGTGATGACCCGAATGCCTTGATCGGGCTGCCGCTGATCCGCCTGATTGCCATGCTGCGCAATGAAGGGGTGGACATCCTGGCAGCATAGGCGCAACCGATTGCAACAGGATTCTAGAACAACACATCCTCGACCTTTTTGGTCTCCTCATCCAAGGATTTGTCATTCTCGGTCTTCTGGATACGCGCGAATGCCTTGATCCCGCCGCGATCCACGCTTGCCAGGGGATGATCCGTATCCTCATAGGCGAGGATATTCGCGACCTGAACCACATCGACATAGTCGACCGGTTCGTCACCGGGATCACGTTTCAAATCCTCATGCTTCGCGGTTGCATCGATGATGTGCTGATCGAACTTCCACAGTTTCAAGATGCTGCCACCAAGCTGAGGATGCAATTTCTGCAGAACCTTATCCAAAAACTCACTATTGGCGATCAGATCGGGATAGTTACATGCCTTGATCAGCAGCGGGATTTGCCCGATATCGTGGACTAATCCTGCCACCAGTGCGATATCCGGATCCAGATGGGACTGCCCCTTGGCGAGTATCGCCGCCTGGGCACCGACTTTCACCGAGTGTGTCCAGAGTTCGTTCATACGCCTCTCGATCTCTTTCTCAGAGGTGCGAAAAACCTCCTTCATCGATACCGCATAGACGGCATTTTTCACCCGTTGAAAGCCGATACGGGTAATCGCGGGACGGATGGAGGCTATGGTATTCAATCCACGGTAGAGTGGGCTGTTGGCATAGCGAATCAGTCTCGCGGTGAGTGCTGCATCCCTGGAGATCACCCTTTCCAAGTCATGGGCCGAACTGTCGGCATCATTGATCACCACCAATGCCTCGAGTGCTAATGAAGGCAAGGTAGGAAGATAGATCTTATTGGCAAGGAGGTCCTCCTTAACCGAGTCGACAAACGGTTTGATGATGCGCGACTCTCGTTCCTTGTGTAGAGCCTCTTTTTGGTCTTTGGACTCTACGGCTTCGCCATCTGAGGTGAAAAAGACTGATTTTGCCATCTCTTGCTGCGTTGACCCGTTTATTGTAGTGATCAAACAGATTATCGACCGAATGGATGATATCTCCAGGACCCCCCAATATCCAAACTAGTTGAGTCGTAAGAGTGCGTCAAGGTTCACATTTAGGTCCAACCAGCCAGCCCTCTGGATGGTCGGATCGACTCCGCAATCAGCGGGATTCTATAATTTATGACCCTGTTCCAAAACCTTTTTTTCGATTGCGGTTATGCTTGAGCCGAATCACTCAGGAAGAGCTCTATCAATCTATGCCAGGATCGGCTGGCAGTCTCTCTAAATCCAGGATTCTGTCTGATAGTTCAGAGTATCACACTGTTACAAAACACCATAAAGCCAGGGGTGATGTAACTCTCAGTTTGTCGTCCAGGCAGAATAGGACTAAAAGTACTTTATACAGTAGATACAATATCTTATAGATTGTTTTGCATTGTTAACATTAACTGTATCCGCCTAAAGTTTTTATCTGATCAGTCGAAGCTAAAGGTAGATATCGATTACCCATGCTCAAACAACAAGATTCAGACGGAATGGCAGAACACGCCCTGACTAATTTCGCACATCATGCCAGCGCTAAGCCAGTCGTGCTTATTGCTGATGACTCGCGCGTGGTACGGGTATCACTGAAGAATATATTGAAGGACGACTGCCAGGTAATCGAAGCCGAGAATGGCCTGGAGGCCTGGAATATTCTCTGCAATTCACCCCCGGTGGCGTTGGTTTTCAGTGATCTTTCGATGCCGGAACTCGATGGCCGGGGGTTACTGGAAAAGATCAGGTCGGCGGACTCGTCTCAGATCGCAAGCACACCTTTTATCGTCGTCACCGGGAATGAGGAGAGTGAGGAAATCAGACAGGAATTGACGCAACTGGGTGCCGATGAGGTCATCAGCAAGCCATTCGACACTACAAATATAAAAAATTATCTATCCACCCTGGGCAATCCCAGCCACGATCGAAACAACCTGCAAACGGATAGTGACACAACCGAGCATCAATCCCTCGAACCCCAAACCGATTTTCTCCAGGGAGTCGTCGATAGAGATCAATTCATGGCAACCGCCAGCCGGGAACTCGCCTTTGCCATTCGCAACAAGAACGAACTCGCTATCGCCCTGGTAAAGATTGATCAGATTGATGAGATCATTGCACACTACAGTGATCCGGCCATTGATCATATTCTTCACGCCCTGGCAGAAATCATCGGCCAGCACATTCACCCCGATGACACCCTAGCCTATTTCGGCAAGGGTTTGTTTGCCATGTTGCGACCGGCATCGAATGCAATCGGTACGCGATATCTCGGCAGGAGGATCCTGGAAGATCTGACCTCAAAACAGTTCTACCTGGGTGAATCAGAACAGATTATCAGTGCAAGCATCGCCATCTCTGCACCAGATATAAAACCCGGTACCCGTCTGGCAGAGCTGATTACATTGGCTGAAGGGCGCCTGAAGGCGGCTAGCGAAAACGGCGGCAACAAGGTTGTCGACAAAGGTAATGAGATACTGACCCCGGTAAACCTGATAACGGAAACCTCGGAGTTAACCAGTCAGTCGACACAATCCACCAGCAGTACAGCTTATTCTCACTCTTCATTGTCCCGAAGTTCAACCGAGATTAATCGTCTTGCCGCTGAGCAAGTCGCGGAAATAAAGGCCAGATACGGCAATGGGCAGGATGATCAGGACAGCAAACTGATTGAGCATCAGCAGACTGTTGAACGTCTAGCCAATGAAAATCGCCAACTCATCAATGAGATCGCTCACTGGAAGAAACAGTCTGCAGAGTCCGAAAACCTCCGCAGGCAGCTATTCGAGTTGGAAAGTCAACAACAGCAGATGCAGGTCAAATTCAATGAGTTGCAGAATGAAAACAGGGACCTTCTGCAACAAACCGAAACGCTGGAGAATGAAAAATCCGGTCTTCTCCAAAGGATTGAAGCAGTAGAGAGTGAAAACAGAAATCTTGTCCAACGAACTGAAACGATAGAAAGTGTAAACCAGGCACTGATGATGGAGGAAAGGTCACGTGCCGATTCCATCGATGAGACTCATGCCTTCTTCGAGGAAGAGAACAGACGCCTCGAAAGCCAAGTCGCCGAACTGGCCAATCGTGCGGAGAAGGCCGAGGTGGAAAACCTCAAATCAAACCAGTTGGTGAGCAGTCTCAAGGACAATATCAAACTGCTGCATATGCAGCTTGACCAACTTCAGCAGCAGCTTAAAGAGGAACAGCAGAAAAAAACACATTCCGCATCTCAAGTGAAGCGAATCGATGAGGACAGCAATGGAGATACCCGGCAATCCAGACCGGTCTCGAATTGCGAGCTTTTCCCGGACACGAGTAATTCTGATCTGATACTGAATCCTTTACCTGATACTAAACCAGTTTCAATATCAAGCGAACCTCCCAGTGTGCATCTGTTTCCGGACCAGGATCAGGTCAGGGTCAAACAACAAAAAATTACAAAGGCCGATATTCCTCCATTTCACGTGGAACCTGAGCCTCTGATATTCAAGAATGGCTTCAATCTGTCATCATTCACCATTGCCAGCATGATATTTGCGGTTATTCTCATTATCGGCGTTGTCTATCTCTTTGGGGTTTTCGGTGAAGATCCGAAGCTGAGTGAGCACACCGAAACGACCATGAATCAGCAACAACAGGATCAACCTCAATCCAGAGCGAATATTTCACAACCGATGTTGAAAAGCCTGGAGCCACTGCCCAGTTCGACAGAAAGCACTCGTTCAAGTGCGCCGGACAATACCACCGACACCGAAGTGGTATCGGATGAGTTGAGACTGGAGAAGGAGCTTTTACTGCGTGAGATGGCGGAAGAGGAGTTTAAACTTAAAGCCCAGCCGCTTAATCAATAAACTTAGATTTCTGGAACCTCTGATTAATTTATCTTTTCGTCGTTCCGTCAGCCTGTGCCGTACTTGATCCTGTACCGGAATCATCTTGTTCCCGGATGAAACAGTCGGGCCACAGGGACTGACCCAATCTGGCCACTATTCCACCGCTTCACCCTGCTCAAATATACTTGCATGCAGTGGCCATCCCGACTCGTCTATCACGAACACAGTCCACTTTCCTGACTGCCCCGGAATCAAGCTTTTCATTGAATAGACCCTCCACCGGGGCCCGCCGACATTGAACTTGACTTCACTGACGACCTCACCCTCAAACTCCCAGCGATGAGTTACAGTGCGACCACGCAGATTTCTCAGATCGGTAAAGAAATAGATCTTTGTTGCCTGCCCGTCAACTTTCACAACCTGATCAATGGGCTCTCTATTGTCAATTTCAGTGGTGAACTGTGCCCTTGCCACGACGGCGTCGGGAACGGGAGACCGTTGCAGCTCTTCTGCGATCAGGCTGGTTATCAACAGTTGCAAAGTAAACAGTAAACAAAGTGCCTGCAGTAGCCGGCTCATTAATGCACATCTGTACATCCTCCCCTCCAGTACCGTTGCTGTTACCCAAAGCAAGTGATCGAACCCATCGTCTTGACCCCGATGTCTTGGGGGGTCCAATCATCCTAAAGGGTGAAACCACACCCACAAAACAAGCCAGAACAACTGTTTTTTATCGTTTCAAAACCTTTATCCATTGCCAGAAATTGAGCAATCCGACCAAAGACGCAGACAAGTACGTGAAAGCAGCCGCCCGCAGGATTTTTTCCGCTCCAGGGTATTGCTCCGGTTTCAAATAGCCGCTCTTGAGAAGCGGCAGAGCCCTCTTGAAACTGGCATCGAATTCAACAGGAAGCGTCGCCAGTTGCACGATCACGTTTGAGCCTATTACAAGAAATGCTGCCATGGCGCTCAAAAGGCCGGCTGATGGTGCTCGCGTGACCAAAGAGAGTATCGGTGCGATGAAGAGCAAGAAAGAGCCTAGCCGTTGTGCGCCAACGCCAAGCGAACCAAGCCTGGTACGCCACTTGAAGAGTGGCAGTTCCGCAGCATCCTGCAGTGCATGGCCGACCTCATGAGCGGCAATCGTGATAGCGGTAAGGGTCTTCCCTTCCAGCTTGTCCTTTGAGAGCCGAACCGCTTTCCCCTGGGGGTCGTAATGATCGGCGGCTTCAGCCTGTTCTACACTAACCTGGTGCAAGTCGTAGCGATCCAGAAGGTGCCTAGCCAGCTCTCCGCCTTTGCCGGGGAAATTCTCTTCGGGATGGCGATTGTATTTGGCCATCACATGTTGTACCCAGAGCTGTGGCCCCATTATCAACAGCAAAAGAATGACCAGCAGCAATACGAATAACATCCCTCTTATCTTCGATATCTACTTATTTCAAACCACAACCACCGCCTGGACAGCAAGCCCCGGTAGGACATGTCGGTTCGACATCTACCCTGCTGCCACTGCTTATCACTGCAGCACCGCTTATGAGCTTTCGCACCGGCTCTTCCTTTGCAGTATCACCCAGTGGCTTGTTTGCTCTTTCGCATAGCTCACCCCAATTGTGTATTGTCTCACTCATGGGATGAAAGACCTCCACTTTCTCGCCATTGGCTTCGCAAAAGTAATCATAGGTTGGCATGTTTCACTCCGATTAAGCTAAATAATTCATTCTAGTTTACCTCATAACAGTCCCACAGCCTCAATAGAAAAGGCCACCGCCTAATGACAGTGGCCTATTCATGGTATTATCTATTTTTCCAAATTATATCAGCAAGTTATTGTTACATTAACTCATGCCCAGGAGCTCAAATAGCGATTCAGACTCCGCGGCTCGCGAGGACTGGGTTGCCTGGGAAAGCGTCGGCCCCAAAAAGT
This sequence comes from Candidatus Thiodiazotropha sp., assembly GCA_050292275.1. GTDB lineage: Bacteria > Pseudomonadota > Gammaproteobacteria > Chromatiales > Chromatiaceae > Thiodiazotropha. Next base: position 27,947 of record JBNKLI010000058.1, read on the forward strand.
ACCCTGAACTGCGGAACTTGAGAAACTAACATCAATAGGTAACGACACGGGGCAACTCTTTGGCTGCGGCTATCCACTTCTCGACTGAAGAGAGGCTCGGTGTGGCCCGTACCAGCTTTTTCACCTCATTGACTTCAGCCATCTTCTGATGAAGATTTTCCGCTTTACGCTGTGCGAGCTCAGGTACCGTATCGACACCGGCAGCCTCTAACAGATCGGAGTATTGCTCACCTATTCCGTTGATGCGGAAGAGATCCGCCATATTGATCCACCTCAAGATCAACTTTCCGCTTATCGAAGTCGCATCTTCGATCTCCTTGCGGCCCTTTTTTGTACTTCCCTTTTCCAACAGATTTTCCAGACTGGTGATCCCGGCTGACGATAATTTCGCAGCATAAGTGTCACCGATACCTTCAATTTCGACTAACTTTGTCATTGTTGTCTCTCTTTAAGTTGGTTTCGGGTGCTATCGCTCAAGTGTAGTGTTTCAGACTGTGTGACGATTTCTGCGTAATCCGCCAGGGTCAGCAAAACCCTACCGATAGCTCAGATTCTAAAATATGAAATTTCAGCTACTCCTTTCAGTTATATCGCTAATTGCTTCCCATAATTCACGGGTCAAACCTTCAGGTCGGCAATCTGACTCACAACACTGACCCGTCGACGGTCTTTTCGCCGCCGTTCCACCGGATAAGGCTCTGAACCCTCAAGAATTTGCTGACGACGATCCCGATGCCTGTGGCGATTGAAATAGGGATGGGCATGGATTCGCCTGCCGTTGATGGTGGCGGCATTCAGTCTGCCAATAACTGCGTGTACCAATCGGGTTGGGCTGATATAGACAAGGCCGTAGTATTCCCAGGCTCCGGACTCCTTGCTCATGATTTTAAGAACTTTGCTCTCCTCCACCCTCACACCTCTGATTGGTATGGAAGACCAGGCCGGACTGAATTGACGAGTTATTAACTTATGTAATTCCCTGACCGTAATCGCTTCCGGAATCCCTCTGATAAACACCCACATCTCAAACCTCAAGCGTGTTATTCAACCGAACCAATCATTCAGCCAGGAAAAAACCCCATACCATTGATTTTTAAGCAATAGTCACCCGTTCATCTAAATAGACATCCTGAATCGCCTGGAGCAATTCAACCCCCTCACTCATGGGTCGCTGGAATGCCTTGCGCCCTGAGATCATGCCCATACCGCCTGCCCGTTTGTTGATGACCGCAGTACGTACCGCCTGAGCCAAATCACCTTCACCAGATGAGGCACCTCCGGAATTGATAAGCCCCGCCCTCCCCATGTAGCAGTTGGCTACCTGGTAGCGTACCAAGTCGATTGGATGCTCGCTGGTGAGTTCTGTATAGACTTTTTCATGAGTTTTGCCAAATTTGATCGCCTTGTAGCCCCCATTACCCACCGCCTGCTTCTGTTTTATGATATCAGCCTCAATGGTCGCGGCCAGATGATTGGCCTGTCCGGTCAGATCCGCGGCAGTATGGTAGTCGACCCCATCCACCTTGAACGCGCTGTTCCTGAGATACGCCCAGAGCACAGTGACCATACCCAGCTCATGGGCATGCTGAAATGCCTCCGACACCTCCTGAATCTGTCGCCTGGACTCTTCCGATCCATAGTAGATCGTGGCGCCAATGGCTACGGCCCCCATATCAAAGGCCTGCTCTACTGAAGCAAACAGTGTCTGGTCATAGAAATTGGGGTAGCTGAGAATTTCATTGTGGTTGATTTTCACCAAGAACGGGATCTTATGTGCATACCGGCGGCTAACGGATCCCAGAACACCCAGTGTCGATGCAACCGCATTACACCCCCCCTCGATAGCCAGTTCGACAATCCTTGCCGGATCGAAATAGATCGGATTGGGTGCAAATGAAGCGCCACCAGAGTGCTCCACCCCTTGATCGACAGGCAAAATCGAGAGATAACCAGTGCCGCCCAGGCGCCCGGAGTCAATCAATGTCTGCATCGCGCGAAGCACGCCAGGCCTAATGTCCTTGTGCACCAATACCCTGTCTACATAGTCGCTTCCCGGTAGATGTATCATAGACTTATCGATTGTGCCGCAGCTATGCGTCAGCAAACTTTCAGCCTCATCACCAAGCTGGGTTTCGATATCACTCATGATGACTCTCCTTACATGCGATAAAGGATGTTCAAGCTACGAGGCTGGGCATAGGCGAATCCTGATTCAGCACCAATGCACAAGAACCGCCTTCCCTTGTTGGATTATAGAATCAAGGGACCTTTATGTAAGTAGTTTCGCAGAATAGTCTGTCGACGCTAAACAGATCAGCCCTGTTACCCCTGAAAAAGAACCACTCGGGACGAGTGGAGAGAGCTTTGGCCACGGCAAACGATGCACAGGGCATCACCCTGTGGCGCTGGTTCAGCGGATATCCATGGAGCCGGGGCCATTGGCTTTGGGTTGCCGGCCCTAAGCCCTTGTAATCCTGACCTTACTCATGGAATGGAACATTTTCAGCCCAGGGTAACTCTTATTGGCAATAAGGAGCCGACCATATGCAGAATCCGTTTATCACTGACTATCACCAGCTACCCTCCACCCTGCCTGTCTTTCCCCTTACGGGAGCTGTTGTCATGCCAGGCGCGCAACTGCCGCTCAATATCTTCGAGCCCCGCTACCTGAACATGGTGCAGGATGCACTGGCCAGCCACCATCTGATCGGAATGATACAGCCCGATGAGAGTGAGACCTCGGGAATACCCCGATTGCATTCCACTGGCTGTGCCGCGAGAATCTCCTTCTACAATGAAACCATTGACGGACGCATCGAAATAATACTCACAGGTGTATGTCGTTTCGACATCCGCAAGGAACTGAAATCAGACCGGGGATACCGCCTGGTCATACCCAGCTGGGAACGCTTCAGGGCCGACTATGAATTCAATCTGCCGGCAGTGGAAGAGAAGCGTGACAGCATCTTTGCCGCGCTAGATCGCTTTCTGCAGTTCAATGAGCTTAGGACAGACATGGAGCAGCTCAAAAAACTGTCTGCGCCGCGACTTGTCAATGTATTGACCACAGCGCTTCCGCTCTCCCATGAAGACAAGCAGTCTATTCTTGACACGGTTGGATTTGATGATCGTTTTCAATTACTTATAGCCAAAATGGAGATGACGGGCACCTCTGCCGACAACCATGTGACACACTAAAATCTGATTAAAGAACAGCCTTCATCCTCAGATAGTAAAAAAACCTAGATGGCACAACTGATCCAAAGTGAATTCAAAGCCCCTTGGTGGCTGCTTTCTCCCCATCTGCAGACGATCTGGCCCACCCTTTTCAGGAACTCCCCCCAACTGGACCTCCGTCGGGAACGGATCGAGCTCCATGATGGGGATTTCATCGACCTTGCCTGGCACGACACCCAAGGCCCGTTGGTGCTGTTGCTGCATGGACTCGAGGGCTCGCTTGATTCGCACTACGCGACTACTCTCATCGTGGCCCTGAGCAAGGCGGGATTCAGACCGCTGTTCATGCATCTTCGGGGTTGCGGTGGTGAACCCAACCGGCTGTTATGCAGTTATCACTCCGGGGCTACGCAAGATCTAATCGAGGTACTCGAGGTTCTGAGCGCAAGAGGTCACGCGCCCCAAGCGGCGATTGGCATCTCTCTAGGTGGTAATCTTTTACTCAAATACCTGGGTGAAACCGGCACTCATTCGCAATTCGCCGCAGCCGTCGCCGTATCGGTTCCTTTTGATCTGGAAAGTGCGTCAATGCGCTTGGAACAGGGCGTGTCCAGGATATATGGCCGTTATCTGTTGCGCAAATTGCTGAACTCCTATGCGAAAAAGTGTCACGCCCTGCATATCTGCGGTGTTGAAGGTTATCCATCGATCCGATCGATATATGAATTCGATGATCGAATCACCTCGATACAGAATGGTTTTGCCGACGCCAAGGACTATTACAGTCGTTGCAGCTGTGCACAATTTCTAAAACAGATCACCACGCCTACACTGATCCTGCACGCCCAGGACGACCCCTTCATGCAACCGGAGGATGTTCCAGGCTTGCAAGATCTCGGCCCAGGTGTTTCACTTGAACTCTCAGATCAAGGTGGTCATGTGGGATTTGTCCAGGGCAGATTTCCCTGGCGGCCGATCTACTGGCTGGATTTTCGGATTCCAGCATTTCTGAAGCATGCGCTTGCCCAGGACTAAAACTGTTTAGAGCCTGTTAACACAATCCCAATCAGCTCTTTTCCCCTGAAAAAGCGCAGATCAAGGCGCGGGGAGAGAGGTTTGGCACAATTTCAAATGAGCCTCCCAAGTGAACGACAAGCAACACCGAGTGGCTGTTTTTCCGGGGCACCCCCAAGGGCTGGGCTGATGTGGTGACCCAACGCAGAAGTAAAAGGTACCCGATTGATGCGCAACGTTGAAGATAAACAGCATGACCAGATCTCAGTCGATATCGCCTGCCTTGATCTGCGGCGCCTGAAAGCCACTCTGGTCTCAACAATAGGGAGCCACTGTGAAGTATGGCGCAGTAACAAGCGCGATGAAACCGAACCCAAGAAAGAGGATGAGGTGATCTACACGGAATTTGTCATCAAAAGACCTTTTTCAAACCATTCAATGAATGAGGCGTTACTGCTTGCACGACACTATCGCCACCTGAAGGAAACGCTTGATGAAATCATCCCGGATGCGCTATTCGTGGTAAGTAAAATCAATGGAAAACCAAGTCTATTCGTACTGGCGAAAGCAGCAAACATCTGGTTCAACATGGCCAATCAGCAAAATGAAGAGGAGGCAATGGAACTGTTATGCGCGTATCCAAAGGCACGCATCCAGCTTGCCCGCTTCGTTAAAGCCGCTCAGGCGTGGCGTAGATCCGACAATCCGAAAATGATCGATCTATTCGGCATTGACAACTTGATCATGGATACGAATCGAGAGGTTCGATATCTGGACAGTTTCTTTGTTTTTTTCTTCGAAGACACCTTTCATCTCATAGATGGGAGCGAGGAAGATTCGGAATTGAAGGACAAACTCGAACTCTCTGTAAAACGTCTCCACTACCTGGAGCACCTGTTGGTCATGGCGAAAGAGATCTGCGATCAACAGCAGCAATCCGTTTGAACAGGAAGCCTGCTTTCAATTGAATATATTCTGCCTACACATGAAGCCTGGGAAATGTGACAGTAACGACAAGGCCGTTTCTATCGGTCCGATTCTCCATGTTTATTACGGCATGATGCAAATCCACAATTCGTTTGACAATGGACAGCCCCAGTCCGCTTCCTTGAGTGGTGGCTCCTTCTCCCCGCCTGAACCGTTGATATAACCCCTGTTGTTTCTCTTTGGGAATGCCGGGGCCAGTATCCCTGACAACAAGTTTCAGATTAGTGTCATCCTCCTCCAGTTTTACGCAGACCTCACCATTCTCAGGTGTATAACGGATGGCGTTGTCAATAATGTTCCTCAATAGGATCTGTATGCCAGGTGCATACCCCGGCACCAATACGGACTCCTCAATACCCTCATAGGCGAGTTCGATATCCTTTTCCAAAGCTTTAGCCCCAAGTGATGCGAGAATGTTAATGGTTTCGCTATGCAGATCCACTTCCTCGACATGTGATTGCTCAAGGGTATGACTATCCATACGTGCGAGGGTCAACAACTGTTCCAGTAAATGGGTTGCACGGTCCACTCCCCGCATCACCTGATCCAGAAAACTTCGATGTCCATTACCTTCATCGGCAAGGGATTTGGCTTGAGCCAGCGTTTTCAATGCGGCTAGCGGCGTCCTCAACTCATGAGCTGCATCTGCCGTAAACCTTCGTTCATTCTCCAAAACCCTTTGCACACGATGAAACAGACTATTCAATGAGACAACCATTGGCACAGCTTCACTAGGCACACCCTGCGTTGAAATCGCATCCAGGGCGTTCGGGTCCCTGCGTCTGACCTTGTCTGCGATGGATTGTAAGGGTTTGAGGCCGCTCCCTACGACAATCCATATGAAGATACCAAACATGGGTAGTGAAATTATCATTGGCCACAAGCTGTTCAGAACGATCTCTGACACAGTCTCCTGGCGCACCGACATCAACTCCCCGATCTGTACGTGGAATTGTCCGCTGGACTCTGTCAATCCGTACATCCGCCACAGCTTTCCGTCGATAATTTGGTTGTTATATCCTTCCGTGAAGGTATTGAAAGAAGTCGGCAGGTTTGAACGCAGGTAAGTACGACCATCCACTCCCTTGATGAGAAATGCCAGTTTTGCCTCATAACGATGGCCAAATCCCCTTTCAGGCGGAACCATTGTCAAATAATCTTTTTCTCTCTCATCGGCCATGAACTCATCGACAAACCGTCTGAACAAGACAGAATTATCGATGACTTCCTGACCCAACTCTTTCACGAGATCGCCCAGATTCACTCTCGCTTTTCTGTCTTCTTCAACCTCATGTACCATCAACGTGGCGAGGATACGGGATTCCTGAGCCAGAGCGGCGTCATAGATCTCCTCCACCTCGTGGTAAGCCGCAAGGTAGACAAAATAGACTGAAATTAACCATAGGATGATGATCGTCGAGATCAGGCTTATCAGGAGCCGTCTGCGAATCGATGGATTAGTGGTCTGCTGCACGCCAAAAACTCATTGATTAACCAGTTTCTTTATTGTGTACCCAACACCACGTATCGTTCTAATCAGATCCTTGCCGAGTTTTTTACGTAAATGGTGTATATAGACTTCAACGGCATTGCTTTCCACCCCTTCGTCCCAACCGTAGAGTGTTTCTTCCAATGCCTGTCTGGAAAGGATACGTCCCTGATGGGCCAAAAGCGACTCCAGAACCGCGAATTCACTGGCTCCCAGCTTTATATCCTCCCCGGCCTTGGATAGGGTACGGGCCGCTGGATCCAGCACCAGGTCCTCATAGGTGATAGCCGGCTCCGAGCGTCCTTCGCGACGCCGGGTAATCGCACGCAATCGCGCATTGACCTCCAGCAAATCGAAGGGTTTGACCACATAGTCATCGGCACCCTGATCCAGACCTTCGATTCGGCTCTCCACGGTGTCGCGAGCAGTCAGAACAAGTACTGGCAGATCCATGCCCTCCTTGCGCATTTTTTGCAACACTTTCAGCCCATCCTGCATCGGCAGGCCCAGATCGAGAATCAAGGCATCCAGGTTCTCCGTAGCCAATGCCTGTTCGGCTGCCAGACCATCCGTCACCCAGTCGACGGTATGCCCCAACTGTCTCAGACCCAAGGTCAGACCTTCGCCCAGATGGCGATCGTCTTCGGCCAGCAGAATTCGCATGTCAGACCCTCATTGAAACCGGTTGCAAATCAGGGAGATCCAGTCACCTGAGCGCCATTGCCAATGGCTACCGCCGATGTAGACATCTATCGGGTTTCATTGGCGCTCACTGCACCTTTGACCGCTTGAATGATTGACCATTCAAGTTTACAGATTTTTCTTAATGGCAACTTAAATCGCCTCACATTCTGGAGAATGGGGACGCAGAAAACATTTGCCCCCGGCTCAAAATAACCAATGAAGCTGATCATAGTAGACATCGGAATGCTCAAGATGATGTGATCCGCTCCTGATATAACCACAAGAGTTTTCTACATTTAAGCCTATTTGGGATAAAAATAACATATATTCTGAATATGATTTTTTTAAAAAAATCATTAGCATATTATCTTATTCAGGGGTATTATCGGGTACTAGCTACGGAACAGACCCATACCCGCTTCCCCATTTGATCTCTTTCAGGTCGAGAATCGGCATCCTTCGGTTTCCAGGCAAGGGCAAGGCAGATAGAAGCCATGCCATTAAACGTTCACAGTCTGTCTGGCAGGTTTAGAATGGGACCATCAGACTATGGACATGAGTATCTTTTTTGTTAGGAAATGTAGATAAGATGACTAAATTGTATGTTGGCAACCTTCCCTGGACTGCCACAGAAGATGATGTCCGAGAGCTTTTCTCCGGCATTGGTGAGGTGCAATCGGCAAACCTTATTCTGGATCGTGAAACCCGTCGCTCAAGAGGATTTGCCTTCGTGGAAATGAGTCAAGGTGATGCGGAAAAAGCCATCTCCCAGCTCAATGGAAAGGATTTTCAGGGCCGTGACTTGAGAATAAATGAAGCTATGGACAAGCCAAAACGTAGCTCTGGTGGTGGTGGTGGTCGTTGGTAAAACTCGGTCTACTGCGCTTGTAATGGCGGACTGAGCACCACACTGAATTTCCAACAACACCAAGCCGGTAACTACCGGCTTGGTGTTGCAAATAAAAAGAAACCAATGCCTGTGTGACATTTTTTTGCACACAAGCAGAGTGTTTTGTTTGCTTTATTCAATCACTTTTCGTTGCGAATCGAGCAGCCCGGTCAGCTGTATTGTCTACATGGACTGAAGAGCCGCGATTCGTGATTCCAGTGGTGGATGGCTCGCAAACAGTTTCTGCACTTTACCGGCACTGATTGCCAACGCCGCCATCTCATCTGGCAGAGATCCCGGCTCATGGGCCTGCTGGAGGCGCCTGAGTGCAGCAATCATCTTGTCTCGACCGGCCAACTCAGCCCCACCCCTGTCAGCGCGATACTCTCGCCAGCGCGAAAACCACATAACTATCGTCATCGCCAGGATTCCCAGAACAAACTCGGCGACCATGGACACGATGAAGAAAGCTGGCCCATATCCCCGTTCGGTCTTGAACACGACACGATCCACCGTGTGCCCGATAACCCGGGACAGGAAAACGACGAACGTATTGACCACGCCCTGTATCAACGACAGGGTGACCATGTCCCCATTCGCCACATGGCTGATCTCATGACCCAGCACCGCTTCGACTTCATCCCTGTTCATCTGCCTCAGCAGACCGGTGCTGACAGCGACAAGAGCACCATTCTTGTTCCAGCCCGTGGCAAACGCATTGGGAGAAGCATGATCGAAAATTCCCACTTCAGGCATACCGATACCCACCCTTTGAGCCTGTCTTTCAACCGTCGCCAGCAACCAGCGCTCGGCCTCGCTACCCGGCGTCCCGATCACCTTGACCCCCATACTGCGTTTCGCCATCCACTTGGATATGAACAGCGAAATCAGCGAACCGGAAAAGCCGATCACCGCCGAGTAGACCAGCAAGGCATTGAGGTTGAGATCGACCCCGTTCTCCAGCAGCAGCCCCTCGATTCCGAGCAATCTGAAGGTGATGCTGATCAACATCAGGATTGCCAGATTCGTACCCAGAAACAACGCTATTCTCATCATTGTTGATTCACCATGTCAGGTATTCATTATTCCCATGGATATGGGAACATGGATGATCGATTTCAATAGAAGTTCCCATTTCAAAAATGCGTCTTATTACCGACGACACTCAACTACTGAAGCGATTACATTGCTCGCAAACCAAATCTCAGGTTTCGCAGCCGATTCATGATTCAGGTACTGGCCTCATGCCTGGGAACCGCGGCCATCAAGATAATTTATTTGTGGATAAAAGTTCTCTTGTTTGAGTCGTCTCTGACAGGGAGAGCCGAGAGGATAATGGCTTGGCGCCTTGCGCAGCCGGGGAATCCGAGCCTCCGTAGAACTCAAGAACCAACTAAAAAAAAGGCTGCCCGAAGGCAGCCCCTGTTCCTTAAATATGTACAGGAAAATTGACTAATTGAGCGGGCAACCTCTCTGATTACCGTACTCAAAATCATACTTAAGCGACTCATAGTCATCTTTCGTTCCGGGATACACCCCATTGAATGCATCGATAATTGACGCTGGCGTATGTCCGTAATTCACCTCGGTGGAGGAGGCATTGAGCAGTGCGGCCACGGTATGGCGGCCCAACGCATAGAGCTTGCCTCCGCCATTCTTCATGACATCCAGCAGTGTCTGACCGGGAAATGCATCCTCGAAAACGTCACTGAACAACATCTCCGGACTATATGAGTTCCAGGAATCAAAATGGTGTCTCTGTTTCCAGTAACCCGGCGTGCAACCATCGCCGCCATCGGCTTCAATCTCGCACTGTGCCGAACAACCGTCACCATTGTCATTATTGCCGTCGTCGCACTGTTCGCCCGGATCAAGATTAGCGTCGCCGCAGAACGGCTCTATGCCACACTCCGAGGAGCAACCGTCACCATCAATATTGTTGCCATCATCGCAGGCCTCGCCGATATCCAGAACGCCATCGCCGCAATAGGCCTCGATTGTGCAGGACGCGGAACAACCGTCACCATTCATATTGTTCCCGTCATCGCAAGCCTCGCCTTCGTCCAACACGCCATCGCCACACATGGACTCGAGCTGGCAGCTCGCCGAACAGCCATCGCCATCGATAGTATTTCCATCGTCACACTGCTCTCCCCCCAACGGATCAGTGATACCGTCACCGCAATTTACCGCAAGGAGTGATTCACTCGTCAGTAGCATTGCCGCCAATAGTGATGTCGTAAAAAAAGCGATTTGAATTTTCATCTTTGATGAGCCCCCCAGGATTGTCTCGATTAAACGTCAGCCTGTAGCTGATTGACTGAAGAAAGCCTTTTTTTATTGTTGTTTTTGATTTTTTAGTATCAGCCGTATGTGCTGATGCATGGAAGGATCTCATGCCATATTAAACGCTGTAAATAAGGGTATGCCCTTATTTCATAAAATTTCACAACAATAGAATTTCCATAAACCTCGTATTAAATGAACCACTGAATAAGTCCGAGCTGAACAGACTGCCGATCAAAATGTACAGATTCCAGCCCCGGATCGCGCTTAACTGCGGGCACTTGCGAAAAGCCACAACGCCGAAGCATTGCATTTTGGAAACCAGGATGTCGGACCATGATTCATTCAGAAGGTTGTTAAGTACCCACGGAATGATGGGGGATTTGCAGAGAATGAAATCCCATGGCAGATGCAAAAACCTGGCTGATGCCCTTTAGTGGATATTGGAGAGATCAATAGTCG
>JBNKLI010000059.1:0-3791 GCA_050292275.1 Candidatus Thiodiazotropha sp.
GGGCCGAATTCGCCTCTATGTCAACGGTGAGGATGTCACCACCAGCGACAGCAGCGGCAGCCTGATGCAGCCGGGCGCGGGTGAAGACCACATCTATCCCTACAGCGAGCACAGCCCCGCCGAGCAGGCGATGTGTTACAATGGCACCTGGTGCGCATCGGCCTTCTCCGTCGGCGGTGTCATGTGGGGCAGCGGTTACCGCAGTGGCTTCATCGGCATGCTCGACGAGGCCAAGGTCTGGAACATCAGCAAACCCTTGAGCTATTTTCAGGCCATCGACGGCAGCGCCGCGCCACGCATCGTCAGTGTGAGCGGCGCCATCGGCAGCAACAAACTGTTCGTCGGCTTCTCGGAGGGCATCTACGCCTCCGACGGAGGCGCCTTGCAAGTGGCGGACTTCAGCTATGTCAACGCCAGCGGCTCGACGATAGTCGCGGTCGAACACACGGCGGGCTCCCGGCAGGCGACCATCACACTGAGCAGCCCGCTGAGCATGGCGGACGATATCGGCGTGGGTCTGGTGCAGGTCAGCGGCCTCGACGAGTATGGCAACCCCAGCGAGAACAACGCTATAACCGTTGCGGCAGGCGGCGGCTGCCCAAGCGGCCTGGTGGCTTTCGAGCTGAACGAAGCGGCGGGCAGCGGCTATGCCCTGGATGCGCAATCGGTCATCGTCGGCACGGTAAACAATCCCGCGTCGGCACTGCCTGGTGATGGTCTATTGCACGCAGACGGGGCCGACTTCGTCACTTTCAGCAGTAATACAGACTGCCTGGTGGCCAACCGCTCGCTGACCGCCGAGGCGAGGTTCAAACCCACGGGAATCGGTACAACCCCCTACATCACGCGCATCCTGGCGCGGGACGCAGGCGGCAACTACCAGGTCTCGGTCTGGCGCGGCAACCCGAATGCCTTCCCGGCATTCACGCCACCAGCGGGTGTGGCCTCCATCGCCCTCTGGCTGAAGCCCGAAGACGCCCACGGCGGCAAGGCATGGAAAGTGGTGTTGAGCGATTACACCCAGTTCCCCATCGTCTCCGACCACTGGTATCGGGTGAAGGTGGTCTGGAACAGCGACAAGCCGGGTGGAACGCCTGATCAACCCTACGTGCAGGCCGACATATTCCTCGACGACGAAGGCACCGACGGTATGGGTACAGGTGAATACTGGACAGGCTATCGTAACGCCACCAACGCGGCTCAAGCATACCTGGATGCGAGCCGCCTGCTCTATACGGGCGATTCGATTTCACCGGCCAGCGGCCCCTTCGCCATCGGCGTGAATGTCAACAACAACACTAGGCATATCTTCAACGGCCTGATTGACTGGGTCACCTGGCAGGAAACCGCTGACTACTCCGGCGTTGACGATCCGCCTAATTGAACCCATGAACGATCGCCAGCATATCGTCCATGAGCAGCGTCAAGAGCGGCCTCCGACAGCAGTTCCTTGACCCGGACAGGCCGGGAGTACCCCCGGCTTTCGGGTCAAGGGAATAACTGCACTTTTTCCGCGGTCATTTTGCATAGGTGGTATCGCCGCACCTTAGCCGCCATATACGCTCTCGCTCTGCGACGAGTCGCCAACCAATCACACAACGCGCCAAGGTGAAGTCATCCTGGCAGCCCATGGCGATTTTAAGCTTCAATTCACATTAGCCAGTTAATTTATACCTCACGGCAGTGATATCCTTTCCCCCGGGGGAAGTATTGCACTCGATGATCATCAGACAGAGGGGCTCCGACTGGAGAGCGGAAATGGGAACTGAACAAAGACAATTGCATCAATATCCAGTGTGGGACAAAACGGTTCGCATATTTCACTGGCTCAATGTTTTATGCATTCTCGGATTGATTGCAATCGGTACCGCGCTGCTGAATGACGATGCCCTGGGTATCACCAACGATGGCAAAATCCTGCTCAAGACCGTGCATGTCTACATCGGTTATGTATTCGTGGCGAATCTGCTCTGGCGCATAGTCTGGAGCTTCATCGGCAACAGATTCGCCCAGTGGAAAGCCATTCTCCCGATCGGGGATCAATACAAAAAACAGCATAAGGCCTTTATCGACGGCCTCAAGAACGGCGAGCCAGCCGCCTTCATGGGCCATAACCCTCTGGCGAGATGGATGGTCACTTCCCTATTCGCCCTGCTTTTGACCATGGCGGCGACCGGGCTCGTACTTGGCGGCACCGATGTCTACATGTCCCCCTTCGGCGGCTACTTCAAATCCTGGGTTGCCGAGAGTCCTGAATCAATCGCCATTATCAAACCCTACTCCAAGGAAGGTATTAACAAAACCGCATTCCAGGAGATGCGCGATTTCAGAAAACCCTTCATCAAGGTTCACTACTACGGGTTTTACATCCTGTTGGCGGCTATCCTGCTGCACCTGGCCGCGGTCATTTTGACTGAGGTGAAAGAAGGCGCTGGTCTCGTTTCAGCGATGTTCACCGGAAAAAAAGTCTATGACAAAGTGCCTGTAGATCTGGAAGGCCAGTGAGCCGGTAACCTGGTGTCTGATGACTGTGCAATCTTGCTGTATATCTTCACAAAAGTTTTTTGATACTACCCAACAGGGCAGCTCCTGCATGCGTTTGTCTATAACACTCAGTCCTGGGGATGTGGACACATCACCTCAAGTTGCAGCTTTACCCCAGCCAACTTGCATTAACTAGCTGTTCGCCATTTTTGGCGCCTGCCAAGCAGGTAATGCATAGTAAGGTACATAGCTGAGGATGGTAAGTAATCAGGACTGTCTTTGACAATCATTCAAAAAAGCACTTTTGTGTTCAAACCTGTTCATCTGATCGGACGGGCGAAGTAACATCGTTGACTGCTGACCCCAACTGATATGCAGACTGGACTGGCCTTAAAATTGATTCTTCCGTCACATGTTACCAATCGTTAACATATTGCCCCAAATTTTCTATCTGAACATGTTGTCTATCACTTATTACATAACTTAATATATGTAGCGTAGTAAGGGATCATGGGCGATCAGGAAATAGTCTTGTTTAGTTGGAACTATTCGTATTATTTGATTCATTTTTTTAATTGCAAGGACAGACAAATCATCCCATATCAAAAAGACCGGATGCACATCCGATATACAAGGTTATGCTAGCTAGCTCATGAATTAGCGCTTTTTATGGACCACTGTCATTCGACAGCATGGAGGACTTCAAAGTGACCAAGCGTACCGTTCGATCTAATCTACTCTTTTTGTGTTACATTCTTACTGCAGGTTGGTTATCCGCCGCAACATCGGCATACGCCTGCAATCCCGACCTGTTCTGTATCATGCTTTACGATCCGGTTTGCGGCACCGACGGCAAGACCTATTCAAACAGCTGTATGGCGGAAAGGGCCTGCGTCGATGTTGCCTATCCTGGAGTCTGTACGACACCGCCGCCCGCTTGCCAGGATCTCGACAATGATGGCTTTTCACCGGATGGCGGTAGCTGCGGTCCTGTCGATTGCAACGATCAGGACCCATCCATAAACCCGGATATGGTCTGTCTTGATATTTATGATCCGGTTTGCGGAGTGGACGGCAATACCTATCCCAACTCCTGCGAAGCGCTGCGCGAATGCGTCACGGTCGATCACCCGGGTGAGTGTGTTCAGCCCCCGGTCTGTACCGACAACGACCAGGATGGTTATTCGCCTGACGGCGGCGACTGTGGAGCTGTCGACTGCAACGACAATGATCCCACGATCAATCCCGGTGTAATGTGTACCCTGGAATATGCCCCTGTCTGTGGTGTGGATGGTAAGACCTATGGT
>JBNKLI010000060.1:0-36879 GCA_050292275.1 Candidatus Thiodiazotropha sp.
GAAGACCGGATATGCTGCCGCATCAGCAACTCCGCCATCTCCGGGTCCCTCGCGGAAATCGAATTCAACAGATAGTGGTGCTCATCGTAAGCCTGTCGGGAGCGTTTGCTGCGCATCCCAAACTGGAAGCGGTACATACGCAGCAGATGGTAGAGGTCATTGCAGAGCAGACCGATCAGATGGCGGTTTTTACTACCTTGAACGATACGGTAGTGAAAATCGAGATCGCCCTGTTTTTGAAAATAGGCCTCACCCTGCACCTCTTCTATCTGCTGGCCATGTTCGAGCAGCAGTGACTGCAGTTCATCTATCTCGGTGTCGCTCATATTCTGAGCCGCCAATCGGGCGGCCATACCCTCGAGGGCCTCGCGCACCTGAAAGATCTCTATCAGTTGTTCGTAGGAGAGGGTCACCACCCGGGCACCGAGGTTGGGTTTGCGCTCAACCAGCTTCCGCGCTTCGAGTCGACCAATCGCCTCTCTCAAAGAGCCTCTGCTGACCCCATGTTGTCGCGCAAGCTCGGGTTCGCTGATCTTGCTCCCGGATGGGATCTCCCCTTCAACGATCGCCTTTTGAAGAGTATCGAACAGCCGATCCGTCAGAGTAAGGGTGACAGGATCCTTTTTTTCAACAGTCGAGTGGTTATGCATATCCCACCAATATGTCGACAATAACACGAATAATACAAAGCAATTGACTTAAATATAGCCAATATAGCATAAAGTGTCGACACTTTCTTTATTTAGACCGTCTGTGCCAACCCCGCCCCACTGAGACAGTGGTTAGCGTCCATGCACTTCAATCCACGGAATCAGTCGCTATTTGGCATATCCCAAGGTCTGCAGGGAGGAGGAGATCTCATCCAGGATCGCCGGGTCATCAATGGTTGCCGGCATCCTCCACTCCTGACCATCGGCGATCTTCACCATGGTACCCCTCAGGATTTTTCCTGAGCGGGTCTTGGGCAGGCGTTTGACTACCGCGATATGTTTGAAAGCGGCGACCGGTCCGATCTGTTCGCGCACCCGCTTCACCAACTCGGCACAGAGCTCATCGGCCGCTCGCTCAACACCCGACTTCAGCACCACCAGCCCGAGTGGCAGCTGTCCCTTCAGATCATCGGCGACACCGATGACGGCACACTCGGCAACGTCGGCGTGGCCTGCCAACACCTCTTCCATCTGCCCAGTGGAGAGGCGGTGGCCAGCGACGTTGATGACATCATCGGTCCGGCTCATGATCCATAGATAGCCATCCTCGTCCTTGTAGCCGGCATCGCCGGTCAAATAGTATCCGGGATAGGCGCTCAGATAGGAGTCGACAAAACGCTGCTCGTTATTCCATAAAGTGGGGAGGCAGGAGGGAGGCAAGGGCTGCTTGATTACGATATCCCCCATCTCACCCGGTGCCTTTTCATTGCCCTTGTCGTCGAGCACGCGGACATCGTAACCAACCATGGACAGAGTCGGAGAACCCGCCTTCACCGGCAGTGGTTCTATGCCCATTGGATTGGCGGCGATGGCCCATCCGGTTTCCGTCTGCCACCAATGGTCGATCACCGGCTTTTCGAGCATCTTCTCGGCCCAATGAAGGGTATCCGGATCACAGCGCTCCCCGGCAAGAAACAGGGTGTCCATGCAGCTGATGTCATATTTCGACATGTAGGCGCCTTGGGGATCCTCTTTCTTGATCGCACGGAATGCGGTAGGGGCAGTGAACAGAGCCTTGACCCCATATTCGCTGATCACACGCCAGAAAGCCCCGGGGTCCGGCGTTCCGACCGGCTTTCCCTCATAGAGCACCGTCGTACAGCCGGCCAGCAGAGGACCGTAGACGATGTAGCTGTGCCCGACAACCCAGCCCACGTCTGATGCGGCCCAGTAGACATCACCCGCTTCGACGTTGTAAATGTTCTTCATGGACCAGAGCAGGGCCGCGGCATGACCACCGTTGTCACGCACCACGCCTTTGGGCTGTCCCGTGGTGCCCGAGGTGTAGAGAATATAGAGAGGATCGGTTGCCTCAACCGCTACGCAATCCACGGGTTCGGCCTGATCCAGTGCCGCATCCCAGTCGAAATCCCTGCCAGGCTGAAGTTCTGCAGTCAATTGCGGCCGCTGCTTGATGATACACTTGGTGGGCTTGTGCGCCGCGAACTCAATCGCCTCGTCAAGCAGTGGTTTGTAAGCAACCAGACGGTTGGGTTCGATACCGCAGGAGGCGGACAGTATCATTTTGGGCTGACAGTCGTCGATGCGTGTAGCCAGCTCCTTGGCCGCGAACCCACCGAATACGACCGAGTGGATGACACCGATCCGGGCGCAGGCCAGCATGGCTATCGCCGCTTCGGGAATCATCGGCATATAGATAACGATCCGATCACCCCTCCCCACACCATTGGCCCTGATCACGCCGGCCAGTCTGGCCACTATATACTGCAGTTCGCCGTAGCTGTAGATGCGTTTCTGACCGGTCACCGGGCTGTCGTATATCAACGCAGGACGATCGCCGTGGCCAGCTTCCACATGACGGTCCAGCGCATTGTAGCAGGTATTGAACATGCCACCTCTGAACCAGCGTGCGGTTGGTTTGGCCGATTCATCGAGCACCCTGTTCCATGGGCTATACCAGTGCAGATCCTTGGCCACCGCGCCCCAGAATGCTTCCGGGTCATTCAACGAATGTTGATAGATCTCGGCATAACCTGACATGATCGAACTCTCCTCTAGTGATGCTTGCCTATAGCAAGTGTCGACAGTTTATTGTCTTTAAACGCACATCAGCTCTATATATAGACAAATATTTCAAATATGTCGACACTTTCGGTTTATTATCTTCATTCTCACTACTGTTCAATGTCACTCTTTTGTCCACCATCGGCTATTGCAGCTCTCCTCTCGTGGAACGATAACCTATTGAATAATGTGAAAAATAAGGCCATAACTAGATGCAAATCTTGATATACGCCCTAAAGAACGCTAATTAATGTCTATGCAGAAACGGCGAGTATGTTTCTCACCCCGGTACCTGAGGGTTGTCTTTCTCCGACGCCCCAACACTACATACTTGTATTGACGGGGCTTACGCGGCACTCCAGCCACCTGTGCCGGGATGACACAACTTTAACAAAGGCACCTAATATTATGGATGGGAACTAATTAAGGCAGGGGTTTTGAGGAGCGAAGCGTGAATGCAGCTTGAGGACAAGTGATAAAAAAAAGCGGGGCCTAAAGGCCCCGCTTCTCATAGCTCTAGATATATCTCCTCAGAGAGATATTAGAAGCTGGTAACCAGACCAGCGAACAAGGCGCTCACGTCGTCGTTGCGGCTGTCCAGCTCGTTGTTGGTGTAGCCGACATGCACCCAAGTGTGCTTGCTGAAGCTGTGCTCGTAGCCGATGCTCCACTGGGTGACTTCGTCGTCGCCGCCGGAGATCTTAACATTCGGAGACAGGCCTGCGCCGCTGGTTCCGAATGTAGGAGAGTCGCCGTTCAACCACTGGGCCTTGATCTTGTCGTTGGCGGTAACCATGAAGTGTCCGCTCAGACCATAGGCAGTGGAATCATCCAGGTTCAGGAGGTCGTCGGTGGAGGTATCGGCGATTATGCCACCAACCTGCCAGTTGCCGCCGTTCCAGACGACGGTGCCGCGCACGATGGAGGGGCTGTAGGAATCAGGCAACAGGGCGCCGGTATCATAGCCGTTGTAGGACAGAGAGGCGAAGATCGGGCCGTTGCTGTAGAGAGCTGCCAATGAGTAGTGATCGGCGATGCTGGTCAGATCGGAGGTGGCAACGCTACCAGTGTCACCCTCTTCACCGGCAACGACGGCGCCGACGAAGGTCAGGCCACTCACGGCGGGGGAGACATAGGCCAACACGTTGGCGAGACGGTCTTCACCAGGGATCACGGCGGTGATATCGCCGTAGGGCAGATCACCGAACTCGTCGAATTTGCCCTGGGACATCTTCATCGGAGTGTCGTGACGACCAGCCAGGAAGGTACCGAAACCGCCGGCCAGACCGACGAACTGGTTACGATTGCTCAGGGTGCTGCCAGCGTCGGGGTTAACGCCGAACTCCAGGTGATAAACAGCCTTCAGGCCACCACCCAGGTCTTCGCTGCCCTTGACACCAACGCGGGTAAAGACGCTGTCGGTGCTCCACGCGTCGTCGTTACCATCATCGACATTCTGGACGATCATGTGGACTTTACCGAAGACGGTGGCATCGGCCATGACTGCAGCAGGTGCCACCAGTGCAGCAGCAATTGCCAGAGAGAGTACTTTTTTCATTGGGTTAACTCCGAGAATTGATGGGTAGAAAATTGACTACGAAGCGAATATTAGTCAACGACGGGGCAAATTGCAAGCGTTTTTTTGCAAAAAAGACACAGAAAAATCGACTGTTGTAAAATTGATACAACTATTTTTTCACTTAGTCAAAAACCATAACTTCAAAGAGTTATGGGCATTATTTAAACACATTCTAGGTTTAAATAACACCAATCCCGAGTGTATTGGTTGGGTATTGTTGTGATATTTTAAGGATCTTGTCGCACAGCAACAAATGGAGATTACCTCCCATAAAATAGCACAGCAATTCAAGAGGATAAGCAGGGCTCATGACAGCCAACATAAAAAACAGGCATGAATTGCCTGATTGAATGGACATCCCTTAAGCGATCTAGTCTGAAAGCAGCTTTGGCAAAACCCGGGATTGGAGGAAATCGGACAGCGCCTGCAGTGGTGCGAAACCTGTTTCGAGTCGAGTGATGTAGCCTAGGGTTCGTGGAATGTCTTTTAAATAGCCGGGTTTTCCATCTCTTCGGTTCAGTCTTGCGAAAATTCCACTCGCCTTGAGATGACGCTGCACTCCCATCAAATCAAACCAGGTCAGAAACTTCTGTTCATGTTCGCCACGCAGGATTCCGGTTTGGACCGCCAGTTCAAAGTAGCCCATCGCCCAGTCGTGTACCTGTTCGTCGGGCCAGCTCACGTAGCAGTCACGCAGCAGTGATACAAGATCGTAGGTCACCGGTCCTATTACCGCATCCTGAAAGTCGAGAATACCCGGACTATGGCTCTGCGTTACCATCAGATTGCGTGAATGGTAATCACGATGCACACAGACCTGCGGCTGCTCCAAGGCATTGTCCACGAGCAGTTCGAACACCTGATCCAACATCGAGGATTCCGCATCGCTGAGGGCAAGCTTGAGCTCTTTCAAAACCAGCCAATCGCGAAACAGAGCCATCTCCCGCATCAGCAGCGCCCGATCATAGAGTGGGAGATGTTGCCGCGGCCCACAGGCCTGCAGCGTAGCCAAAGCGCCCAACGCATCACCATAGAGCCTGCCGACCGAATCTGGTGTCAAGCTATCGAGGTAGAGGTCGTTACCGAGATCCTCCAGCAACATGAACCCCTGGCTGAGATCACGCGCGTAGATGTGAGGCACGTTCAACCCAATTGCCTCAAATGCTTCCGCCACCGCCACGAACGGCCTGGAATCCTCCCTGTCAGGAGGCGCATCCATTGCAATGTAACTTGCACCGCCTGTGTGGACGCGAAAATAGCGGCGAAAGCTGGCATCGTTGGACGCAGGCTCGAATGAGAAATCACTCAGTTGCGGCAGCGACGCCAGCCATGATCTCAATTGTTCCGTACGTTGTAGCATCGCTATACAGTTCTCCGGTGCGCCAGTCCATACTCCGTTACAGATGAAACCGCGAATGAACACCAATCATCGCCAATGTTCGCAAATGAAATTTAACGAACCTCTTATTATTCAAGTTTCGGAGTTCTAATCGCGATTCAGGCTCCGCCGTTTGGTTGGGCTCGGCCCCAAATTGTACACTGAACTCCGAAACTCATGTCTTCATGATTAGCGGTGATTCGCGACATGAATTCTTATAAAGTCGAGGCAATTGTAACAGATAGATCTCTATGGAATTTCGTTGTCCACTATAAAAATCCCAGCCTCATTCCGAGCACTGGATCGGGACCTGACACGCACCCTCAAATCGTCCGCGATGAGATAGAAACAGGGTAGCGCAAGCAGTATCAGCATGGTCGCGAACAACAGGCCAAAGCCGAGACTGACCGCCATCGGTGACAGGAAGGCAGTCTGACCCGTAGCGAAAAAGATCAGTGGTGAGATACCGAGAAATGTCGTTACACTGGTCAACAGAATAGGCCTGATACGTACTCTCCCAGCCTCCACAAGGGCATCTTTACGCTCCCATCCCTGACGTATCAATCGTTTCGCGAAATCGATCAGGATCAACGAATCGTTGACCACGATTCCAGTGAGTGCGAGAAACCCGATGAGCGAAAGGAACTGCAGGTGGAAGTCGAATATCATGTGTCCAAAGATGACGCCGATTGCACTGAAGGGGATGGCAAACATCACCACCAGTGGATCAAGCAGTGACTTGAACAACGCAGCCAATATGAAAAAGATTATCGCCAGTGCGATAACCGCCGCCCGTTTCATGCCTGCTATCGACTCTTCGGCCTTTTTCTTCTCGCCGAGAAAAATAAGGCGCTGCCCGTCGGGAAGTTGACTGAACTTGGCCGTCACCCGATCCAGCACCTGGTTGGGCGTGGTGATTTTAGAGTCGACTTCCGCTGTGATGGTCGCCAGCCTGTGCAGGTTGCGCCGGTTGATGCTGTTGTATCCTCTCGCCTCGACGATTTGCGCCACATCGCCCAGGTAGAGGGTTCGCCCATCGTCCAGGGTTATCGGCAGGCGCTGCAGAGCACCGGCATCATGACGCAGTTCGTCGTTGTAGATGAGACGAACGGGGATGCGTTTGTCGCGCCAGCTGACGTGGGCCAGCTTCAGACCGAGAAAACCGGTGCGCACCGCATTCGAAAGTTCAGTCTGGGTGAGACCCAGGCGGCGCCCACGTTCGTTGAGTTGATAACGGTACTCAAGCTTTCCCGGGTCCATATCCTGTCTTGCGTCCGAGACGCCGGGGAGCCGACCGAGAAAGCTGCGGATCGTCTCTGCCGTCTGACTGATGTCATCTACCGATTCGCCTATGACTCCGATTTCAACATCGGCTCCGGCGGGGCCTCCCTGGGTTCGCAGAATCGACATGCGCTGGATCCCGGGTATCTGTCGCAGCGCCTTGCGCACATCCTCTATCACCGCCTTTGAGCTCCGTTCGCGGCTACCCTCCCAGGAGAACTTCAGACTCACAAGCGGTGAAATCCATCGTTCGATGAAACCGCTCGGTTTCTGCTGTTTCAGATCGACGATCAACTGGATATAGCGACTGCCTATCTTGATCCGGTGAAAATCGATGAACATCACCCCCACATTACTCAGCAAGGTCTTCAGTTCATCCTCTCCCAGGGTTTGCATCAGTGTCTGCTCCAGCCTGGTGGCCAGGCGTGATGAATCCTCGATGCTGTAGGTACTGGGTGTCTCCACGTTGACGAAGAACTGCCCGACATCCACATGGTGGAAGAGCAGAAAAGGAATTCGCGTAGCGGCGAAAGCGATCGCGATCGCCAATACGCCGATACTCAGCATGGCGACCGGGTAGCGGTAATCGAGACACTTTCGCAATAGTTGAGTGTATCGCCTGTTCAGCGCACTCCAGTCGATACGCCCGGGTTCTCGTTTTCTCGCCGTGCGCAGGAACTCCTTGGCGTGGGACGGCAGTACCCCGAAGGCCTCCAGTAGCGAGCCGCTCAGAGAGGCACTGACCACGACCGGGATCACTGAGATGAACGCCCCCATGGTGCCGCCGATGGCGAACATCGGCATGAAGGCTGCAATTGTCGTCGTTGTCGAGGCCACTACCGGCCAGTAGACCTCCTTGGTGCCCAGTGTCGCCGCGGCAGCCGGCTCTTCACCCATTTCCAGGTGACGATAGATGTTTTCATTGACGATGATGGCGTCATCGACAATCAGCCCGAGGGCGATGAGAAAGGCGAACAGGGAGACCATATTGATGCTGTGACCCAGCATGTAGAGGACGATCACCGCCACCAGAAAAGAGACGGGGATGCCGAGTGCGGTGATAAAGGCAACCCGGAAATTTAGCATCAGGTAGAGTGACAGCAGCACCAGGGCAAGGCCTACGGCACCGGAGGATTTGACGGTCTCGAGGCGGTTCTTCACATACACCGAGAGGTCGTTGAAGAGTCCAAGGCTGACACCTGCCGGCAGGGTCTTTCTGTGTTTCTCGACGAATTCATGCACAAGCTTCGCCACCTCGATGGTGGATGCCTTGCTGGTTTTATTGATGGTCAGGTTGACGGACGGTTTGCCATTGAAGCGTCCCAGGGTCTGCGCCTCTTCAAGGCGCAACTGGATCTGCGCCAGATCCCCCAGCCGCAGCTGACCGCCGTGCTCGTCGTGACGCAACACGATGGCCGCCATCTTGTCGGGATCGGGTGGCACCCCCATACCTCGCAGCCTTATGTCACCACCTTTTGATTTCAACGTGCCGCCGGGAAGATCACGCAGGTTGTTCCTCAAACCATGGGCCACCTGGTTGAGGGATACCCCCAACGCGGCCATCACCTGGGGATCGACGACGACCCAAACCTCCCACTCTCGGTCGCCGGCCACGCCCACGGATGCAACCCCAGGCAACTGAATCAACTCATCCTTGATCCCCTGCGCAATCGCATAGAGTTCACCCCGGGAGATGGTGCCGAACAGGCTTACCGAGATCACTGGAAAACGTGTCTCCAGGCGCACCAGTTCAGGCTCTTCGGCCTCCTCCGGCAGGTCATCCACCTGATCGAGTGCGGTACGTACTTTGCGCATGAAGTTGTCTACATCGGAACCGCTTTTGAGCTCGATCAGGATGTTCGAACTGCCTTCACTGCTGGTGGAGCTCAGCACATCGATGTCGGCCAATCCGTCGAGTTCCTGCTCGATGGGCAGGGTAACCTGGCGTTCCATCTCTTCCGGGGAGGCGCCCTCGAACAGGGTGGTGATTCTGACCTTGTCCTGCTCCACTACGGGAAACATCTCCTGGGGCATGGCATACCAGGAGATGACACCCGCCAACAGGACGATGATCAACAGTAGATTGACCAGCAGCGGGTTGCGGATGGAAAAGTCGATCAAGGCGCTTTCTCGATGGATTGGTACTCAACCTCGGTGTCCGGACTCAGCACCTCCACATCCCTGGCCACCAGCAGATCGCCCTGCTCCACACCCTGTAGCAGCAATTGCCAATCACCCTGTCGTATCCCGGGTTTCACCTGCCGACGCTGGAGACGACCTTCGCGCACCAGGAAGACATAGTGCCGGCCCTCTTCACGCATCACCGCGGACGCGGGCACCACCAGAACGTCCCTGCGAGGGCGCAACGGCAGCTCCACCCGGCCCAATTGTCCCGGCAGCAGTCCCTCACCCGGTATGCGTATACGCAAGGGATGGGTATGGGTTTGCGGGTCGGGATCGATCTGCATCGCAACCAGCTCCCCGGCCACGCTTCGACCCTCTATGTCCACGCTCAATCCCTGGCCCAGGTTCAACGCCGCGGCCACATCGCCGCTCACCGCAACATCCAGCTCCAAAGCTGTGTCATCGATCAACTCCAGTACCGGGCTGCTACCCTGCACATAATCACCCACCTCGACCATGACCCGGTTCACCCTGCCGCTGAACGGCGCCAGCAGGCGGGTGCGATCGAGATTTCTCCGGGCCCGGCTGTGCGCCGCCTCCTGGCGGGCAAGACGCGCCTCGTTGCTGCGCAGGCTGTAGGCGAGGCGGGCCTCCTCGCTCTGCAGATTGATCAGCTGCTGGCGGGCACTCTCGCGGGTCGAGACCGACGCCAATGAACCCTTGCCCAGCTTCTCCAGGCGTTGATATTCCCGTTCCGCCAGCTGCCGGTTCTCCTGTGCCAGCTTGAGCAGTGCACTGTCGCGCTCCAGTGTCGCCCGGGTTTCGACGAGTTGGGACCGGGTTTCGCTCAGGGCGTCCCGATAGTCCTCGTTTTCCAATCTCAGCAGCAGATCCCCATCGGATACCGATGCTCCGGGTTCCACCTCTCGCGCATTAAGCTCACCAGCCACCTCGAAACGCAGGGATGCCACCTGGCGCGGACGCAGCACGCCGGTGAACACCACTTTCGGCAACAGGTCCCGTCGAACCACTTCGGTCACCTCGACGCGGGTGATACCCGGCTGTTTCATCTCCACGTTGGCTTGCGGGCGTGTAACGAACAGCAGTACGACGATGACGATGGTGGTCAGCAGAATGGCCAGGGTCAGCAAAAAGCGTCGATTTACCGAGCTCACAGTATTACCAATGAAAAGGGATTATTTGAAGTAAGAATGATTCTATGCGATTTTGTGCGGCGCCGCGTGATAAATTGTCAATACCCTCCATTAAGTGAGTTTGTAAACCATCATTGGTTCCCTGAGAGTCATCACCTGAACAGAAACAACAATCAGTCAACTCGATGTCACCTCGCTCACTCCCGCTTCTGCTCACTCTCTGCCTGCTGATCCCTGTGGCGGCATCTGCCCGGGATGAACCGCGGATCGACCGGGGGATCAACAGGCAATACTGCGATAGTGCAGGCTCTTCAACCGCCCCCTCTATTCCGGCCCCGCCCTTCCCGGGGCAGCAACTGCAGATCACCGCCGACCATATGGAGTTCGACCAGGAACGACAATTGAGCCGGCTCGGCGGCTCGGTACGGCTGTGGCGCATGGACGGATATGCGCAAGCCGACAGCATCAGCTTCGATCACCAGAGCCGTGCCGCTGAACTCTTCGGCAATCTGTTCATACAGCAGACCGGAATGCAGGCCACCGCGCACCAGGGTTATCTGGAACTCGACGAAGACAGAGGCTGGTTGAGCGATACCGAGTTTCGCCTCACCGGGAACAATGCCCGGGGCAGTGCCGGACTGATCTCGCTGATCGGAAAAGAACAGTCACGCTACGAAGATGTAGTCTACACCACGTGCCCGCCGGGCAGAGACGATTGGGGTCTGGTCGCCTCGGAACTGGAGATCGATACCGCAAAAGGCTGGGGAAGCGCCCGACACGCACGGCTGCAGTTGGCCGGGGTGCCGATTCTCTATTTTCCCTATTTCACTTTCCCTGTGGACGAACGCAGGAAAACAGGGCTTTTGATTCCCTCGTTCGGGTCGTCCAACAGCCTGGGAACTGAACTCACTCTCCCCTACTACTTCAATATCGCACCCAACTACGATGCCACTCTGACTCCGCGCTTGATGAGCGAACGCGGTCTGATGCTGGGTGCCGAATTCCGTTTCCTCGGCGATTGGCAGGGCGGTGAGATCAGCGGGGAGATACTGCCATCGGATTCAGAGCAGAGCCCCAATCGCGGCGATCGACGCAGTGCCCTCAGATTCCATCATGTCAGCAGACCCCTGCCCGGTCTCAGAAGCCGCATAGAAACAAACTCGGTGAGTGACAATGAATACCTGGATGACTTCGGAACCGGCCTTGCAATCACCAGCACACGCAACCTGGAGCGTGTCGCTGAAGTCGCTTACAGCATCGGCAGCTGGAGCCTGCTGGCCCGCCTCCAGGAGTTTCAGACAGTGGATGAGTCGCTGAGCGAAAGCCTCTACCCCTACCGTCGCCTGCCGCAACTGGTGTCAGGCTATCGCGGATTGATAGGACCTCTGGGGCTGAAACTGGGCTTCAGCGGCGAGTATACTCGCTTCGATCACGATACCCTGATCGACGGTGAAAGACTCACATTGCGTCCCTCGATGAGCCTGCCGTTACGCAGGAGCTGGGGCCACCTGATCCCCAGGCTGAGCCTCAATTACGCCGGCTACCGGCTTGACGACGATGAGCGGGCAAACAAAACACCTGACTATTTCGTACCAGCTTACAGCCTCGCCGGTGGTTTGGTGTTCGAGCGCGATACCCACTGGTTCGGTATTGCGGCGCAACAGACCCTGGAGCCGAGACTCTTCGCGCTCTATGCGCCATTCGATGATCAGTCGGAAATCCCCGATTTCGATACTGCCGAACTCGATCTCAGCTTCATCAACCTGTTCAAGGAGAACCGATTCTCCGGCAAGGACCGTTTTGGCGACGCCAAACAACTGGCCTTCGGCCTAACCACGCGCTGGTACCAAAACGACAATGGCATGGAACGTTTACGCGCCAGTATCGGTCAGATCTACTACGCCGAGAATAGAGAGGTACGATTAACAGGTTCCCCGCAGGAGGAACCCTCGTCGGCCGTGGTGACGGAACTCTCATCGAGACTTGGTGATTATTGGCGCACCACACTGACCCTTCGGTACAATCCCCACCTGAATCAGGATCATATCGAGAGAGGCCGCTTTACCCTGGGCTACAGCACACCGGCGCGCAAAAACGTCAATATTGATTACAATTTCAAACGCGACACCATCGAGGATCTCGATTTCTCCTTCTACTGGCCCTTTGATTACCGATTCAGCCTGTTCGGCAAATGGAAACACTCATACCTTTATGAGCGGAATATGAATAGAATACTGGGCCTGGAGTACGGCGGCCGATGTTGCTGGAAACTTCGCACGATGTTTCAGCGCTACGTGGCCAACGAGGACAAGAACGAGGACGAGCAGACGCGATTCATGCTGCAACTGGAGTTGCGGGGACTCGGTGCCTTGGGCCACACAGTGGACAAAACGATGCAGGAAACGATATATGGCTTTCACAATGAGCGGTAATGGCAATGTGGTATAGAGAGCACCTGATGATCCTGATCTTGGGATTGATGCTGCTGTTCAGTCTGAACCTGCAAGCAGCGGTCAAAGAGCTGGATCACATCGTGGCGCTGGTCAACGACGATATCATCGCCAAGAGCGAACTCGACAGCCAGACTCAGGAATTGCTTACCCAGTTGTCGCAAAAAAATCAGACCAATCTTCCACCCATGAACATCATCCAGGAGCAGGTGCTGGACCGTATGATCAACAAACGCTTGCAGTTACAGGCCGCGCACCGGTTCGGACTCAGCGTCGACGACGCTACCGTGACCAAGGCCATCGCCAATATTGCCGAAACCAACCGGATCTCCCTGCTGCAACTGCGCGAGACCCTCGAAGCCGACGGTATCAACTTCGCGCTGTTTCGTGAACAGCTGCGTGAGGACATCCTGATCAACCGTCTGAAACAGAAAGAGGTGATCAACAGAATCGTAATCACCGAGCAGGATATCGAGAACTTTCTCGAACGCGAGATCGGCACCAGCAGACAGCGTTCCGCCGTGCATCTCTACCATATCCTCATTGCCACACCGGAGGGCGCTTCACCGGAAGATGTTCAGCAGGCGAAAAAGAAAGCCAAGGCTGTCTACGACCAGCTTGCTGAAGGGACCGATTTCAGCGAATTGGCGATCCGTCTGTCTGACGGCAGACAGGCGCTGGATGGCGGCGACCTCGGCTGGATCGAGGTGTCGCGGATCCCGAGCCTGTTTACCGGGGTGATCGACGAGATGGAGGTGGACAGCATCAGCAAACCGATACGCAACGCCTCCGGATTCCATATTGTGAAGCTTGCGGAGGTGAAGGGTGGCAACAAACTGATCGTCAACCAGACCCATGCCCGCCACATCCTGATAAGCACCAACGAAATAGTCTCCGACAATGAGGCGCGGCAGCGACTCGAAACCCTGCGCGAACGTATCATCGGTGGTGATTCTTTCGAGACGCTGGCCCGCTCGCACTCCGATGACAAGGCATCGGCGATCAAAGGCGGCGATCTGGGCTGGACCAACCCAGGAGACCTGGTCAGTCAATTCGAGGACCAGATGAACGCCCTGGAGATCGGTGAGATCAGCCAACCCTTCAAGACACCTTTCGGATGGCACATCGTGCAGCCACTTGAACGCCGACAGCACGACAGTACACAAGAGGCGCTGAAGAACAGAGCGCGTCTGGAGATTCAAAAACAGAAATCGGAAGAGGCCATCGAACTGTGGCTGCGTCGGTTACGCGACGAGGCCTATGTTGAAGTCTTCCTGGAAGAGTTGGATACACCTTGATCTCACGCCTTGCACTCACTCCCGGCGAACCTGCCGGAGTCGGACCGGATCTCTGTATCATGCTCGCACAGCGGCCCTACCCGGAGGCCGAGATCGTAGCCATCGCCGATCCGCAACTGCTGCAACAGCGTGCAAAACGCCTCGGTATGGAGCTGGAACTGGTCCTGTTCGATGAAAGCAGCCCGCCCTCCCCACTCTCACCGGGCAAACTCAGATACCTCCCCGCAACTCTCAATCATGAGGTAACCTGCGGCCGGCTCAACCCCGCCAACGCACCCTATGTGCTCGAAACCCTGCGCATCGCAACCGAGGGTTGTATCAACGGACGATTCGACGGCATGGTGACCGGCCCGGTACACAAAGGGGTGATCAACGATGCGGGACTGCCGTTTACCGGTCATACAGAATACCTCTCCTCGCTCTGCAATGACGCATACCCAGTAATGATGCTCGCCACTCCCGATCTGCGCGTTGCCCTGGTTACAACCCACCTGCCACTGGCCAAGGTGAGCCAGGCCATCACAAAAGAGAGGCTGCAGCGAGTCGCCACCACCCTGCACAACGACCTGCAGCGGTTTTTCGGCATTGTGCTTCCCCGCATCATGGTGTGCGGACTCAATCCCCACGCCGGGGAACAGGGTCACCTCGGAAGGGAGGAGATCGAGATCATCCAGCCGGCCCTGGCAGAGCTCAACAGTAAGGGGATGCAGCTGATCGGTCCACTGCCGGCCGATACCATCTTTACCCCGATTCACCTGCAGCAGGCGGACGCGATCCTGACCATGTATCACGATCAGGGATTACCTGTGCTGAAACACCTGGGGTTCGGCGGCGCGGTCAACATTACCCTGGGACTGCCCATTGTCCGCACCTCGGTCGACCATGGGACGGCGCTGCCATTGGCGGGGACCAGCCAGGCAAACCTGGGGAGCCTGCAATATGCCGTCAAAGTAGCGCAGTCGATGGTCAGAAGCCGGGCGCAAAGGGCTGTCAGCTGAGGTATGGAGCTGGACTTCATGCTCAACCGCTCATAACTCAAAACTAAGTAAGGCAGCTATTCGCCCGCTATCATCATACGCTCGATCAGCCAGGAACCGGTCTGGACGCTGCTGCGGGTCTCGATGTCGCTCCCCACTTCAAGCAGCCCCATCATCATCTCACCCATGTTTCCGGCAATGGTGATCTCTTCCACTGGGTATTGAATTTCACCATCCTCGACCCAGAAGCCGGCTGCGCCGCGGGAGTAGTCGCCGGTCACCATGTTCACTCCCTGCCCCATCAACTCGGTGACCAGCAGACCACGGTCCATTTTCCTGAGCAGTCCCTCGCGGTCCAGTTCACCACTGTTGATGCGAAGATTCCTCACCCCTCCCGCATTACCGGTTGTCTGCATGCCCAGCTTACGTGCCGCATAGCTGTCCAGGACGTAGCTCTCGAGCACTCCCTGGCGCACGAAAACTCTGTCACTGGTCGCAACACCTTCGTTGTCATAGGCCGCACTGCCAAGGCCCATCGGTAGTCGCGGCTCTTCATGGATGGTGACAGAGGCGGGAAATACGGGCTTGCCCAACCGGTCGAGCAGGAAACTCGCTTTTCGGTACTGCGCGGAGCCTCGAATGGCTCCCATGAAACTGCGCAACAACCCCACCGCGACATCCGCCTGGAACAGAACCGGTGCCTGTTGCGTTGGCAGTTGCCTGGCATTGAGCCGCGCCACTGTCCGCTGCGCCGCGCTCCTGCCAACCTCCTCCGGTGTCTCCAGCCGGTTTCCCTGACGCGACAGGGTATACCAGTAGTCACGCTGCATACTCTCTCCCTCCTTGCCGACCACGGCACAACTCAAGCTGTGCCTGGATGAGGGATAGCCGCCAATGAACCCGTGGGTATTGGCATACAACTGGAGTCCATTGTGGGAATTCAACGATGCGCCTTCGGAGTTGAAGATACGGTGATCGAAATCCCGGGCCGCATTCTCACAGCGTGTTGCCAGCTCTATCGCTTCGTCGACGCTCTGATTCCACGGATGATAGAGATCGAGGTCGGGGATATCGCCTGCCATCAGTTCCGCATCCGCGAGGCCGGAACAGGGATCCTCGGAGGTGTAGCGGGCGAAATTGCAGGCCGCTTCCACCGTCTCGCTGATCGCCTGGACACTGAGGTCGGAGGTACTCGCACTACCTTTGCGATGACCGAAATAGACGGTCACTCCGAGGCCGTTGTCGCGGGTGTGTTCTATGGTTTCCGGCTCTCCGAGGCGTACCGTCAGGGAGAGTCCGGCGTTAGTACTCACCGCAGCCTCCGCCGCCGTTGCCCCTTTGCGCCTGGCCTCGATGAGCAGATCCTCAACCAGTTGCTGCAATTGCGCTTTGCGATTTGCCATATCGATCACTGTTCGGTACCCCCGACGATCAACTCATCCACTTTCAACGTCGGTTGACCGACACCAACGGGCACGCTCTGGCCCTCCTTGCCGCAGACGCCGACACCGGCATCGAGCTTGAGGTCGTCGCCGACCATGCTGATACGGGCCATGGTATCCGGTCCATTGCCAATCAGAGTCGCTCCCTTCACCGGTCTGGTCACCTTGCCGTTCTCGATCAGGTAGGCTTCACTGGTGGAGAAGACGAAGCGTCCGGAGGTGATATCGACCTGACCACCCCCGAAATTCACTGCATAAAGCCCCCTGTCCACCGAGGCGATGATCTCTTCCGGATTGTAGTCGCCGGGCAGCATATAGGTGTTGGTCATACGCGGCATCGGCAGATGGGCATAGGACTCGCGCCTGCCGTTACCCGTCGTGTCGACCTTCATCAAACGCGCATTTTGCTTGTCCTGCATGTAACCCTTGAGGATGCCGTTCTCTATCAATACGGTGTTCTGGCCTGGCGTCCCTTCATCGTCCATGCTCAGTGATCCCCGCCTTCCCACTATGGTGGCATCATCCACCACGGTACAGCAGGAGGCTGCCACCTGTTCGCCAATCCTGCCGCTGAAGGCGGAGGTTCCCTTTCGATTGAAATCACCCTCGAGACCATGGCCCACGGCTTCATGCAGAAGAACGCCGGGCCAGCCTGGACCCAGCACCACAGGCATTGTGCCGGCAGGCGCATCCACTGCCTCGAGGTTGACCAGCGCCTGTCTTACCGCCTCCCGAGCATAATCCAATGCCCGCTCCTGGTTGATGAAATAGTCGAGGTTCTCACGGGCACCACCGCCGCTGCTGCCCTGTTCACGCCGGGCTCCCTGTTCGGCGATGACATGTACATTGAGCCGTACCAGGGGCCGTACATCTGCGCTGAGCGTACCGTCGATAGCTGCCACCAGCACTACGTCGTGTGCGGCCACCATGCTCACTATGACCTCCTTGACCCGAGGATCCTGCTTGCGCGCCTCCTGATCCACCCGACGCAGCAAATCGACTTTTTCCACTTCGCTCAGACTGGGTAGCGGATTGACCGGCGCATAGAGCTGGCGGGACACCGGTACGCCTGTGATACGCACCGATTGCTCGGCACCGCTGCGTATGATCGCTCTCGCCGTGCGTGCCGCGTCCTGCAGAGTGGGCAGCTGCAGTTCGTCGGAATAGGCGAATCCCGTTTTCTCGCCACTGATCACCCGGATACCGGCGCCCTGTTCGATATTGTGCGCGCCCTCCTTGATGATACCGTCCTCAAGGACCCACGACTCCAAGCGACTCGACTGAAAATAGAGATCGGCCGCATCGATACCTCTACCCGTGAGTTCTCCGAGCATGCGATCGAGGTCCTGTTCGGCCAATCCTACGGGGGCGAGGATCGTCTCTTGTGCAATTTGAATCAGATCAGACATGATATTCCCGGCCTTGGTGGCCGTCGTTTACTCCTGCGTGTTTGGTTACAGATCGTTGTTCCCGTCCCTACCTGGAATCGACCCGGGTCTGCACAGCATTTCAAGCACGATTCACAAGCACGGAAACAGGGGCTGTGCGGGTGGTTTCATGGGGCTGCGTAGACGGGGGTGGTCGATCGCCAGCACCATTCATAGGCGCAGATGGTCGATAGTGGGAAAAGTCCGGCGTATGGTGCGCTGGTATTCACGATCGAGCTCTACGCAAACGAATCCCGTTCCTCTGGGTACCTGGGTCAGCACGGTGCCCCATGGATCGACGATCATACTGTGCCCATGGGTTTCGCGGCCATTGATGTGATAGCCACCTTGCGCGGCAGCAACAACGAAGGCAAGGTTTTCGATGGCCCTGGCTCTCACCAGGGTCTCCCAGTGCGCCTTACCCGTCATCGCGGTAAACGAGGAGGGTACCACAAAGACCTCCGCACCCTTCGCCATCAGCTTACGAAACAGCTCGGGGAACCTCAAATCGTAGCAAACCGCCACGCCCAGCGTACCAAAAGGTGTGTCGACCACGACCACCTCCTCCCCTGGCTCAATGGTATTCGACTCCACATAGCGCTCATCGGTCTCGACCAGGTGGACATCGAACAGATGTATCTTGTCGTACCGGGCCACCTGGTTGCCTTTGTCGTCCATTATCAGACAAGCCGCGCGGACTTTGCCGCCCTTGCTGGCGCGCATGGGAATAGTGCCCCCCACCAGCCAGACGCCGTAACGCCGTGCCATTTGACTGAGGAATCCCCGCAAGGGGCCGTCATCGTCCTCGCACAGGGTTACCATATCCCGGTCGTGTTCTCCTTTGAAGGCGAAGTTTTCCGGTAACACCACCAGTCCCGCACCCGAATCGGCAGCCTCGCCAACCAGTCTTTCCGCCTCCAGAAGGTTGGCGCTGACGTTGGGACTGGATGCCATCTGGATTGCCGCAACCTTATTTTTCTTACCACTCATCAGATAACCTTCGTCCAATTCTCTCACTATTTCGAGGATAGCATTATGAACCTCGATGCCGCCAGCGATGACTTGCTCAATCCGCCTCTACAGCCAGGCCATCTACCACGCATCCCCTGGGGTATTCCACATGGCATCGATTCACTCACCGGGCATCTCCGGCATCAAATCCCTGCCGCCGGATTCCTTCTCGATCTTGTCGGCCTGTACGAACCGGGGATCATCCCAGCTGCCTGTGACCTCATAGGTGCGCATGGCGATGCGATCGAAAAGCCTGCCGATCAATTTCTGGGTCATGGCCAGGGCCACGCCCGCAGTGGGGTTGATCGCCAGGGTGCCCAGCAACGGTAGTGTGGCGCTGACATTCGGCGTGACCACGACCTTCTGGTCATAGGTCCGGGTCGCCAGACCGGTTCGGCCGCGTACATCGATAGCCGCCGCGGTGCTCTTCATCCCCAGATCGGAGGTATAGGCATCACCGTCGTTCACGGTGAAATTACCCTCGATGGAGTCGAAAGCCATGCCCTCGGAGAAGAGATCGGAGAAATCGAGGGCAAGGCGTTTGCCCAGCGCGTTCAGACTGAACAGACCGATAAGGCGGCCAACGCCCGGATCGATATTGTTGACCAGGCCCTTTCCCACCTTCAGCGATATGCTTCCATATAGCTTTTCGGCACCCATCTCCAGAGGTGAGGTGGGCCAATAGAGTTCGGCCTTGACATCGGTGGGAGCCTGCTCGATACCGGTGGCGATGCCCAGGGCATGTTGGAGATCGCCCAGGCTGCCGGTATGCAGTTGCAGGTTCAGTGACGTGCTGTGCCCTTTGGGCGTCAGGCGCCAGTACCCCTGCCCTGAGAGTTCTACCGCATCCCCGATCAGGGCCAGACTTTCAACGGTGATTCCATCGGTTTCCTTTCTCCAGGTGATATAACCCTTTCCCATGGGGTGGTCATTGATGAAAAGGTTATCGACCGTCAGGTTGACCGCCGGAACGTCCCTGGGATCAATCTCCGGTGCATGGCGGTCCACCCCCTCTTGACCTGAGATTCCCCTTGCCAGCTTCTTCAAATCGTACTTGAGGTAGTCGAAGCGCCCGAATATCGGTCGCTGCTGCAGATCTCCGGGCACCTGCATCGTACCCTGGGTCCTCTTCGAGCTCAGATCGATACGGTAGCCATCAGCATAGTTCCTGAAAGTAAATCGGGTTTCAGGGCAGACGGTGCCGAGTGCGACGAGTTCATCCACTTGCAGGTCCATGGTTATTGCAGGTGGTCCGCCATCCTCCTCTGCAGCCCTCCCGGCAACCCAGCCTATCCAGTCGTCCGCGTTCAATCTCCGCAGATGTCCGCTCAAATGAATACCCTCAATTTCGCTCAGCGACAACGCTTCCTGGGAGAACCCGATGGCGGCGACCCAGGGTTTGTCCTGCGCCTCGAACAGGCGGAACAGGGCGTGGGTCTGATCCGCATAGCGAATCCTAAGCTCGGTCGATTCGTCATTGCGGAGATCGGCGCCCAGATCGAGTTTGACTTTCGAAGCCTTGTTTTTGCCCAGGGGCTGCGGCATCGCTATGGATATCCCCTGCAGCTCAGACACCAGCTTCAGTCTGACTGGCACCTGGCTGGGATGATGTGCGATTTTAACCTCCACGTCAGCCTCTCCAAGCCCCGTGAAATAGTCGAGCTTCCACTGGGGAAACTGCTTCTTCAGGCGTGCCAGGTTCAGCGGCATATGGGTTGCAATCCGTGTCCAGTGTTTGCCCTGGTGACTGTAGGGCAGGACATCGAAGACTATATCGTCTCCCAACAACCTGGCCTTGATGCCTTTAGCTTCCACTCCTGTGCGATTGAAGTGTAACCTGCCCGAGAGGCTGTGGACCCGGAGGTCGGGTTTTTTGATTTTGAGATCTGCCCGATCAAAGTCCACATAGCCCTCAATCTTAAGCCGGTCCCGCTGTTTCAACGGTATCGCCAGGTCAATTCTCGTCCTGGTCTCTCCCTTGACCGCAACCGCATCGACAAAGGCATGAAAGTCACTGCGCAGCGGGGTTTCACCCAGAATCGCCATCAGGTCTTGCAGCGGTCCCGTCGCCGTGCCGCGAATCTTGACGGGCGAGGCATCTCTCAATCCTTCGATCTCGATGTCCACATCGTGCAACCTACTGTCGAGCAGCAGGCCATCGTGCAGCTTCACCTGCAGGGCGTTGTTGATGAAATGGACTTCGGCCACCCCCTCAGAGAGTCGGGGCCACTCTTCCATATAGTCGAGTATGAAGTCCTCGACGCCGAACCAGACCTCGAACCGCCCCTGCTGCTGACGAAAAGGAAACTCACTGATGGGGCCGTAGAGCAGAAAACTGCCAGACTTCACGTAACCGCTGACCAGCGACCTGTCGAGCCATTCGACCAGCTTGTCCGGCATGATCCCGACTGGCAGATAGTCGCTCTTTCGGGATGCATCCGCATCCCAGAAATCGGTTTGCATATCGATGAACAGATCCCTTCCGGAGAGGGGTATCTGCAGATCGATTCGCGACAGGGTCTGTACGTCCCTGGAGCTCATCTGCAGGCGACCGCTGTTGAGATGCAGTCCATTTTGCAGATCGAAATTCCAGACAAAATCGCCGCTCACGCTCTGCGCCTGCAGAGGTCTGCGAAACAGATGCGGGTAATCGACCATCAGGCTGCTACAGTCAATCGCCAGCCTTCCCCCCGCCTGGTCACCATCGAATGCCAGTGTGAGCCCGCTCAGGCCGGGTATGTCCTGCCAGGGCTGATGGGTGTAGTCATCGATCCTGCCTTTCAATTGCCAGCTGATCTCACCCTTTTGCGGTTTGAGAAACCCGAACTCGAGATCATACAGTTTGCCCTGCGGGGATAGTCCCTGGAGTGCCGCATGGAGTTCAGGATTGGGCAGTTTCAGGATCGACAGGAAGTCACTGAGTTCCATCAGCGACAAGCTGTCGGCGCGCAGTTGAAAATACCGTTGCTGCTGTTGTGGCGACCGCCACGCAATGCTTAGTTGTCGAGTCGGCCATCGCCCATGGGACTGCTTCACCTCGAGCCGGTCGAGCTCGAGTTGCCAGCCGTCATCCAGCCGCTGCCAGTTGAACACAGTGGAGAACTGATCAAGATCGAAAGGCTGCGGCCGTCCAGGCCCGGTGATACGAAAATCGTCCAGTCTGGCGCTCCCCTGAAGCTTGTGCAGCACGCCCTGTTCCAGTTCACCCCATAGCTCGACCTGAAGCTCGCCCTCATCGAGGGTATAGGGTGGCTGCACCCACTCCGCCAGGCGCCCACCCAGGACAAGCCCTTCACACCTGAAATAGAACTCGCCGCTCATCGCCAGCGAGTTTGCATCTTTTTGCAGAAGATCGGCGATTAAATGTACCGACTCGTCTCCCTGGCTGCCGATGTTCGTGCTCAACGAGAGTTTGTGGCGCAAACCATTGTTGAACAGTTCGACATTCACTCCTGAGAGCCTGAGCGGAGGTTGGTTCGGAATGGCGCTCTTCAGATGGATCTCGGTATCGAACAGATGGAGCCGGTTCTGACCGAGCAGAATCGCCGCCACGGTATCCGGATCCCCTTCGCTCACGCCACCCATGCCCTGCAGGGAGATAGCGCCGTCGGGAAATCGCTCGAGCTTGAGTCGGGTACCGAAGACGCTGGCTTCACCCAGCTGCAGGCGACCCGAGATGAGACTTTGCAACAATTGGATATCGACAAATACCTGCGGGGCATAGAGCAGGGGCTCGCCGCTCAGTTCGTCGAGCACGCTGACATCGGTGAAATCCAGCACCAGATGCACTCCCCTGACATGGGCCTTCATATCGCCAATCGTGAGATCGAGACCGGAAGCCTCCTCGGCAACCCGTTCGATCTCCCGCTGGTAGGGTTCGAGATCGATGACCGGTATCAACAGACGCAGCGCGCTGATCACCAGGGCAGCCAGAATCACCAGCCACGCCAGGACCAGCCATAACTTGGCGCGCAGATATCTAGCTACACTCAACATGGGAATTGGGGGCGGAGAAAGACATCACACCAGTACGACGTCGTAGTGCTCCTGGGTATAGAGCATTTCAACCTGCAGCTTGATGGGATGCCCGATAAACTGCTCCAGCTCCGCCAGGTGGGTGGACTCCTCGTCCAGGAGTCTGTCGATCACCTCCTGGGACGCCAGCACCAGTAACGATTCCACATCGAACTGCCGCGATTCGCGCAGAATCTCCCGGAATATCTCGTAACAGGTGGTCTCCGCCGTCTTCATGGAGCCGCGGCCGCCACAGCAGGGACAGGGCTCGCAGAGTATGTGTTCCAGGGATTCACGAATACGCTTGCGGGTCATCTCCACCAGCCCCAGGGAGGAGACTTCGGTGATGTGGGTACGCGCATGATCGTGGGCCAGGCACTTTTCGAGGGCCCGCAGGACCTGACGGCGATGTTCGGGATCGAGCATATCGATAAAGTCGATAATGATGATCCCACCCAGGTTGCGCAGCCGCAAATGCCGGCAGATGGCCTGAGCCGCCTCCAGATTTGTCTTGAATATGGTCTCCTCCAGGTTTCTATGACCGACGAAGGCCCCGGTGTTGACGTCTATCGTGGTCATCGCCTCGGTCTGATCGATCACCAGATGCCCGCCCGATTTGAGCTGTACCTTGCGCTCCAGGGCCTTCTGGATCTCATCCTCGACCCCGTAGAGATCGAACAACGGCCGTTGGCCGGGGTAGTATTCGATACGATGCTTGATATCCGGTATGAACTTTTGTGCGAAGTTGATCGCTTTCTGGTGAGTCTCCTTGGAATCGATACGCACCTTTTCCACGTCGGGCCCCACCAGATCGCGAAGCGAACGCAACGGCAGGGAGAGATCCTCATGGATCAGCTCGATCGTGTTGCTCAGCTTGCTCTTCTCCTGTATCGAGGACCAGAGGCGCGCGAGAAAGCGCATATCCGCCTTCAATGAGATCTCATCCACGCCCTCGGCCGCGGTACGGGCAATGTAGCCTCCGGATATCTCGCCTGCTTCCGCCACCTGATTCAACAGCTCCCTCAGGCGCTGGCGTTCATCCTCGGCTTCGATCCGCTGCGATATGCCCATGTTACCCAGCGATGGCATGAACACCAGGTGGCGAGATGGAATGGAGATGTTGGTCGTCAGGCGGGCTCCCTTGGTGCCGATCGGATCCTTGAGCACCTGTACGATGACGTAGTCGCCTTCGCGCAACAGCTCATGGATATTGTCTGTTTTCGGTTTATCCGTAGTCTCCCCGATATCGGAGACATGCAGGAATGCCGCACGCTCCAGACCGATATCGACAAACGCCGCCTGCATGCCGGGTAGCACCCGGCACACCTTGCCCTTGTAGACATTGCCCACGAGACCGCGCTTGCCGGTGCGTTCGATGATCACCTCTTGGACCGCACCATTTTCGATGACCGCGACTCGGGTTTCGGGTGGGGTCACGTTAATCAGAATCTCTTCACTCATACATCGTCTTTATCTTTATAGTGTTCATAATCGAGTTGGATACCATTGCGGCGCAGTAATTCCGCCGTCTCGTACAGGGGCAGTCCCATCACACCCGAGTAGCTGCCGTGCAACATACGGACAAAGCACGCGCCAACCCCCTGAATGGCATAACCCCCCGCTTTGTCGGCAGGTTCACCGGTTGCCCAGTAGGCCGCCATCTCGGCTTCGCTCATCGCACGCAAGCTGACCTCGCTGAGACTGAGCCCGGTCTCGACACCCTGCCAGGCCAAAGCGATGGCGGTGTAGACCTGGTGAGTCCGGCCCGAGAGCTGGCTCAACATCCACAGGCCGTGGTCCCTGTCCTGCGGCTTGCCGAGCACCCGGTCATCGATGACAACGCTAGTGTCAGCGGCCAAAACCGGCAGATATTCACCCTGTTGAAGCGCACGACTGCCCGCTTGTGCCTTCTCTCTCGCCACTCTCGTCACATAGCAGGCCGGGGTCTCGTGCGGTCGCTGCCGTTCGTCCACATCGATCTCTATCAGGGCGTGATCGATACCGATCTGATGCAGCAACGCCCTCCTGCGCGGTGAACGGGAAGCCAGATAGATGACCGGATCTTGCTTCACGCTGGACTGTTTCCTCTTCGCGGTTCCCTAACCTGCCCGATGATACGGGTGGTTACGCAGCAGACTCCAGGCCCGATAGAGCTGCTCAGCCACTACCACCCTGACCAGGGGGTGGGGCAGGGTCAACGGCGAGAGCGACCAGCGGCCATCCGCGCGCTGCAGACAATCGGACGCCAGACCTTCGGGACCACCTACCAGCAGCGCCAGATCACGCCCATCCGCCAGCCATTGCGCCAGCCTTTCGGAAAGACCCTCGGTGCTCCATGCGCTGCCCGAGACATCCAGCGCCAACACCCTGCACCCTTTGGGGATCGATTTGAGCATCCGCTCGCCCTCGTCGCGCACCGCACGGGAGAGATCGGCTTTTTTTCCACGATGGCCGGGGGTGATCTCGATCAGATGCAAGGCGCATTCAGCCGGTATTCGACGGGCATACTCACGATAACCATCGACCACCCAGCCAGGCATGCGGTTTCCCACAGATATCAAGTAGATATTCATGGGGTGGATTGTACGGGATTCTACGCCATCCTGGGTGTATTGGCTCTTGAAAATGGTAAACAGTCGCTTTTTAGACCGTAAATAGACACGAATGAACGCTAAAGTTGGAGAAACAGGATCAGTGAGTCATCGTGCACACGGGCAATTTACTGTATCCTTGCCCGCCATGACTGACAAACACTTAACTGACATACGCTTCAACAGCTTCGATCTGCCCGATCCCATCCTGCAGGGCATCCAGGAAGCCGGATTCGAATTTTGCACACCCATCCAGGCCGAAACCCTGCCCATCGCACTTGCAGGAAAGGACCTGGCGGGCCAGGCCCAGACCGGTACCGGCAAGACCGCGGCCTTTCTCATCGCCACTTTGCACCATCTGCTGCTGCATCCCGCCCGCGAGACGCGCAAAGCCAATCAGCCGCGCGCCCTCATCCTCGCTCCTACCCGCGAACTTGCAGTTCAGATCTATAACGACGCCCAGGCACTGACGAAACATACCCAGTTCACATCGGCGGCGGTCTTCGGCGGCACCGGCTATGACCAACAGCGCAAACAACTCGAGGCCGGCGTCGATATCCTGATCGGCACACCCGGCCGGCTGATCGATTACTACAAGCAGCATATCTATGACCTGAAGGCTATCCAGGTGCTGGTGCTGGACGAGGCGGACCGTATGTTCGACCTCGGTTTCATCAAGGATATCCGCTATATGATGCGCCGCTGCCCCGCGCCACAGGAGAGGTTGGGCATGCTCTTCTCGGCCACCCTCTCCTACCGGGTCAAGGAGCTCGCCTATGAGCACATGAACAACCCCCAGAGCGTGGAAGTGGCACCGCAGCAGGTGACCGCGGAGATGATCACCGAAACCTGCTACATGACCGCCAACGAGGAGAAGATCCCGCTGCTGATCGGTCTGATACAGGGCATGGCGGATGCCCGCACCATTGTCTTCGTCAACACCAAGCGGGTTGCCGACAAAGTCTGGGGATTCCTGCAGGGTAACGGCATCGACACCGCCGTGCTCTCCGGCGATGTGCCGCAAAAGAAACGCCTGAGTCTGCTGGGGAGCTTCCAGGCGGGTGAACTGGCGGTGCTGGTGGCCACCGATGTGGCGGCCCGTGGCCTGCACATTCCCAACGTCACCCACGTAATCAACTACGACCTGCCCGAGGACGCGGAAGATTACGTGCACCGTATCGGCCGCACCGCCCGTGCGGGCGCCAGTGGCGATGCCATCAGTTTCGCCTGCGAGACCTACGCCTTCTCCCTACCCGACATCGAGGCGTTCGTCGGCCACGCCATCCCCACCCAGACTGTCGATCCGGAGTTGCTGGTGGAGGTGGATCCCAAGAGCCGGGTCTATCCTCAAAAGGGATCGCGCCAGGCGCACCGGGGCAAAGACGGGCACAAGGGACATGGCAAGGGACATCACCACAAAAGCCACAAACCCCATGACGGGGAGAAACCGAAGAAGCGGCGTCATCGCAGACGTGGCCCAAAGCCACCGCAGAGCGGCAATACGGAGTAGATGAAGTGGACAACAAGTGCAGCCGCTGCCTCAATTCCAAATGCTGTACCTACACCACGGAGGCCATCGGAGCGGCCCCGCGCTCCAAGGCGGACTTCGAACATCTGCTGTGGCAGGTCTCCCACCAGGGGGTCGAAATTTACAAGGATGAGGATGGCTGGTTTCTGCTCTTCCAGGGAAGCTGCGAACACCTGGGAGCGGATGGCGCCTGCGCCATCTATGATCAACGGCCGCAGATCTGCCGCGACTATGACAATGATTGGTGTGAATTCGACGCCCCCGCGGAAGAGGGCTTCGAGCTCTATTTCCACAACTATGCCGAGTTGCTGGCCTACTGCAGGAAGCGCTTCAAGCGTTGGGATCGCTGATTCGATTCAACAATGGCGCAATAGCCTTTTGCCATCACTCCCGGACCTGTCAGCAACCCTGCATCTGACTGTGAAATCGCCTGACAAGGCTGTTCATTAGGTGCGGGAACTCCCTGTTCCGGATTGCACCTAAACCCACGACTCATCGAAGCTGATTTTTCATCCGAACTTCGTATAATGCGCGCCTCGTACTTCACAGCCAATTGACTGAAATCACCATGATCCTCACCTCAGCAAATCTACAGGACCGATTCGAACAACTGCGCTCTAACAAGCTTTTCGAGACCTTTGTCATCCTCGTCATTATCATCTCTGCGCTGATGATCGGAGCCAAGACCTATCCCATACCGGCCGGCGCCACTCGGGTGCTGCGCCTCATGGACGTGGGGATCACCCTGTTCTTTCTCACCGAGATCATCATCCGCATGCTGGCGGAAAAGAACCTGAAGACCTTTTTCAGCAAGGGCTGGAATATCTTCGATTTTCTCATCGTCACCGCCAGCCTGATCCCGGTGGACGACAGCGAGGCAGCCCTGCTGGGACGCCTGCTGCGGGTGTTCCGCGTGTTGCGCCTGGTCTCCATCATCCCTGAACTGCGCATCCTGATGAACGCCTTCGTCACCGCCATTCCGCGCATGGGCTATGTGTCGTTGCTGATGTTCATCATCTTCTACATCTATGCCGCCATGGGCAGCATGTTCTTCGCCGAGATCAACAGGGAACTCTGGGGCAACATCACCATCGCCATGCTCACTCTGTTCCGCATCGCCACCTTCGAGGATTGGACAGATGTGATGTATGAGACCATGGCGCACTACCCCCTGAGCTGGGCCTTCTACCTCTCATTCATTTTCATCGTGGCGTTCGTCTTTCTCAACATGATGATCGGCATCGTACTGGAGACCCTGCAACGCGAGCACGAGCAGTTCTCCCGTGAGTGCGGTGAGGGCGAGGCGGGCGAAGTGCATCGTATCGATGCCCGCACCCGTGAGATGGAACAGCGGCTGATCCGCATGGAAGAGATATTGCGCCAGTTGAATACCAGGGTCTGACAACAATAATCCCACAGCTACCCTAGGTGAGGGTACAACGCAGGCTGTCAGTGATCTCGGAGAAATCATGAATCGCCTGAAACCCCTCGACCGCCCGTGGCGGCGCCTTGGAGTCGGGTTGCAGCACAGCCAGCAGCCGGCCTATACCGTACGCCCTGGCCGCGGCGAGCACCGATGGGCTGTCGTCAACGAATAGCGTCCGCTCCCTGTCGAACGGGTGCAGGTTCTGCAAGCGGTGCCAGAACTCGGGGTGCTCCTTGGGCAGGCCAAGCTGATGCGACGAGATGATCTGATCGAAGAATCCCGCCAGACGTGTCTTCTCCATTTTCAACGTCAGGGTCTTTTGATGGGCATTGGTCAGCAGGATCCGCTGCTTTCCCGCACACATCAGCTGATCGAGGAAATCGACGACATGGGGGTGAACGCGGATCAGGTGATCGACCTCTTCCTTGAGCAGGGCGATATCGAGTTCGAGTTCACGGCTCCAGTGGTCGACGCAATACCACTCCAGCGTCCCCTCCACACTCTTGTATCGCGCCAACAGCTCGGCCTTGGCCACCTCGCCAGGGATCCCTTTCGCCTCGGCATAGCGCGCAGGTACGTGCTCGAGCCAGAAATGGTTGTCGAAATGGAGGTCCAGCAGGGTGCCATCCATATCCAGCATGACAATGTCGATTTGGTTCCAGTCGATCATGGTTTTTAAGTTGTAGCTGTGCATTTGTCCTTTTGCCGCTTGCAGCCCTGTCTCCCCATGCAGAAGCCTGTGCACCGCCATATTAACCGGATTCAGATCGCTGGGGATAGTCTCCGCGAGAGTTATTGTCCCATGCATCTAATGCTGCAG
This sequence comes from Candidatus Thiodiazotropha sp., assembly GCA_050292275.1. Classification (GTDB taxonomy): domain Bacteria; phylum Pseudomonadota; class Gammaproteobacteria; order Chromatiales; family Chromatiaceae; genus Thiodiazotropha. The sequence goes on from JBNKLI010000060.1 coordinate 29,236, forward strand.
GGAGACCACCCTGCCAAGCTGTTATACTACACAGCCTTGCGAGCGCTGCCTCTCGATGACGGGCAGGCCTGTCTGGGTGGAGAGGGTCTCCAGCCAGAAATCGATTTTCAAATTCGCCACAAAGACCATTGAAAGCCATGAGCAAACCACCCACAATCCTCTCCCGGCAAATGATAGCGAAGACCCGGCTGTTCAGCGTGCAAGAGCTGGATCTGGAGTTCAGCAACGGAGAGCGTCGACTGTATGAACGTCTGCTGGGAGGAGAGCGCGGATCGGTTATGGTGGTTCCGATGCTTGATGACGACACGGTCTTACTGATCCGCGAGTACTCGGCCGGCAGCCACGACTACCAACTCGGTCTGCCCAAAGGCCGCATGGAGGCGAACGAAGACCCCCTGGAAGCGGCGAATCGTGAAATCCGCGAGGAGATCGGCTATGGGGCCCGCGACCTGCGCCTGATCAAGACCTTCACCATCGCGCCCGCCTATATCCGGCATCAGACCCATGTTATCCTTGCGCGTGATCTCTATCCCGATAAACTGCCTGGTGACGAACCGGAACCAATCGAAGTCGTACCCTGGCACCTCTCGGACTTGAATGAACTGATCGGCCAACCCGACTTGACCGAGGCCAGATCAATCGCGGCCCTCTATTTGACCAGGGATCTTAGGGCCTGTTAACTCTAATCCAATTGGCCCTAACATGAGTCTACCCGTTGCTCTCGATGATTTGTTACAGCTGGCCCACGAGGCGGGCGAGGCGATACTCGATATCTACAACACCGAGTTCGATGTCGAGCGAAAACAGGACAACTCGCCACTGACCGCGGCTGACAAAGCCGCACATCAGATCATACTCTCCGCTTTGCAAAGGCTGACCCCGGATATTCCGGCGCTTTCGGAAGAGTCTTGCGAAATCCCCTTTGAGGTCCGTCATGGCTGGCGGAGGTATTGGTTGATCGACCCGCTCGACGGCACCAGGGAGTTCATCAAGCGCAATGGCGAATTCACCGTCAATATCGCCTTGATCGAAGGACACGCCCCGTCTCTCGGCATAGTCCATGCCCCGGTTTTGGAAACGACCTACTATGGTATTCCGGGTGAAGGCGCATGGAAACAGCAGACTGGTCACGGGGCCCAGTCTATCCATGTCGCGAATCAATGCGGACAGCCTGTACGGGTTGCGGGCAGCCGCTCCCATGCCGGCGACTCTTTACTGAGGTTTCTCGAAAACCTGGGGGCTCATGAACTGCTCAGTATGGGAAGTTCACTGAAACTATGCCTGGTTGCGGACGGTAGTGCGGACATCTATCCGCGCCTCGGCCCCACTTCGGAGTGGGACACCGCCGCAGCCCAAGCCGTCGTCGAGGCCGCGGGTGGACGGGTCACCACCCTCGACCTGCAGCCCCTTGAATACAACACCGGGGAGTCTTTGCTCAATCCACATTTTCTGGTATTCGGTGACCACAAGGTGAAGTGGACAGACTATCTATAAGCTCCGGACACCAACCTTGCACCCTGGTGAGCCATATCCATGCACAAGCTATTTCGCAATGCTTCTATTATCGTTTCGATGGTGTTGGCCGCTTTTCATCCGCAAGCCATTGCCATCGAATCAGACAACGATGTCTTCGCTTTCGATGATTTCCCGCTTGAACAACTGCTGCAATACCCCGACTGGTTCAAAAAGAGCTTTCTTGACCTCCCCGCCGATCTCGACGAAGCGGTAAAAAGGAATAAGCGCGGCATCATCGTCTACTTCGGCCAGAAACGCTGCCCCTACTGCAAGATGCTGCTGGATGTCAACTTCGGTCTCAGTGACATCTCCGCCTATACACAAGAACACTTCGATGTGATCCCCATCGATATCTGGAACACTGAGGAGGTTACAACGCTGGATGGCGAAGTACTTACCCAGCGCGAATATGCACTGCGAGAGAAAACAAACTTCACACCCTCGTTGATCTTCTATGATGAACAGGGCGACGAGGCGTTACGCCTGCGCGGCTACTATCCCCCATACCAGTTTCGTGCAGCCCTTGAATATGTCGCAGACAGACACTATCGCAATGAGACATTCCCCGATTACCTGGCCAGGGGTGAATCCGGAACCGCCTTTGAACCGGGGGATTTGAACGAAGAGGAGTTTTTCATACCTCCACCCCACAACCTGGATCGCAGCCGATTTCCGGGGCAGCGTCCCCTGGTGGTCTACTTCGAGCAGGGAAACTGTCATGCATGCGACGTCCTCCACGGCCAACCGCTGCGTGATCCCGCCATCAACAGGCTGCTGCGTGGTTTTGACAATGTTCAACTCGATATCCGCGAGCAGACGCCGGTGATCACACCAAGCGGGGAAAAGACCACCGCCAAACAGTGGGCCAGGAGCCTTGGACTTTTCTATACCCCTTCCCTGCTGTTTTTCGATGAGCAGGGCAAGGAGATAATTCGCGTGGATTCAGTGGTCCGCTTCTATCGCCTGCGCAAGGTAATCAACTACATCACCAGCAGGGGCTACATCAATGAGCCCAGTTACCAGCGCTGGCGTGTAGGCGGAGAGTTCTAAAGATACCGGAAACAATGCCGATAACAGTCTTCGGTTGTTTTTCAGTGCAGTGCGATGGATCTTTTAATCGAGAATCGGCTCCTTCGTCAACGCCTCAAGGAGTTAACCTATAAGGCACAGGAGAACCAGGAGACACTGGGGCGCTTTCATGCACGCGAACTGGAATTGTTGAGCGCGGAAACACTACCGGAACTGTTCAACTGTATGACCGAGGGCCTCAAGACATCCTTCGAGATCGAGTCCATTCAGGTGCTGCTGCACGATCCCATTCATGAAATCCGTCATTTACTGTACAAAAACGGCTTGGATGAGAAGGCCTTTCCAATGCTCGGCTTCGTCGACGACATGGTCGCGGTAAACCCTCGCTTTCAACGCCTTCGAAGCCCATGGCTGGGGCGCTTTCTGAGCCCTGAGTATGATTCACTCTTTTCTCAACCCGGAGGCCTTAGAAGTATGGCCATACTGCCTCTGATCCGCCATGATCGATTGATTGGCAGCATCAACCTGGGCAGCAGCGAGCCGAGCCGTTTCTCACGCGGGCTCGCTACCGACTTTCTTGCGCGCCTCGCCACCATCTGCACCGTCTGTCTGGAAAACTCTGTCAATCGCGAGCATATTCTCATCAGCGGCCTCACCGATCCATTGACGGGCCTGCATAACCGCCGCTATCTCGATCGGCGCCTCGATGAAGAGCTGTCCCGCGCAGGGCGTTATCGCCAACCGCTAAGCTGCCTGTTCATCGATGCCGACCACTTCAAACGCATCAATGACAACCATGGCCACCAGGCTGGCGATATGGTGCTGAGGGAATTGGCCAATCGTATCCGATCGCAACTGCGCGCCAGCGATATCGCCACGCGTTTCGGTGGGGAAGAGTTCGCGTTGCTGTTGCCGCAAACAAGTCTCAACGATGCCCTGATGCTCGCTGAACGCATTCGCCTGGAGATCAACTCCCAGTCTGTGGCACTGAGTGACGGTTCATCACTCAAGGTTAGCGTGTCGATCGGCGTCAGTGAAATCCACCCACTCTCAAACAGAGCTCAGCAGAAAGCCGACGGGGAGCAGCTCATGGTGAATGCCGACCAGGCCCTCTACATGGCAAAAGCCAGGGGAAGAGACCGCATTGAGTTCCACACTCCTGATGGTACGCTACCCGAGGGCATCACTTCAGGCGATGGGTAAGCGCTTCGCCATCGACCATTCCAAGCCTGGTTGATCAATCCTCAAGCTGCTGATGGCTGCCATCGCAATAGGGAGGGGTTTTCGACTGTTTACAACGACACAACCATGCCTCCCCATTCTTTTCAGCCTTGAATCCGAGTGGCTCGATTCCGCTACCCTGGTGTGAACCGTCACAGAAGGGCTGGTTTGACGAACGCCCGCATGCACACCACCAATACTCCCTTCCCGCATAGAGATCCACACTGATCGGCTGTTTCGCGGCTGCTACAGGTTTACCCATCGTATCTCTCCTCTCGTTATGACTGGAACCGGCTCCAGGGTCCATAAGGTCGTCATTCATGGCCAAGGCCATCTAGTGTACCCCGCCATAGATTCTGCAACACTTACAGATGCAGCGAATCGAGAAGCGGCTAGCCGCCAGGCTTACCATTACCTGCGGACTGCGCCTTGCCTTGGCCGTTTGGGTAGGCTCTGCATCCGTAAATATCATGTTGAAGGAGTACTAGTCTCCGAACACAATTGGTAACATAGACGAGGGATAAAAAAAACTCAGTATCATCATCACAATTTTTGCTAATCTCTCCCCTTTGTCCACCCGGCACCGGGAGTGGGCGGCGGGGAGACGATTTCAACCGCGCCGCGAAAACCCTGCCGCACTTCGGGTTAAGATCGGCCAAACCGTGGTTTTCCAGTAAATCCCCTGGAATTTCTGCCAGTTACAATAATCGGGGCCAGGCAAGACATTATTAACCCGGCAACACCATAATGCGCTAACATACAGAGGTACACTAAGGCTTGTTCATGAGCCTGCGAGTTGATCTTGTCATCGATCATTTCCCGACTCGCTTTTTCCTTCAAGCGCCATTTTTTTCTGGGACTTCTCTATTTGATATGAGTAATAATTTGGATTGGGTCGAATTCGATAGACAACATATCTGGCACCCTTACAGTGCCATTGGCGCCGACCTGCCGGTCTTTCCCGTGATATCGGCGGACGGCGTACGCCTGCGCCTGGCGGATGGCCGCGAACTTATCGACGGTATGTCCTCATGGTGGTGTGCCATCCACGGCTATAACAACCCGGATCTGAAACGGGCGATTAAGCAACAACTCGATACCCTGCCCCATGTCATGTTTGGCGGCCTGAGTCACCAGCCTGCCGCCGATCTTGCACGAAAACTGATCGAGATCACCCCCGGGCCTTTGCAGACCGTTTTTTTTGCCGATTCAGGTTCGGTTTCAGTGGAAGTGGCCATGAAGATGGCCATTCAATACTGGCACGACAAGGAACAGCCGGAGAAGCAGCGTTTTCTCACCATACGCAGGGGGTATCACGGCGACACCTTCGGTGCCATGTCAGTATGCGACCCGCAGACAGGTATGCACACGCTGTTCTCCGGGATCCTGCCGCAACAGATCTTCGTCGATGCCCCCAGCTGCTACTTCGGCCACCCCTGCAAGGGGGACGGCGCCAAGGCAATCGGGAAGAAACTCAATAAGCACCATACCCAGATAGCAGCGGTCATCCTGGAGCCTATCGTTCAGGCGGCCGGAGGAATGCGTTTCTATTCCGCCGAATATCTGAAAGAGGTTCGCAGTCTCTGTGATCAATATGGCGTGCTTCTGATCCTCGATGAGATCGCCACCGGATTCGGACGCACGGGCAAACTCTTCGCCTGTGAACACGCGGAGATCACCGCGGACATCATGTGTGTGGGGAAATCACTCACCGGCGGCATGATGAGCCTGGCGGCGACTCTGACCACGGAAGAGGTCAGCAGGACAATCAGTCAGGGCGATCCGGGCCTGTTCATGCATGGCCCCACCTTCATGGCCAACCCCCTGGCCTGCAGTGCCGCCCTGGCGAGCCTGGACCTTCTCCTCGAATCCCCCTGGCAGGAGCGGATCAAAACCATCGAGAAGGGGCTGCAGCAAGGGCTTGCGCCCTGCCGGGAGCTGCCCCAGGTGGAAGAGGTTCGCGTATTGGGCGCCATCGGAGTGGTGGAGATGAAAAAACCCGTGGACATGAAACAGATTCAGCCATGTTTCGTCGGCGCCGGCGTATGGGTGAGGCCATTCGGCAAGCTGGTCTACCTGATGCCTCCCTACATCATCGATGAGGATGATCTCAGGACCTTGACCTCGGCGGTCGTCAATGTCGTGGAGAAGTGTCCCATCTGAGACGAATAAAAAAACCGCGAATGGACACAAATCCTGGCAAGTCAACAGTGGAATTTTCCAGAGTAATATGCAAACCCTTTAACGCTGATTGCATCTCATTGTTTTATATAGACAAACATTCAATCTGCGGCCATTTCATATAATCCACCAAAAATTGATAAGCTCTAATTATGGAGTATACTTGCATTATCATCCATGCCTGGAGAGGCTATCCATGCCAATCGCAGCCCGACATCAGGTTCAGCCTGACGCCAAACGAGTTACCAGCGCCGCGTTGCAAGCCTTTTTCAACCTGTCAACACATTGGAAACTCTCAGTTGCCGAAGAACGCGCCCTGCTCGGATCACCACCCGAGTCCACTTTCTATAAATGGAAGGCTGAAAAATCTGCCTCCCGCATGAGCCGGGATACTTTGGAACGCATCAGCTACCTGTTGGGTATCTACAAAAATCTGAATATCCTGCTCCCCTCCCCCAGGGCCGCCGATGAATGGGTACGTAAACCTAACACCGCACCGACCTTTAATGGTCAAAGCGCTTTGGAACGAATGCTCGCCGGCAGCATCATCGACCTGGCGGATGTACGACGCTATCTTGACGCACAACGGGGACTCTAAATGAAGCAGCCGCCAATCACGGAACTCGATTGGCATCAGCAAGTTCGGATCATTCCCTCCGAGTACCCAACCATCAACTTTTTCGAGCGACTTGTCGATCCCGAACTGACGGATGAACTCTACTACATAGAATCACTTACCAACGATCGGCTCCGCAACGAAGTTGGAGACATCGCCTTGGTACCTGCTGAAGATCGTGTCACCGGGCCCGGTGCTTCTCCCGTCATGGCAGCATTTACCCACGCCAGCGTAGACAGCCCCAGCCGCTTTAGCGATGGCACTTACGGCGTCTACTACGCCAGCAAAACAGTTGAAACGGCGATTGAGGAAACCAAATTCCACAGAGCCCGCTTTCTCTCCTACACAAATGAAGATGCCGGAGAAATCTCAATGCGGGTTTATATCGGTAAAGTCCTCAAACCCATGCACGACATTCGCGGTGACGGCTACGAACATTTACATGATCCTAACGACTGGAAACCTGGCCAAGACTTTGGCCATCAAATGAAAGCTATTAAATCATGGGGCATTGTTTATCGATCAGTAAGGGATCCGGAGGGAGAATGCATTGCAGCTTTGCGGCCAGCGGCAGTGAGCATTCCCAAGCAGGGCTCACATCTATCTTATGTGTGGGATGGGAACAGAATTACCGGAGTATACAAGAAGACCCTGGTTAGTGGGACGCTCAAAATATAACCTGATACCCATAACATTCAGCCTTTGACACAGTAGACGACTGAGAGTGAAAGGAGCAATGATGACCCGGCTAACCATTGAGGAAAAAATCGAACAACTGGACCAGCTGGATTTTGAAAGTAATCCCGAAGAATCAAAAGCAAAAATCCAGTCAGCTCTCCAAGCGAAAAACAATCGACTTGTTTCCAAGGCCGCCAAGCTTTGCAGTGAGCGGCATTTGCACGATTTTTTCGATGAACTAAAAGCCGCATTTCACTATTTTACCGACAAACCAGACAAGGATAAGGGCTGTTTCGCCAAAAAATCGATCATCAAGACTCTATATGAACTGGATTACATCAACGATGATTTCTATACCGCAGCCATCGCTGTGAAACAACATGAACCGGTATGGGGAGGCCATG
>JBNKLI010000061.1:0-14591 GCA_050292275.1 Candidatus Thiodiazotropha sp.
CACGTTATGGTGGGGCAGGGCCCCACCCTACCCGTTGTACCAAAATGTAGGGTGGGGCCCTTCCCCGCCAGTAGAGCTTGAACAAGAAAGCGACTTTTCAACCAGCATGGTAGTTAGTCAGCAACAATCATACCCTAGGCATTCCCAAGCTAAAGATCCTATAGCTGAGAATGATGGGTAACCAGGATATTTTTTGATCGATAGTCAGCGTGTGGCTGATGACTTTCGAGATTATTTCGAGACATTGTGGAGTTATGGTACGGTTTATCTATCTGATAATAACGTAAATAAGCTGTCGTCAAGCCTGGAATTCGATCAAGTGGAAGAATTTATCGATTACTTGGCCGATAAACACCAATGAACGCAAAAATAATCTAGGTTCCGTCAAGGATTTCATTTCGAATACCCACTGACCCGCGAGTTGGGCGATCACCTTGGTCTCGTCACCGCGCCCCAGGTGACACGGCTGTTGCTACGGTGGTCGAACTGCAGGGCCAGGGGTAGGATGTCGCTCTCCTTGTCGGCACTTGAGTCAGGGATGACCTTGCTCCTGCCGTAACAAGGCCGCTTATTCACAGATAGCTGCACCCTGTTCAACATAGACACTGACAGGCTTCTCGGTCCTGGGGACCACGACCGCAGCAGTCGGATAGTCAATTATTGTCAAGCCAACGCACCAGTTGAAATCGATGACTGTTATGCGTTGCTCATCTGTTGTGCTGTCGACACTGGAAACCAGGATGTCGTATGCCGTGCTGGGCTTCGATCCCAGTCCACCGACGACAACTTGCTCGGTCTCAAAATCGACCGTGGGTGCTTGTCCGTAACATGGGCTGTTTTCGTCGACAAGCGAGGTGTTGGCTACCTGGCATTGCAAGAGTCTTTCGAAATAGAACTCCTCCCAACTGGCCTGGTCGGCAATTATCTCCATCCATGGGTGATTATTGGTGATTTCACTGGATCCAAGGTCCAGGACGCGAAAGTCATCGGCCTGGCTCTGTTGGCTGAACAGGCAAATCGTCGCAGCAACAATCATATTGGGCATTCTCATAGTCTCTTCCTTAAATATCTATGGATTGTGATCAAAAGATCGGTGCCTCATGATAGTGCCGTAGAAAGTCGGGAATCAGTGAATGGCATCACCATTCTGTGTTTTCAAAGCACGCTCACAATGTGTATCTCAGCGCTTTGATGCCGGCGTCTGTTCCTCCCGTAGCAAGGTTGAAAAGGATAGAGCCGCGGGTGAGAGTGCACTGCCGCGCTTGGCGATAACCGCCAGTTCGCGGGCGATATTGAGACCGCGGACTTCGATCTCACAGACCTCCTCCAGGCTGTCCACACCCATGCGGCTGACGAAGGCGAGGTTGCCGGTGGTGGCGACCATGCGCAGGATCGCCGGGATGGAACGCAGCTCCATCACCACGTTCATCTCCACTCCGGCCTCGCGCAGGGCGGCGTCTATGATCTGGCGCACCGCGGTGTCCGCCTCGAAGCCGACGAAGGCGAGGCCGTCGAGGGCCTGAGCGTCGACATCTCCGCGACGGGCCAGGGGGTGGTCTCTGGGCGCCACCAGCACGATTCTGTCGGTGAGCAGGGGCCAGATCTGTAGCTCCCTGGCCTGTACCGGCAGAGTGACCACTCCAAGTTCCAGGCGACCGCTGATGACGTCTTCAGCCACTTCAAGACTCCCCGCCTCCTTGAGCTGAAAGCGGATTGCGGGATGTTCCTGGCGAAAACGGGCGATCGCCTTCGGCAGTACGAAGGATACCGCTGTTGCACCACCACCGATACGCACACTACCCCCCTCGAGACCCTGGTGTGTCCGCACCTGTTCGCGCAGATGGTCGAAACGGTTGACCAGGCCGCGCGCCTCGGCGGCCACCAGGTGGCCGATCTCGGTCAGCTCCGTTCCTTTGCGTCCCCGGTTAAGCAGGTCGGCGCCGAGGTAACTCTCCAGCTGCTGCAGGCGGCGGGAGAGGGCGGGCTGGGTGAGGCCGATACGGTCCGCCGCTTCAGTGATGGAGCCCGTGTCGGCGACGGCCAGCAGTGATCGCATGAGTTGGAGGTCCATGGTGAAGAGAATATTAGCATGCAAAATTCTTATGTTATACATGCGAACAATCCATTATACGTATGGATAAAGCTCTGCTATCTTGCTACACCAGTCTCCGGTATAGCCGGTATCCCATAATTGCGGACACCGCCAATGAGGGCGGGTCCCAGAAACATAGCGAGGTCACCATGCTCCAAGCCTATCGTCAGCACGTCGAAGAACGCGCCAAACAGGGAATCCCGCCGTTGCCGCTGGACGCGCAGCAGGTCGCCGACCTGGTGGAGCTGCTGAAAAACCCGCCCGCCGGCGAGGAGGAGACCCTGCTGGATCTTCTTACCAACCGGGTGCCGCCGGGTGTGGATGACGCCGCCTATGTCAAGGCTGGTTTCCTCGCGGCGCTGGCCAAGGGTGAGGCGCAGAGCCCGCTGATCGACAGCGCCAAGGCAGTCGAGCTGCTCGGTACCATGCTCGGCGGCTACAACATCCAGCCCCTGATCGATCTGCTCGACGACGCCGAGTTGGGCCAGCTTGCGGCCGAGCAGCTGAAGTTCACGCTGCTGATGTTCGACGCCTTCCACGACGTCAAGGAGAAGGCCGATGCCGGCAGTGCCAACGCCAAGGCGGTGCTCGACTCCTGGGCCGACGCCGAGTGGTTCAAGCGCAAACCCGACCTGCCCGCCGAGATCAAGCTGACTGTGTTCAAGGTCAGCGGCGAGACCAACACCGACGATCTGTCGCCGGCACAGGACGCCTGGTCCCGTCCCGACATCCCGCTGCACGCCCTGGCCATGCTGAAGAACGAGCGCGAGGGTATCACCCCGGACGATTCGGGCAACGTGGGCCCGATCTCCATCCTCGAATCGCTCAAGTCCAAGGGCCTGCCCCTGGCCTATGTGGGCGACGTGGTGGGTACCGGTTCCTCGCGCAAGTCGGCTACCAACTCGGTACTCTGGCACATGGGCCAGGATATTCCCTTCGTGCCCAACAAGCGTCAGGGTGGGGTGGTGCTCGGCGGCAAGATCGCGCCCATCTTCTTCAATACCGTGGAGGACTCCGGCGCCTTGCCCGTCGAGTGCGAAGTGGAAAAACTCAACATGGGCGATGTGATCGTGATCAAGCCCTATGAGGGCAGGATCGAGAGCGAGTCGGGCGAGCTGCTCAGTGAGTTCAGCCTCAAGACCGAGGTGCTGCTCGACGAGGCGAAGGCGGGCGGCCGTATTCCGCTGATCATCGGCCGTTCCCTGACCGAGCGCGCCCGGGAGGCTCTGGGCCTGGAACCGAGCGACGTTTTTCGCCGCCCCATCGATCCACAAGATTCGGGGAAAGGCTTCACTCTGGCGCAGAAGATCGTCGGCAAGGCCTGCGGCGTCGAGGGCATACGCCCCGGCACCTACTGCGAACCGCGCATGAGCACCGTGGGTTCCCAGGACACCACCGGCCCCATGACCCGCGACGAGCTCAAGGAGCTGGCCTGTCTCGGCTTTTCCGCCGACCTGGTGATGCAGTCCTTCTGCCATACCGCCGCCTATCCCAAGCCGGTGGACATCAAGACCCAGCACACCCTGCCTGATTTCATCCACAACCGGGGCGGCGTCTCCCTGCGTCCGGGCGACGGCATCATCCACTCCTGGCTCAACCGTATGCTGCTGCCGGACCAGGTGGGCACAGGTGGTGACTCCCACACCCGTTTCCCGCTCGGCATCTCCTTCCCCGCGGGCTCCGGCCTGGTGGCCTTCGGTGCGGCGCTGGGGGTGATTCCCCTGGACATGCCCGAGTCGGTGCTGGTCAGGTTCAGCGGCGAGATGCAGCCGGGTATCACCCTGCGCGACCTGGTCAACGCCATCCCCTACACAGCGATCCAGCGTGGCCTGCTGACGGTGGAGAAGCAGGGCAAGAAGAACGTCTACAACGGCCGCATCCTGGAGATCCAGGGACTGCCCGACCTCACCGTTGAGCAGGCCTTCGAACTCTCCGACGCATCCGCCGAGCGCTCTGCCGGCGGCTGCACCATCGAGCTCTCCGAGGCCTCGGTGGCCGAGTACTTGCGCTCCAACATCACCATGCTGCGCTGGATGATCGACAACGGCTACCAGGATGCGCGTACCCTGGAGCGCCGTGCCCGCGCCATGGAGGCCTGGCTTGAGAACCCGAGCCTGATGCGCGCCGATGCCGATGCGCAGTACGCCGAGGTGATCGAGATCGACATGTCGCAGATCACCGAGCCCCTGCTGGCCTGTCCCAACGATCCGGATGACGTAAAGCCGCTGTCGGAGATCGCCGGCACCAGGATCGACGAAGTATTCATCGGCTCGTGCATGACCAATATCGGCCACTTCCGTGCCACCGCGAAGCTGCTGGAGGCCTCGGGGGAGACCATCCCTACCCGCTTGTGGATAGCGCCACCCACCAAGATGGACGAGCAGCAGCTGATGGAGGAGGGTGTCTACAACATCTACGCTGGCGCCGGTGCGCGCACCGAGATGCCCGGCTGTTCGCTGTGCATGGGTAACCAGGCACGCATCGCCGCGGGCTCTACCGCGGTCTCCACCTCGACCCGCAACTTCCCCAACCGGCTGGGCAAGGGGGCCAATGTCTTCCTATCCTCCGCCGAGCTGGCCGCCGTCGCCGCGATCATGGGCAAGCTGCCGACGGTGGAGGAGTACATGGGCTATGCAACCAGGATCAACTCCATGGCGCCGGAGATCTACAAGTACCTCAACTTCGACAAGATGGATGAGTATGTGGCCTCGGCCCGGCGGGGGCAGGAGATTGCGGTTAAGCTGATAGCCTGATGATCTCATCAGACCGGAGGGTATGCCTCCGGTCTGTATGAGACTCGAAGGGTGTTGGTAAGTACCTTACACTTCTCTACACGGCACAGCAGTAGAAAGATAGGCCGCTTGGCGGCCTGTTGCCTGAACTAAGTCTGATTTCAACCACAAACCCAAATAGGCTAGCCGCGAACCCGTTCGCATGCCCAACGTACCAAAGCCACAAATTCGTGACACCACAAAAGCAAGTGCATTCGGACTTTGTTCGCAAGAACACGGTTGAAATAGTTTCTTAATCTACTCTCTTCGTCCCATGTTTTTTCTACGTTTTCGCCTTAATACGGTAAACACGATCGAAGCAAATACTACCCCGCAGTATTTAAGAATGACATTTTCAAGCGTTACTGCATCCAGCCTATGGAAGTAGGCACAGTCTTGAAATATTGAGGCGACACCCTAGGCGCCTGTAGTAACAATCACGATTTCTTATTTTTTTAAGTATAATTACAAAGCCCATTGGTGCTAGCAATTAGGTATCAGAAACCGTTATCCGCTGGGACGCGGCTGGGTGATCTGGGTATGCGTATACATGAAGGCCATCCCTGGCATTTCCAGTGTGGAGACGAGACAAGCTTATTCGAGGTCTCGGTTATGGTATTACGAAAATGACGGCCAGTTCTGATAAGCTTTGTCGATGATCAACATAAACTCGCCTGCAAAATCCACAGGATCAGGAACCATAACTCCCATGACACCATAATAAGGTACGTCCATACATCTTCTACTGGTTGGATGTGTAATCATACCATCGATCGGACGAACCAGATATTTTCCATATTCTTGTTTAACTACAATCTCGGCGTTCATCGGAATCTCTTGCGGAAAACAGACCCTGGCAGTGTATTCCCCATTTTCGTTTACATTATCCGTCAGTATTACAAAAGGTTTGCCGGACACACCATTTGCAAAATCGGGCTTGAACCCGCGCGGATCACCTGCCTTGTGCTCAAATTTTACATGAGAGAATACATCAACCGGCAAGTAGGTGATTTTCTTAGCTGATGACGGATTGCTGGTTTTAACAATACCTTCCATCAAGTTCGGGGTGGATTGAATGGAAACAATCTCTTGAACACGAGGTATATCCAACGCCATCGTGCTTCCGGCAAAAGTAGCCAGCAATGGTAAGGCAATATGCGCTATATTCAACTTCATAATTTACTCCTGAATTTCGTTCATAATTAGAAAAACACTCCCTATCGGCACTTTTTACATTGCTGTTGTTCCGGTAATCGCACCAGACCGATTGCAACAGGTCCGAATATTAATATATGGGTCGCAGCGGGATTAGAACATCACCCAAAAGGGTGAAATGCGATGATCCTTTTCAGGTAATGTGTGAATCAGTTCTGATATTTCAAAGGATGATACAACTCGCTGTCACTCTACTGCTGACGCCAGTGGTTGAGTGGCAATTGTCAAGCGAATTCTAATTCTGACGCTTTCCCATACCACCGAGGCCATGGAAGCTATTGTGTCTGAATCACGACTTGAACCCCGAAAAGTAAGTTAATTATTTTGGATGACTATATGCGAAAACTTAGCCGTATAACCCTTAGCTATCTTGCTACTCCAGTCTACGGGACATCAGTCTACGGGGCAGCCGGTATCCCACAATTGCGGGCGCCGCCAATTAGGGCGGGTCTCATAGCGATAGTCAGGTCACCATGCTCCAAGCCTATCGTCAGCACGTCGAAGAACGTGCCAAACTGGGAATCCCGCGGCTGCCGCTGGATACGCAGAAGGTCGCCGACCTGGTGGGGCTGCTGAAGAACCCAACCGGCTGGGGCAGGGCGCCGATGTCTTCCTCGCCTCGGCGGAACTCGCCGCTGTGGCTGCGGTCCCGGGTAAGCTACCTACGGTGCAGGAGTACATGAGCCATGCAACCAGGATCAACTCCATGGCGCCTGAGATCTACAAGTATCTCAACTTCGACAAGATGGATGAATATGTGGCCTCGGCCTTGCGGGGGCAGGAGATCGCGATTAAGCTGATCGCCTGATGATCTCATCAGACCGGAGGGTATGCCTCCGGTCTGAGTCGGCGAGGACAGGTGTGCGGGTCCTCCTCATGTGACAATCAAAAGCACACCGTTTTAGGAGTTGCTCACTGCCCCGTTTCCCACAGAACATGATAGCGATTGTATGCACAAAATATGGCTCACCTGACGTTCTTGAGCTACAAGAAGTTGGTAAACCAACTCCTGATAGCAATGAAATTTTAGTCAAAGTTCATGCTGTAGAGGTGACAAAAGCAGACTGCGAAATACGCGGTTCCTCCTTTGCGACAAAGTGGGTTTGGCTGCCCATGCGAGTTGCTTGCGGGTTGATGAAGCCAAAAAGAAAGATATTGGGAGGATACTTTTCAGGCGAAGTGGAATCCGTCGGTAAAAACGTTTCAAAATTCAAGACGGGTGATCAGGTTTTCGGATCGACCAAGCTACGGTTTGGTGCATACGGTGAATTCATGTCCCTACCTGCCTGCTACACCCTTGCCCCTAAACCGAAGAATATGGATTTCGAATCGGCTGCGTCCGTACCGCTGGGAGGGCTGAATGCACTTCATTTTATGCGTAAGGCGGAGATAAAAAAGGGCGAAAGCCTCTTAATCAACGGCGCAGGGGGGAGTATTGGGGTTTTTGCTGTGCAGATTGCAAAATCCATGGGTGCCGAAGTGACCGCGGTTGACAGCACCGTTAAGATGGAAATGCTGTTGGATATTGGTGCTGATCATGTTATTGACTATACAAAAGAAGACTTTACGGAGAGCGGGCAAACCTACGACGTGATTTTCGATATGGTTGCCGATAGCTCCTATTCAGCATCTATTGGTACCCTGAATTACAACGGACGCTATTTAAAGGGGAATCCCCGCTTATCGGACATGTTGAGATCCATTCTGACATCCAAATTGACACCCAGGAAAGCAATATTTGAATTCGCAGGTGAAACAGAGGAAGAACTGCTCACACTTAAACAGATGATAGAAGAGGGAAGTATAAAGTCAGTAGTCGATAGAGTATACCCGCTCGCACAGGCATCCAAGGCCCATCAAAGAGTGGAGAGCGAGCAAAGACTGGGAGCGGTTATTCTCTCTGTGCAGCAGAATGCAACACCAATCAGAACCAGTCCTGGCAAATAGAAGTATTGCCTATCAGTTATTACGCATTATATTGCGAACTATCAGCGGCACAGTGTGGAAATGGAGGTGCGTAATTGAAAACCCGGGGACAAACAGTGGCCAGCAATAATGAGTCAATTACCGAATCACGACGTAAAGTCCTGGTTTTATTGAGATTACTATACGCAGCCTGGCTGGTCCTGGGGATATTCAGCTTGATTTATATACCTTCTGCTCTCATCGCGGTGGATGATGCGGCGGCAACGGCAAATAACATTTTGAGCAACCAGACACTATTCAGAATCGGTATTGGTGGTGCGCTTTTAACCCAGATTATTTATATTTTTGTAGCGTTGTTTTTATACAGGCTGTTTGATTCTGTGAACCATAACCAGGCGCTGCTGATGGTTGTGCTCGCACTCGTTGGAATTCCCATTGCGATGCTTAATTCACTCAATCAGATCGCCGCGTTGTTTGTCATCAGTGGCGATGGTTATTTGAGCACATTTACAATAGATCAACTTAGATCACTGATGATGTTATTTCTGGATCTGTACAAACATGGAAATCTCATTGCATCCATTTTCTGGGGTTTATGGCTGTTACCCCTCGGTTATTTAATCTACAAATCTGGTTATTTTCCGAAACCGGTAGGGTTTGGCGTCGTTGTCGGCGGTTTAGGCTATCTTGCGTTGGTATCGACTTCTTTAGTTGTTCCTGAAGCGAAAACGCTGATATCCGTTTGCGAAGCCATGACCTTTGGGGAAGTGATTTTTGTAGGATGGATAATAATCATGGGTGCTAAATTTCCCGACTAATACCTTGTTGCATGCTCCCTCAAGATCTGTCACTGTCGGCGGCTGTAGCAATGATACGAATAAACTTTCCACAAGAAGCGGTACCCTGTCCCCGCTAACGCTTACCTAAGGAAGGGTGTGATCAACCGCGCCCCAGGTATGAAATGTAAATTTGTAAGTGACCGGATTATGCGTTTTCCAACGGTGCATTGCTATCGTCACCCAAATTATGCCGGAAAGCCAGAAAGGCAGCGGAAGAGGGCAGGTATGGCAGGTAATCCAGGGGGTTGAACAGAATGAGGTCGAATAGAAGGATATTCCAGGTGTATCCTGCCTTCAGCTTACTGCCTTGATAGGCAGGGGTGTTATTGTTATTCTTCTTCATGTACTCGCTTCCTCAAGGTGGTTTTAATTGGACGAAGCTTTTTTTGCCATATAATCATTTATTGTGAGGCTCAGGAAGAGCGTGTTTAAAGGACTATTTTATGCACGATGGCCAAAGGGAAGAGCAGTAATCCTGGTCGCGATTTCCGTGCTTACATCACCATCCACCGCAACCGCTGGTATTCAAGGTAGCGTTCACGACTTCTCTCAACAAGTCTGGACCGGTGGAGAGTTTTGCGTTGTTTGCCATACGCCGCATGACGCAAGCAGTCATCAGCAAGCACCTCTGTGGAATCATACGATTTCAGATACAGTTTACGAGTTATATAGCAGTCCTAGCCTGGTTTATGAGACAGAGCAGCCGGGACCGGGCAATCCCTCGAGATTATGTCTTTCATGTCACGACGGTACGGTTGCGGTAGACTCATTCGCTGGGAATAGCGGCAACACAACCATTACCGACGTAGCTAATCTTGGGACAAATCTCGGCGACGATCACCCTGTCGGTGTATATTGGGATCATCAGACGGGAACATCAAATCTGTATTGTTTAGGATGCCATCGGCTCGAATGGAATCCGGATACCTCTTCCTATACATTCACGGGTAATACAGGACAAGAACTCAAGTTTTACAACAGAAGGGTTGAGTGTCCTTCTTGTCATGATGTCCACAACGTTAATGTCCAGGATGAGAAACTGCTTAGAAAAACCATGGATGGCTCGCAGCTATGTTTGCATTGCCATCCCAAATAAGGGGGAAAGGGATCGTACCCACCGCTGTCCCACTTAATGCCGCAACAACACTGGTCGAAACTGCATGTCAGGTGGATGGTCCCCTGTAAGTGGTGGCACTATAGATTCCATTAGCGGTCGACGACTGAACAGATTAGTCTGCAGTAACTGGATGATCTTTCTGTAGACTGAAGCCCGCTTTTGACTTGAACTTCAGATATGCAATAAAAGCTAATTACAAGGCTCGACCGGGATCTGTGTCATCACGGCATTTTCGCTAGTCCCAATAAACGATTTTGTCTTCAGGTTCTGCTTGATCCATTTGAAGAAAAGTTCAACCTCCCACGGGGTGTAGGCTATAAAAACACCGAATTTGCGTCTATTGGCGTTCATTTGCAGACTTGTCTTGTTTACGACTTGCTTTTTACAATACATAGGTGAAGAAGAGAATGGATAGCTGAGTATGGTAGGTAACAGGGAAACAGTAAGTTTTGCGCTAAAATGATATCTCAGTCTAACAGTTGGTGTGAATATTTACTTTGGCGGTTGATGTTTCTGTGGAATCGTAAAACTACTCTAAGGAATACAGTTCGTTAGAGAAGATATGGACCAAGAATGGTCTTTGGCAAAAGGATATTTGCATGTCTATAAAGCAATCTGTTGGTACTGCCTGGAAGGTCCTCTTTTTGCTATTTTGGCTTTTTGGGGGGTATGGGCAGAATCTTGCAGCCCGGGAGTGTGTACAGGGTGTCGCCAGGGCAGTCTCCATTCAAGGCCGCGTTGAGTTGAAGAACGCTGCGGAGCCGAACTGGAGGGTGGTGCGCCAGGGCGACCGTCTCTGTCGTGGAGACCATTTGCGAGTGGGCCCAAACGGTCGCGCGGGGCTGGTTCTCCATGATGAGTCCATGTTGCGACTGTCCGGAAGTAGCGAAGTGCGCTTCAGCGCCCCCACCAAAGAAGGCAATACCCTTCTCGAGCTGTTGCAAGGTATCACCCACATCATCAGCCGGATATCCCGCCCGCTTCAAGTCGATACACCGCATGTCAATGCCTTTATCGAGGGCACCGAGTTTACCATCGAGGCTTATCCCGACAGCGCCCGGGTGACGGTCCTGGAAGGTAAGGTGACTGCGCGCAACGAGCATGGGGAGGTCGTGATAACCGATGGTCAGCAGGTCGACACCAGACCGGGCGAACCACCCCGGAGCGCCATGGTGGTGAATCCGCGGGATGCGGTTCAATGGGCCATCTACTATCCACCTGTGATCGAACCCCCGGCGGCGAATGCCTCGGAGGCTGTCAAGCGATCCCTGGCGGCCTATCGCCGGGGCGACTTGAACAGCGCCTTTGGCTCGCTGGCCGAAGAACCAGGTGTCATGGAGGATGTCGATCTGCTGGTCTATCGCGCCGCACTCCACCTCCAGGTAGGCAGAATAGAGGCCGCCCGGGAGGATCTGGCCGCGGTGCTGGATCTGCAGCCGGAGCAGGCCGACGCACTGGCCTTGATGTCGCTTATCGCAACGGTAAACAATGACTATCGGCAGGCGGTCGATCTGGCCCGGCGGGCGCTCGAGGCCGATGCCCAATCACCCTCCGCCTATCTCGCCCGCTCATACGCCCAGCAGGCAAGGTTTCAACTGTTCGAAGCCTGGGAGTCGGCCACTGAGGCGACCGTTGTGGCCCCGGAAAACGCACTCGCCTGGGCAAGGCTGGCCCAGCTGGAACTCATGTTACGCAACCTGGACGCTTCCGCCGAAGCGGCCGGTCGCGCTGTGGAGATTGCTCCCGGTCATGCCCAGAGCCAAACCACCCTTGGCTTTGCTCGTCTTATCCGCTTCGATCTCGAAGGCGCCCGCAAAGCCTTCGAACGGGCCTGCATTCTGGACCAGGCCTCGCCGCAGCCCCGGCTTGGCCTCGGTCTGGTGTGGATTCGTGAGGGAGATCTGGCGGGCGGGCGCCGACAGTTGGAGATAGCTGCCAATCTCGATCCCGGCAACGCCCTGGTGCGCAGTTATCTGGGCAAGGCCTATTACGAAGAGAAGCGCGACTCCCTGGCGGCCACCCAGTTCGCCCTGGCCAAGCAGTTCGATGAGCTCGATCCAACCGCCTGGTTCTACGACGCCATCCGCAAGCAGGCGGAGAACAGGCCGGTCGAGGCGCTGAAAGATATCCAGACCTCTATCGATCTCAACGATAACCGGGCGGTCTATCGGTCGCGGCTAATGCTCGATCAGGATGAGGCGGCGCGGGGCGCAAGCCAGGCACGCATATACCAGGACCTGGGATTCGATCAGCTGGCCCGGGCCGAAGCCTACAATTCGCTGCAAACCAGCGTCCACAACCACTCGGCTCATCGCCTGCTCGCCGACAGCTACAGCGGCAGACCCCGCTATGAAAAGGCCCGTTTGAGCGAACTTTTACAATCTCAGCTGTTGCAACCCCTGAACACCACGCCTATCCAACCGCAACTCGCGGTGAGCAACCTTGGTATTCTCGACGGGGCGGGACCCTCCGCGGGCGGTTTTTCCGAATACACACCCCTGTTCACCCGCGAAGGACTCAATCTGCAGCTCAACGCTATCGGCGGCGGCGACAATACCGGGGGAGATGACCTGATCCTGTCCGGGCTCAAAGACAAAATCTCCTTCAGTCTGGGGCAGTTCCACTATGAAACCGACGGCTGGCGGGAGAACAGCGATCTGCAGCAGGACATTTATGACGCTTTCCTGCAGTACTCCATTTCGCCCGCAACCAGTATTCAGTTCGAGTATCGGCAGCAAGATGCGGAGAGTGGTGATCTAGGGCTCAAATTCGATCCGGAAAAATATTCTCCTTATGTAAGGGACGATTTAGAACGTAGGTTTGGTCGGGTAGGTCTCTACCACCAGTTTACTTCAGGAGGCCAATTTATTGCTTCAGCCGCGTATCAGGACAAACTCAAAACCCGGTCTGAAAACAAGTCTGAATATGTTAGTGACTATCCGACACCTTTTGGAACTTTATCAGGTACTTTTAGAGAGAGGGATATAACAACGAAGAATAGCATCTCGAGCGTTCTGGAATTGCAATATATTCAAAATCTGGGTGATCACGCAGTATCTTTGGGTACAGGATACTATGATGAGGAATACGCGAGAACAAACACAATTTCGAGTGAAATCACGTTTCCATTGCCGGAAACATCAGATGTCTATATTGAGCCTATACAAGAACCAATTATTGATAGAAAAGATATAGATCCTCGTTTTAAAAATATTTATATCTATTCACGGTTAGCGCTACCAGCAGAAGCTTATTTGACTATTGGCGCCGCATTTGAAGACTTTGAAAGTTCTATAGCCGAAAACGACAATTTGGGAGCTAAGTTTGGATTGTCTTGGGATGTTACAAGCAACCTCACCTTGCGTACTGCCTATATAGAGAGCATTGTTCGTCCGTTACAGTTTGAGCAAACGATTGAGCCAACGCAGGTGGCGGGGTTTAATCAGTATTTTGACGATGTGGAAGGTACAGAAGTCCAGCAAACTGGTATTGGTGCTGATGTTGAACTGACGGATAGACTCGGTTTTGGCGTGGAACTCTATCGAAGAGAGCTTGAAGTGCCGCATATGGATGCGGTCGGGCAAGTTAAAGAAAATGTCGATGATGAAATTTTGAATGGCTATTTTTACTGGGCAGCCACTGATAGAATCGGGCTGCGTGCCGGCTACGAAAAAGAGAAGTTAAAGCGACAGTTTGAAATAGATCCGAAGAAGCTTTCAACCAGTAGAACGCCTATAGGACTCAGTTATCATTGGCCTTCAGGATTGTTCTTGGATTTTGAAGGAAATAGAATTGACCAAGAGATAACTCAGAATGGTATAACCGAGCAAGACAGTTTTTGGAATGTCGATGCGGTTTTGGGCTACCGTCTTCCCAAGCGTATTGGAAAAGTGGAAATCATAGTGAAGAATATGCTTGATGAGGAGTTCAACTATTATGATTTGAGTTTTCACTCAAATGAAAATGTACTATCCCAGTTTCAACCAGAACGCCAGTTGTTTTTGAGGTTCCTGTTGAATTTTTAACGTACTTTTTCAAGATTCCGTATTTGTAGATCAATCCCTGGCTGGATTTCAAGGTAATAATTCACACGAATTGTGAAAGATATTTACCTTAAGTAATTTAATTACTGTCAATAATATCACTTGATGCAATAGTTTTTCGCCTCCTGAATCTGGATGGGGAGAAATGATTGCCGGTTAGATTCATTTCTTGTAAAGCTTCGTTGGGCAAAACTGTGCAGGTATTAAAATGGAAATGTCAAGTGGTATTAAGCGTGGTTAGATTGCTAGATTGTAAAGCTAAATATTTTGCGGAAAGGATGAACAATCGAATCTATAACGCGAATGGAATCTGAGTGATATATATTGTAATAGCAATGACATGTATATTGATTGCCCAGTCATAATACTGATCGCTGTTATCCGAATGCCGCTTGTAATGCTTTGTCATGTTTTATGTGGGAGAAACCTATGGAAAGGAGACGTTCGCAGAGACGGCCTTATATAACGGCATCGCTTCTGGTATTGATTGTTGGGGGGGCAACAGTCATTAGTCAAAACAAAGTATGGGAGGAACCTCAACAGAATATAGAAGCGATTTCAAGTAAGTTCAGGATTGTACATTGTTGG
>JBNKLI010000062.1:0-26552 GCA_050292275.1 Candidatus Thiodiazotropha sp.
TCCGTCTCTGCCTGAAGCCGATGCGCCACATTCAGTAATTTACCTTCATTGAAGTAGTTGCCGACAATCTGCAGCCCACAGGGCAATCCGTTGACCGCTTGCAGCGGAATCGACATGGCGGGCAACCCGGCCAGGTTGGCGGCTATGGTGTAGATGTCATTGAGGTACATGGTCACCGGATCATCTACCTTTTCACCCAGCACGAATGCGCTCGTAGGCGTTGTCGGACCCATGACCACGTCGACTGTCTCGAAAGCGCGTTTGAAATCGTCGGATATGAGGTGTCTGGTCTTCTGCGCCTTCAGATAATAGGCGTCGTAATAACCGGCGGAGAGAGCATAGGTACCGATCAGTATACGTCGCTTGACTTCTGCGCCGAAACCTTCACCGCGGGATCGCTTGTAGAGGTCTTCCAGATCCTTGGGGGCATCGCAACGATAGCCGAATCGCACACCATCGAAACGTGACAGGTTCGATGAACACTCAGCTGGGGCAACCACATAATAGGTCGGAACCGCCAGCGCCGTATTGGGCAGGCTTATCTCCATGACTTCGGCGCCAAGCTGCTTGTACAACCCTATTGCCCCTTCGATGGATGCGGCGATGGCACTGTCCAGGCCATCGCCGAAATATTCCCGGGGAAGTCCGATCTTCAACCCCTGCAGAGAGTCGTTCAAGGTCGATGAATAGTCGGGCACGGGCTTATCGGCACAGGTCGAATCCTTGGGGTCGAAACCTGCCATCGCCTGCAGCAGCAAGGCGGCATCCTCGGCGCTGCGGGTCATGGGTCCGGCCTGATCGAGACTGGAAGCAAAGGCGATCATGCCAAAACGGGAGACCCGCCCATAGCTGGGCTTGAGCCCCGTGATGCCGCACAACGCCGCCGGCTGGCGTATCGACCCGCCGGTGTCCGTACCGGTGGCACCAGCCGCCAGTCTCGCGGCCACGGCCGCCGCCGAACCCCCGGACGAGCCACCTGGGACCCTCTCCCTGTCCCAGGGATTGCGAACCGGCCCGTAGTAGCTGGTCTCATTGGACGAACCCATGGCAAACTCATCCATATTGGCCTTACCCAGAGAGACGACACCCGCCTGTTTCAGCCTGCTCACAACAGTTGCATCGTAAGGCGAGATGAAATTGTCCAGCATCCTCGAGCCGCAGCTCGTCTTAACCCCCTGGGTACAAAAGATATCCTTTTGCACCAACGGAATCCCGGTCAATGGGCCGGCCTGGCCCGAACTGATCAGGCGGTCCGCGGCCTCCGCCTCTGATAGTGCAAGATCAGGGGTTGGGGTGATCAGGGCGTTGAGGTCTCCATTCAGTCGCTCTATTCGATCAATGAAATGAGTTGTCAGCTCAACACTGGAGAACTCTCCAGCCCGCAAGGCAGCACCCAGTTCAGCAATGGATTTACTGTGCATAGTGAGATTTATGTCCAAAGGATATCGTTAAAGTTGCGCTCAACCCTGCAATGGTCGAAACAGTGGACCAACTATTCTATGACCCGGGGTACCAGATAGAGACCGTTCTCCACATTAGGGGCAATCGCCTGGTTGGCATCCCTAGAGTCCCCTTCGGTCACCTCATCGGCACGCAGTCGCTGTGCCATGTGCAGAGGATGCGACATGGGTTCAATGGCCTCGGTGTTCGCAGCTTCCAACTGCTCCACCAGGTCGAGAATATTGCCTAGATCTTTGACATAGGCTTCGATATGCGACTCATCCAGGGACATTCGCGCCAGATGGGCTATTTTTTCGACATCGGACTTATCTAGAGACATCCCGCAGCTACCTGCTCTGAAAAATGGGGAAATCTACCATATTCTGCTCTATCGATACATGCCGGATATGACTGTAAAAGGAAAAATTCAAGGTTTTACCTGCCTTGTAAAATCAGCCATTTGTGAACATTTTGGAGTACCTTTCCACCATGACGCCTCGATTTATCGGTCCGACGCCACCTGCAGATAGTAGAACAACTCATCAATTTCATCAGATTTTTAATCCCAAACAACAAGTTACAAGCACAAACCAAAATGTGATCAAGATTCAATTCTGCAGACGCAAAATGGGGTCTATAATGTTATTTACAGCCATGTTGGGATATAATTCCCAACCTTGGGTGCTGATTTACAGGTTATGGTAAGATTTACCGTAGGGATCAGCGGGATGGTTCAAATGGATGATGCAGTAACAAATAAACCAGCCTGATAGCGATAAATCAAAGACATCCTTTCATGGCTGGGATATAGAGTAGTCGAACCAATCCTAAAAACAGAGTCACCTGGTTAGTACAAGCCCATGGACGAGATTCGCAAGATACTCACTGCATCTATCCTCAAACTGCTCAGACCCCTGGTCAGGTTGATGTTGCGCAATGGCTTCACCTATGGCGACTTCGCCGATCTGAGCAAATGGACATTTATGGATGTGGCATCCAAGGAGTTCGGCATCCCCGGGCGCAAACAGACTGTCTCCAGGGTTTCCGTGATCACGGGTTTGACCCGAAAAGAGGTCAGCCGGCTGCAAAAAATTGACACTCCCGACGATAGCGCCATCGCCCATCAATACAACCGCGCCGCAAGAGTCATATCCGGGTGGCTGAGGGATCCCCGCTTCCAGACCAGGAAAGGGGCACCCGCCGCTCTCTATTTCGACAAGGGAGATGCCAGTTTCAGCGAGCTGGTCAAGGAACACAGCGGCGACGTTCCGCCTCGCGCGATCTATGATGAACTGATACGGGTTGGTACAATAGCCAAAGACGAGAACGGAAAAATCACCCTCCTCAGCGACGGCTATGTCCCTCGTACCGGGGAGACGGGCAAGCTGCACATTCTGGGTACGGACGTGCAGCTTTTACTCAACACCATCGATCATAATCTCCAACAGGGATCACGGACACCCTTCTATCAGCGCAAGGTCTCATATGACAACCTCCCAATCGAGGCACTGGACGAGTTTCGCAGTATGAGCGCTGAGAAGTCGCAGAATCTGTTGGTGGATTGCGACAAGTACCTGTCGCAGCACGATCGGGATGTCAATCCGGATGCCGGAGGAACTGGACGCAAACAAGCGGGAATCGGCATCTACTATTTCGAACAGGATGTAACGAAGGATGAATAGGCTTATTCTTAAGTTCCTGATTTCGGCGACAATAAGCATGTCTGTCGCCGGACTCTACAGCTGCGGCGGCGGCAGCACGCAAGTTGCCGACGGTGGCATCGGCGGAACAGGAATTACCCAGGGCCGAGTGACCAACTTCGGCTCCATCTTTGTCAATGGAATTGAGTTCAACACCGATAACGCCAGTTATACCGTAAACAATACCGAAGCCTCCCAGGATGACCTGGCGATCGGCATGGTGGTACGCATAAGCGGCAGCAGCGACGCCTCGAACGCAACCGGCACCGCACTGTCGGTAACCTACGACAGCCTGATCGAAGGCGTGGTGAACAGCAATGACATCACCACCAACGGCACCCTCAATGTCATGGACCAGACCATCTCCATGGATGGCGATACCGTATATGTCAACCCGTTCGACGCCACGCCGCTCGAGAGCCTGCCGCTCAACAGCATCGTGGAGGTGAGCGGTTTCACCGACGGCAACGGAGAGATACTTGCCACCCGCATCGAAGTCAAATCACTCGCATGGTCGGGTGACGAGCTGGAGGTCTCCGGCCTGCTCAGCAACATTGCCGGCACCCAATTCCAGATCGGCGATCTGACCATCGATGGCTCGGCTCTCCAGGAGATCCCGTCAGAAGGGACCTTTGTCGAAGTCAAGGGGAGCGGTTTTTCCG
The DNA here is from genome assembly GCA_050292275.1 of Candidatus Thiodiazotropha sp. Classification (GTDB taxonomy): domain Bacteria; phylum Pseudomonadota; class Gammaproteobacteria; order Chromatiales; family Chromatiaceae; genus Thiodiazotropha. The sequence goes on from JBNKLI010000062.1 coordinate 3,803, forward strand.
GCGGTATGTTCGTCGCGCAGTCCATCGAGATCGAGGGCGATGGCAGTATCGTGGTCGCAAGCGACGGTGAGGAGGTCGAGATTGAGGGACAGATAACCCAGGCCCTCGACGCCAATGACCGGTTCGCCCTCAACGGACAGATCGTCGACGCCTCAGCCACGGCCTTGAGCGGAGCCAGCGATCAACTTACCCTGGGACGGGTTGCCAAGGTCGATGGCGTCATGGACGGCGATATCCTGTTCGCCGAAGAGATCAGACTCTCGGCGATCGCCTCTGAGCGGGGCGAAATCAGCAGTGTCCTGGGAGCAGGCAACGTCGATACCGCTGCCGGGACAGTGACCCTGCTGGACCAGACCATCAGGATCGACAACTCCACCATCATGGAGAACGATGTTGACGAACATACCAATTTTACCCTAGCCGATTTAACCGCCCTCGACTATCTGGAGGCCAAGGTCTACACGCAAGGTGGCGTGCTGGTGGCCAGCAAACTCGAGCTCGATTCACCGCCGCAAAGATACAACGCCGAAGTGGAAGGGCTACCTGAGTTCATCGACAACTCGACAATCCGGGTCCTCGGTGTCACCGTGGATACCTCGGGCGTGACCGACTACAGCTTCGTGGCGACCATCATCGAGGTGAGGGGAGACTACATCGACGGAGTGTTGCATGCCGACCGTATCAGCACCATCGGAGATGACGGCGATGGTGGAGATCATGACGACCATGACGACCATGACGATCACGACCACTAGGGTCCGCTGACTGGCAGCAACACCTCGTTGTCTGGTGCGGTCACATGCAGAGCCCCCTGCGGCTGACCCATGGTGGCTCGATGCGCCCTATTATTCGACTATTTGTGCAACAATCCCCATCCCCTTTCTTGCCCAACTCCTGTACCATTGATAGATTAACCCACTTTCGGTTTGGTCTGATTCCGCATTCTTGGGATAGTCGCCCTTCGGCTGCCTGACAGGAGTCACCCAAGCCCTTACCAACAGAGAAAAAGATAAAGACCCATGTTGTTCCGACGCATACGTGGCATTTTTTCCAATGACCTATCCATTGACCTGGGTACCGCCAATACCCTGATCTATGCCCGTGGCCAGGGCATTGTTCTGAATGAACCCTCGGTGGTCGCGATTCGCCAGGACCGCGGTCCAGGCGGCGCAAAATCTGTTGTCGCCGTGGGTGAAGATGCAAAAAAGATGCTTGGCCGAACCCCCGCCAACATCACCGCCATCAGGCCGATGAAAGAGGGCGTGATAGCCGATTTCACAGTCACCGAGAAGATGCTGCAGTACTTCATCCACAAAGTGCACGAGAGCCGCATCATCCGGCCCAGTCCCCGGGTGCTGGTGTGTGTGCCCTGTGGATCCACCCAGGTCGAGCGCCGCGCCATCAAGGAATCCGCCGCCGGTGCGGGGGCCAGGGAGGTCTACCTTATCGAAGAGCCGATGTCGGCCGCCATCGGCGCCGGCCTGCCGGTGGACGAGGCCCGGGGCTCCATGGTGCTGGATATCGGCGGCGGCACCTCCGAGGTGGCGATCATCTCATTGAACGGTATCGTTTACGCCAACTCGGTTCGGGTGGGAGGTGACCGCTTCGACGAGGCTATCGTCAACTACGTGCGCCGTAATTACGGCACCCTGATAGGCGAAGCCACTGCAGAGCGGGTCAAACATGAAATCGGCTCCGCCTATCCGGGCACCGAGGTCAAGGAGATCGATGTCAAAGGACGAAATCTTGCCGAGGGAATTCCGCGCAGTTTCACCCTCAACAGCAACGAAATCCTGGAGGCACTGCAGGAACCGCTCTCGGGCATCGTGGGCGCGGTAAAGACCGCACTCGAACAGACCCCACCGGAACTTGGCGCCGATGTGGCCGAACGCGGCATCGTGCTGACCGGTGGCGGTGCACTGCTGCAGGATATCGATCGACTGCTTCAGGAAGAGACCGGCCTGCCCGTGATTGTTGCTGAAGATCCACTCACCTGCGTTGCACGTGGCGGCGGCCGCGCACTCGAACTCATTGACGAGCGTGGCGGCGAATTCTTTATGGTTGACTAGTGCCAACCATGTCAGACTCCCTGCGTCAGGATGGAGAACAACAACAGGCATAACGACACAATCAAAGCCATGCCGGGGGCCGACGAATTGAAAGCGGAGTCATTCAGCCATTAAACTCATCTTCACACAGGGTCCCTCTGTCACCACCAGACTGGTTACAGCGGTGTTGCTTTCCATCGCCATTATGGTTCTGGACCATCGCTATAACCACCTGGAATCTCTGCGCTCGGGTCTATCGGTACTGCTATTCCCTGTTCAATATCTCGCTTCGCTGCCTCTGCTCTTGAGTGAATCCGCCAGCGATGCCATCACCAGCCGCAGCGAGCTGGAGTCCGAACGCGACGAACTAAAGGCCGAGAATCTGCTGCTGCGCGCAAGACAGCAGAAATTCGAGGCACTGGAAGCGGAAAATATGCGCCTGAGAGGACTTCTGGACTCTTCGTTCAAGGTCGGGGACAGAGTCTTGATCGCCGAATTGATCGCCGTGGAGCAGGACCCTTTCCGCCAGCAGGTTTTGATCAACAAAGGGAGTACATCAGGACTCTTTGTCGGTCAGCCCGTGGTCGATGCCAATGCGGTAGTCGGACAGGTAACCCATGTGGGCCCGTTGAGCGCCAGTGTATTACTGATAACAGACGCCACTCACGCATTGCCCGTGCAGGTCAACCGCAATGGCCTTCGGACCATCGCCCTGGGCACCGGCCTGATCAACCGCCTGGAACTGCCCCATCTTCCCAACAATGCCGACATCAATGTGGGTGACCTGCTGACGACCTCAGGCCTCGGAGGCAGTTTTCCTCCAGGCTATCCTGTAGCCGAGGTTATCGAGGTGAAACGCGAACCAGGACAGCCATTTGCCTATGTAATCGCACAAACCACAGCGCACCTCGACCGGATTCGTGAAGTCCTTCTGGTATGGACCCTGGACCCCGATATGGGGGTGCAAACCAAGCTCAGCGATGAATCTGGCGAAGTACCGGAAAACGATGCTTCCACCAGGGAGGGCGCCGAATGATCAGCCGGCAGCAAACTCACGGCTACGTCATAATCCTGACACTGCTGGCCGGGTTTATCCTCACCATCATGCCGCTACCCGAGTGGTTCTCCAGCCACCGGCCCCAGTGGGTCGCCCTTATCCTGATCTACTGGTGCATGGCCATACCCGAGCGAATCGGTGTCGGTATAAGCTGGACAACGGGCCTGTTGCTGGATGTACTGACAGGCACCCTGCTCGGCCAGCATGCCCTGGGATTCTCGGTTATCGCCTATATTATGTTGAAACTGCATCTTCGGGTACGCGTCATGCCACTGCGCCAGCAAGTCTTCACGATTTTCATTCTGCTGCTCGTCGAACGCCTGTTGGCGCTCTGGGCAACAGGGGCGGCAGGTTATCCGACTCCCTCGCTCTGGTACTGGATCACACCACTGGTCAGTACCCTGTTATGGCCCTGGGTATATATTGTCCTTCGGGATCTCAGACGCCGATTCAACATCAGCTAGCAATTGTAATCACTGACCCTGGGAGATTTGGGTGCCACAATCCTCGATCAAGGATTATCTGCATGAGAGCCAGCTTTTTCTGGGACGCGCCCTCGCCTCAGGCGTCCTCGTTCTCATTGTGATGGCGATCCTGGTTGGACGTCTCTTTTACCTGCAGGTGGAGAGCCATGACCACTACACCACCCTCTCCCAGGACAATCGGGTAAAGCTTGAACCGCTACCACCGACGCGAGGGCTGATCTATGACCGCAACGGCCTCATCCTGGCACAGAATCTGCCGGCTTATAGCCTGGAGATCACCCCGGAGAGGACCAAAAACCTCGACCAGACCATTCGACAGCTGAGTGAAATCATCGCCATCAGCGAAGACGACATCAACAGATTCCATCAGTTACGAAAACAGCGCAGACGCTTCGACAGTATTCCGATCCGGGTGCGCCTGAAGGATGAAGAGGTGGCTCGTATCGCCGTCAACCGCCACCGCTTTCCAGGTGTCGATGTCAAAGCGAGCCTGTTACGTGACTATCCCCAGGGATACCAGACCGCGCACCTGCTGGGATATGTGGGTCGCATCAACGAGCAGGAACTGCAGGTCATCGACACCTCAAATTATCGAGGCACCAATTTTATCGGTAAAAACGGCGTCGAAAAGAGCTACGAGAGCCTGCTCCACGGCAAGGTCGGCCTGCAACAGGTAGAGGTCAATGCCAAAGGTCGGGTTCTGCGGGTGCTCGAGAGCCAATCCCCTCAACCCGGTGACAATCTGCGACTTTTTCTCGATATGGATCTGCAATCCATCGCCCTCGAGGCACTGGGTGACTACAATGGAGCAGTCGCTGCCATCGATATCCAGACAGGGGGGATCCTGACGCTGGTCAGTAAGCCCGGATACGATCCCAACCTGTTTGTCGAGGGGATCAGCGCCAAGGCTTATCGAGAACTGGATACTTCCATCGACAATCCCCTTTTCAATCGGGCGATTCGGGGTCAATACCCTCCGGGATCCACGGTAAAACCCTTCATCGGGCTGGCCGGCCTGGAGTATGAGGTGGTTGGTTTCCATCAGGAGAACTACTGCCCAGGCTACTACCAGCTGCCCGGCAAAGACCATAAATACCGCGACTGGAAAAAATGGGGTCATGGAAAAGTCGACATGGAGCGGGCGATCGTCGAGTCCTGCGATGTCTATTATTATGAACTGGCACGTACCCTGGGCATCGACAGACTCTACGAGTTCCTCTCGGGTTTCGGATTCGGACAACCGACCCGGGTGGATCTGGATGGTGAACTCTCGGGCCTGATGCCAAGCCGTGAATGGAAACAGCAGAAACGACGTGAACCCTGGTATCCGGGTGAGACACTGATCGTCGGGATCGGTCAGGGCTATTTTCTGACGACTCCGCTGCAACTCGCCTCCGCCACCGCAACCCTGGCGAATCGCGGGCACCGCATCCGCCCGAGAGTGGTCCGCACCATTGAGCAGCCCAACGGCAGCCAACAGGAGAGCCCCAAGATAATAGATGAGTTGCATCAGCTCGATCCCGCGCACTGGGATCAGATCATTTACGCCATGTCGCAGGTTGTCGAAGGCAGCCGGGGCACCGCACGTTCGATTCACACCGACAAATACCGTATTGCAGGCAAAACCGGTACTGCCCAGGTATTCAGCGTCAAACAGGATGAGGAGTATGATGAAGAGGCAATCGCCAAACGCAAACGAGATCATGCGCTGTTCATCGCCTTCGCCCCCGTGGATAATCCGCGCATCGCCGTCGCGGTAGTAGTGGAGAATGGGGGGCACGGTGGCTCGATCGCCGCCCCCATAGCACGCAAAGTCATGGACCGTTATCTGCTCGGAGATCCCGATGCTGGGTAGAAACCAGATCACCTTTCACGAATCACAACCAGCCCAGGCCAGCGGCTGGCTTGCCTGGTTGCATATCGATCTGGCGCTTCTCACAGGCCTGCTGATCCTCTCGGGTGTCGGCTTGACCATCCTCTACAGCGCCGGCGACAAAGAGATGGTGCTGTTGCACAAGCAGATGTTCCGCCTGGGTTTGGGATTCGCCGCAATGTTTACCATGGCGCAGATCCACCCCGCCAATTACCGTCGCTGGTCCCCCTGGCTGTATATCGCCGGCATCCTGATGCTGATTTCAGTGATCCTGTTCGGCGAGGAGGGCAAGGGGGCTCAAAGATGGCTCGATCTTGGGTTTTTCCAATTTCAACCGTCTGAAATGTTCAAACTCACCCTGCCGATGCTGATCGCCTGGTATCTGGCGGAGTATAGACTCCCACCCAGCCCTTCGAGACTGGTGATCGCCGGTCTTTTCACCCTGCTCCCGGTATTGTTGATCGCAAAACAGCCCGATCTCGGTACCGCGCTGCTGGTCGGCACCGCAGGCGCCTTCGCCCTTTTTCTGGCCGGTATCAGCTGGCGCGTTATCGGCGCCATCGGTATTCTGATGGCGGCCCTCGGGCCGGTTGCCTGGTATCTTATGCATGATTACCAGCGTCAGCGTGTATTGACCTTTCTAAACCCGGAAAGCGATCCACTGGGTACCGGATACCATATCATCCAATCCAAAATCGCCATCGGCTCCGGGGGGATCAGCGGCAAGGGCTGGCTCAATGGCACCCAGTCGCACCTGGAGTTCCTGCCTGAACGACACACTGACTTCATCTTCGCGGTAATATCCGAAGAGTTCGGCCTTGTCGGCATAATCGCCCTGCTCTCCCTCTATCTCTTTATCATCCTGCGCGGCCTCTACATTGCCACCCAGGCACAGGATACCTACGGAAGGATCCTTGCCGGTTCACTGTCACTTGTTTTTTTCGTCTATCTTTTCGTCAATGCAGGAATGGTCACAGGATTACTTCCCGTTGTCGGTGTACCCTTGCCTTTGATCAGCTACGGCGGCACATCCCTGGTGACCATTCTTGCCAGCTTCGGTATGCTGATGTCCATCCATACCCACAAAAAACTACTACCGACCTGACAACCATGCGATTCATCTCCCGACTCCTGCTCACAACCATGCTCAGCATGACAACAGCCGCCTGCGCCCATACGCCATCACAAACCGCCGAATTCGAGCGCTTCGCCAGGGAGATGGCGAACAGACACGACTTCGACGCGGATCAGGTGGAAACCCTGCTCAAAAGCACGACCTTCAGAGATGACATCATCGCCGCTATCACCCGGCCGGCAGAATCCAAGGCCTGGCATGAGTATCGTTCTATCTTCATCAAGCCTGACAGGATAGCCGGCGGCGTCAGGTTCTGGCAGGAGAATGAGGCCCTGCTGGCCAGGGTAAGCCAGGAGTACGGCGTACCCGCCGAGATCATCGTTGCCATCATCGGTGTCGAGACGCGCTACGGCAAACACACCGGCCGATACCGGGTGATAGATGCGCTGACCACACTCGCTTTCGGCTATCCAAACCGGGCGGAGTTCTTTCGCCGTGAACTCGAAGAGTTCCTGCTGCTCAGCCGGGAGGAGAACCTGGATCTCGAAACTGCAATGGGTTCCTATGCCGGGGCCATGGGCAAGCCCCAGTTTATCTCCAGCAGCTATAGAAAATTTGCCGTGGATAACGATGGTGATGGCAAACGCGACCTGTGGGAAAGCAACGCCGACATCATTGCCAGTGTCGCAAGCTATTTCAAAACCCACGGCTGGATAGCCAACCAACCCATCACCCTGCTGACAACCGGGGGAGAGGGGTTGCAGGGGTTTGTGGATGCCGGTATGAAACCCAGTATCCGGCTCAGCGAACTGCTGGCCAGGGGAGTGCGCCCGGTAAACGGCCAATCACCCGCCCCCGATACATTGACCAGCCTGGTGAAACTCGACGCCGGAAACGGGTATGAGTATTGGCTCGGTTTACACAACTTTTATGTCATAACGCGATACAATCACAGCAACCTCTACGCCATGGCGGTCTATCAATTGAGCCAGGAGATTCAAACCGCCAGGCAAGCGGCCAAAAAGCCAGATAGATGAAGAAAGCCACCAGCATACGGATAATCAACCGGCCTTTGACAAAGGTTGCTGTGGCCGCGATCGCCGCCAGCGTCCTGATCACCGCCTGCAGCACCAACCGGATCGGACGCATCGATAGGCGCGACGGAATCAGCCAAAACTATCCGCCACCGGCCGATATCGATGCAATCCCCGATGCCGTACCCAAGGATGAACCCCGAAGCCGATATGGCAACCCGCAGAGTTATGTGGTCTTCGGCAGACGCTACCACACCCTGCCCGACCACAAGGGCTACAGCGCGCGCGGCATCGCCTCATGGTATGGCAGCAAATTTCATGGCCAGCGCACCAGCAGCGGCGAAGCCTACGATATGTATGCCATGACGGCGGCGCACAAGACATTGCCCCTGCCAAGCTATGTCCGTGTCACCAACCTGAAGAACAACCGCAGCGTAGTGGTCAAGGTCAACGATCGTGGCCCCTTCCACGACAACCGCCTGATCGACCTCTCTTACACTGCGGCCTGGAAACTGGGCATTACCGCAGAGGGCACGGGGCTGGTCGAGGTGGTAAGCATCAATCCACAGGACCCCAAGCCGAGTGCCCCGGAAAAGCCGGCCAGGCTCAAAAAGGGAAACATGCTACCCGAGCTTTTCCTCCAGGTCGGCGCTTTCGGCAGTTCTGAAAATGCGCAGCGTCTCAAAAAGAGACTCGAGGAACAATTGCGGACCCAGGTACTCATAGAGAACAGCGACAACCCGCGACGACCGATCTACCGGGTACAGGTGGGCCCGATCGCCAGCGTGGAGCTGGCGGACCATCTCAGCCAAAAACTGGCCAGGCTCGGAATTGCGGACCCCCATGTTGTCATTCGCTGACGAACGAATAAAATAGCGCATCACTATGCCAGCAAAACGACTCCCGACCATGCAATTTCGAACCATGCATGCATATCTGAACAACACCCTGCTATGGCTGCTATGCCTGGCGGCCATCTCGGCGCGAGCTGCGGTCCCCACTCCCGCCCCCCCTGAAATAGCCGCTTCCGGCTATCTACTGGTCGATTTTCACAGCGGCAAGGTACTTGCCGAAAAGAACGGCAGCGAACGCCTCGAACCTGCCAGTCTGACCAAGATCATGACTGCGTACACGGTATTTCGTGAACTCAAGCAGGGCAATGTCAACCTGGAGGACAAGGTGCTGGTCAGTGAGAAAGCCTGGCGTACTCCCGGATCACGCATGTTCATCGAGGTTGGAAAGAAGGTCAAAGTCATCGATCTGATCAAAGGCATGATCATTCAGTCCGGCAACGATGCCTGCGTCGCATTGGCCGAACATATCGCCGGGAGTGAAGCCACATTCGCCGAGCTGATGAACAACCATGCCAAGAGCCTCGGCATGACACACACCCACTTTGTCAACAGCACCGGACTCCCCGACGACGAGCACTACACCACACCGGCGGATATCGCAAAAGTCGCCGCGGCAACGATTCGGGAGTTTCCCGAGTACTACCCTTTATATCGGGATAAGTCATTTGTATTCAACGAGATAGAACAACACAACCGGAACAGGCTGCTGTGGCGTGATGAGAGTGTCGACGGTATAAAGACCGGTCACACAGAAGCCGCGGGGTACTGCCTGGTGGCATCGGCACAGCGCGAGAACATGCGCCTCATTTCCGTGGTGATGGGCACCAAGAGCGAGGAGGCCAGGGCACAGGCAAGCCAGAGTCTGCTGAATTACGGATTTCGCTTCTATGAAACCCACCAGCTCTATGCCGCCGGCGAGGTACTCAATCGGGTACGCATCTGGAAAGGTGAAAAGGAGAAATTACCCCTCGGCCTGAAACAGAACCTGAACATCACCATTCCACGCCATCAGTACCAAAACCTCGATGCCCAGATGGAGATCGAGCCGAAGATCATGGCACCGGTCGAAGAGGGGGAAGTCCTCGGTCATGTCAATGTGACGCTCAATGGTGAACCGATCGTTAAAGTACCCCTGGTGGCGCTGAAGAGCGTCGCCGACGGCAATATCTGGCAGCTGATCAAGGACACGGCGCTGCTGTGGCTTGAGTGACGGAGTGGCGATCTTGGCTGACAACGAAGAGACCCTGCTGGAGTTTCCCTGCGATTTCCCGATCAAGGTGATGGGCAAGGCCGAGCCCGGATTCGAAGCGATGGTCGTGGAACTGGTGAGCCGTCATACCGAAGAGGTCCACGAAACCGCTGTCAACAGCCGACTCAGCAAAGGGGGTAAGTGGGTCTCGGTGACGATCACCCTGCGTGCCCAGAGCAAGGCGCAGCTCGATGCCATCTACCTCGATCTCACAGCCCACGAAAAAGTGGTCATGGCGCTCTAGTGACCCCGCAATCACAGGCGTCCGCACCACCACGGGTGCCATATCCTCCACCTACACTCCTCGTCAGGCAACTTGGTTTACAGCCCTACACAGAGACCTGGCGTAGCATGCAGGAGTATACCAACAGGCGTGACGAATCGAGTCCGGATGAGCTCTGGTTACTCGAACATCGTCCCGTGTTCACCCTGGGACAGGCGGGAAAGAGCGAACACCTCCTCGACCCTGGCAATATCCCCGTGATCAAAACCGATCGGGGTGGCCAGGTCACCTATCATGGACCCGGCCAGCTGATCGCCTATCTTCTGCTCGATCTACGCCGTGCCCACATGGGGGTGCGCACCCTGGTCAGCGGTCTTGAAGAAGCGGTGATCTCCCTGCTCGCGGAGTACGGCATAGCGGCGGCGGCGCGGCGCGATGCCCCCGGCGTCTATATCGACGCAAGCAAGGTCGCCTCCCTTGGCCTGCGGGTGCGCCGGGGGTGCAGTTTCCACGGCCTCAGCCTGAATGTGGACATGGATCTCTCTCCGTTCAAGCGCATCAATCCCTGCGGCTATCCCGGGCTCGAAGTCACCCAACTGGCCGATCACCTGGTCGACACCGACATGGCCAGGCTGGGCCTGCAGCTATCCCGCTACCTGGCACGGACCCTTGGTCACAATCCCACATTCTGCGACAGACAGGAAACACCATGAGCCTCGACAAAGAGATCCTCCCGCCCTCACGGACCACACCACAGAGCCATCAGCGGGGCAAATCCAAGCTCTCACGCATCCCGGTCAAGGTAGAGCCCCGGGAGACACTGCTGCGCAAACCCAAATGGATCCGCGCCAAGGCGCCGCTGGGCAAGCAGGTAAGCCATATCCGCCGCATCCTGCGCGACAGGGGATTGAGCTCTGTCTGCGAAGAGGCTGCCTGCCCCAACCTTGGAGAGTGCTTCCAGCACGGTACCGCCACCTTCATGATCATGGGGGATATCTGTACCCGCCGCTGCCCCTTCTGCGACGTCGCCCACGGCAGACCCCAGGCGCTCGATCCGCAGGAACCGCAACAGCTCGCCGAGGCGATCGTGGCAATGGAACTCAACTATGTGGTCATCACCTCGGTCGATCGGGACGACCTGCGCGATGGCGGCGCAGAGCATTTTGCACAATGCGTCTCAGCGGTGCGCCGGCTAAGCCCGCAGACCAAAATCGAAATCCTGGTGCCCGACTTTCGCGGCCGCATCGAAGCGGCGTTAGATACCCTTTCAGCCGGCCCACCCGATGTCTTCAACCACAACCTTGAAACAGTACCAAGGCTCTACAGGCAGGCCCGTCCAGGAGCCGACTACCAGGGCTCACTGGAGCTGTTGCAGCATTTCAGACAGCGACAGCCGAAAGTCCCCACCAAATCCGGCCTGATGCTGGGCCTGGGTGAAACCAAACAAGAGATCCTCGACGTCATGCAGGCACTGCGCCGACACGGCTGCGAAATGCTCACCCTGGGACAGTATCTGCAACCGAGCAGGGATCACCTCCCCGTCGCCCGCTATGTCACTCCGCAAGAGTTCGAGCAGCTCGGCGAGACAGCGAAGACCATGGGATTTACCAGCGTCGCCAGCGGCCCGATGGTGCGTTCATCCTACCATGCGGACCTGCAGGCGAACCCGCTGCTCAAGTGTGAATGAAAGCGCTACCCGGCGGCTTGTGCCAGTTCACACTGACCCGTTGAAAATAACGAGCGCTTGCTGCAACTACACACCCTTGTAAAAAACAGCTTTTCCCCTGACATGGCGGCCAACTCCAGCTGTTCGATGACATCTAGACAACTTTTCTTCGCCCTTTGGCCTATTCGCACCGTTTTACCTACGCAACAATACCATTAATACCTAAAAAAACAATTAGTTAACTATATTGTTAGTGACTCGAGACTGCTTATTGTCCCGCTCTATTTCACCCTGTTCTTAAGATAAACATGTGTTATTTACTCAAGTATTTATAAGAGTCAACGCTCTATTAAATATAGTTATGGTTCTGCCCCCCATTCGGCAGCGAAAGACGTCTCCAGAACTTAAAATCACCGTTAGGGTGATGAAAATCCGTGGGCTGTCCAGATACCCCCATATATAGGACTTTCACACTTGCGGGATATAACTTTGATATGTATTGCATTAGCATCACTGTCGAGTATTTGAATGATATCCATTCATGCAGCGGTTGAACCACATGAAGACTTGATGGTGAACAAAAACACAAAAAGGAGTGAGTACATAGACAAGGTTGAACTGTTCAATCAGTTGTTGGACAGCACAGAAGACCTGTTACTCGTAACGGACGCCAAACTGCGGCTGGTTTTTGTCAGCCGCACTATTCTGGATGCCACCGACATCTCAAGCGAGTACTTGATCGGCCGTACCGTCGCCGAGAGTGGTTTGTTTGACGAATATGCTCAAACATTGCATGAATCCCTTCTCCAAGCGGCAAAAACCACCAACCAAAATCAGCTTGAGATAGACTTTCCACAAGCTGATACACGACGAATCTACCGCTTTCGCATTCAAGTCGACATCGAAGGCGATCACATAAGATACATTATTGCCCGGGCACGGGATGTCAGCGAGCAACGTCGCATTGAACACGACTTACGCGAGCGTGAACGCGAGTTCCGTACATTGGCCGAGAACTCCCCCGACAACATCATCCGCTACGGTCCGGACATGCGGGCGATCTACTGCAACCGGGAAATTAAAGACCGGGTGTCGAAGACCTCTTCACAGAATGTCGTCGGGCACACCCCGAGCGAGGCCGCGCCAGCGGGCATGCGTGGGGTCGAGGAGTATGAGAAGCAGCTTGCCCACACGCTCGCCACGGGGGAAAGCGGTAGCGTGGAGTTGATTGTGCCACACCCGAACGGTGAGCTGCTGGTACACAGTGTCGTAATCGCCGCCGAACACGATGCCTGCGGTAGCGTCTGCGGCGCCGTCGCCGTAGGACGCGACGTAACCGAACAGGTGCAGGCACAACAGGCATTGCTGGCGAAGGAGCGCGAATTCCGTACCCTGGCTGAAAATGCCGGTGACAATATCGTGCGCTACGATACCCAGGGGCGCTTGCTGTATGCCAATCCAGCAGTGTTACGCCTGTTCAATGTCTCCATGGCGGAGATGACCGAACAGGATCCGACAGAAGTGCTGAGCACCAGATCACAAACAATCTTTGCTCACAATGCCAGGGAAAGCATCCAGTCGGCGGTGGCTCAGGTCACCGCCGAAGGCAGCGAGGTGATGAAGGAATTCACCATCACCCCACCCGGCGCGAAACATACCGAGGTACACGAGATCCGCTTCATGCCGGAGCGAGATGAATCCGGAAATATCTGCAGTGTGCTCGGCATCGGGCGTGACATCAGCGAGAAATTGGAACATCTGAAGCTGATCGAATCGCTCGTCAGCACCGATCCACTGACACGTCTCGGGAATCGGCAGGCGCTGCAGGAGCGTGCACCGGGCATTTTGCAAACGGCTCAGCGGCGCCAGACTCAGGTCGCCGTGATGCTGCTCGACCTGGATGAGTTCAAGTCGGTCAACGACACTATGGGGCATAGCGCGGGCGACAAGATGCTGTGTGAAGTGGCACGGAGGCTGAGTGGCTGCCTGCGTACCAGCGACCTTCTGGTCCGGCTGGGTGGCGACGAGTTCGTAATCGTCGCGGCGGATATCGATGACATTCATCAGGTAGGGGTGGTTGCTGCCAAGCTGCACGACGCACTGGCACTGCCGCTTCGAATCAGCTATCGCGAAATACACTGCACAGCCAGTATCGGTGTCGCACTCTATCCTCGGAATGGAGAACACATCGAACAGTTACTCGCCAACGCCGATACCGCGATGTACCAAGCCAAGCGTACCAGGCGCGCGCGCACCGAATATTATCGTGAAGAACTGGGCGAGTCCGTAAGGAGCCGCCTGGAAATGGAGGAGGCCCTGCGTAAGGCCTGGGATGGGACTGATCTGGAACTCTACTTGCAACCCCAATTGGACCTGCATGAACCACAGTCTGTCATCGGCGCCGAAGCGCTGTTGCGCTGGCGCCACCCGACACACGGTTTCCTTACACCGGACAAATTCATTACCTTGGCCGAAGAGACCGGTGCCATCGTGCGGATGGGACGATGGGTGTTGCGAACCGCCGCGGAAACCGCGGTACGTTTGAATCAGGGCCGCGAACGACCACTCCACATTGCCGTCAACGTCTCCACGCGTCAATTCATCGATGACGACCTACCGGCTGTGATCGATGCGATATTGGCATGGACAGGCTGCAACCCGAACTGGCTCTGGATCGAACTCACCGAAAGCGCACTACTGGAAGACTCGCCACGTGTGCAGCAGACGCTCGAAGTATTCCATCAGCGGGGGCTGCGCATCGCACTTGACGATTTTGGCACAGGTTATTCCGCCTTGAACTACCTGGCACGATTTCCGGTTGACTGTTTGAAGATCGATCGCAGCTTCGTACATGGCATAGGACGCAGCCATCGGGATGATGAACTGGTCAAGGCCTTTATCGCAATGGCGAACGCGTTGAACCTTATGGTCATCGCCGAAGGTGTCGAAACCGCCGAGCAGGAGGACTTTCTATTGGCGCAGGAGTGTACCCTGGCCCAAGGATTCCGTTTTGGCCTCCCTATGCCTGAAGAACAGTTCGTATCAGAGATGTTCAAGGAGAAGATGTAGTTCAGGCCTGGTACTTTGTAGCAAGCACCAGGTGCGGGTTGCGCTGTTCTGTACAAGGCCTGATCAATCGCCGTCGGAGCCATTCGCCACGGATGCCGAAAGATGTGACTCGTAGCGTTCCATCAGATAACAGAGGCAATCCTGGCGGATCACGTTCAGATCCTTGGTCAGCATGGAAGGCATCACTGAGCGGTTCAGGCAAAGCAGGCCATCCTCGACAGTAAAATAGTCATCGGCGACCTCCCGCCCCTTTTCGTCCCTGACATCCAGGGCATCGAGGCCGGCACCATTGAAGCGGCAGAACTGGGTCCCGACAGGCAGTTCACGAAAATTGAGATGGTCGATGTCGGGATCGAGAACGATTTCACTCTCCCCGGGGACAAAGCCGAAACTGACATCCGGGGATACCTTGACCTGGGCCACGGTATGAAACAGATCGATATCGAGATGACTCACCGCATGCTGCGGATGTTCCGCCAGGTGCAGACAGGCCTCGAGAAAGTCCTGCGCATGCTCCACACCATGGGCACTGCCGACTTTGCCACACTCCAATGTCACCGAGGGACAAAGCTCCGCAAAGGCCATGGACTGTACCCCCTTGGGACGCAAAAAGTAGACCACGGTGCGGGAAAACAGCAGCGCCAGATGAAGAAAGCTCCTGTCCAACCTGTTGATACAGGCGTAGTGGGGGTTCAGACCTGTGTTGTTATGCACATCGACACTGGCGAAGGGGTTGCGCCTGCGCATGCGCTCAACCACCTGGGCCATGATATGGTGCTCTGCGGTCTCCGCCACTTCAGTGCCACACCAGATCCTGTTGTAGTCAGGCTGCCCGGGGAGTAGACGCAAACCCTGTGCCGCCGCATGCACATTGCCGATGAACAGACTCAAGGCGCGGGGCAACTCCTTGTCCTGATATTGGGCCAACAGCGCGCGTATGGCCTCCCAGCCCACGGTTTCATTGCCATGCATCAGGACAGAGACAAAAAGCGGCTCTTCTCTTCTACCAGGGAGATGGATCAGCGTCGGACCACTCAAGTAATCGGAAAGCTGTTCTGCATCGAGTGACAACAGCTTCTCAGGAAGATAATCGAATTCCTGCAACATACTTATAGTTTACCCGAATCGAGGATATGATCCCCGAAAACATGACACCAGCCGGGCACTCAAAGCGACCACTCATGCACCGCCTTGCCGCTATCCTGCTGCTCCAGGTAGGCCTCCATGAGACCATTGAAGTCCCTGCCATGCCTGGCCACCCATTGGCGCTGCCAGGTCGCGCCGTTGATACCACGTTCCACGCGTTGCTCTATGACCCCCAACCAATGATCTATGGAAGCCGGCGCTATGCCGAGGCTCTTCAATCCCTGCCTTGCCAGTCCGATGAGTTGCTCCCTGATCAACACATCAGCAGGGCGTGTATCCCAGCCGAACCAGAAGAGCTCTGCTTTCAGACCCAGACGCGCAGCATTGTAGAAGTTGCTCCTGGCACGGATAAAACCCATCTCTTGCTCCGGCGCTTCGTAGCGTTGCGCCAAACCGGTCACCAGACCGAAATAGAAGGCGGCATTGGCAATGGCGTCAATCACGCTTGGCCCGGCAGGCACCACCCGGTGTTCGATCCGCAGATGTGGCCTGGCATTGTCGTCATAGCCGATCAACGGACGATTCCAACGCCAGATGGTACCGTTGTGCAGCCGAAGATGAGCAAGCTTCTCAACCGGTTCATCCATCAACAGCGGCAGCAGTACCGGATAGCGCTTGAGGTTGGCTTCGAAGGCTTCCATCATCGAGGCATGGACATAGCGGATACCAAAGCTGACTCGCTTGGTCAAATCCGATGCCCCCACTGCAATGGACTGCTCGAACAGGGGAATTCGTGTCTCGTCCCATAGATCGTGACCAAACAGATAGGGAGAGTTGGCACTCACCGCCACCATTGGTGCCGACACTATTTTCGATAAATTATAAAGGGTGGCGGCAGCTTTCCCATCCACCTGCAAATGGATCTGAAAGGAGGTTGCCGCCGATTCAAGCATGACATCATCATGCACCAGGTCAAGGGTCTCTTTACCCTCGATATGTATTGCCAGGGGTTTACCGTCGCGCAGCTTGAACACCTGTTCATTGAGGGCCTGATAACGATTCAGGGGGGACATGTTATGCAGTGAAAGCGCCTGCTGCCGCAGGCTGGGTATAATGCCGATCATACCCATTCTGGCTCCCAGCAGTTGTGCCTGGCGATTGCACTTGTCCCAGATCTGTTGCAGCTCTTCGGCCATGCGTTCAAATACACAGCCCTGCAGCGGCCTTGCGGTACTGTTTATCTCCACATTGAATGTCGCCAGCTCGGGAACCACTAACTCCTCGTCCAGCTTTTCAAATAGGGACTGATTCAATGGAGCCGGATTCGCATTGCGGTCGAGCAGACAGGCTTCGAGTTCAAATCCCCCGATCGAGCCCTCAGAGGCAAACACCCCCTCCTCGAACCACTCAGCCAGCAGCCGAGTCTCTCTCGCAAGGCGCTTTTGAAACTCCTTGAAGTCGTCCGCAGAGAATTCGCTAGTTTCTATCTCTTGTCCCATGGCTTTTCCGATAACCCAATCAAATCATACAGACTGCGCTTCGCTGAAATCCCTGAACACGATATACCTGGTTGCCGAATTACTGATTCAGGGTTTACGCAATACTCCGGGATTCTGCTGCAGGATCAAGCGCTCCAGTTCCGCCAATCGCAAAGGTGTACCTATATCCATCCAGCGACCGCTGAAACGCTCTCCCGAGACCTTTCCCGCGTCCATGGCGTTTCTGAGCAGCGGCGCCAGTGGGAATGCGCCAGGCCGGCAGGATGCAAACAGAAGCGGATGGTAGAGGCCGATACCACTGAAGGTCAGCCGTCTCTCCCCATCCTGATACACTCGACCCTGCCGCAACTGGAAATCCCCCTTTTGATTGTGCTCGGGATTTGGCACCAATACCAGATGCGCCAGGTCATTCCCTGTCAGGGACAGGTGGGAAAAATCGATATCACACCAGATATCGCCGTTGACCACCAGGAACGGCTCCTCTCCGAGCAGTGGAAGCGCATTGTGGATACCTCCACCGGTTTCCAGTGCAACTCTCTCAGGAGAATAGCTTATCTCGACACCCCAGGCATTGCCGTCGCCAAGCGACGATTCGATGATCTCGCCAAGATGGGCATGATTGATGATTAACTGCTGAAAACCTTGCTCGGCAAGCCTCTCGATAAGACGAACGATCAGCGGCTTGCCGGCAACCGGCAGCAGTGGTTTGGGCAGTCTGTCGGTAAGGGGCCGCATCCGCTCGCCACGACCCGCGGCCAATATCATGGCTTTCACTTTTTGGTATTTCCCCAGATCGGGCAGGTAACGAGATGATAAAAAAAACCAAGCCGCAAATGAACGCTAATTACCGCAAATATGGCTTCTGCAATCAAAATTTTGGCCAATGATCCGTTTGCCGGACGAATCCCACGCGGAAATCCTGCTGAGGCCGCCTATAACCAAATACTTTTAGACCGGCGATCGGGACTGCTTGTCCGGAAACACTTTGAACGCTGACAGGTGCCTGAGGGTTGTCTTTCGCAGCAGCGGCAGGGATGCCGCGCAAGCCCCGTCAGTACGTCGACATACCGTTGGGGCGTCGAAGACGGAAGAAGCTGACTCCCGACTGGGACTAACCCTTCATCGCCTCGAAGAACTCGTCGTTGGTCTTGCTCACCTTAAGCTTGTCGTAAAGGAACTCCATGGCGGCAAGCTCATCCATGGGATGCAGAATCTTTCTGAGGATCCACATCTTCTGCAATTCATCCGGTTTCATCAGCAACTCCTCGCGTCGGGTACCGGAGCGGTTGATATTGATGGCCGGGAATATGCGTTTCTCGGCGATACGCCGATCCAGATGTACCTCCATGTTACCGGTTCCCTTGAACTCTTCGTAGATCACGTCATCCATGCGCGACCCGGTATCCACCAGCGCGGTGGCGAGGATAGTCAGGGACCCCCCTTCTTCCACGTTGCGGGCAGCACCGAAGAAACGCTTTGGCCGATGCAGGGCATTGGCGTCCACGCCACCGGTCAGTACCTTGCCTGATGAGGGTACGACAGTGTTGTAGGCACGCGCGAGGCGCGTGATCGAATCCAGCAGGATCACCACATCACGCTTGTGCTCGACCAGCCGCTTGGCCTTTTCGATGACCATTTCCGCAACCTGTACATGTCTGGTCGCAGGCTCGTCGAAGGTGCTCGATATCACCTCACCCCTGACCGAACGCGCCATCTCGGTAACCTCTTCAGGGCGCTCGTCGATCAGCAGGACAATGACATAACACTCCGGATGGTTGTGGGTGATCGACTGGGCGATATTCTGCAGCATCATTGTCTTACCAGCCTTTGGCGGCGAGACGATCAGGCCGCGCTGCCCTTTGCCGATGGGTGCGCACAGGTCGATGGTGCGCGCCGTTATATCCTCAGTGCTGCCGTTGCCTATCTCCAGATGAAAACGCTTGTTGGCGAACAGGGGTGTGAAATTCTCGAACAGGATCTTGCTCTTGGCATTTTCCGGCTTGTCGTAGTTGATCTCATCGACTTTGAGCAGCGCAAAATAGCGTTCGCCGTCCTTGGGTGGACGTATCTTGCCGGAAATGGTGTCACCGGTACGCAGGCTGAAACGCCTGATCTGGCTTGGTGAAACATAGATATCATCCGGACCTGCGAGATAGGAGCTGTCGGCCGAGCGCAGGAAGCCGAATCCATCCTGCAGAATCTCCAGCACCCCGTCGCCAAATATGCTTTCGCCTTTTTTCGCATGTGCTTTGAGAATGGCGAATATCAGATCCTGCTTGCGGGTCCGCGCCATGCCCTCGATTTTCATTTCGTTGGCCAGGTCTGCCAGATCGGAGACTGGCTTTTTCTTGAGTTCGGTCAGATTCATAGTGATTCAAGCGTTGTTTTGGGAAATTTGTTGGAAAGGAGATCAGCCACAAGGGCAACTTGGGATTATTGGTTGATTCGCATATCAGGCTCTACCAGAACGAAACGGGGTAGTCTGCAGCGGACTGTGTTTGGCAGACAGCGACGGTACGCCCGGCGCCTGAGGTTGTTTAAAGGTTACTATCGATAAATGCTACAAGCTGTGATTTGGAGACAGCGCCCACTTTCGTTGCCTCAACCTCACCATTCTTAAACAGCATCAACGTTGGAATTCCACGGATGCCGTAGCGGGGTGGTGTATTGGGATTTTCATCAATATTCAACTTCACCACTTTCAGCTTGCCGTTGTACTCATCGGCAATATCATCAAGTACCGGTGCGATCATCTTGCAGGGTCCGCACCATTCGGCCCAATAGTCGATCAGCACGGGCTGAGACGACTGAAGTACTTCCGATTCGAAGGAATCATCGGTTACATGAACAATCTGCTCACTCATAGATTGAGGATCTCCAACTGAACGATCGGGGATTGCTAAGAGAAGTCATTCCGCTTATTAATATCTCGTCATGAATCCAGAACGGCACCGTGAGACAAGCTATCTAAAGACAAATCGAGGGAGGCATCTGGATAGGACTGAATATTCAATCCCAATTTTGATCATTTTTCAAGACCTAATTATATAAAAAACCGGTGTCTTTTCCACATCTGCGCTCATATTGCCTGATTCAGGTACACCCTTCCAGCAATGATTCCACCTGGCACAAGCGGGCAATGGAGATTATCGACTCCGGTATGCCGGTAAAGACGATTTTAGCATTCCGTTCGGCCGCCTGGGCAATCCATTCGAGTACCAGCGCCAATCCGGCACTGTCTGCGTGCTCCACCTGGGAGAGATCCACCTCCAGCTCCTGGACCGTGGAGAAGAGTTCGTAGGAACGCTGCAACAGATCCCTGACGCTGGAAAAGGTCATGTCTCCCTGAACATGAAATCGGAATGCACCGTCTCGTTCAACCTTCGTGATTGTCATTTCCTATAGCTCATCCTTGATGGCGTTTTCTTCCGCCTTGCTGAACAGAAACTGACCGACAATCTCCTCCAGTACCAGGGCAGACTGGGTCAACATCAATTCACTTCCTTCCTCCAGGCTCTCCAGGCTTCCACCAGGATCAAGACCTACGTACTGCTCACCGAGCAGGCCGGAGGTATATATCTTGCCTATGCTGTCATCCGGTATCTTGTCATAGGACGGATCGATGGACATGGTCACCACCGCCTCGAAACTCTTCTGATCATACCTGATATCGACCACGCGACCAATACGCACGCCCGCCATGGAAACGGGCGACCTCACCTTGAGTCCGCCGATATTATCGAAGCGAGCCGTCACACTGTAGCCTTCACTGGCGGTAATGCTCGCCAGATTGCTGACCTGCATGGCAAGAAAGAACAGCGCGACCAGCCCTGCCGCCATGAAGGCACCGACGCTTATTTCCAATCCTCTCGTATTCATGACTATTCTCCGAACATCAGTGCTGTCAGAACGAAATCAAGCACCAGAACCGCCAGGGCGGAATGGACCACGGTACGGGTGGTCGACTGACTGACACCGGCCGATGTGGGGACGGTATCATAGCCCTGAAAAAGTGCTATCCAGGTACAGACGAAGCCGAATACCAGGCTTTTGATTATGCCGTTCACTATATCCTCGCTCCAGTCGATCTTGGACTGCATCTGGCTCCAGAACGCGCCCTCGTCGACTCCCAGCAGCCCGACACTGACGAAGTAGCCGCCGATAATGCCGACGGCGCTGAACAGCGCGGCCAGCAGGGGCATGGAGACGAATCCGGCATAGAAACGCGGTGACAGGATGCGGCGGATGGGATCGACCGCCATCATCTCCAGCCCCGAAAGCTGCTCTGTCGCCTTCATCAGGCCGATCTCAGCAGTCAGCGCCGAACCAGCGCGCCCAGCGAACAGCAGCGCGGTGACCACTGGTCCGAGCTCCCGCACCAGGGAGGCGGCGACCATCACCCCGAGACTGTCCTCGGCGGCGAATTGGGAGAGTACATAGTAGCCCTGGAGACCAAGCACCATGCCGACGAACAATCCGGAGACCACGATGATCGTAGTGGTCCGCACACCGATGCTGTGAATCTGCGCGATCAGCAATCCCAACCTGGGCAACAGGCTGCTAAGCCCTGCGAGGATCTGAATCAGCAACAGGTGTCCGCGACCGAGACGCTCCATCGACGCCAACCCCTGGCGGCCGAAGCGGGCCAAGATATCGATCACTATTTCGCCCCCCGCATACTCAACAGGTCATCGCCCAGGGTCGGCGCCGGATAGTGAAAACCGACCGGGCCATCGGGCAACCCCCCCATGAACTGCTTCACCGCCGGGGATCGGGAGACACCCAATGCCTGCGGAGTGCCGGATTCGATCACCTTGCCGGCGGAGAGAACATAGATCAGATCGGAGATCCCGGCTGTCTCCTCCACGTCGTGAGAGACCAGGATACTGGTGAGTCGCGCCGCATCGTTGAGGCGTCGCACCAGCTGCGCCAGGACCCCCATGGAGATCGGGTCCTGACCGGTGAAGGGCTCATCGTACATCACCATCATCGGATCGAGGGCGATGGCCCGGGCCAACGCCACCCGGCGCGCCATGCCGCCGGAGAGCTCCGAGGGCATCAGTTCACGGGCACCGCGCAACCCCACCGCCTCCAGCTTCATCAGCACCAGGCGGCGGATCATCGACTCCGGGAGGTTGGTATGTTCGCGCAGCGGATAGGCCACATTGTCGTAGACATTGATATCAGTGAGCAGGGCACCGCTCTGGAACAGCATGCCCATGCGCATGCGCAGCGTGTAGAGCGCCTTGCGCGAGAGTTTGTGCACATCCTGCCCATCCACCTCGATGCTCCCCCTGGCGGGGCGCAGCTGGCCGCCGATCAGCTTCAGCAGGGTGGTCTTGCCGGTGCCGCTGGGCCCCATGATGGCGGTCACCTTGCCCTTGGGGATGTCGATATCGACCCCGTCGAAAATCGTCCTGGCGCCGTGGGAGAAGTGTAGGTTGCGGATTTTGACCAGTGGTTCGTCGCCGTTCACTGTAGCCTTCTGACTAAGAGATCCCTGTGGATGGTTGAAGATCGGGGCATTGTGGC
>JBNKLI010000063.1:0-18142 GCA_050292275.1 Candidatus Thiodiazotropha sp.
TAGAAATCCGCCTGCAGACCCAGGAAGGCGCCGTCGAAATCCCAGTCGGTATAGATGCCGTCCAGGTCGTCGAGTTCGAGGGAGAAACTGCGATACCCCCCCTTGACGCTGATATCGACAGCCAGGCTCTCGACCAGCTTGAAGGCGACCCCGGCAGTGTAGTCCTGCAGGGTATGATCGCCCACACTCAAAAGATTGAGGTCGCCGTAGAGCGATAGCCGTGTTGTCGGAATACCCAGTTTGACAGCACCGTAGAGCATCGGCACATATCCCTCGAAGGTCTCGCTGGCACGTACCCCGTTGCTTTCCACATCGATATCGCCATCCAGGTACTTGAGATTCAGTCCCAGGTCGAAGGATACGGTATCGTTGTCAAAAATCTCGTAATAGAAGATGAAGTCGGTGTTCTGGGCTTCGAAATCCACACTTACATCGAGCCCTGCCGGGAAGTTGACACCCGAAAAACTGAAATTGAACGTCAACTCCTGGTCTCCCGATGAACTCAGATCATTGGTCCTGATCTTCAGGTTGGGCACAGCAGGCAGCGGATGCTCCAGGGCGAGGGTCAGGATGGAGTTCCTCTCACTGCCGAGATCGAAAGATTGCATATCGCTGCTGTCGGCAAACGAGCCCGAGGAATCCATGTCCCAAAAGTCGACATCCGCGGTCAGGCCGAGCAGGGTATCGGCATAAACCGGCATACTCATCAAGCCCCATGTCAGGCCCATGCATACTATTTTTCTGATCACCGTAATCTCCTCAACTCTGCCTAAACCCCGGTATCCCGATCACCTGAATCCCTCCCCGTATCGGTTCAAACGTTATCACGCTGGCGAACCGCTTCATAGAGAGAGATACCGCAAGCGACTGAAACATTGAGGCTCTCCACACTTCCCACCATTGGCAGCCTTACCAATTGATCGCAAAGCTCTCTGGTCAGGCGGCGCAATCCCTTACCCTCTCCTCCCATGACGATCGCCAGGGGACCGCGCAGATCGACCTCGTAGAGTGTTTGCGTCGCCTCACCCGCGGTGCCGATCAGCCAGACGCCCTCCCCCTTGAGCCATTTCAGGGTCCGCGCCAGATTCGCGACCTGGACGAAGGGAACGGTCTCCGCCGCTCCGCTCGCCACCTTTCTGACCGTTGGCGTCAATGCCACTGAGCGATCCCTGGGGGCGATGATCGCCTGCACACCGGCACCATCCGCGCTCCTCAGACATGCGCCCAGGTTGTGTGGATCCTGTACCCCATCGAGTATCAGCAGAAAGGGTTTCTTCTCGAGTCGCTTCAGCAGCGCCTTGAGATAGGGCTCATCCTGTGTCTGTCGCTCTCTGAGACGCAGCGCAACCCCCTGGTGGTTACCTGAGGAAATACGCTCATCCAACACCTTGCATGGAATCCTGCGCCATGGGATACCGGCTTTTTCGGCCAGTTCCAGGATCTCTTTAATCCGCCCATCACGCCGCTTGGCATCGACCAGTAACTCCTCTACCCCCCCCTGTCGCTGAAGCGCCGATTTTACCGCGTGAAGGCCCAGGACCCATGCTTGAGTATCACTCATCAAACCTTCTTCGAAGCGGTCTTTGATCGCTTTTGTCGTTGCTTCTTCTTCGCTGTCTTCCTGGCTGGTGTTTTTGCCTTTTTCGACGTCGCGCGCTCAGCGCTGTCCCGGGCCCGCCCTTTATTTCTCTGCTTACCCGATCCGCGACCGGAATCCCCCGCCGGAACAAAATCGATCTTGCGCTCGTCGAGGTTGACATTGGCCACCATGATGGTCAATGGATCACCCAGGCGCAGAACACTCCCGGTACGCTCACCGGTAAGTCGGTGCCCGACGGGATCATAGTGATAATAGTCGTTGGCCAATGATGAAATATGCACGAGCCCGTCAACGTAGATATCATCGAGCTCGACAAATACACCGAATGAATTGACGCTGGTGATTATCCCACTGAAGGTCTCGCCGACCTTATCCTCCATATATTCACACTTCAGCCAATCCAGGGCATCCCGAGTCGCCTCATCGGCTTTGCGTTCGGTGCTTGAGCAGTGTTCACCCAAGGCTTGCAGCTCTGCCTTTGTGTAGTCGAAATCATCGGCTCCGCCATGGTTCAGGGCATGTTTGATGGCACGATGGACGATCAGGTCGGGATAACGTCTAATCGGGGATGTAAAGTGGGCATAGGCTTGATAGGCAAGGCCGAAATGCCCCACATTGTCAGAGCTGTAGAGCGCCTGCGACAGGGAGCGCAGGAGAACTGTCTGGATCAGGTGCTTATCAGGGCGCGTTCTGATCCGCTCGAGCAAGAGTGTATAGTCGGAAGCCTTGGGTTTCTTACCCCCGGGCAGACTTAACCCCAGTTCACCGAGAAACTCCCTCAAGTCGGTCAGCTTCTCGTCCGCCGGTCCTTCATGGATACGATAGAGTGCGGGCTGCTTCTTACGCAACAGAAAAGCCGCCGCAGCGACGTTCGCCGCCAGCATACACTCCTCAATGATGCGATGGGCATCGTTTCTGACCACGGGTACGATACGTTCCACCCGCTTCATCTCGTTGAATTCTATCCGGGTTTCGGTGGTATCAAAATCGATGGCGCCACGCACGGTACGCTGCTCGAGCAGCAGCTGGTAGAGCTGATAGAGATCATGCAGATGGGGCAACAGCGCCGTATGTTTTTTGCATAACCCGGAGTCTCCCTCGAGCATCGCCGCCACATCGTCATAGATCAATCTCGCATGGGAACGCATTACCGCGGGATAGAACTTCGATCTCGTCACCTTGCCGCTTTTGTCGATATAGAGTTCGCAGGTCATGCAGAGTCGATCGACCTGGGGATTGATGGAACAGAGGCCGTTGGAGAGAAGCTCCGGCAACATGGGTATCACGCGGTCCGGAAAATAGACAGAGTTACCTCTGTTGCGCGCCTCTGCATCAAGGGCGGTACCGGGCTCCACATAGTGAGACACATCGGCGATGCAGACCAGGAGCCGCCAGCCTTTCGGCTTGGGTTCGCAGTAGACCGCGTCGTCGAAATCCCTGGCGTCCGCTCCATCGATGGTCACCAGCGGCAAGTGACGTAAATCGATCCGTCCCTTCTTATCCGACCGGCTCACCTGCGCCTCGATACCGTGGATCTGCTGCTGCACTTCATCCGGCCAGTCGATGGGAATGCTGTGAGTGCGGATGGCGATATCGGTCTCCATTCCCGGCCCCAGGTGATCGCCCAAAACCTCGATTATGCGGCCAATGGGTGGAGTACGTACTGTAGGTTGATCCAATATCTCGGCAACCACCATCTGTCCCTGTTTGGCGTTCCCGATCTCGCTGCTTGGGATGATCACATCCTTGCTGAGCCGTTTGGAGTCGGGCACCACAAAGCCCACACCCGTTTCCATGTAGAGACGCCCCGCGACTGTGCGCGTATTGCGCTCCAGCACCTCCACCACGGCCGCTTCGAGGCGGTTGCGCCTGTCCAGGCCCGTCACCCTGACCACCGCCCTGTCATCGTGAAACACCGAGCGCATCTCCTTGAAAGGGAGATAGAGATCGTCACCGCCGTCATCGGGCCTGAGAAAGCCGAAACCGTCGGCATGCCCGATGACCCGTCCCACGATCAGGTCACGCTTGTTGACCAGGCAAAAGTTATTGCTTCGGTTGCACACCAGCTGCCCGTCGCGCTGCATGGCACGCAGACGCCTGCGCAGCGCTTCTAGCTGATCTTCCGAAGCGAGAGAGAGACGATCCGCGAGCGCGCCCATATCCATCGGGACGCCCTCTTGTTCCAGGGTCTCCATGATGAACTCACGGCTCGGGATGGGATTTTGGTACTTACGCGCCTCTCGTGCGAGATGCGGATCCGTCCCGGAGGATTGTCTGCTCTTTTTCTTATTGGCCACGTCGTGTCCGATCGGTTTGTTTCATAAACAGGGATTTTAACACTTAACTGTTTAATACCCCATGACTTAATATCATGTCTAATTCAAATAATTTCGCCCATACAGGCAAACCTGGCGGCTCAATGGCTCCCCGGCTCAATCGGAAATGAATATTCATACACTGCAGATCATCATCATACTGCTCGCCGTTGCGGTTTTGACAGTAACCCTGTTCAAGCGCCTGCACCTGCCACCCATACTTGGCTATCTGATCGTCGGTATTCTGGTTGGCCCTTTCGGCAGCGGGGTGATCGCATCCAATGAGGAGACACGTTTTCTCGCCGAATTCGGGGTCGTGTTCCTGCTGTTCGCTATCGGGCTGGAGTTTTCCCTACCGCAGATGATAGCCATGAAAGGGGCGGTATTCGGCCTGGGCGGCAGTCAGGTGTTGTTTACCTGCCTGGTTGCCGGGGGTATTGCCTGGTCACTAGGGTTGGAACCGGCAGCCGCGCTCATCAGCGGTGCGATTCTCGCCCTCTCTTCGACCGCCATCGTCATCAAACAGCTCTCCGAGCAGGTGGAACTCAACACAGAGCACGGCCGTGCTGCTGTCAGTATTCTGCTGTTTCAGGATCTCGCCGTAATCCCATTGCTTGTCATCATCCCGATCCTTGTCAGCACCTCGGAGCAGGGCCTGGCGCAACCCCTGGTGTGGGCGATGATCAAGGCGACCGGGGTTTTTCTACTGATCATGGCCATCGGCCACTGGGCGTTGCGTCCGCTGTTTCATGAGATTGCGCGCAGTCGCTCCGCGGAACTCTTCACCCTGACGGTGCTGCTGGTCTCCCTGGCCGCCGCCTGGCTGACCCATGAGGCGGGGCTCTCGCTCGCTCTGGGTGCCTTCCTCGCGGGAATGATGCTGGGGGAGACCGAATACCGGCATCAGATCGAGGCCGATATCCGACCGTTTCAGGACGTCCTGCTCGGACTCTTTTTCATCACCGTGGGCATGCGGGTCGATCTGTTTTCCCTACTCCCGCTGCTGCACTGGGTCGTGCTTCTCGCCATTTTCCTGATCCTCACCAAAGCTGCGATCATTCTGTCGATCGTGAGCATGACACAGCGCACACTGGCGATAGCCTTTCGCTCCGGCCTGTTGCTGGCCCAGGGCGGTGAGTTCGGTTTCGTTCTGCTCGACCTCTCCCTGCAATCATCCCTGATACCGGGTTCAGCGGGGCAGATTCTGTTCGCGGCAATCATTCTCAGCATGTCGATCTCGCCCTTTCTGATCCGCTACAACGGCTGGCTCACGGAAAAGTTCTGCCGCCTGCGCCTGAGTGAACAGAACGATGGGCTTACCCAGGACCTCGCCCATGAGGCGCAGGGGATGGAGCGGCACGTGGTCATCTGCGGCTATGGGCGCATCGGACAGAATCTCGGCCGCCTGCTGGATCATGAGGGTTTTTCCTATGTCGCCCTGGACCTCGATCCCAACATCGTCAGGGAGGCCCATGAGGCTGGGGAGCCCGTCCATTTCGGCGACGCCAGCCGCCATGAAATTCTGGATGCGGCCGGAATCGAGCGTGCAGGCGTGATCGTCGTCACCATCAAGGACCACATTACGGCACTGCGCATCCTTCACCACGTTCAACAATCGGCCTCAAATGTTCCCGTCCTGGTACGTACCAAAGACGACACCCATCTGGAAACCCTGGAGTCAGCCGGCGCCGCGGAGGTGATGCCGGAGGCGGTCGAGGCAAGCCTGATGATGGGCGGACAGCTGTTGCTGCTGCTGAAGGTACCGGGATCGCGTATTCTCAAAATCATGCGTGAGATCCGCGAGAACCACTACAAACTGCTACGCGATTTTTATCATGGGATGCAGGCCGTCGACCTGGAGCACGATGCGGGTTTCCAGGAGCGTCTGCACACCGTCACCCTGCCGCAGCGTGCCTTCGCCGTGGGACACACCATAGAGGACCTGCATCTGTGGGATTGGGATGTCAGTGTGACTGCTGTGCGCCGTGGTGGCATCAGGGGCGAGGCCCCAGCAGGCGAGACCCGGCTGCAGGCCGGCGATGTTCTGGTACTGGCCGGGACCGCACACCATCTTGAGCATGCAGAAGGACTGCTGCTCCATGGCCACTAGTGTACCCCGCCAGACTACTCCGGCCGCATGTGGGGGAACAGCAGCACGTCCCGAATCGAGGATGAGTCGGTGAGCAACATCACCAGGCGGTCTATGCCGATCCCCTCGCCGGCGGTGGGCGGCATACCGTGTTCCAGAGCACGAACGTAATCGGCGTCGTAGTGCATCGCCTCGTCGTCGCCGGCCTCCTTCTCCTCCACCTGCTTGCGAAAGCGCTCTGCCTGATCCTCGGCATCGTTGAGCTCGGAAAAACCGTTGGCGATCTCCCTGCCCCCGACGAAGAACTCGAAGCGATCGGTGACGAAGGGATCATCGTCATTGCGCCTTGCCAGGGGTGAGACCTCGGTGGGATAGGCGGTAATGAAGGTGGGATCGAGCAACCGGTGTTCCACGCTCTTCTCGAAAATCTCGATCTGAATCTTGCCGAGCCCATAGCTGGGCTTGAGGGGAATCTCCATGCGTTCGGCAATGGCCCTGGCCTGGGTCTCGTCGTCAAGCATTTCGGAGCTGATATCCGGATTGAAGTGACAGATCGACTCCTTGACCGTCATCCGCCGGAAGGGGCTGGCGAAGTCATACTCCTCGCCCTGGTAGCGGATCCGCATGCTCCCCAGCACTTCCTGACAAAGGGCTCGCAGCATCGCTTCGGTGAGATCCATCAGATCGTTGAAATCCGCATAGGCCTCATAGAACTCCAGCATGGTGAATTCCGGATTATGCCGGGTTGAAAGTCCCTCATTTCGGAAATTTCGATTGATCTCGTAGACCTTTTCAAAGCCTCCCACCACCAGGCGCTTGAGATAGAGTTCCGGGGCGATACGCAGAAACATGTCCATGTCGAGGGCGTTGTGCCGGGTGGCGAAAGGACGCGCCGTGGCACCGCCGGGTATCACTTGCATCATCGGTGTCTCGACTTCGAGAAAACCACGCTGATCGAGAAAACCGCGTATGAACTGCACGATGCGGGTACGCTGTCGAAAGGTATTGCGTGAGGCCTCGTTCATGATCAAATCGACATAGCGCTGTCGGTAGCGGATCTCCTGATCGGAGAGTCCGTGAAACTTCTCCGGAAGGGGACGCAGCGCCTTGGTGAGCAGCCGGATGTTATCGACCTTGATCGATAGCTCGCCCGTTTTCGTCTTGAACAACACTCCTTCGGCGCCGATGATGTCACCAATGTCCCATTTCTTGAACTGGGTGTTGTAGACGCCTTCATCGAGGGCGTCGCGCTGAACGAAGAGCTGGATGCGCCCCGACATGTCCTGCAGGTGGGCAAAGCTCGCCTTGCCCATGACACGCCTGCTCATCATGCGGCCTGCCAATTTGATACGAAGTCCGAGTGCTTCCAGCTCCTCAGCCGGTTTCTCCCCATATTCGGCATGCAGCTCAGCGGCCATGCTGTTGCGGCGAAAGTCGTTGGGAAAGGCATTCCCGTTCTCACGCATCTGCTGCAGCTTCTCGCGACGCTGTGCGATGAGTTTGTTCTCGTCTGTCTGATCGTTCATGTTGTCTACTAATTCAATTCGTCAAATGTATGCAAGTCCGCAAATGAACGCGAATGAACGCAAATGTTTTTTGTGGATCGATGATACAACATCATCGGGTTTCGAAGGTCTCCAGCCTACATCAATCGTAACTACACCACCATTGTACGAAAAACAGCCGAACATAGCGCTGGGCGCCGTAGAGGTATCAGAAACTGTTGTCCGCAGGGACGCGGACATCAAGCGCCCAGGGATGGGTTCACAGCGTGTTTCTGATACCTCTACGGCGACCAGCGCGGGATGCTCCCGCCAGGGGGGTGATTAGTTACAAACAATCTATTCACTCAAAGCCCGCTTTTGAGGCTCGCCTCGATAAACGTATCGAGTCCGCCGTCGAGTACGGCCTGGGTATTGCCTGTCTCGACACCGGTGCGCAGATCCTTGATCCGCGAGGCGTCGAGTACATAGCTGCGAATCTGGCTGCCCCAGCCGATATCGGATTTGGTCTCTTCGATCTGTTGCTGCGAGGCACTGCGTTTCTGTACCTCCATTTCATACAATTTGGCCTTCAGCTGCTTCATCGCAGTCGCCTTGTTCTTGTGTTGCGAACGGTCGTTTTGGCACTGCACCACAATGCCTGTCGGATTGTGAGTTATTCTCACTGCCGACTCGGTACGGTTGACATGCTGGCCTCCCGCGCCGCTGGCGCGATAGACATCGATACGTAGATCGGCGGGATTGATCTCCACCTCGATGGAATCGTCGATCTCGGGGGAGACGAATACGGCGGCGAAGGAAGTATGCCGCCGATTCCCTGAATCGAAGGGTGATTTGCGCACCAGGCGGTGAACACCGATTTCGGTACGCAGCCAGCCAAAGGCGTAGTCGCCCTCGAAACGCACCGTGGCGCTCTTGATACCCGCCACCTCGCCGGCTGAAGCCTCGATGATTTCAGTCTTGAAATCGCGATGCTCTCCCCAACGCAGATACATGCGCAGCAACATCTCCGCCCAGTCCTGGGCCTCTGTGCCTCCCGAACCCGCCTGGATATCGAGAAAAGCGTTGCAGTGATCGGTCTCGCCGGAGAACATGCGCCGAAACTCGAGATCCGAGACCTTTTTGTCATAGCCGGCCAACTCTTCCTCTATGGCCTCTACTGCCGTCTCGTCGCCCTCCTCGACGGCCATTTCCAACAGCTCGCCGGCATCCTCCAGTCCACTGGCGAGTTCATCGAGGGTGATGACAACGGCTTCCAGACCGGCCCGTTCACGCCCCAGGGCCTGGGCTCGCTCCTGATCGCTCCAAACTCCGGGATCCTCCAGCTCGCGAAGGACCTCGGTCAGGCGTTCCTGCTTGGTCTCATAGTCAAAGATACCCCCTCAGGGCGGATGCACGTCCCTTCAAGTCGGCTATGGTCTGGATAATTGGATTAATATCTTGCATGGCGATACCGGCACGGGAAAAAGCGGGGATTCTACACTACCTCCCCGAGCGCAGGAACCGCCAACTCCTGTCGATGGCTCAAAACAGGTGTGATTTCAACCTCGACAGGTCGATTTTCTCACAACAGGCACAGCTTTAGATCGCTGCGTTGCCCATTGTTCTATACACCCTAAGGGCAGCATCAGCGATGGTTCGAGGAGAGTTTACGCACCCGGGGCCCTTTCGAACCTTGTCGTTTGCCCAGATTTGACAGCTTGAATCTAACCTGTTGTTTGAAATTACCGATCTTCTCGGCGATACCCGCTGAACTCGTTGATTCGGACGTTTCGATGTCAGGCGACGCGTGCAGATCAGGCTGTTCCGCCTGCATCAGCCACATATTGAAGGAGTCGACTATCTCCTGATCCCAGGAAGCAGGCGGCTTTACCACCCTGCTTTCACGATAGAGCTTTTCAAGCGAGTACTTCTTTGGGCATCCTGACTCGTCCATTGCAGTATAGAGCTCTGTTTCCGCCTGCTGGAGTTTCTTTTCAATAACCTTCTTTGCGACATCCACGATCTTCGAGATAGCCGTTTCACTCATGCCAATCTCATGCTTGAAGAGAAAATAGCGCTTTTTCTCCGCGGTGAGCTTTTTGAAGTGCTCCATGAGAACCAGGCTCCAGTTGCCGTCCTGCTCGATGTCGCGCGGAAGATAGTTGCTCTGAATCTCTACACTTCTGGAGCCCCCGGCATTGTTCACCGTTTTGCCGAGATATTTGTAGAATGCGATCTTGAGTTCCTTGGGGGTTTTGATGCCGTTGCCTGAAACCACCAGGTTACGCCATGTTGAATAGTAGGCCGCTTTGCCATATTCGCCCGTACCGTACTGCCTGACGAGAAAGCGGTAGACGCGCCCACGGTAGCGCTCGTAGAAAGAGGTGAACCCTTCCTTGTCGCGCTGCAGAATCTTCTCAAGCACGGCATCTGTATCAAATCTTCTTGATTTCACTTCAGCGTAGGCTCCGAGGAGAAACACCCCTCTCAGATAGGTTGCTGGAATATCGAAAATCCTTTTCCAGGTACGCATTTATTTCAATCCATCCATTGAATTCATTGCATAGTACCGCTCACAATTATAAAGCATACGGGCTTTTTTGCCTGATTTTTGCCAAGCAGCTCAAACTATTTCACAAAATAACTACTTGTATTCCCGATTGTTTTAAAACGATTCGCCTTTGATACACCATGAACAAGCAAAGTAAGCTGTTGATTAGTGACATCTTACAGGCGAATTTGAGCCCAGCGCGAACCCGGGCGGCAGTCATGTCGCCTGGTGCCTGTCTCGCCACTCCTGGCGAGGATAGACGCCGGGCGCGGCGAAGTTTAATCTTGCACCATGTCGGTTTCAGTCGTTATCCCAACCCACAATCGCGCCCATACCTTGCCGAGAGCCATCGACTCCGTTTTGTCGCAAAGCCTCGCGCCCTCGGAGATCATCGTGGTTGATGACGGTTCAAACGACACAACCGCCTGTTTGATGGCGGATCGCTACCGCCAGTGCGACTACGTCCAACAGGATAACCTTGGCGTCAGCAGCGCCCGAAACCGGGGCATAGAGCGGGCCCGTGGTGAGTGGATCGCCCTGCTCGACTCGGACGATCGCTGGTTACCGAATAAACTCCAATTACAGATCGAGGCCTTGAGCGACTCACCCCAACACCGGCTCTGTCACACCAATGAGATATGGATACGCAAGGGAATCAGAGTCAATCAAATGCACAAGCATGCCAAAAGCGGCGGCAGGATATTCCGACGCTGCCTGCCTCTGTGTGTAATCTCTCCCTCTTCGGTAGTGATGCACCGCACGCTGTTCGACGAGTTTGGACTTTTCGACACCGAACTGCCGGCATGCGAGGACTACGATTTCTGGCTGAGAATCTGCGCCAGGGAAGCGGTATTGTTCATCGATCAGCCGTTGATCGAGAAATATGGCGGCCACCCTGATCAACTGTCACACCGGCACTGGGGAATGGACAGGTTTCGAGTCCGTTCTCTGATCAAAATACTCGATAGCCGGCAACTTGATGAAGAAGACCGAGTCGCCGCTGTCTCGACATTGGTCGAGAAGTGCACAATCCTGGCCCAAGGCGCGGAGAAGCGGGGTCATCACGAACGTGCCGCTTACTATCGGGCCTTGCAGGGACGCTATCAGGCGCAATGAAACGAATGCGGCAAAGGACTGGAAATCCGCTCAACCTCGTCGTTGCACTGCCGGCAGAGGCAAAAACGCTGATGGATGACCTCGATCTGCGGCGGGACCAGCTTCACATGAGGATGCCGGTCTACATCGGCGACGGAATCCGCCTGGTGATTACCGGACCTGGCACCAGAGCCTCTGCTCAGGGTGTACGCTATCTGCACGACATCCAGACCACAGCCCGCGCACGATGGATCAATCTCGGAATCTGCGGTCACGGCTCCCTGGAAGTCGGCGCCTCGCTCCTGGTTGACCGGATCATCGACATGGGCAGTGGAGAGGAGTGGTCATTGCAAACACCTGATTCGCCCGGCAACCACGTCGGAGCGTTGACATGTGTCCGCAGGGCACAATCCGAATACACACCGGATATGGCCTATGATATGGAATCGTCAGGATTCATTGAAGCCGTTGCCGCAATCGATGCCATCACCTGCGCCCGGGTTTGTAAAATCGTCTCTGACAATCCCCAGAGCAACTCGCGAAAAATCAGCGGAAAATTTGTAAGAGCCCTGTTTCGACAGCAGCTTGGCCTGATACGATCGTTGATCGATCAAGCCTGATAGCGCCTCAGGCCAACCCGAGGCAATCATTACCTTCCCGGATGAAACGTTCGGGTCAATGTAAGATGACCAACAGCTATGATTTGAAACATTGATGAAAAAGAGACCTCGGAAATCAACACGCAAGATAGTGGTAACCGGTGCCAGTGGCGGTATCGGCGCAGCAATCACATCTCGCCTGCTCGATGAAGGACACCGGGTCGTGGCTCTCGGCCGGGACTTCTCACGTTTGGCCGACAGAAACGGCCTTGAAAAACGTGTCATTGACCTTTCAGCCCTCGACGCACTACCGGCACACCTGGCCGGGATCGCCGCCGATCACGCCGATCTGGATGGAATCGTGCTGAATGCCGGTAGCGGTCGATTCGGCAACCTGGAGGAGTTCTCCTATCGGCAGATCAGCGATCTGGTGGCAATCAACCTGATCCAGCACCTCTATGTCGCCCGCGCCCTGGTTCCTCTGCTCAAGCGGTCGGCGCGGGGCGACCTGGTCGTCATGGGTTCCGAGGCGGCACTCGTCGGCGGCCGCAAGGGGGCTGTCTACTCGGCGTGCAAGTTCGCCCTGAGGGGCTTCGCCCAATCCATGCGCGCCGAATGCAGCGGCAGCGGGGTGAGGGTCTGCCTCATCAATCCCGGCATGGTACAGAGCGGGTTCTATGACAATCTCGATTTCAAGCCGGGAGAGAGTGCAGACAACGCCTTGCGGGTGGAGGATGTCGCCGACACCCTGATGCTGGTACTCGACGCCCGTCCGGGTACGGTCTTCGATGAAATCAACCTCAATCCGCTGAAAAAGGTTATAGCGTTCAAAAAGTAGCCATGGCCTTCGAATTCCACCCCATCGGAATCATCCACTCCTGTTTCAAGGAGAAGTTCGGTATCCCAAGACAGTCGCGATTGATTGCGCAAGCCGAAGCAAGGCTGGAGATCCTGGCGCCCTACAACCGCGCCGAGGCTTTTCGCGAACTGGCCGACTACTCACACCTCTGGATCATATTCGTTTTCCATGCCTCCAGCGGCGAGTGGCGGCCAACCGTTCGCCCTCCCCGCCTGGGGGGCAACCGGCGGGTAGGCGTATTCGCCTCGCGCAGTCCCGTGCGGCCCAACCCCATCGGCCTCTCGGCAGTCGACCTGCTCGATCTCGATATATCGAACAACAGAGTCGAACTGCATCTGGGCGGGGTCGACCTGCTGGACGGGACACCCGTACTCGATATCAAGCCCTACCTGCCCTATGCGGATGCAATCCCGAATGCGAAGTGCGGGTATGCGCCCGGCGCACCCGGCAAGGCGATCGAGCTGAGTTACGCCTCGGCGGCAAGAGATGTCCTGGAACGACTGCCACCGGCACAGGCGCAACAACTGCAGCAGCTGATACGGCGCATACTGGAGAACGATCCACGCCCAGCCTACCTGGATGAAGCGAAAAGGGACCAATTCGGCATGCGACTCTACGATTTCAACATTCGTTGGGTTGTTCGTGGAGGGGCCTTCCAGGTCACTGAGCTGGAGCCGATCGCTGAGCCTCGCACCAGGCCTGGAGAAGAATCGGAGAAATGAGTCTGCCTTGACGGGGAAACAGTGCTTCCTGTCTGCCCCACAAAACGCTATCATTCCTTGATCGGACAAG
Organism: Candidatus Thiodiazotropha sp.; assembly: GCA_050292275.1. Taxonomy (GTDB): domain Bacteria; phylum Pseudomonadota; class Gammaproteobacteria; order Chromatiales; family Chromatiaceae; genus Thiodiazotropha. Next base: position 13,385 of record JBNKLI010000063.1, read on the forward strand.
TAGTTAGGCGTTTAAGCGGCAGTGATCCATCGATAGACCGAGCCATCGTCCCGCACAGCAGCGCCCCAGCGTTAAAAATATAAACCCAAATCCCTGATGAGTAACAACAAACCGGTGCAACAAACAGCAAAACCCGACTTGGTGCAGACCTTCCTCAATCAGGTTCCAGGCAGGGTCTCGGCCATTCTCGAGAACTGGCATCAATTGGTCCACAGCGACTGGAAGGGCAATCATCTGGATACCCTGATCGAGCGTATATCGACACTCAACGAATCGGGCAGCAAATTCGGCGTACCGCAAATCACCCAGAGCGGAAAATCACTGATCGCTCATCTCAACGACTACCATGGGACAGGTTTGAAACCGCAGCATGACGATGTCGTCGCCCTCGATGGCCTGGTGCACGCATTCAAGGATGCAGCCATACAAGCCTGCAACCAACAGGCAGAGGTACTCGCCAGCAAACCCCCCGAGGCCTCCCACACGACTCCGACTGCCGATGGTAATCCGAAGGTCTTCATTCTCGGTATCGATGAAGCGCTGGCGGCGAATCTGACCCGCCACCTGCAGGTCCATCAATTCGACGTCAACTATCTCACCGATGCCGATCAGATGATTCATCACTACGAAATCAATCCGGATGAAGCGGGGATAGTGATCAGCCATGTCGAGTTGCTGGACAAACTCTTCCCAGAGTCGAAACAGGGTGGACTGTGGAATAAAAACAACGGCCTCCCAGGGATGCCGGTTGCCTTTATCGCCGACAATTCCGACCTCAAGGTCCGCCTCTCCGCAATGCGCGTGGACGCAAGCGCCTACTGGGTAAAACCGGTCGACCCCTACCTGGCGGCGAAACGTATTCAAGAGCTCTCCACCACCCATTCACACAGCTCGTATCGGGTACTCATCGTCGAGGATGACCCGGCACAGGCGGATTTTGCCGATGCCATTCTGAGCAAGGCACATTTCGAATGCCGCAGCGTGACCGATCCGCTGCAGGTCATGGATATCCTGCATGAGTTCAAACCGGACCTGATCCTCATGGATCTCTATATGCCCGAGGCCAGTGGCACCGAACTGACAACCGTCATCCGCGAGAACAACGAGTTTATCGACATACCGATCGTCTTTCTGTCGGGCGAACAGGATCTCGACAAACAGTTGACCGCGCTCAGTTTCGGCGGTGAGGATTTTCTTTCCAAACCGATTGCCCCCAAACACCTGATCACCACGGTCACCAACCGTATCCGGCGCGCACGCCAGCTCGGCAACCGTCTGCATGGACATACCCGGAGTGAGAAAGAGACCGGCCTTCACTCCCGTAACTACCTGCTCGAGCGCCTTGACGCCCTGCTGCAGTCGGAATCACCGATCGAGGAAGTCACCGGGGTCTATTTCATACAGATCGACAATCCTGAAGATCTCATTCAAGCAGTGGGTATAGGTGGCCTCGATGCCGTACTCGCCATGGTCGCCTCGCACTTGAAAGAGCATCTGCAAAGCCAGGATATCCTGACACGTTTTGGCGACAACAGTCTGAGCCTGCTTGCCTTGCGTCCTGACCGAGACGAATTGCAGTCTCTCGGCGATTCCTTGTGCCAGTCCGTGTCAAAACAGATCATCGAGGTCGAGAACACAACGGTCGGCGTCACCGTCAGCATCGGCATCTACCCGGTCGAATCGAACAATCATGACTCACGCACGATCATCGCCCATGCCCAGATCGCCAGCCGCAATGCCCAGGAGGCCGGTGGCAACCAAATCCAGTTCGTCGAATTGAAAGCGGTGTCGAAGGATCACGCAGCCGGCGGCAGCGAAGAGGATATGGGCGAGTTGATAGAAAAGGCCCTGCAGAACGACTATTTCGATATCTATTTCCAACCGGTGGTGGCGCTGCAAGGTACCACACGGGCCCATTATCAAACCCTGCTGCGCCTGCAGGAACCCGATGGCAAACTGCACCGCGCCGCGGAATTCATCCCCGTTGCGGAAAAGTCTGGACTGATCAGCAAGGTAGACCATTGGACCGCGCGCCGCGCAATTCAGGTCATCAACGAGCATAAACTCCAGGGCAACGAACTCCACCTGTTCGTCTCCCAATCCACGGATCTGCTGGAGAACATGGAACGCCTCTCCTACCTTCGCGAAAAGCACCGCCAGGGCCAGGTCCACAAAGACACCCTGACCTTCGAGTTCAATTTCAATGAAGTGGCGAGGAACCTGAAATCCGCCAAGATCTGCTTCGACATTCTGGAAAAGATCAACATCACGTCACTGCTGACCCGTGTCACCCAAGGCGCGGAGACAGAGCGGGTGATCGACCACCTTCCGATAAAATATATCAAGCTCGATTACAGCCTGCTGCAGGATTCTCAACAGGGGCTGAAGGACCTCATCGAACTTGCCCACACGAAAGGTATCAAAGTCATTGCCCCGCAAGTCGAGGATCCGCGCAGCATCGCCGTACTGTGGAGCAGTGGAACCGATTATGTACAGGGGAATTTCGTACAGCGGCCGGAAAGCAATCTGATCTACGATTTCGACGAGTCGGTACTCTGAGACTTTCCGCTTTCCGGGCTGCAGTCGTCCCCATACTGTGGAAATAGGGAGTTGCTAATGATGCAACCGCGACCATACAACTGGCTGTTGCCGCTGTTGCTGCTGGCATCGGCCCAGGTGGTGTCGGACGACCGGCCAAGGGCCTACCCCAGGCCACTGGAACCCCTGTATGAACAGGAGGATGAACAGCTGAACTGCAGACAACTGGAGCAGCGGCTGTCACAGCTCGAAGGCCAAGCCTACAGCGCCAAACCCGGGTTCTACGAGGATCCCTATACCGGGGCCTCCATCTGGATCGGCTCCCTCTGGGTGCCTGGCGCATTCAGCTATCTCGGCTATTCAGCCATCGCCGAATATCAAGAGTATGATCGTCTTCACCACACCCAAAGCCGCATCGAGGGGCTGCGGCGGATGAAGGCCAGACTGCGATGCCATGAGTAGCGATGCCGCCAATCCGCCATCCAGACCGGGCTTACGCGAGGGAGAGTATCGATGGAATGAGTTGATCCATATGGTGCTGCATCACCGGCGTGAGCTGATTGCCGCCAATCTGATCGCCGTGCTCGGCGCCATTGCCGCAGTACCCGTTCCCCTGTTGATCCCATTGCTTGTCGATGAAGTGCTGCTCGATCAGCCCGGCAAGGCGATCGCCGTCATGAACGCCCTTTTCCCGCAGGCCTGGCACGGCCCTGTGCTCTATATCCTCGCGATCCTCGTGCTCACCCTCATCCTGCGCCTGCTCGCCCTGGTCTTCGGTGTTTGGCAGACCATGCAGTTCACCCGAATCGCCAAGGATGTCATTTTCCATATCCGGCGGGATCTGCTGCTCAGGCTTGAACGCATCTCCATGTCCTCCTATGAAACCATGGGCAGCGGCACGGTGGCTTCCCACCTGGTCACAGACCTCGAGGCGGTGGACGGTTTTGTCAGTGTCACCACCAGCAAGTTCCTGGTGGCATCGCTGAGCATCATCGGCACCGCGATCGTACTGCTGTGGATCAACTGGGCCCTGGCCCTGTTCATCCTGTTTCTCAACCCCCTGGTGATCTATTTCACAACCATCTTCGGACACAAGGTCAAACAGCTGAAAAAACGCGAGAACTCCGCCTTTCAGCTATTCCAGGAGTCGCTCGAGGAGACCCTGGATGCGATCCAGCAGATACGCGCCAGCAACCGCGAGCGACACTATATCCGGCGCATCATCGACAAGGCCGATAATATCCGCCACCACTCCGCCGCGTTCACCTGGAAGAGCGACGCCGCCAACCGCCTCTCGTTCATGATCTTCCTGTTCGGTTTCGATATCTTCCGCGCGGTCAGCATGTTCATGGTGCTCTGGTCCAGCCTGAGCATCGGTGAAATGCTCGGGGTCTATGCCTATCTCTGGTTCATGATGGGACCCGTACAGGAGGTGCTGAATATCCAGTACGCCTACAATGGCGCACAAGCCGCCCTCGGACGCATAAACAACCTGCTACGGGTCGACCTCGAGCCGGTATACCCCCACAGGCACAACCCGTTCGTCGGCAAGTCCACCGTCGGCCTGCGTCTCGAAGGGATCCACTTCGCCTACGGCGACGGCCACCCGGTGCTCAACGGTGTCAACCTGGAGATCAAGGCCGGAGAAAAGGTCGCCTTCGTCGGTGCCAGCGGTGGTGGAAAAACCACCCTGGTGCAGATCATTCTCGGGCTCTATCCGGTCAAGTCGGGCCGTGTCCTGTTCGACGGTGTCGCCGTGGATGAAATCGGCATGGACGTGGTGCGTGACCATGTAGCCACCGTACTGCAACACCCGGCGCTGTTGAATGACAGTGTCAGGATCAATCTCACCCTGGGACGCGAGATCGCCGATGACAGACTCTGGCAGGCGCTGGAGATCGCACAATTGAAAGAGACCATACAGGGCATGGAGCAGGGACTGGATACATTGATCGGACGCTTCGGCGTGCGCCTCTCGGGCGGTCAGCGCCAGCGCCTCGCCATCGCCCGCATGGTGCTCACCGACCCCAGCGTGGTGATACTCGATGAAGCCACCTCCGCCCTCGACACCACCACCGAAGGCGACCTCCATGCAGCGCTGCAGACATTCCTGAAGGGACGCACCACGATCATCATCGCGCACCGCCTGAGCGCGGTGAAACAGGCCGACCGGGTACTGGTATTCGAGGATGGCCGGGTGGTCGAAGAGGGACACCACGA
>JBNKLI010000064.1:0-24392 GCA_050292275.1 Candidatus Thiodiazotropha sp.
TACGCCTCGATTCCCTGTAGGGTGCGGCTTGCCGCACCGAAACTCCTCGAATCTCAAGTAATCGCGAGTCGACACAAATCATATGTCAACAGAGCGCAGCGCAGAATCCGCATGGATCAGAACACGGCTAGTGCAAGCTGATGCGGGCAAATCTTCGTTTACCCACCTGGTACACATTTGCGGTCCCCGCTTCAACAGTGAGCGCATGACTAGTCACTCTCTCACCATCAATACGCACCGCCCCCTGCTTTATCATGCGCATGGCTTCTGAAGTGCTCTGTACCAAACCCGCATCTTTCAATAGATTGGCAATCGGATAGCCGTCGCCAGGCGCGCTCAGGGTCAGCTCGGGCATCTCATCGGGCATCTGACCTTTCTGGAAACGGTCCACAAAGGCCTGGTGAGCCTTGGCGGCCTGTTCACCCGAATGAAACCGCTCCACCAACTCTTCGGCGAGGCGGATCTTGATGTCGCGTGGATTGGCACCCTGCTCGACATCCCGCTTCCAGCCTTCGATCTCCGACATCGGCCGAAAACTCAGGAGTTCGAAGTAGCGCCACATCAGCTCATCGGAAATTGACATGACCTTGCCGAACATCTCCTCCGGGGCGTCTGTGATTCCGATGTAATTGTTGAGTGACTTAGACATCTTCTGCACACCGTCCAATCCCTCCAGAATCGGCACGGTGATAACCACCTGAGGCTCCTGCTGATAGGCTTCCTGGAGTTGACGCCCTACCAGGAGATTGAATTTCTGATCCGTCCCCCCCAATTCCACATCGGCCTTCAGCACCACTGAATCGTAGCCCTGGATCAAAGGATAGAGGAACTCATGCACCGCGATGGGCTGGCCGCCGGTGTAACGCTTGTTGAAGTCATCCCTCTCCAGCATCCGTGCCACCGTATGCTTTGCAGCCAGCTGAATCAGGTCCACCGCCGACATCTCCCCCATCCAGGAGGAATTGAACAGAACCGTGGTCCTAGCGGGGTCGAGAATCTTGAAGATCTGATGCTCGTAGGTCTTGGCATTCTCCACGACCTCGTCCCGCGTCAAAGGGGGGCGGGTGGCGCTTTTTCCCGTGGGGTCGCCGATCATGCCGGTGAAATCTCCGATCAGAAAGATCACCTCATGCCCCAACTCCTGGAACTGGCGCAGTTTATTGATGAGGACAGTATGTCCGATATGAAGATCAGGCGCCGTCGGATCGAAACCCGCCTTGATCTTGAGCGGTACCCCCCGCTGGAGCTTCTTGATCAACAACTCCTCGGGAAGGACCTCTTGCGTTCCTCGTTTAATCAGTTCCAGTGATGCAGTGACATCGGTCATTTACTAAATCTCTAAAATTAAGGCAATGGATGCACACTCTACTAGAACCATCTGATAAAATTAACCATTGTATATTGATATACGCTACTATCCATTATGTGATCAGTCGCTATATTTTATCGGCAAGGGGCCGTTACATAACATATAGATTACTGTATCGTTGAATCATGCAAGACTTTAAATCCTACTCATTGGAGAGAAAACCGGCGCGCGGCCAGATAGCCCGCCGTCTCACCCTCGCCGCCGTCATGCTGCTACTCCTCGCAGCAGGATTTGTCTTCCTGATATCGACACCCGACCAATCTCCCGAGACGGACAGCATAGAAGCTACTGAGCAGAGTGAAAAACCCGAACAGAAGAGAATTCTACCACTTCCACTACCCGGCCAGTCCAAGAACACCAACGAGCAATCCGCCCCTGCGCTCCAGTCGATCAGTTTTATCAAGCAGGCCGTGGCCGTAGAGTCCGAACCGGCGCTTGCCCCCGATCCGCTCCCGGTATCCGAGGCTCCTGAGACTGAGCCTGAGACAAGCACACTCACCTATGAGATCAAAAGCGGCGATTCTCTGGCCAGTATATTCAAAAAACATGATCTCAGTGCGAACCTGCTGCATCGCATCGTCCACTCCAGCGATATCGCAAAGCATCTGACTGATATCCGTCCGGGAGAGATTCTCCATATCGATCTGGACGAGGATAAGAATTTCCTCGGTCTGCGCCTTGTTCAAAGTAAGATCCGCAGTCTGGAGATATCGGCTATCGACGACGGATTCAGGGCGATCGAACTGAACAGAGATGTTGAAGTCAGGACCAATCATGTAAGCGGTACCATAGAGAACTCTTTCTATTCGGCGGCCAAAGAGGCGGGACTATCGGAAAAACTGATCATGCAGATGGCGGGCATCTTCGGCTGGGATATCGATTTCGCCCTCGAGATCCGCAGCGGCGACCGCTTCACCGTGATCTTCCAGGAAGACTATCTGGATGGGGAGAAGCTGCGCGATGGTTCAATACTCGCAGCAGAGTTCGTCAACCGGGGTCGCTCCTACCGCGCCCTTCTCTATACCGATGATTCTGGCCGATCCGACTACTACAGTCCGGACGGGCGCAGCATGCGCAAGGCATTTCTCAGGGCACCCGTCGATTTCAGACGTATCTCCTCGCGCTTCACACGAGAGCGCTACCATCCCGTGCTGGGGAAAAAGCGTCCCCACCGGGGGGTCGATTATGCGGCAAAAATCGGCACTCCGGTGAAAGCCGCCGGTGACGGCAAGGTCATCTATCGCGGCAAGAAAGGCGGCTATGGCAACACCGTGATCGTGAAGCACGGCCAGACATATACAACCCTGTATGCCCACCTCTCACGCTACAACAAGAAAGCGAGGAAGGGTAACAAGGTGAAGCAGGGGCAGATCATCGGTTATGTGGGCCGAACCGGGCTCGCGACCGGACCACATCTGCATTATGAATTCCGTGTCAACGGCGTACACAGAAATCCATTGACGGTGAAGCTCCCTGCGGCCGAACCGATCGCAAAACAATATCGTAATGACTTCGAACTGAAGATACAGCCGCTGCTGAGCAAGCTCGATCTGATCAATCGTACACTCGTCGCCAATGCCGAATAGGTCGACCTACATAGGACTCATCTCTGGCACAAGCCTGGATGGAGTGGATGCGGCGGCTGTCGACCTCTCAGGCGCCCGACCCCATCTGATAGCGAGTCATATCGAGGCCTACCCGGCGCAGTTGAAGGCTGAGCTGCGCGCGCTCTGCCTGCCGGGCAGCAACGAAATCGATCGTATGGGGGAACTCGACAGAAAAGTAGGCAGGATATTCTCGGACGCGTGCCTCAAGCTGTTGTCAAAGGCAGGGTTGTCGCCGCAGCAGGTCAGCGCCGTTGGCAGTCACGGTCAAACCATTCGCCATCGCCCCGAATCACCGAATCCGTTTACCCTGCAGATTGGCGATCCCAACACCATAGCCGAATTGACCGGCATCACCACGGTGGCTGATTTCCGCCGCCGCGATATCGCTGCAGGAGGCCAGGGCGCCCCCCTGGTACCTGCGCTACATCAGGCCCTGTTCCAGCACAGCGCAAGCGATCGGCTGGTGCTCAACCTCGGCGGTATAGCCAATATCACATGTCTGCCTGCGGACGGATCTCTGCCGGTCAGCGGATATGACACCGGTCCCGCCAATACTCTCCTGGACCGTTGGATTGAGCAGCATCGGGGTGTTGCAATGGATCAGCAGGGTGAGTGGGCAAGAAGCGGTCGAGCCGATACCGCCTTACTGGATGATTTGCTCACCGACCCCTATTTCCAACTGCCACCACCGAAAAGCACTGGAAGCGAATATTTCAGCCTGCCATGGCTGATGGAAAAGCTTGACAGATACTCCCTTGCCGCGGTGGACGTGCAGGCGACACTGGTCGAACTCAGTGCCGGAAGCATCGCAGGGGCAATTACCCGAGAGGGCTACTCGAAGAGTGAGATTCTGGTATGTGGCGGTGGTGCTCACAACGCCTATCTGCTGGAAAGACTGGGTACCTATCTGCCGCAGGCCAACATCAAACCGACATCCGTATATGGTGTCGATCCCGATTGGGTCGAGGCAATAACCTTTGCCTGGCTGGCTAAACGCACCCTCGCCGGACTCAATGGAAACCTGGCTGCGGTGACCGGCGCCACACATGACGTGGTGCTTGGCGGCATCTATCCCGCAGCCAGCCCACAGCAGGTCTCGGAGACCTGAACCCGCTTGCAGGGGTTCACGCACGCAGAAGGATTCTGCGAAACTGACTGATTCAAAAATCCACTTGATATTGAACCGTTCGGTTCCGACCTTGCCCTTTGGCTTCATAGAGCGCGGTATCGGCGGCCTTTAGCAGACTCTCTGCCGAGGGTTGTGCCAACTGATTCAATGCTGCGGTTCCGATACTTATCGTCACGCTCACACCGTCTATGTCCATCCCCGCCAGGGCCTGGCGTATATCCTCGGCTGTTTTATAGGCACCCTGCTCCGGGGTGCTCGTCAGAATGACACAAAACTCTTCGCCGCCATAGCGACAGGCATAGTCCGAGTCTCTCAAGCGACCTTTGAGGAGTTTTCCAAATGCGGCCAATACTCTGTCTCCCATGTCATGCCCATGGGTGTCGTTCAACCGTTTGAAATGGTCCAGGTCCATCATCAGCAGACTCAACGGTTGGTGCTTTTCCAGCGCATCCGAGACCCCCTGGTCCAGGATATCGGCAAGGGATCGGCGATTGAGCAGGCCGGTCAATTCATCCGTGTAGGAGATGGCCTCCAGATAGGCCTCACGTCGCCGCTGGGTCGTGACATCACGCATCAACGCGGCCATGCCAAGGACTTCACCCTGTGGTGTCTCTATTCTCGCGGCCATGATGCTGAGGTAACGCTTTCCCTGTAACACGGACTCGGCATAGTTGGGATCCGGATGCTGAATCAGGCGTTCGATCATGGCTTTGTCCTCGACCAGCCGGTAAAACCCCTGATCGATGACCTCCGCTTTTGTCTTACCCAACAAGGCCTCTGCCGCGGGATTGACAAGAACCACACGCTCATCCCTGTCTGTCACCACGATACCCTCACCGGCATTGAGAATGATCGTAGTCAGCTTGCCCTGTTCCATCTCCAGCCCGGCATGGATCTCACGTATCTGCCTGGTCATGGTGTTGAAGGAGTGCGCCATCCGACCCAGTTCATCTTCTCCGATTTCGGGTATCTGTTGTGCCAGATCACCCTGTTCGACCTGAAACATCGCTTGGGTCATCCTGCGAATCGGCGATATCACCGCCTTGCTGAGAAACAGATGAGTCAGAATCAGTAGCAGGAATAGCACCACAAACAGCGCCAGGATGGCCTGATTTCGACTCTCGGTCACCATTTGGTTGACCTGCTTGAGCGAGGTGCTCAATCTGGCGAGACCAAGAACCTTTTGAGTTTCTCCATGACATTGGTGACAGACCTGCCTATTGGTGATCGGCATGAGCACCACATAATATTGTCCGGACTCGTCCACCCTGCCAACCCGCTGCGCACTGGTGAGCGCCTGCCTCAGAAAGGGATCGTCCTGCGCAAATAGCCGCACCTGGTGAGACTCTTCACGCTCTCCGAAAACGGTTTGGCCATAGCGGGAATTGACCTGATCGATCGTGACGTTGTCCAGAAAGGCTTCCAGACCATTGGGACGTACAAAGTTGAAGCCTTCCAGACCAACAGCAGCCTTGACATCCTCGGCATAGCGTCGGGCAATGGCGGCGGAGCCTGTCTCCATTATGGCCCCCAGTCCGGCAACCGCCGTGGAGACCATGCGCCCCGCCACAACCTTGTAATCATCAACGATGAGTGCACGCTGGCTCTGAGTGTAGAAGAAAACCAGACCAGCCAGGGTCAGGAACGAAGCCATCCCCACGATAACCAGGATCCGTGTACCAATACTTTTACTGAACATTTCCCATCAACTCTATCGATGATCATAACTCATCGTCCGGCCAGCCATATAGCAGCAGCCTGGCCTGCATAAGGTATTGCCACACCTTCCCCTGGATGGATAGATTTGTGACCTGTGCCGATCTGGAATTGTTACCCTGATGTGGATGAAAAAAAACGTACCTACCCCGTTTACCAAAGCTGTTATCCTAATCTGGTGATTTCATTGTTGTGGATTGTATCCGATTGTCGACTGGGTGTAAGAGAATTTCCATGACTAAACCGGGGTTTTCGGCACTGGGTGGAATTTTCTACACGCAATATGGTCACGCCATCTCTATTGGTGAGGCCGGGTAGAGACTCCGCCCAATCCAAAACTGATGTTTAGCTGCTCCATGTCAGTCAATTAGAAATTATTAATACTATAATGTTTCAAGTGATCAATCACCCCTGACCACCATGACCAGCTCCATCCACAACCGACATTTTCTACTCCACAGACTCCATTCACTCTTTGGACTGTTGCCGGTTGGTGGTTTTGTGATCTTTCACCTCTGGGAGAATTCCCAGTCCCGCTTCGGTCAGAGCCACTACAACGAACAGGTCGTCGGTTGGCTGCAAAGCCTGAATTACCTGACACTGGTGGAAATTTTCGTCATTGCGCTGCCACTGCTTTTCCATATTGGCTACGGTTTCGTGATTCTCTATGGATCCCGCAGCGACTGGAATCCCTACCCCTGGCTGCACAACCGTTTTTACCGGCTGCAACGAATCTCGGGTATCGGCATTGTGCTGTTCCTTATACTGCATGTGGGATGGACAAGGGTCTGGGGCATCTGGCAACCCGACATCCGCGCCGACCTGTTTAGCCATATGCAGTCTCTGCTCAGCAACCCGGTCACTTTCCTGCTCTACCTCACGGGGCTGATCCTGGCGGTGTTTCATCTGAGCAACGGTCTCTGGACAATGGCAATCAGCTGGGGAGTGACCACCAGCGTTGAAGCCCAACGCTACTGGTTCTATTTCTGCACCCTGTTAGCTCTGGCACTCACTGCCATGGGGCTGCACGGAATGCTGGGGTTTCTGCCATGAAGCGGCCACGTAAGGTGATCGTTGTCGGCGGCGGGCTGGGTGGCCTGTGGGCAGCCCTTCGAGTGGCCGAAAGCGGGTTTCAAGTCGAGATTTTCTCTCTGTTCGAAGTCAAACGCTCTCATTCCGTGTGCGCCCAGGGTGGCATCAACGCCTGTTTCGACACCAAGGGTGAGCGGGATTCGGTGCGCCAACATATCATCGATACCCTGAAGGGGGGAGCCTACCTTGCCAATCAGCCTCCGGTGAAATCCATGTGTGAAGAGGCTCCGGGAATCATCCGCACCTTTGAGCGCATGGGTGTCACCTTCTCCCGAACCGCGGAAGGCCTGCTGGACCTTCGCCTGTTCGGCGGTGTCAAAAACCGCCGCACCGTGTTTGCCGGAGCCAGTACAGGCCAACAACTGCTGTATGGTGTCGACCAGGAGGTTCGGCGCCAGGAGTCCCTGGGGCGGGTACAGAAATTCGAGTGGTGGGAGTTTCTCTCGCCGGTAACGGATGGACAAGGGGTGTGCAAGGGGATCGTCGCCATGAACCTGCGTACCATGGAGGTGAAGCGATTTCGCGCAGATGCCGTGATTCTCGCCACCGGGGGCATGGGGCAGGTATTCGGTCACCGATCCACCAACTCCACCAATTCAACCGGCGCAGCTGCCTGTCGTGCCTATCAAAAAGGTGCCTGGTTCGCCAACTGCGAGTTTTTTCAGTTTCATCCCACGGCGATGCTAGGAGACGACAAAACACGCCTGATGAGCGAGGCGGCCCGGGGCGAAGGGGGACGCATCTGGGTGCCCAAAGATCCGGCCGACCGACGTAAATCCACCCAGATACCTGAGCAGGACCGCTTCTATTTTCTCGAGGAGTGGTATCCCAGCTACGGTAATAATGTACCCAGGGACGTGGCATCCCGCGCCATCTGGAAAGTTGTCCACGAAATGGGACTGGGAGTCGGCGGGAAAGACAAGGTCTACCTCGACCTCACCCACCTCAATCCCGGCTTCATCGAGCTGCGTCTGCACGCAATTCTCGATATCTACCGTAAGTTCCACGGCAGCGATCCCGTGCATGAACCGATGGAGATCTACCCCTCGGCTCACTATGCCATGGGTGGTCTCTGGGTCGATTTCGAAAAGGATAATGCCAGCGGTGGCATCAAGGCTGGAAGCCCATCCAATCATGCGACCAATATCCCTGGCCTGTATGCGTGTGGAGAGTGTGATTACGGCTATCACGGTGCGAACCGGCTGGGCGCCAACTCACTGCTCTCGGCCTCGTTCAGCGGCCGGGTCGCAGGGGAAGCGGTGAGCAACTACCTGAAAGGGCTGGAGACAGATCTGTTGAGCATACCTGAGAGACTCTACAGTGAAGAGATCGCACATCAGCAGTCGATCAACCAGGGCCTGCTCGAAGCAAATGGGGGGGAAAATCCCTACACTCTGCATCACGAGCTTGGAGAGATCATGTCGAGTCAGGTGGGCGTGGTGAGGGACAATACCACCCTGAATCAGGCCATCGCTTCACTGCAGGAGCTGGACCAACGCGCTCAGGCGGTAGACCTGAAATCCAGCCATTCATGGAGCGATCAGGGGCTGGTCTATGCCCGCCAACTGCAGGAGATGATCAAGCTGGGCCTGATTATCGCCAACAGCGCCCTGGCGAGGGATGAGTGTCGGGGCGCCCACTACAAACCCGCCTTCGAGTTGACCTCTCCGCCAGACGCCTACCCCGGAGATCCCGCCTATGAAAACTACCGCGAGAAGTGGAAAAAGCAGAACGACGAATGGCTGAAGACAACCATTGCGCAATCCACTCAATCCGGTCCGAAGATCAGCTTTCAAACGGTTGATCTATCGGTTTTACCACCTGAAGAGCCGCGTGACTATCGCTGAGGCTGTAGTTATGGATAAATCGATCGATCTCGAGATACGTCGCCAGGATACACCCTACAGCCCCCCCTATTGGCAGAGCTTCTCCATACCCTTTCGCAAGGGACACAACATAGTCTCGGCCCTGATGGCGCTGCGTGAGCACCCGGTCACCCGGGAGGGGAGGCGTGTGGATCCGGTCGTCTGGGAGTTCAACTGCATGGAAGAGGTCTGCGGCGCCTGCGCCATGATCATCAACGGGCGCCCGCGCCAGGCCTGCTCCACATTGGTCGACACGCTTGAGCAGCCTATTCGGCTCGAGCCCCTGAGCAAATTTCCAGTGGTGCGCGATCTGATGGTGGACCGTAGCAAGATTTTCAGCGACCTGAAGCGGGTACGGGCATGGATTGAGATAGACGGTGCCTGGGATATTCATCAGGGTGCGCCGCGTATCTCACCCGAAGCCTGGAAGGAGAACTATCTCTACAGCCGTTGCATGAGTTGCGGCTGCTGCATGGAGGCCTGTCCCCAGTACAGAGCGGACAAGGATTTCGTCGGTCCCGCCGCGCTGGCTGCGGTCAGGCTCATGAACGGCCATCCCACGGGGAGTTACCACAAGCAGCAACGCCTGCATGCGATCATGGGTGACGGCGGTCTGAGTGATTGTGGAAACGCGCAAAACTGCGTGCGTGTCTGCCCGAAAGATATTCCACTGACCACCGCGATCGGCGAACTGGGCCGCCAGACCACGCTACAACTGCTGCGGGACCTTTTCGGCAAGAGTGGATAGTCCGTATACGCGTTCAGTCGTCTCGTTCATCGACAATTGTCAAAAATGCCGTTCCGTTGGCAGTCGTCGTAATCGCTTGTTGCTATTATCCTGAGAATGATTCTGAATCGCGCGGCCGAACAATTATTGCCCGATGATGTCTGTTCATCAGACTAATTTCATTAGATAACCTAACAACAGCCCCCGAAGGCAGCCGCCGCTCGTGGGGTAAGGAGATAGATATGGCTATTCGAAGTACAGTTTGCTGCCTTGTCGCGGGCATGGTCATGCTGCAGGCATGCACCACTGTCGATCCTTACACCAGGGAAGAGAAGACCTCCAAGGCAACAACCGGCGCCATGATTGGGGCTGTCGCCGGTGCTGTCTTGGGTATTGCCACCTCCAAGGACAAAAGGAAACGCAAGGAGCGCGCACTGAAAGGGGCCGGAATAGGCGCCATTGCCGGTGGCGGCGTCGGCTACTACATGGACGTACAGGAGGCCAAACTGCGCCAGCGCCTGGAAAACACCGGAGTCAGCGTTACCCGGAGCGGAGACAATATTATTCTCAACCTGCCCGGCAACATCACCTTTGCTGTCGACAGATCAGATGTAAAACCCGATTTTGTTGAGATTCTCGGCTCTGTGGCACTGGTTCTGAATGAATATAAATCAACCATGATCGAAGTGGCGGGCCATACCGACAGCACCGGTTCGGAATCCTACAACCAGCTGTTGTCGCAACAGCGTGCCCAATCGGTTTCCAGTGTTTTGATGCGCAACGGCATCGCTGCTGTACGTATCGATACGGTCGGATATGGGGAGACCCGGCCCGTGGCATCCAACAATACACCGGATGGGCGGCAACAGAACCGCCGGGTGGAACTGACTCTTTTACCTTATGTCGAGGGTTGATGCGCGGTCGCCCAAGATAGCATCGGATGCCTGCACTACCTGTCCACGGCATGCAGGCATCGGGTTTGCAGATAGTCAGACAGAAAACGAGGATCCGCAGCCACAGGTTGTGGTCGCATTGGGATTGCGGATGATGAACTGGGCGCCCTGCAGACCTTCCGTGTAGTCCACCTCGGCACCCATCAGGTATTGCATGCTCATGGGATCAACCAGCAGGGTTACACCCCCGGTCTCAACCTTGGTGTCGCCTTCGTTTTCGTTCTCATCAAAGGTAAATCCATATTGAAAGCCGGAACAGCCTCCTCCCTGGATATAGACACGCAACATCAGGCCCGGATTTCCCTCTTCAGCTATCAGCGACGCTACTTTGCTGGCGGCCGCCTCGGTGAAGATAATGGAGTCGTTATTTGTCTCTATGCTAGTCATGTTGATGGTCCTGCTCTATTCCGCCCGATGCGATCGAGCTGGCTTGCTGTTAGTACCAAACCTCGAGGTTAATGGTCGCGCTATATTTTACTAGTATGCAATTACCAAGAAAAACAGTCAAGTATTATCTAAGGCACGATCCCACTAATTCTCAGGGGTGATCACCTTCTCGTCATTGCTCACCTCGGGCTTTGATTGAGGCTTATTCCCATCGTATTGCAGCTGTGGAGGCTCCTGATCCGCTGCATGGATCAGTTTGCCGTTGACCTCCGCCCCCATTGCCATCTCCAGCATGGCGTAGGTCAGGGTGCCGTTTATTTTCGCCTTGGGGGCCAACTCCACCCTGTTGCTGGCGACCACGTCACCGACAACCGTGCCATTGAGCATCACATTGCCAACCCGGACATTGCCGTCGATGGTTCCCAGGTCACTCAGCGTGAGGGTCGCAGATTGGTCCTGAGGATCAGACAGCACATCCCCTCTGATCACTCCATCCACATGCAGTCCATTACGGAATGTGATATCGCCTTTGATTTCGGTTCCCGTACCAATGACCGTGGTGATCCGCGGGGTTCGAAATTTTTTCTTACTCTTACCAAACATAGTGTTTTCCTTGTTACATCAGGCTAGTGGTGACCAGTCGTAGGATTCGCTGACAGGCTCCAATTTTGTGCTGCTGGGTTTAACATCGATTAGGATGGTTGCTGGTTCGAAACCTTCTGGGATATGGATCGTACCTTCAATGTTCTGGTAGTAGCGAAAACGCATTTTGTGGCTACTGATATTCTCTTTCGACAGCTTTTCGAGTGTGAACTGCCTGGCTTCTCCATCCTGTAGCCCGGTGATGGTTATCTCAATCCGGCCTTTTACAACCGTACCGCTGTTTATGACCTGGCTGACAGAGAACTTGTAGACAAACTGTCGGGCTTCGAGCCCTGCCTCCAATTTAAAATTCTGCACTCTGAGTGCCCGCTTTTTGGAAGACGTGGAGACTATCCCACGCAGAAACGCCAGCTCCTCCTCCATTTTCAGTCGCTCGTCCTGAAATGTCTTTATCTGTTCGCGAACCGCCGCCAAAGCCTCGCGATCCACTTCGGCAGTCTGTTTTAGCATGGCAAGTTCACGCTTTAACTCATTACGCTCCATCTCCAGCATCCCGACCCTGTCCATGCCCGATTGAAGACGGGCAAAACCCTTGGCAAGACCATTACCGCCCTGTTGGTAGGCTAACCAGGCCACCGCGCCCAGCAACAGCAGCAACAGGCTCAGGCGCAACCAGCGTGGGACCCCCTCATCGGCACCTACAATCTTGGGAACCCGGTATTTTCTAACGTTAATCCGCATCTCTCACCAAGATTCCGGCATATGGGATAATCCGTTACAGATGCTCGACCGGGGTATTTCAAAACAGATCCGGTCTAAACCCCGTCTCTTCTCTCTGCCCCGACTCACAACGAACCGGTCACGTTTTCCAGAGGTTTCGCGCTCGTACGGTCCGCCAGATGAGAAAGGGGAGTAAAGCATGGTCTCAAGGTAGCAGAGCTACCTGTCTCAAGCCACAATCCTCGTCCAGGCCGAACATCAGGTTCATATTCTGTACCGCCTGCCCGGCCGCTCCTTTTACCAGATTATCGATAACCGAACTAACCACCACGACATCCCCCTCCTGGGGTTTGTGTACCGCGATACGGCACATATTCGCCCCCCTCACACTGCGTGTTTCCGGATGGGAACCTGGAGGCATGACATCGACGAAACAGTCCTCAAGATAACGCTCGACATAGAGTGCCTGCAGATCGATCGACGGATCGGACAGACGGGCATAGAGAGTTGCCTCAATGCCCCTTATCATCGGCACAAGATGGGGGACGAAGGTCAAACCTATCGGCGTTTCAGAGACCCGGCTCAGGGTTTGTCGAATCTCCGGCTGATGGCGATGACCATCAATGGAATAGGCCTTGAAACTCTCGCCCATCTCACCCATCAGATTCGCTACTTTCGCTGATCTACCAGCCCCGCTCACACCTGATTTGGTATCCGCCACCAAAAAGTCCGTTGCTACGAGTCCTTGTTCGACAAGCGGCAGAAAACCAAGCGCGACCGCAGTCGGGTAACAACCCGGATTGGCGACCAACCGGGCCTTGCTCACTGCCTCGCGATTCAACTCAGGCAGGCCGTAGACTGCTTCTGAAAGGAGCTGCGGACAGGCATGCCGCATTCCATACCATTGTTCCCAGACCCCCTGATCGGCGATTCTGAAATCAGCCGCCAGATCGATCACCCGTACCCCCGCCCCCAGCAACTCCGGCACCTGGGTCATGGCGACTCCATTGGGTGTTGCGAAGAAAACCAGGTCGCAGCTGGCGAGTTGTGCCGGGTCAGGCTCGATGAAGGCCAGACCCATCTGACCCCGCAGATTGGGAAAAAGATCGGCGACCGCCCGCCCGGCCTCCGCGCGAGAGGTTATCGCAACCAACTCACAGGACGGATGGGCAACAAGCAATCTCAGCAGTTCGACACCGGTGTACCCCGTACCACCGACAATACCAACCTTTATCATTTTCCAGCAGATCCGAAGTTTGTGAAACAGTTGAATGCTCAGCCAGCCTTGAGGTTCGTCCCCCCCGGGGGATGAACCTCTGCTAATTCGCCGACATCAACGAGCAAAAAAGAGGACCATATCATAAGGCCTGATTAATAAAAGAAAAAGTCATCAATAGAGAAATCCTGAACAATTGTGAACTTGACGGCCCTTGAGAGGCCAAAAGTCTTTGAATGAGTGGAAATTCAATGCAAAAGGCACCACATTAGTAGGTGGACAAACAGTAGGAAACACCTATGGAAACCATCGACACCCTCGCCCTCACCCTCGGCGCCGGCTGGGCCGCGGGCATCAATCTCTACGCCGCCGTCCTGGTCCTGGGCTATCTGGGAATGACCGGACACGTAACCCTGCCACCGGGGCTCGAGGTGCTCAGCGACCCTCTGGTCATGGGCATTGCCGGCATCATGTATTTCATCGAGTTCTTCGCCGATAAGACACCGGGTGTCGACAGTGGCTGGGACGCCCTGCATACTTTCATCCGCATCCCCGCGGGAGCCCTGCTGGCGGCCGGCGCCGCCAGCGGTTTCGAAGTCAACCAGGCGGCCGAACTCGCCGCCGCATTGGTGGGGGGCACCATGGCGGCCGGAAGCCACTTTACCAAGGCCGGTACCCGCCTGATGATCAACACTTCACCTGAACCGGTGACCAACTGGACCGCCTCTTTCGCAGAAGACCTGGCGGTTATCGGCGGGCTCTGGGCGGCGCTGAACTATCCGCTGGTTTTCATCATCCTCCTGGTGCTGTTCGTGGCCATGGTAGTCTGGCTGCTGCCGAAGTTATGGCGTGCGCTGAAATCCCTGTTCCGGCGCATTGGAGCATTTTTCGGGAAATCACCTTCGCCTGATGATCCGGGCAGTCGACCACATGAGCCCGATGTTTTGAAATCGCTCTTTCATACCGCAAGTAACGGCGATCAAACCACCAAGAAATAGGCGATGACCTCGAGCACTATAACGATAACTTCATAGCGCTACCGGTCAACCTGCGCGCTCCAACCGATGGCCCGATAGAAGCATGAGCGCCTCCGGGGTTGTATTGGCTTACTGTTCGGCTTTGCGCATCGCAAGACTCCCCAAAACGACACCGCTCAGCACCAGGGCCGAACCGAGGAGCTGCGCGGGGTTCAGGGTTTCGTCGAGCACGAAAAAGGCGAGTGTCAGGGTCGATACCGGACCTAAGGTCCCGATGATCGATGCATGGTCCGCGCCAATACGTCGAATACCGGCACTCATCAAGAACGCAGGCATCACCGTGGAGATCAGCGCCAGGGCGAGAGCCAGGCTGAAGACATCGGCGGACACCGCCAAAGTTCCGATCGGCTTGCTCAACAGAAAATGGAGGATGGTAACAACACAGGCGATCGACATGGAGTAGGCGGTGAAACGCCTTGACCCGAAGCGCGGAATGAAGTGTCCACTGCCGGTCAGGAAAACCGCGAAGACCACCGCGCTGCCAAATACCAACAGGGTGCCCAATGCAACATCGGGCGACATCGCCTCCGGGTTGTAGCCATAGACCATCACAATTCCGAGGTAGCTCAGGAGCAGCGCCCAACGTTGAGGCCGGCTGACAGGACGCCTATAGAGCATGGCCGTCAGTACTACCACAATGGTGGGATAGAGAAACAGGACCAGGCGCTCAAGTCCCGCCGAAATATACTCCAGGCCCTTGAAATCGAGCAGGCTGGCCAGGTAGTAACCCATGACACCCAGGAGCACAAGCGCAATCCAGTCCCGCTTGTCATGCCCTTGGCCTTCGGATTCCCGACTCCACAAAGCAACGGCCAGGAAGAACGGCAGTGCCATCGCCATGCGCAGGGTCATGAGAGTTATCGCATCTACCTGGACGCTGTCGGCATAGGCAAGCTTGATCAGTATCGACTTGGCGGAGAATCCGATCGCACCCAGCACGATATAGCCGCTGCCGATCAGAAAATGTCGCGAGTTGTCGGTTTTCATCTCCATGGGTCGTCTCCGTATGGGCAGCCACGGATCCGGCAACAAACAACGCAGAGGAGGCAGTCGCGGCGGAATGCGCGGCTGCCGGTTGAAATTTCAGTAGAACAGATGCAAACGGCAGCGGCGTGCGAGCAGACGCCAGCGTAGTCGCAAACTGCGGCCGTTCAGGGGATTAAAGGAAAATGCACTCAATGTGTCCATGGCCCAAAATTACACGACTCATTGACCTGGCGTCAAGCCTGCCAGCGCGGCATCACTCCAAAGACATAGGTGGCTCGACAAGAAACCCGGTGCAGTATCTATAATTAGGGCTGGCTTGTAACCCATATGCACAATCATGACACACCGCATTTACATGGTAGATGTATTCACCGAGCAACCCTACTCAGGGAACCAGCTGGCCGTCATCGTCGGTGAGGATACCCTGGCCGGCGAGACCATGCAGCGTCTTGCGGCGGAAATGAATTTCTCAGAAACAACCTTCGTGACACCCAAGCCAGAAGCGGATGGTGGCTACCGTGTAAGGGTATTCACTCCGGCGAGGGAGATCGCCTTTACCGGACACCCGATACTCGGTACGGCCTGGATCATTCGCCATCACCTGGCACCTGAGTCTCATGCTGAGATACGGCTCAACCTGGCCATGGGTCAGATACCGGTCAGCTTTGAGGAATCCGCTGATGGACGAGAGATTGCCTGGTTTGAGGCGCCGCCCATGTCGCTCGAGGCAATAACGCCCGCTGAACCGCTAGCCGCGGCACTCGGCCTGTTGCCCCAGGAGATCGACGATTCGGCTCCAATCCAGGTGATATCTGCCGGCACCTCGGCAATGATTGTCCCGCTTCGCACGCTGGATGCGCTTCAACGGTGCAAACTCGATCTCAAGCGTTTTGCCCCCTTGGCGACGCAAGGTTTTCCACCTCTCGTCTACCTCTTCTGCCGACACACGCGCAACCCCCGGAATGATCTCTCGGCAAGATTCTTTTTCGAGGCACACGGGGTGCGTGAAGACCCGGCAACCGGGAACGGTGCCGCCTTTCTTGGTACATACCTGCTGCAACACCACATCCTGCCCGAGCCTGATGTTTGTGTACGAATCGAGCAGGGCCATGAAGTTCACAGACCATCTCTGATCATGCTGCGGGCAAGCATACAGGATGGGGTCCGGCAAGTGCGTGTAGGCGGGCATGTCATCCCTACTCTACAGGGAGTGTTGATATAACCCGACTCAAAAGATGAGCCCGACGCGACCATCCAACACCCTGATTTATCATCCCGTCTAAGTAAAAGACTGGTGATAAATTTTATATATCCATGGATTAATTATGTTATTATGCCCATGAGACGGTAGCCTCCACAATAAATCGTTATTAAAATTTTGATTTCATTATAAATTTAGCCGCCAAACATTGCGCTGAACAATCGCCATTAGGTGAGTGGACAATCCTCCAGAGCATGACCTGGGCAATGATTGCAGTGAAAGTGAAGGATAGGGAGAGGAAAGGATTTCTAAATGGACTTTGTTGCGCATCATTACATTTCGCCCATGGAAATGCCCAACGCTCAGCTGACACAGCGGCGGATTCAACTTCCATTCTTCCCATTTTCCAACCACAACAGACACTTTGCCCGGCAAGCCGTCTTCGAGCGGAAAATCCTCTGGGTTGAGAAACAGGTCACCTCAGTAGAAATCAACCAGTTGCCCGATAGCCGGGCTCCGCCGCAACCACATTCGTTTTAAATGAAATCCGAGTAAATCGACTCTTCGACTCAAGGTGCTGCTACTCAGGTGAATGCGGCAGGGAAGGGTTTGCTTGAAAGCTCGATACGGCCGAATAAACGCCACCTCGACCTTTATTGATTTCAACAAGTTGTTTAGCGAACGAATTGTTTATTTACCTATGAACGCAACTACTCACCCTTTGCATATAAACCACTGAAATAAGCGTTGGTTGCCACACAGGTGCGAGTAGTTGCCCTGCAAACTATCAGGACATATTTCAATGAGGATGTTATGAAAAAAATTTACACACCGATTGCAGCTGTCATCCTTGGCATGACTTGTTTTTCCCAGACAGCAAATGCGGCGCCGGTAACAGAGGTTGTCTCATCATTCAATTACAACGGCTCCTGGCTGGAAGATGTGGACGCATACGGCAGCACGGTAGCTTGGTATTTCTGGGATGCTATCAACAACACGACAACGCTCTATTATTGGGACGGCCAATCCACTCAGGTTATTAGCAATGACGATATAGCTCATTTTTCCCTCTACAACGGGAAAATCGCCTTCGCAACCCATGGCAGTGAAGTCAACCATCTCAAATACTGGGATGGAACCTACGACGTAGCCGGCCAACCCATCATCGTGGACATTACCAGCGCCCCGAACCTGAAATGGGTATCACTCTACAGCGGCCGCATCGCATGGAGTGCCAGTGACGGCAGTGACAACGAAATCTACTATTGGGACGGCACCTACAACGGCGCACAGCCGAACATCACACAGATTACCGACAACAACGAAATCGACGATGTGCCGGACCTGGACGATGGTCTGCTTGCATGGCGTGGCGGGCCAACCGCTTCCACACAAGAGGTTCGCTATTGGGACGGCATCTCGACCCATGCGCTGAATTCTAATGTGTCTGGAAATCACGATTCGGTCAGCGCAAGTAATGGCGGTATCGCCTGGAAAGGCACCGATGGCAAAATCTACTATTGGGACGGGACTTACAGCGCTGGAAATCCCGACATCGTCGCGGTTACAGGCGTCGTTTCCGGAAAACCTTCGCTATACGACGGAACCATTGCCTACACCACTGCTGACAGAGTCTACTACTGGGATGGAGTAACCAGCATACCGATCTCTGACACCTATGACGATTATATAGACAGTAAATTCAAACCAGCGGCAAGCAGTGGCGGTGTTGCCTACACTTGGAGAGATGCTGCGGCAGGGATTCACGAGATCCGCTTCGTCAGCTTTCCGACGCAATGCCAGTAGGCTCAGGCTTATTTAGCTGGTGACGCTTTACGCGTCTTTCTAAACCTACTAACCAAGCGAGGGCGGGCGAGTGATCGGGACAAGAGGTTGTCTCCGGCCTCGCCGCCCCTTTTACGGTTACCGGGGGAGGCTGGGGTCTGCTGCAAGGAAGCTGCGGATGAACGCCAACTTCAGTAAACAGATACCTTTTTTACCTGATCAAGAATCAAGCCCGTGACATGAATTTTCCCGTACTTGTATTGATCATGATTCTCTCACCCGGCTCCAGATATTCAGGTACCTGAACTTCGAGCCCTGTTTCCAGGATTGCGGGCTTGGTGCGCCCAGTCGCCGTGGCGCCCTTGATTCCCGGCGCGGTATCGATGATATTCATACTGACCGACGAGGGCAGCTCGATAGCCATCAGCGCACCATCAACCAGCAGCGCGGTAATCCCTTCCAGGCCATCGACGAGGTAAGGGATTTCATCTTTCAATTCATATTCGCTGAGACCATATTGGCTGTAGTCCTCCAGGTTCATGAACATGTAGTGTTCGCCGTCTTTGTACAAGTATTGAACCGTGGTACGCAGGCAATCGGCCTCTTTGAGCATGTCGTCGCCTTTATGGGATTGATCCAGTTTTTGCCCGGTTTTCAGGTTGGTAAAACGAATTTTATAAAGGGTGGAAGCGCCACGGGAGGTCGGGCTTTTTGCCTCGATGTTTTTGACGGCGTGAGGTATGCCGTCTATTTCAACGACGACACCTCTTTTCAAATCACAGGCTTTTGGCACGGATAGATCCTTCAAACTGTCAGGGGTTGATTGGGTTGGCAATTATATCCAGTAGAGCCGGTGAAACGAAATGTAAAACTTCGCGTAAACCAATCGCCTTCCAACGTCCCCATCCCACTTTTGTAGGATGGTTCCGCCCTTCCCGATTGGCTAGTCTGGAATTATCTACGGATGCACATTGCCCGGGTTATCAGGAGCATGGATTTTACGAACGGAAGTCGCATGGCTATAGTTTTCGTGCATATATAGGCACAGGCATCAGCTTAGAGTCACCCACATGCCCATGATTTCACATAAGATTCTGGCGACAGTCGTTATTCTTCTCTGGTATATACTGCTGGCCATAGTATTCATCATCATACGTCCGGAACTGGCATACAGCTACGGACACTGGCTGCATGAACTATACGCTAACCTGCCTCAGACCACCGCTTCGCTGAGTCTGCCACTACTAGGCCCGGCCTTCAGCACTAGCATACAGACGTACAGCATACAGTTCTGGCTGGCCTGGGGATTCCTTTTCCTTCCGCCGTTATCGTTGCTCTATTTCCTTTGGCACAGGAACGACGGTCGCTGGTTGGCGGCAGGATTGCTTTGGAGCGGCGCCTATCTGTTGGTGACGGCGATACTGACGGTTTTCGTCGCTTTTGGCCTATGGCTGCCTTTTTCAGCCGCTTAAGCACTCATGGTATAGCGGCTATCAAGAGGCTATAGCCGGAAGGCATTCAGGCTAATCGTCAGATTGAAGTTTCAGAAATAAAAGCAAGCTCCGGCAACGACTGAAAAGCCGGTGGCTTGGTCAAAGACATAATTTTACATAGGCTATATTGACTGCAACCATACCACCAAAACTGACATAGATGCTTGCGACGAGCGCCAATGCCAATGCCGCGACAGCAAATAGACGACCGCGAAGAGGCAGCAGAATCAGCGCCAGCAGTGCTGGGAGCGCGCTTATCAGGTACATACCAGTAGTTCCCACCAGTCGATACCATTGAGTCAGTAAAGGCAAGGAGGCATGATTATCGATAAGACGCGGATCCTGCAAAGCCCCTTCCAACATGGCGGCGGCAATATAGGTAAGCGGCAGGACGACCAGCGGCCAGAGCAGCAGCAACAACCAGTATGCGCGATTGTGGTCACAACCAGGGATTCGAGGGGCCATGATTCCTCGTTTCACATTAGCGCAAAAAGCCGGTTATATCCGCCATGCACTTTACTCAAATACACTAGGGTCGTAGTATCGATTATATTTCCTTAGCGGAAAAGTTGCGTCGGAAAATACAATGTCAGTATATTCTTTTTCGGCGTTATAACCCCCTTCACCTATAAACCACCCCAGGTATTTTGACATATGCTCTCCTCTTGCCCCGATCGACGCACCCTCCGGGCTCGACAGAGCACCAGCAGAGAGTAAACCGAAGCCATGATACCACGGGCCAAGCTTGTCACCCGTTTCATCATCTCCTGGCCGGAGATTGTGAAGCCTACGTGCTATGTCGCTATAGGGTTTGAGCTTCTTAGCGAGCTCCGGAATCTTTTCCCATTTACCATTTCTCGCACGCGCGAACATACGCTCGATTACGGACCGCCCCCTCTTTGTGACAGTCTTAAGTACAGAGTGGCCGGTCATTACAGCCAGCGGATAGCTCCCATCGCAGACATCAAGTGACAGTTTCAATACATCCTCAGGCAGCAAGGAGTGTGGAGAAGCCTGCTTGATTTTACGTTGCAACGGCGCTTCCGTAGCGGCGGTCATGGCGGCATAAGGATTATCATGACGATGATCCGGCGGAAGATCATCTCCGGACAGTAACTGGATAAATTTACCTTCTCCGGCCACCATTGAGACAAGCGGTGCATTTCGCAGGTATCCCCTGACTATCCCATCCCTCTGATCGCTGAGGGTCTCTCCGGGAATAGACACCTTGTTATGGATACCTTTGTAGGAAATTGCGGTTTCAACAAGTTTTGTTTTGGCATGCAGTTTTATCCAGCTCTTCCAGGATCCCCTGGATATCTTTCTATCATCCATGCCCCGGAAATCCCTTACTTCCTGAAAATTATCCAAGAGCCAAACGAGAATCAGTCGATTCTGCCTTCCTTCAAGAACGTTTCTCTCTTCTTTGTAGTTAACAATGGCTTCAGGGTCATAATAAGTTTTCTTTAATTGTTTATATTTACGCTCAAATCCATCAAGACCCAATGTTTCCAACTCAAGAACACTCGATAATTTCAGTTTCTTGGAAATCGATTTGAACTTATCTGAGAAACATCGCTTGTATTTTATCTGGTGCCCGTTGAGCTTCGCCTCCAGGATTTCAAATCTCTTGTCATATTCGGCATCACTGATCGCGGTATCGGCATTGAGATCCTTTATGTCACTTTTGACCTTTTTGTAATCGGTGTAATATTGCGTACAAGGGGGAGTCTTCTTTATTCCCTTATCCAATTCGAGCATTTCATACATCAAGGAAACGGCCGTGATTTGCTCACCGAGCTTTTTTACCGATTTCACTGGCGCAGGCGTACCAGCTTGCGAGACGACAGGCAGCGCAAAGCCTAAACACACCAGGGCAATAGCCAGCATTGCAACAAGGGGAGGGATATTTGAGTTGCTTTTATTCAGTTCTCGCCAATCGTACCCGTTCACTATCTTTCTCCATGCCTGCCAACAACAGACATTCTAATGGCAATTTATCTTCGGCCGGAAAATTTGGGCAAGTTCATGTAAAAACAGTGCTATCCATCCCTAAGTCAGCCATATATTTTTATAAATAAAGTGGGCCAGAGAAACACATTCAAGCGTTTAACGACTAATTTTTCGGCGGATTCTAGGAAAGCTATTTTTAATAGCCAACATCGTTAATTGGGGTATGGGCCGGGACAGTGGGTGTAGTCCAATCCTACCCATTTATAAGTACTCTGACATACCATACATGAACTGGACCCCTCTGTACCAAGGACTCCTGGGATGTAACCCCAATATGGTTGACCATACGGATGAACCTTGCCATCGGTTGCACTTGGGCATGGAATACTGTGGTGATCCCCATTCCCGAAGTCCGCATAAGAATTTGCCGGGGGTTCCGCAGGAACGTTGCGTGCCGGACGCCGTCTCTCAGGAATACTATTAATATCTGTTCCTCCTTGACTCTCTTCAATATTGAATATCTTTTTCAGAGACTGCATTTGCTGTTCGCGCATGCGTTTATTCTCTATATTCCTTTGTTCCTGCAATCTTGCCCGCTCCCTTTGCGCCTCCCGCTGGGCTGCCCATTTTCTTGTTAGATCAGAACTATAGGGCTCTGCCAGACTTGTATCCGGCACCATAGCAATACCAGAGAAGACTACAACAATGGTGAATACGGCAAAATAATCTTTCATGGTCAACCCCAGGGTAATATAAATAAGGCGCTTAATCGTTGAAACAGACCTTACTCTTTGCAAGCCACGGTGGTATAGGTAACATTAATTTTGTAGCGGGTGTCTTGGTAGTCTTCACCGGCAAATATCAGGAGCTCCATTTCGTCCTGGGGATAATTCCTGTAATCGGCGGTAAACTCATAACCATGCCGCCCCCTGCCAAGACCCCTGGAATAGCCTTCAAAGGCTTTGGCGGTACCACCTCCTTCGTGTTTGACAGCTATGACATAAAATGGATACTCGCTATCCAAATCTGCACGAAAGGCCGCATCCGGACCAAAGGTCACATGGGTCCTTATTGCCTTATACTTTGCGCCGTATGTAGCTTGGTCAGGATATGTAACGCTACCTGATCCAGGCCATATTCTCCCAACACTACAAGATTCGGCGATAGCATTAACAGGCATACAGATAAAGAGCGCAAATGCAAAAACAGTCAACGCATATGAACAGGCCGACCTGTTAAGACCTGACCATGAGAGACAACCAGCCCTACTCAATCTTGCTATACCGACTGGCTGATCACCCTTGCTTGCTATTGGTAACGATAACTGCATTATCGTCTACTCCTACAGATCTATTTTCAGCTTCGTCGGCTACCGTAACTTCTAAATTTGCTGTTTCAACTGACCGGAAATTGCCAAAGATTGCAGTCAGTACCAACATCACGGGCGAAAGCATATTCATTTAATCAATCAGTTGCGGCTAATTGTCTTGTGCTCGAGAATGGCATTCCTGTGTTGATAAAGCACAGAGTAAGAAACCATTGGCCAGTTCGAGACTAGCTCGTTTTGACAGGGAGGGCTATCCCACAAAAGTAGGATTAGTGAATCAGAGGCTATTCAGTAGCTTTGCGATAAGGCGCGCGCGGCTCTTTACACCAGCCTTGGCGAAAACTGACCGAAGGTGATCCTTGACGGTTTGTTCAACGATTCTCAGACAGCCTGCGATCTCCTTGTTGCTTTGTCCGCGCATCACCATCCTTGCTATTTCCTTCTCACGCATCGACAGACCAAGACCTTGAGCAGCCTCGTCAAAGCCCAGCCGTTCAGACCGCTTCGTTGCCGTGACGAGAATTGATCCAGCTCCACCTGGCATAGCCCCGGGGCTGGCCGTTGTAGCGGTAAAAACATACCATTGCTCACCAACCATATAACTCATCGATTCCGCTCTAGGCTCCGTCATTCCGGTATACAGTGAGGTATATCCGGGCCGGTTCAGCCCTTCGATTAGCGTTTGGATCGGCTTTGGGAACAACAGCTTTGCCTGTCGTCGATAGGCTCTTCCCCATGAGGAAGCGATTTGTTCAGCCAACGCATTACTGTTACGGATTTTAGCCGGGGAGTCCAAGAGCCATACCGCAACTTCCGATCCGGCACCGGAACTACCATTCAACACAAGGCGCTCTGTCCTATCCAGTAAACGTATACGTGCGATACCCTGTGCAATCGAGGGAGCGAGTAGCGTCATTCTGTCTTTATCGGCACGAGAGAAGGCCTTGGCGTTTTTCTCTCGATGCAATCCAATACCACAGACAGGGCCATCTCCACTGACCACACACATTCCCATAACCTTGTCTATGCCTACCGGCCGGTAGAAATCCTGCCAGATCTCACTGCCGCGATAGCTCTTCTCGCTGATCACATCATGGGTACGCATAGCCAAATTGTGGTTGCAAGGCTTTTCCACGACCTTCAGCGGGTCGACCTTGTAGTATCGTTCGGAGTATTCAGAGGCAAGTTTGTTTGCATCGATACTCCGCCCGAGATGGCCGGTATC
>JBNKLI010000065.1:0-9953 GCA_050292275.1 Candidatus Thiodiazotropha sp.
GGGTGCGGCTTGCCGCACCGAATTTCACACCTCTGAATAATACAGGCACATCTCGATGGTCGACGGTGCGGCAAGCCGCACCCTACACCTGATTATGATTCAGAGCTATCTGGTCCGAGCATGAGTGACGGGAGGCAGGAAAAAAGAAAGCCCCATCAACCTAAGGGGAGAGGCTGACGGGGCTGGATCTTCCCGGATGGGGTCACCGGGAAGGATGGGTCGCAAAGGGAGGAAAAGCGACCCATGTCGTACGACTTGCAACTAGATAGACTGGTTAAACTCAAATAAGTTCAATGCGCCTCATCCCAATTGTCGCCGACCCCCACATCCACCAGCAACGGCACCGACAAACTCGCGGCCTGCTCCATGTGCATTGTGATATTTTCTTTTGCTTCAATGACATATGACTGATCCACCTCGAACACAAGCTCATCGTGAACCTGCATCAACAAACGGGCAGGGGGAGTTCCGGTCTCGATCCAGTCATCCACCGCCAGCATCGCCCGCTTGATAATGTCCGCAGCGCTGCCCTGCATCGGGGCGTTGATCGCCGTGCGCTCAGCCGCTGTCCTGCGCTGATGATTTTTAGCGTTGATGTCAGGCAGATAGAGCCGGCGACCGAAGAGGGTTTCTACATAACCCTGGTCATGGGCCAATTGGCGGGTTCGTTCCATGTACGCCTGTACGCCCGGATAGCGTTTGAAATAGAGATCCACATACTCCTGGGCCGCTCCTCTCTCAATACCGAGCTGGCGCGCCAGCCCGAATGCGGACATGCCGTAAATCAGGCCGAAATTGATCGCCTTGGCGGAACGTCTCTGGTCCGCAGTCACCCGATCCAGAGGCTCACCGAATACCTCGGCAGCTGTTGCCCGGTGAATATCCTCGCCTGCGGAGAAAGCCCGTAGCAGCCCGTCATCTCCGGAGAGGTGGGCCATGATCCTCAGCTCAATCTGTGAGTAGTCCGCAGCCAGCATCTTCCAACCCGATTGCGGCACGAATGCCTGGCGGATACGCCGCCCCGCCTCGGTGCGAACCGGTATATTCTGCAGATTGGGATCTGTTGAGGAGAGACGTCCGGTTGCCGCGACCGCCTGATGATAGGAAGTGTGCACGCGCCCGGTCTGTGGGTTGACCATTTGCGGCAATTTGTCCGTATAGGTCGACTTGAGCTTGGACAGCCCGCGATGTTCAAGAATTACAGCCGGCAGCTCATGCCCCTGCTCGGCCAGTTCAACCAGCACCGACTCCGCCGTGGAAGGGGCTCCCTTGGGGGTCTTTGCGATCACCGGGAGTTTCAGTTCATTGAAGAAGATCTCACCGATCTGTTTCGGCGATCCCAGATTGAAGTTGTGACCGGCGAGGGTGTAGGCCTGCTGTTCGAGTTGATGCATCGTCTTGGCCAATTCATCGCTCTGCTTTCTCAGCATCCCGCTGTCGATCGTCACGCCGTTGCGCTCCATCCTCGACAATACCGGGATCAGCGCCACTTCCAAGCCGGTCAATAGCGCCCCGAGTGACGGCTCACTGGCCAGTTGCGGCCATAAACAGTCGTGCAGACGGAGCGTTATGTCCGCATCTTCGGCGGCATAGGGAGCTGCCGTCTCGAGCTCTATTTGATCAAAGGTCAGCTGTTTCTTGCCCTTGCCGGCAATGGTCTCGAAGTGAATAGTCTCATGGTGCAGATAACGCTTTGCCAGCGAGTCCATGTCATGACGCGTCGCCGTGGAGTCGAGCACATAGGACTCGAGCATGGTGTCGTAGGCGATACCCCGCATTTCGATACCGTAGCGAGCCAGCACGCTCATGTCGTACTTCAGGTTCTGACCAACCTTTTTCAAGCGGGCATCTTCCAGGAGCGGCTTCATGTAAGTAAGCACTAACTCTCGCGATAGTTGTTCCGGTGCGCCGGGATAGATGTGGCCGACAGGAACATAGGCGGCCTCACCCGGCTGCAGGGCGAAGGAGAGGCCGACCAACTCGGCCTGCATGTAGTCGAGACTGGTGGTTTCGGTATCGAAGGCGAACAGATCACTGGCCTTGAGCCTTGCCACCCAGTGCCTGAGGGCCTCTTCACTCAACAGGGTTTCATAGCTGAGCGGGATCTGGCTCGCCGCCGCCTCCTCCTCATGGCCACCCTCCTCACCCAGACTCGCGAGCAGGCGATTCGACTCCATCCACTCGTAGTGGCGACGCAACGCATCGCGGTCCTGTTCCATGGTTCGATAATCGGCGGGACCATGCCGCAGATCGACATCGAGCTTGATGGTCGCCAGTTCGCGGGAAAGCGGCAGCTGCTCGAGACTGGCGCGCAGGTTCTCACCGATCTTCCCTTTTATCTCTGCGGCATGTGCGATCAGATTATCCAGTGTGTCATAGGCATTGAGCCACTTCGCCGCTGTCTTGGGCCCGCACTTGGGCACACCCGGAATGTTGTCGACCGGGTCTCCCACCAGGGCCAGATAGTCGATGATCTGATCGGGCCTGACACCGAACTTTTCAATTACACCATCGACATCAGTGGTGGTTTCAGACATGGTATTGATCAGGGTGACATGCTCATTGACGAGTTGAGCCATGTCCTTGTCGCCCGTGGAGATAAGGGTCTCCATCCCCTGTTCGCCGGCCTGACGTGCCAGGGTGCCGATAACATCATCCGCCTCCACCCCCTCAACCATCAGCAGCGGCAGACCCATGGCGCGAATGATGTCGTGCAGCGGTTCTATCTGTACCCGGAGATCATCCGGCATGGGGGGGCGATTTGCCTTGTACTCCTTGTAGAGCTGGTTGCGAAAACTGCCGCCAGGGGCATCGAACACTACGGCGATATATTCAGGCTGGTAGTCATTGAGCAGCCGGCGCAGCATATTCACTACGCCGAGGATGGCCCCTGTCGGCTCACCCTGGGAATTTTTCAGATCCTGAGTCACTTGTAAAACATGGTAGGCACGAAACAGGTAGGAGGAGCCGTCGACCAGGACAAATGGAGGTGACTTTGACATAAGCAGCGGAATATCCTTTAAAATTTCCTGAAGATAGTAGCTAAATCACCCCCTTTTGTCGCCCATTTCATTATTCGGTCATGCCCCATTTACAAAACCCACCAAATTTCTTGGTCTTTTTCCAAATCTGTTCTATCTTTGTAGAACATGGGCTCGACCGAGCCCACAGGATAAAACATAAGTCGCGAGGGCCTGATAAAACTAGAATTCGGCCCGATTGCAACCGACCATCACCACTGGAGACGACCATGCCTGAGATGAACCCTATGGCTGTCGAGAACAGCAGCACACCGGAAGGTTTTGATGAATGGACTGAAGAACAGGCAATAGCCCTGGCCGCGCAAGAGAATATAGAACTATCAGACGAGCATTGGGAGATGATCCGCTTCCTGCGCCGCCATTGCGAAGAGCATGGCGCCACATGCAGTGCCCGACTGGTGCTCAAGGCGATGACGACACAGGTCAAGGATAGAGGTGGTAAAAGATATCTCTATACACTCTTTCCAAGGGGCCCAGTGGTACAGGCCTGTAAAATAGCCGGAATCCCGCTGCCACCCTACTCGTTGGATCTCTCGTTCGGCAGCGTGCACTAATAATAACTCAAGTTTCGGAGCTCAAATCGCGATCCAGACTCCGCCATTTGTGTGGAATCGGCTGTCTGGGAAAGCGTCGGCCGCAGGGACGCGGGCGTCGAGCGCCCAGGGACGGGTTTACAGCGTCTTTCCCAGACAGCCGAGTCCACGCAAACGGCCCCGAATAGTACTGTGAACTGCAAAACTTGAGAAAAATAATTTATTTACACCAGCGAGCGATTTCTGACTTCAGCCGCTGCATGTGCTGCGAGCGCTCCTTTTCACTGAGATAGCGACGCTTACCATCCTCGCCCAGATCATAGATTCCACTCGCCCGGGTATGTGAGTTATATCTGTCTTTCGCACGTGTGCAGTTCAGCCTGCGCTTTTTACGCTCCTCCTGCTGTTTCTGCATCGTCTCCTTTTTTTGCGCGCGGTCTTCTTCATATGAATTGAGCATGCGCTGCATTTTCAACTGTCTGTCAGGATCATCCGCCGGCGCTTGAGACCTCTGCTGTTCTCTGATCCTGACCTCTGTGGACTTACTCGAAGTCGGCCGATCGCTGAAGTGAACCCGGCCATTGTCATCCACCCATTTGTATACTTCCGCCTGCACTTGGAATACGGGTAACACCAAGGTGATCAATAGAACCAGATTGGAGACAACTCGCAAACTTTTACTCAGCCCCTGTGCACGGACGGCTTTTTTCGTATTTTTCACCATTGCACAAATCCTTGTCAGACGGATCTAATCAAGACCCGTTAACACTATTACATGATAGCCCCATTGCCCACTCTACTTGTGACAGTGCTTTGATACAACGTCAGCCATGGAACAGAGTACATGGATAGCGACAAAAAAAGGGCGCCGAAGCGCCCTCAATGGGAGGATCATCCAACTAGTCTGTTTACAGACCTGAACCCCGGTTACCTGTGAATTCAGGATAGGCTTCCATTCCACACTCACCGAGATCGACACCTTCGTACTCTTCCTCTTCGCTGACCCGGATACCCATCACTACCTTAATGATCAGCCATACCACGAAACTGGCGACGAAAGTCCAGGCGAAGATTACTCCCAAACCGAGTAGCTGTGCACCGAACGCAGCATCGCTGTTGGTCAGAGGAACGGCAATCAGTCCCCACATACCGACCACACCGTGTACCGAAATGGCACCGACCGGATCGTCGATCTTCAGCTTATCCATGGTGATGATGGCAAACACAACCAGCAGACCGCCAACGGCACCGATCAGGGTCGCCTCCAATGGCGAAGGCGTCAGCGGTTCAGCGGTGATTGCAACCAGGCCGGCAAGTGCGCCGTTCAACGCCATGGTCAGATCGGCCTTGCCGAACAGTGCGCGAGCGGTAAGCAGGGCCGCCACTACACCACCGGCTGCAGCGGCATTGGTGTTGACAAATACTGCGGCAACGGCATTGGCTTCACCGATGTCGGAGACCTTCAGCTCGGAGCCGCCGTTGAAGCCGAACCAGCCCAGCCACAGGATAAACGTACCCAGGGTGGCCAGCGGCAGGTTGGCGCCGGGCATGGCGTTGACACGACCATCTGAAGTGTATTTACCCTTACGGGCACCCAGCAGAATGACGCCTGCCAGGGCCGCAGAGGCACCACACAGATGGACCACGCCGGAACCGGCAAAGTCATTGAAGCCAGCGGCATCCAGGAAACCGCCGCCCCACTTCCAGTAGCCCTGCATCGGATAGATGACACCGGTCATCACCACGGCGAAGACCAGGAAAGACCAGAGCTTCATGCGCTCCGCCACGGCACCGGAGACGATGGACATGGCGGTGGCGACGAATACCACCTGGAAGAAGAAGTCCGACATCCCGGAGTAGTAGGTCTCTCCGTTGCTGGCCAGCACATCCTCGACGCTGTTATCGCCGCCGAACATAAAGACCAGATCAAGGGCAGGAAAGTAGCCGTTGCCATCTGCGGGATACATGATGTTGTAGCCCATCAGCATGTACATGATGCAGGCGATGGCATACAGCACGACGTTCTTGGTAAGGATCTCGGCGGTATTCTTTGCCCGGACCAGACCGGCCTCGAGCATGGCGAAACCCGCCGCCATCCACATGACGAGCGCACCGGTCACCAGAAAATAGAAGGTGTCCAGTGCGTAACTTAGTTGTGTAATCGCTTCCACGATACTCTCCAATGAATGTTGCTAGTGAGTTAGAGCGCTTCGGGACCGGTTTCACCGGTACGCACACGTACGACCTGTTCCACGGGGGTGACGAAGATCTTGCCGTCACCTATCTTGCCCGTCTTGGCGGCACTGGAGATCGCCTCCACCACCTGATCTACGATTTCGTCATCGACGGCGATTTCGACCTTGATCTTAGGCAGGAAATCAACCACATACTCTGCACCGCGATAGAGTTCGGTATGGCCCTTCTGGCGACCGAAGCCCTTGACTTCGGTTACCGTAATACCGGCCACACCCACTTCCGACAGAGCTTCGCGGACATCATCAAGCTTGAACGGCTTAATGATTGCTGAAACCATTTTCATGTCATTACTCCTCGTTCAGCCCGCTGAATCAACGGGCTGTACATCAAATAGTTAACTCAAGACGGTTCGGATCGTCTCAGAAGCTCTTGCTCCAGGAGACGAAGAAACGCATGTCGGAATCTTCGCCCGCGGCATCGGTGTCATCGATATCGGTGTCGGAGAGACTGAAGGTGACATCACCGAAATCACCCGCGGCCTTGGTCAGGTCAACCTGGTAGTGTGTGTAGTCTTCGAGATCATCGCTACCGTCGCCATCTGGCTCGACGAAACCTACGGTCAGACCGATGGAGAAATCCTCCGGCAGGTCAAAGCTGGCGCCCAGGTAGTAGTAGTAGTCCTCTTCGATGACTTCGACCGCATCCTCGGCGGTGAGTACATAGTTGAAACCGGCGCTAAGAAACTTCCAGCTGCCACTTACCGCAAGCTCGGTGAAATCCGAGTCTGCGTCACTGGAGTAGGAGTAGTAGATCAGACCGACATCGTAGCCGAAGTCCCCAACCTCACCGGCATATCCGCCATACAGATCGAGCTCGTAATCGTCCCAGGCTTCGGCCAGCCAGGTGCCCGCATAGATACCCGACTCATGAGACCAATCGATCCCACCGGAGAAGGAGGTACTGTTGCCGGATTGGGTCAAGCCGCGCCAGATGTAGTTGCTGGTTACACCGATGTTGGTGCTGACTTCTGCTGCGGCAACGGACGACAGCCCAAGCATCGCAACACCACAGGCAATGGCAAGTCGGTTCATCTTCATAGTTATACTTCCTCTAAATATTATGTAGAAACAAGGGTTGAAAGTTCACTCGGCTCGCAGTTCCTCGAGACGAAACTACTGTCGACATATCAGACTTCGTGCCAAATTTTTCAACTCATTGATTTAACTGTAAAATCCCAAATTTCGGATGGAGATGAGCAGAAAGCCTCCGCTGGCGCGTGCATGCTTTGTGATCACAACTCAATGCCATGCACCATAGATGTGCACTGCTTTGGTGCGGGCACACCGGCCTGTCGCTGGACAAAGCGTGCGGCACTGGCTATTGTCTGGCGCATGATAGATCCCAAACTGATAGACGAACTGACGACCCGGCTCTCGGCCACCCTGCCCGGCGGCATACTGGCGCTGCAGGAGGATGTGAAGAAAAACATACGCGCCGCCCTGGAGTCGGGCCTGGGCAAACTCGATCTGGTTACCCGGGAGGAGTTTGAAGTACAGCGCGCCGTGTTGGCGCGAACCCGCGAAAAACTCGATCGACTGCAGGCACAGATCGAGGAGCTGGAGAAAA
This sequence comes from Candidatus Thiodiazotropha sp., assembly GCA_050292275.1. Taxonomy (GTDB): domain Bacteria; phylum Pseudomonadota; class Gammaproteobacteria; order Chromatiales; family Chromatiaceae; genus Thiodiazotropha. The sequence continues at coordinate 7,397 of JBNKLI010000065.1, forward strand.
AATCCGGCTAGTCGAACCATCAAGCCATCATTCCAAGGAAGGAATTCATGTCACTCGCGATTCTCTATTGCCGGGCCCAGGAGGGGATACAGGCACCCCTGGTCACTGTCGAGGTCCATCTCTCCAACGGTCTTCCCGGCCTATCCATCGTCGGTCTGCCCGAGATGGCGGTGCGCGAAAGCAAGGACCGGGTCAGAGGAGCACTGCTCAACAGCCAGTTCGAGTTCCCGGCCCGGCGTATCACCATCAATCTGGCGCCGGCCGACCTGCCCAAGGAGGGGGGACGCTTCGATCTGCCCATCGCGCTCGGTATCCTCGCCGCATCGAATCAGTTGAAGAGCGAGCCGCTGAATCACTATGAATTCGCGGGGGAACTTGCGCTCTCCGGCGAGCTGCGCCCGATCAATGGCATCCTGCCCGCCGCGCTGACCGCCCGTGATGCGGGGCGCTCCCTGATCCTGCCCCGGCAAAATGCAGAAGAGGCCGGCCTCGTCAGCGGACTTCAATGTTATCCCGCGAATCATCTGCTCGAGGTCTGCTCCCACCTCAACAGCATCAAACCGCTGGCGGAGTACAAAATCAGCGGAGCACCATCGGAAGATGGCAGAACCCGACTCGACATGGCTGACATACTCGGCCAGAGCCATGCCAGGCGAGCCCTGGAGATAAGCGCCGCGGGTGCCCATTCACTGCTCTATGTCGGTCCCCCGGGAACCGGCAAGTCGATGCTCGCCTCCCGCCTGCCGGGGATCCTGCCGCCGATGAGCGAAGAGGAGGCACTGGAGTGCGCCGCCATCCATTCGGTAGCCAACAACCAGGCCTTCCAGGCCGCGAAATGGAGACAGCGCCCCTTTCGCTCACCCCACCACACTGCTTCCGCGGTGGCGCTGGTCGGCGGCGGCAGCAATCCCAAGCCCGGTGAGATATCCCTGGCGCACCGGGGGGTGCTTTTTCTCGACGAACTGCCCGAGTTCGACCGCCATACCCTGGAGGTGCTGCGCGAACCCCTGGAGAATGGCCGCATCACCATCTCCAGGGCCAACCGCCAGGTCGACTATCCCGCCTGCTTCCAGCTCATCGCGGCGATGAATCCCTGCCCCTGCGGCCATCTTGGCGACGGCAGCGACCGCTGCCACTGCACCCTCGACCGCATCACCCGCTATCGCAACCGCATCTCCGGCCCGCTGCTGGACCGCATCGACATGCATGTCGAGGTACCGCGACAACCCCTGCTGCTGAAAAACCGGCCGCGCGCGGGCAGCGAGGAGCCGAGCCAGGCGATCCGCCGCCGGGTGATCGAGGCCCGGGAGGTTCAGCTGGCACGCCAGGGCTGCGCCAACCAGGCGCTGCAGGGGGTGCAGATAGAGGAGGTGGCTGCACCGGACAGCGCCGGCAACGAGCTGCTGCACCGGGCCATCGAGCGCCTGGGACTGTCGATGCGCGCCTACCACCGTATCCTCAAGGTGGCGCGCACTATCGCCGACCTGGAGGCGAGCCCGGGGGTGGAGACGGAGCATATCAGCGAGGCGATCGGATATCGCAGACTGGACAGGAGTCTGTAGACTCAAGAACCGGTATCCTGGGTCTACTGTCCAAAACCTGTAAGAAGATGGTTGAGTTCAATGACAACCAGTTAAGCGAGCTATCACTCTATTCCGATCGGATTATCGATGAGATTGAGGATGATTTGGTCTTTGTAGTGGCCGTCGCACAGAAAAGGCGTCTTCTGATCTCGATGATTGTAGAAGCGTACTTTTGGTAACATTCCCAACCACTGTATATTCGCGACTGGCTAACAGCATTAATATTCGAAAGAGCACATGAGTGGATTTCAGGAAACCGCCTTATCCATCCTGATTGAGTACCGATGCGTACAGAGAGGGATTAATCTCTATTTAGGTGGTGAACCGCAAGCATTGATCACTGATTTTGCTTTCCATCCATAGGTGACTTTTCATCTGCCTCATCTCCAATACAGCTAAAGTAGCACATGATTTGTTCATCCGGATCTACCGAGCCAGATAAGTGGGCAAGAAACCATACATCATTTTCTCTTTCTTGTACGAAGCATTCGAATGATGAATGGGGGGATAACTTATATAGATTAATACCGCTTTGAAAACAGAATTGGAATTTTTTCCGGTAACGCCTGATCGGTATGTAGACATTACAACCATATTCATGGGTCACGCCGTCAAACCGTAACATTTGGTCCTTGCTCCTGGAGAATCGTTCGACGAGGGCGCACTGAGTGTCATCCATAGACTTGCTAGTGTAGAGAGCGAATTGATAGAGACTGGTTTCACTCAGCACTGGTTTCTGGAAGAGCATGATTACTGTCAGCAGTGCTAAATATCTATAGAAACCGATCAAAATTGTCCCTCATCGAATAATAACAACGTGAAAACAGCAATAAGCCGACAGGGTATTATAGTCACTGTTTTTGCCTATTATTAACCCGGCGACTAAGTATGTCGTCTTCAGCCGAAGTGTGCCCGCCTGCAGCAAGGCATCAAAACGCCGCTGTAGCACTTCTACAACAAGTTTTGATAACGCA
>JBNKLI010000066.1:0-41046 GCA_050292275.1 Candidatus Thiodiazotropha sp.
GGGTCGAAGGTACGGGTGCCGCCGGCACCGCTGCGCCCACCCATCCGGTGAATGGTGTTGGTGCCGGTCCAGTACATGCGGTCGGAGCCGTCAGAGACGTGACAGCTGGCGTTGCCGCAAGACATGCCTGCGTGCCAGTCACTGTAGTAATAGTGGCAGTTGTTGCACATGGTGTTCCAGATCCAGGTGCCGGTGCCGCCGTTGGGGTTGGTGCGGATCATCGAGCTGTTGTTGGAGCCGTGGGCCTCGTGACAGTCGACGCATTGCAGCACGAAATTGGCGCCGGCGATGCGCTCTTCCTGGTTGTAAGGCGGGCGGGTCCAGACCTGCTCGCCCATACCCCGGGTGACGACTGGCCAACACTCCGCTTCCGTCTTGATGCAGTCGTCACCGTCCCAGCCGGTCGCCTTGCCGGCCGTGTACCAGTCCGGGACCGCACCGCCGCCATTCGGCACGTTGGCGGATTGCTTGCCGTGGGGATCGGCATACCAGCTGAGACCGCCGTGAGAGTCGGGATTGTCGCTCGATGGTGTCGGCATGGCGGTCGCATTTGTGCCGTGGCAATCGAGGCACATGGTGTTGTAGTCGGGCAGCTCGGCGCCGGAGAAGGGGTCGTTCTTAGGTGTCCGGTAGGTGCCGTTGGCGTCGTAGTCGTTCGCCTTCTGGCCGCTTGCGGCGCCCCACAGCTCGCTGCCCATGGCACGTGGGTTGTCCGCCGGGCTGTGGGAGAAGTCTGGCCGGGTGACCGGCGACTGGCCGGCGGCAACATCGGTATGTTTACCCGTCACTACATGGGGATTGTGGCATGTGGTGCATTGGAGGGAGAAGTTGTAGCTTCCCCCTTTGAATGTAGTTTCCATGTTATGCACCGCCGAGAGATTGAAGGCCCCCTCGATACTGCTGGCCAATGCGGAACCGGAGATGGCGTTGTTGATCACCTTGCCGTCGCTGTGGCAATTGAAGCACAACTGGTTGACCGTGTTGTCGGCGGGAATGGCGAGCAGCTTCTCATTGTCGGAGGCGTGAGCGTTGCTGTGGCAACCGCCTCCCGAGCCGTCGCCGAGACAGGTCAGAGGGCTGCCGCCGTTCATTGCGTAGGGTCGGGTCTTGTGCGCGGCGTTCGCCCACTCGCTGCCGATCGTTCCCTTGACGTTGGGCACGGTGACACCGTCACTGAAAGGCCTCGTACCGCCGCCGATCAACGATCCATCCGCGTCGTGGCATGAGAGGCAGAAGGGCTCCAGGGCCGCCGGGTCGTTGGGATCGTAGCGATAGATCACATTCTCCTGATCCTGATCCTGCAAAATGACGGTGCCTTGTGAGTGTTCTTTCAGATAGTGGCATGTTCTGCAGTCACTGATCTCTACGTCGCCCTTCACATGATGCGAGGTTTTGACAAAGTCACCGTCGGCATCGAATATCTGGCGACGGCGAAAGGTGCCGTCGCCGTTATCGCCACGGGGTACCTTGTGGCAGTAGGAGCAATCCCCGGCGCCTCGAGGCATGAATCCGAACTTATGGACATGGCAGCCGGTACAGGGCAAGCCGATATTATGCGTGTGATCGGTGCTGTTATCGTTGGTATGCACTGCCGTATTTTGGTGGCAAGTCTGGCAGATGCCGTTATAGGGCGCATTACCTTCAGCGAACGCATAGTGATCGGGTTTTTGCTGAAAAATCGCATCCTCGAGGGCTCCCGGCACATACTTGGAGGTGTTTGGCCTGACCAGGTTGAGGTTCTCTGCCGTGGAGCCACCGGGATGGGTGTCCGTGGAGTTCAAAGGGGTATGGGGGTTATGGCAGGAGCCGCAATCCACGATTCGCGCGCCATTTTCAACCCGATGCAGAGCCACATCGCTTTTGGCATAGGCCATACCGGTGGGGTTGTGGCAGCTCAGGCAGAGGGTGGCTTGCGCTTCGCCTCGCCATACCGTGACCGGGCCGAATGGATTGTCGGGATCGACATGGCAATAGACGCAGTAGTTTGAGATATCGATGCCGTTATGGATGCTTGGGGTTGCTTTGGCATGCAATGCGTAAAACAAGAGAAATCCTAACAGCCCGGTAATAAGCGATTTCAAGTTTTTTCTGAAGTGCGAGTTCATTGTCCACCCTGCCCTTCGAAAGTATTCATATCCAGGATCATGTCGATGCGGTGATTCCCGTTATTGGTCACCATCGTTTGATTGCCGGCTGTGATGATGATGTCGAGCGGCAGATAGAGTTCGCCTTCAGCCGTTCCCATGCCGGCGTAGTGATCGATATATTCGCCGCTGACCGCGTTGAGAATCTGCACGTTGCTAAGGGCGCTGTCGAGAACATGGAGACGTCCCGTTTGATCCACCGCGAGACTTTGAATTTGGACGAACTTGCCGTGCCAATCCGCCTCTTCCAGCTGCAGTCGCACGCCATAACTACGAATGAGGTTGCCCGATAGGGAGAAGACACGGATTTTTGTATTGCCCTGATCGGCCACGTAGAGCTCACCGCCGCCACCTCCAGGTACGGAGTAGGCGATGGTGACGGATATAGGGAACTGCAACAGGTTCTCCCCGATGGTCCGCAACAATTGACCGTCCGGTGCGTAGACCTGGACATTGTTGGCCAGGCTGTCGGCGACATAGAGATTACCGCTCAGGTCAAGCGCAAGATCGTTGGGCATCTGGATGTTGCCGACACCGATGTCGCGCAGTTTGGTGCCTGTTGCGTCGTAGACCTCGACGTTATTGCGCCCGTCGTTACCCACGTAGATGTTGCCGGATGAATCCACTGCGACCCCGAGTGGTTTGTCCAGCTCCTGAAGCTCGGCCTCGGTCAGCAGGTTATTGAGAATGAACAGGGAGTTCGATTTTGAATCGGTGACGAAGAGTCTGCCGTCAGCCCCTTCAGCGATTCGAATCGGCGAGTAGAGCACGTTGACCGGTTCAAGGGATTGCCCAGACGCGGCGACAGCCGCTGTGCCATACCAACTCAAACACAAAAGAACCCGCATGGCCTTGGCGAAGAGAGGCATCGGCCACGGAGAAGCAGTGATGTATTTCATGAATGTCCCCATTCCATAAGTGTGTGCTGTAAAGGCTCTACGTGTTTCATGCTGTAGGGTTAGTTAAGTCATGGCGAATAAAAACTGAATTGAACATCTTCAATCCAAATATCCTTTTTTTATCTATGGATATTTTATTTGAATTGTCAAATTCAAATAAATATTCGCGGGATCGAGCTATAAAATGTCTCGATGAGCGACGGACATCGGGCACTTTTTTTGAGGGCTCCGGCTGCCGGGTAGGTAGAGCCCTATCACGTTGTTTTATAAGGAGGGAACAGAACGATTGTGGCGTGAAGAAGGGTGCTTTGTGCAGTGCGTACGCGGGAGATCTCTCGGTTGAGAAGCGCATGCCTGATAAAAATGCAATGTCGCTGCGTTGACGATAAGCGGCATAAAAAGATCGCTGGCGACAGGTGTTTTATTAGTATGTCTTAAGATAGATGGTAAATATTAGTAAATGTAAAAATTAGAAATAGCGGTATTTCTTGAAAGCACATCGGGATGCACGGTTCAGGGAAAATGCGAACATTGGATATCCCTAATCGCCTATATATAAAGTCGGAGCTTACCGGTCACTTTACCGTAATAGCGTATTGTAAAAGGGTATTTCCACGCTGACCCAGGATTTTAATGCGAAACTTGCCTTGTGGCAGAACAAGTGCCTGCTGTTGATTGGCCTGGGTAATCATCACCTGATCAGCCGGTACCGCTGAATCATCCTCGTGGTCAAAGAAAGCTTGTACAACACAGGGTGTTTCCGCTTCGCAAACATCTTGCGGCAAGTGAACCGGTTTTTTGCTTCCTTGCATGAGAAGCCAATCCGGGCGCCCATCTTCATAACGGCTCCTGGGATGAAAAACCTGAGAATCATAGCTATCCAACCTGTAAGGTTCGACCCAGTAGTTATCATTTTTATGTTTAAAGATTGTTGGTTCGGCGATATGAAGCTGATCAACCGCTTTTCGGTAATAGGGGTTCTCATACTCTACAGAAGAGTGTTCGGTCATGCTTATCTGGTCGATGGTGAAAGGGTCAATGCCGGAGATTTCCTTGAAATATTTGGCCATCGGATTCCAGCCCTTTCCGCCACGTTCATCGATATGTCCGTAGCCCGCATGCACAATCGCTTTTGCACCGGGGTTGTTCTTGAAAATACGTGCGTACAGGTTTTCGGCCTGGTTTTTTTCGCGTAAGTTCAGGCAAAAATAGAAATCCTCTTTCCCGGGGCCGCATTCGGCGGAGCTTTCATAAGGGATTACTTTAAAGCCGAGCCGCAATGCGGTTCGGATCATGTCGCCATACAGGGGCTCGTTCGTATAGAATCCGGTTTCCGATATGAGTGGATAGCCGCGGGAGCTAAGCGCTTTGTCGGACTCCTTGAGCGTTTCAGCCGCAAAATAGCGAAATCCCTTGCCGTACAGCGCTTTCAATACCAAGGTCGTAAATGCGCGGTGCTGCGGAACATGGTGGGCTTCGTTGATAAATATCGCCCTGCTCTTATCCGCGATATCACGGATCGCTCTGAGCGCATCAACAGGGCGAGTCTCGTCCAAAGTTAGCTCCGGCGAGGAGGAAGGCGTGGGTTCCATCATGTCGAAATGGCGAATTGCATCATCGTAGTTGGCGACAAAAGAGAGGAGTGTGCCGATTGTGGTAAGAAACTGCTCTCTGTATTGAGACGACAAATAGGCCTTCTCTTGCATCTTTAATTCGGATAAAGAGGCAAGAATATTGTCACTGGACATGTGTCGTAAAGGATCGGTCAAATCGCTGGCAAAGGCGGGACGACAGAAAACCGCCAACAATACCACAGCGGTTAAAATCTGATAACGAATTGAACGGACTCCTGATTTGACTAAACCGCAAAAATGAACGGAATTTCCGCTGGATGGGTGTGAACAGGAGATTGCCGGCCCTTTACTCTCGCATGCTTGTTCGTGCATATCGATAAATTCCATTTCGTTCCTTGTGATTTGCTGTATGCGACAAATACCCAACAATCGCAATAGGTTATTTTATTGCTCCGATATCGCTGGTTAACGGACTTATCCAATAGTTTAAAGATTATACCGAACAGCGATGGGAAATAGGGAATTTTTTTGAACTGTGTACGCCACTTTCACCCCTTTGGGTGATTGCTGTGTGAAGTTCGTAAATTTACTATTTGGGACAAGCGGGTCAGTATTGAACCCATAATGCAAATCAGAAGCCGCGGTGACACTCCTTATGGACTAATGACCGTGGCTTCGATAAGGAGGTTGTATAAATAATGATTGTCGCTAAAGCATTTGCATCACAATCCTCTCCGATAGATCCCTCGCCGCCGATTTAGAAAAGTCGATCTTCGTAGTCTATCCCGCCTGATATTCGATTGCTTGCAGCAAACGTACGTAAGCAGAAATCAGGTTATCAAAACGTTGAGATGCTCCCTCTGTGCCTGTCGAGGCATGGTGGGGCATGCTGTCTCGAAATTTTGTTAAATCGAGTGTTGTTATGAAAAAACAGGTGAGAAATCCGCTCTCTTTGCTTTTGCCGCTATTGTTGGCATCCGTTCCTTATCCTTTATTCGCTGAGATTTTTCCCGCCAATGGGGGAGGTGGTTGTGCTGGTAACTGTGCGAGCTGCATCGAACAGTCAAATAAAATCGTGCCGCCTTTTCCCTACACGGTTCTAGATCCGGTCATTGGGCCAATTTATTATTCACCCAATAAAGTTGAACCGCAATGCGTTGTCTCTCCACGCGTGTGGGGTTGCTTCGAGCCGGATAAATCTGATCCAAAAGGGTACAAAATTACTGGGGCCTATATCGGCAGTCATCTATGTGCCAGTACATTGATACCCGTATATTCCAAGTTTGGCGCGCCCAAAAAACCGGACTGCACGGGTAATCCAATCAACATCAGCATAGAAAACAAATATCAAAAAGAGGTGGACTCTGTCGGTCATGGTGCGTTTCCGCTCAATTTTGAAAGACACTACAACAGTCGTCAGCCAATGACCGGCACGGCGCTGGGTGAGAAGTGGCGGGGGACCTTCGATGCGAGCATCGTAGGGCCCTTTTTAGTTTTTCCTACATCCACGACTTCCATACCCACGGCTTATGTCCATCGCCCTGACGGTAAGTCTTTCGTTTTTCGGCAGAAAGATGGGGTGTGGACGGGGGATAGTTTTGTCGGTGAAAAACTCGAGGAAATCAGTGACGACGCCGGCGAAAGAGTCGGCTGGCGCCTCCATACCAAAGAGGATCGTGTGGAGACCTATGATGTCGCGGGCAAATTGACACTCATCACGGATGCGAGAGGCAATACACACACCCTCTATTACGATGATGCGGACAGATTGGATCGTGTTGAATCCAATCAGGGAGAGTGGATAGAATTCACCTACGACGTAGACGACATGTTGCAGTCGATCACCAACCAGGCGGAGCGGACATGGAGTTACCGCTATGGTAATGGCGGGAATCTGAAATTTGTCGACAACCCTGACAACAGGACGCGCGCTTACCTCTATCACTATGATAACCCAAATGCCGGGCTTGTCCTGGTTGGCATTAGAGACGGGGACGAGACTGAGCCGGTCTACGCCAGCTGGGCCTATGACAAGCTGGGCCGGCCAATATCAAGCTCCCACGCCGACATTGCACAACCTATAGAAATTACTTACAACGACGATGGCACGCGCACGCTGAGTAACGGGAAGGGCGACACAACCTATACGGTAGAGGAAATCAATGATATCCCGATGGTTACTTCCATTTCCGGTCCGGGTTGCTCCACCTGTGGCGGCGCCAACACCAGCTACCGTTACGATCCGGCCAATAACAATTTGCTCGTCAAAACCGATAATGGCGTGACGACAAAATATGGCAACTATTTCTCCATCGACAACCCCGGTTGCCGTGTTGAAGGGGTGGCCACAGGCGACACCACGACAGCGGCCTGCGGTTTTGATCCGTTGGTATCGCCCGATGCGCGACGCATCGACTATACCTACGACGCGCGCTTCTATGGCAAGGTCAAAACCAAAACCGAACCCTCGGTCTATGCCGGTCAGAGCAAAGTCACCACCTACGAATACGATGATTACGGCAACCGCACCAGCGTCAGCATCAGCGGTTTCGATATGGAAGGCAAACCGGTAAGCCGGACCACCAGCTATCGCTATGAGGGCCCGCTGCACCAACTGAGTGAGATCGATGGTCCGCGCACCGATGTCGAAGATGTCACCCGCTACGACTACTACCCCAACGATGCAGCGGAGGGCAATAACCGCGCCCGGCTGAAAGCGGTGTTCGGCGCCGACGGCCTGGCCCTTCGCAGTGCGATCACCTATACCGCCACTGGTAAGATCGCCTCCGAGATGCGCCGCGGCGGTCTGCAACTCGACTACGGCTATGACCTCAGTGACCGTCTGGAGAGTCTGACGCAGAGCGTCAACGGGTTTTCGCGTACCACACGTTGGAGCTACCGGCCCACCGGCGAGGTCGAGACGATTACCGCGGCATACGGCACAGCCGACGCGACTCAACTCAGCTTCGCCTATGACGACGCCCGGCGTCTGGTGCAGATCACCGACGGCCTGGGCAACTACATCCACTACACCCTGGACAGCGAAGGAAATGAGACGGACGAGACCATCCATGACAGCAGCGGCAAGCTGAAGAAGCGTATCGACCGCACCTTCGACGCCTACAGTCACCTGCAACACCAGCAGCTCGGTGAGCTGGCGCAACCCCAAATCGTCAGCGATAGCGCCTACAACCCCAACGGCACCCTGGCGCAACTCACCGACGGCAAGGGCCGGGTTAGCGACTACGGCTACGACGACCTCAAGCGGCTCACGCGGATCACCCAGGACCTGGGCGGTAGCGACCCCGACACCCGGGACGCCGAGACCCAATACGATTACGATGCACAGGACCACCTGATTCGGGTCAGCGATCCGAATGACGGTACCACCCGTTATGCCTACGACGACCTGGGTAACCTGTTATACCAGAGCAGCCCTGACAGCGGTGAGACTCACTTGCGCTACGATGAAGCGGGTAACCTTGTGAGCAAATCAGACGCCAGGGGGCAGATCTTTTACTACAGTTACGACCTGCTCAACCGTCTGACCCTGCTCGACGCCCCCGGCGTGGATGACGACATTAGCTACCACTACGGCAGCTACGACGGCTGCGACAACGGCAGCGGCAAGGTCTGCAACATCACCCTGGGTGGCGAGGGTAGCGCACCGGTTAGCGTCGACTACCGCTACAACGGGTTTGGTGAAGTCATCGCCCACCAGGGCATCGGCTACGATTACGACAACGCCGGCCGGCTGAAAACCCTGAGCTACCCGTCAGGGGCTATCGTCACCTACCGCTATGACGCGGCCGGACGGGTCAGTGAAGTGAGGCTGAAGCAGGAGGGTCAAGAGACGGTGCTGGCCGACCAAATCGACTACGTCCCCATTGGTCCGGTTAGCGCACTGCGCTACGGCAACGGTATCGCACTGAATCGGGCGCTCGACAAGGCCTATCTCACGACCGCTATCAGTGCCGACTCGGCGCTGGATCTTGGCGGCATGCAATACGACCGCAACGGCAACCTGACCGAGAGAAACAATGCTGCCACCATCGAGCGCTTCGCCTATGACGCCCTCGACCGACTGGATACTGCCACCGGGAACCTCGGTGCGCGCGACTACGACTACGACTACGACTACGACAGAAACGGTAACCGCCGGCAACTGCTGTCGGACGACCGGCTGACCGGCTACAACTACGAGCCGAACAGCAACAGACTGCGAAGCGTGGGAGCCGATAACTACACCCTCGATGGCGACGGCAACACCCTCGCCAAAGGGGCGTGGCGCTACGGCTACACCGCCCACAACCGACTCAAATCGGCAACGCTCGAAGGCGAGACCAAGGCCCAATACAGTTACAACGGCCTAGGCCAGCGAAGCCAAAAGAGCAGCGAGGCGGACTTCCGGCAATACCGCTACAGCACCTCGGGCCAATTGCTGTCGGAGGGCGACGGCATGGGTAACTCGCTGCGGGAGTATATCTACCTGAACGGTCAACTGCTGGTCCAGCTCACCCACGGCGAGGACAGCGACGCCGATGGCATCGCCGATGCCGGGGACAACTGTATCAAGGTTGCCAATCCCGACCAGCGCGACACCAATGGCGACGGTTATGGCAACGCCTGTGATACCGATTTCAATAACAACGGCAGAACGGACCCGCTGGATTTCAGTCTGCTGAAATCAAAGTTAGGCTGCAAGAACTGTCCCGAATATGACCTGAACGGCAATGGCGTCGTCGATCCGTATGACTTTAGCCTGTTCAAAAGAAGCTTTGGTCAGGGACCTGGTCCCTCCGGGATCAACGGCGAGTCAAACGCGATCGGCTATGTTCACAACGACCATCTGGGCACGCCGCAGGCGATGAGCAACGGGGCGGGCAAGGTCGTCTGGCGCGCCAGCTACGATCCGTTCGGCGCGGCCACGGTCGATGAGGACGTAGACCGCGACCGCCTGCGGGTGACGTTGAATGTGCGCTTTCCCGGCCAGTACTTCGATGAAGAAACAGGCCTCCACTACAACTACTTCAGAGACTACGATCCTACGACCGGGCGTTACTTGCAAAGCGATCCCATTGGCCTCAATGGTGGGTTAAATACCTATGCTTATGTTGGCGGAAGACCAACTATGCGAATTGATCCGAAGGGGCTAACTGGATTCTTTGGTGGTGAAATTCAGTTCCCGTTTCCTTGGCCTTTTCTGGGTAACTCTGCTGGTGGAGGCGTTACAGTTGTTACCTGTAAAGATGAATGTGATGAACTGCGAACATTCGTTTTTAAAAAATACTGCGGTGGCGCTTCGCAAGGTTGGCAGGTCATTGTTGGTGGTGTTCAAAATATGGATGGTAAGAAATGTCGCGCCAAAAGTTACTCTGGCTATTTTTTCGAGTTTGCGGCTGGTATAGGAGGCGTTTCGACTGGTATAGATATTGGGTTAACTGATGACAATGGAAATTATTTGCCTGATGGTCTATCTGGGGTTAATGAGGGAGGGATCGGACCAGGCTCATCGGGGCTGGGTTGGCAGATTTGTTATTATATTCCTATCGACAGTAAATAGTTGCGATACTAAACGAAAAGGGGGAGTAAGTAGCTGCCGAAAGAAGTAGGAAAAGGGGGTGTAACTATTGAAAAAAAAAGGGGACGTAACTATTTAGCTGCTAAAGGATGAGGTTCCCATCCACAGTTAAAAGCCCCGCTCGATGATGAGCGGGGCTTTTTGTTTTATGGTGGGGCCCTGCCCATCATGACTAATCTTGCTCTTTCAGCCAGGGCGCAATCAGGAGAGGCGGTTTGCGTAATCCTCGTAGCCAAATCGCCGTACCACTTCAATCCTGCCGTCTTCATGCGCGATGGCGATCGCAGGATGGGTGACGCCGTTGAACATGGTGGTCTTTACCATGGTGTAGTGGATCATATCCTCGAAGATCACCGCGTCGCCGACTGCCAACGGCTGATCGAAGGCGTAGTCGCCGATGATGTCGCCGGCCAGGCAACTGGCGCCGCCGAGGCGGTAGTCGTGGGGCTTGTTGCCGGGGTGGTCCGCGCCGCGGACTTCCGGCCGGTAGGGCATCTCCAGCACGTCCGGCATATGGGCGGTGGCGGAGATGTCGAGCATGGCGATGCGGACGCCGCCCCGTTCGATGATGTCGAGCACGCTGGAGATCAACGGCCCGGTACGCCAGGCGATGGCGGAGCCCGGTTCAAGGATCACTTCCAGGTGGGGGTGGCGCTGGTGGAAGGCCTTGAGGGCGCGGATCAGCCGATCAACGTCGTAGCCGGCGCGGGTCATCAGATGGCCGCCTCCCAGGTTGCACCATTTCATCCCGGGCAGCAGGTGGCCGAAATGCTCTTCCACCGCTTGGATCAGCCGCTCGGTCGAGTCGGCGCCGCACTCGCAGAGGGCGTGGACGTGCAGTCCCTCGACGCCCGCCGGTACCCCATCCACGATCTCCTGCCGGGGGATGCCGAGGCGGGAGGCTTCGCCGCTGGGGTTGTAGAGGGCGACCTCCACTTCGTCGATGCGGGGATTGACCCGCAGGCCACAGGAGACGCCGGCCGCCACGGCCTGCCCGGCGAAACGCTCCCACTGGCCCAGGGAGTTGAATGAGATGCGGTCGGCGAGGGGGAGCAGCGCGGGGAACTCCCCGTCGGCGTAGGCCGGGGCGTAGAGATGCACATGGCCGCCGAAGTGCTCCCGCGCCAGGCGTGCTTCGTTGTAGGAGCTGGCCGAACAACCCGAGAGGTATTCCCGCACGATGGGGAAGCTCGACCACATGGCGAAGCCCTTGAGGGCCAGGATGATGGTGCAGCCGCTCTCCCGTTGCACCCGGTCGATGAGTCGCAGATTGGCGCGAAGCTTCGCCGCCTCCAGCAGATAGCAGGGGGACGGCGCGTCGTTCGGGCCACTCATCTCTCGGGCAGGCTGTCGATATCGATGTCGCAGGGCAGGTCGTGCCAGGGCAGGCCGTAGCGATTGAGGTCCGCCATGAAGGGATCGGGATCGAACTGCTCCATGTTCCAGACGCCGGCTTGTTTCCAGGTCCCCTCCAGCATCATCTTGGCGCCGATCATCGCGGGAACCCCGGTAGTGTAGGAGACGCCCTGGGCGCAGGTCTCCCTGTAGCAGGCTTGATGGTCGCAGATGTTGTAGATGTAGCGGGAGACCGGTTTGCCATCCTTCTCGCCCTTGATGATGCAGCCGATGTTGGTCTTGCCCTTGGTGCGGGGGCCGAGGCTGGCCGGGTCTGGCAGCAGCGCCTTGAGGAACTGCAGGGGCACGATCTGTTGGCCCTGGAATTCGATCGGTTCGATACTGTCGAGGCCGATGTTTTGGATCACCTCCAGGTGCTTGAGATACCTGTCGCCGAAGGTCATCCAGAAGCGCATGCGCTTGACCGGAATGTGTTTGGTCAGGGACTCCATCTCTTCGTGATAGAGCAGGTACATCTTGCGCGGTCCGATCTCGGGGAAGTCGAAAACGCGGGAGATCTCCATCGGTCTTGTCTCGATCCACCGGCCGTTTTCGAAGTAGCGGCCATTGGCGGTCACTTCGCGGATGTTGATCTCCGGGTTGAAGTTGGTGGCGAATGCGTAGCCGTGATCGCCCGCGTTGCAGTCGAGGATGTCCACCGTGTCGATACGGTCGAAGTGGTGCTTGAGGGCGTAGGCGGTAAAGACATTGGTCACCCCCGGGTCGAAACCCGAGCCGAGCAGCGCCATCAGACCGGCCTCCCGGAAACGCTCCTGGTAGGCCCACTGCCACTTGTACTCGAACTTGGCGACGTCGGGCGGTTCGTAGTTGGCGGTGTCGAGGTAGTCGATGCCGGTCTCGAGGCAGGCATCCATGATGCTCAGGTCCTGATAAGGCAGGGCCACGTTGATCACCATCTTCGGTTCGATGCGCCGGATCAGGGCGGTCAGTTCGGCCACCTTGTCGGCATCGACCTGAGCGGTCTTCACCTTGTCGTCGCCGATCTCGGCGGCGATCTGACCGCACTTGGAGAGGGTGCGGCTGGCCAGCCAGATATCACTGAAGATCTCCGGCAGCTGCGCGCATTTGTGAGTGACCACGCGGCCCACGCCGCCGGCGCCAATGATCAGGACTCGACTCATGATTGATTTCTCGAAACAGGGAAACGTTGGAATGGGATTTTAGTAGCTGATGGGGGAGGTGTCTTGCTGTTTTTCGATACGATTTGCAATCTCCAGGAGATTGCCGTCGGGATCGCGCAGGTAGAGCGAGAGGATGGGTCCCTCGGCGCCGCTGCGTTGCAGCGGTCCTTCGAGGATGGAGACTTCGCAGGCTTGAAGATGGGCAATAACGGCTTCGAGCGGCGTGTCGGTCAGCAGGCAGAGGTCGGCGGAGCCCGGCGTTGGGTGGAGGGCCTTGGGTTCAAACTCCCGGCCCCGCTGATGCAGATTGATCTTCTGCCGCCCAAAGGCGAGGGCTTTGCGGCCGCCGGCGAAGGTGATGATCCGCATGCCTAGTGGGCCACGCGGCAAGTTCTGTAACCCTCAGAGCCCCGCTACTGGTCTAAGGCAAGGCGCACTTCGCAGGGAATGGCACGTCCTTTCCAAGAAGTGCAACGCAGAATTAGCCCAGTAGCGGGGCTCCCTCTGGGCCGGCCCACAAGCTCCATCAGCGGCGTTACGCTCGCTTGAATTAGCAACGGCTAGTCCTGCGCTCGCGTGTCTTGCTGATGGAGCTTGTGGACCGGCTGAGAGTTACCGAACTTACCGCGCGGCCCAATAGATAAGGGCGTGACGTAAGTAGGCGACTGTTTTTTATCGCTGCGCGAGAAAACAGCTATCCATTGGATGAGTCTACGCACCGATATTGGCAGAATGGAACCTGCTGCATTCAACAAGCAGCATTAATTATAAAAAGGAGAAGCCATGCGCAGAATCTCAAAGTGTATTGTGCTAATCGTCACTTTGGTGAGCGTTACCCTGTCGGGTATCGCATCGGCGGTTGGCTGTCCGGTTGTGCCTCGCCAACCTGCAACCAAGGAGCTCATGCAACTGCTCGCTGAAGATCCGGTACTGAGCCGCTCCTTGAGGGCGTCACTCGTCCGGGCTCAGGAGATCAACAGTGATCCCAAAACCAACCCGGTACGCACCATAGAGGATTATTTCGACTTCATAGATGCCTTGGTTACCTATAGTCCGCAGAACCTGATTTCCGGCAATTTCAAGACCGGTATCCGTATCGGTATGGACGGTGCCAACTACTGCAATTGGAACATTCTCGACCTGTTGTCCTACAGCTATTTTCTCGTCGATCGCCAGCTCACCACCGATCCGCGGGGCCAGCTGCAATTCATGAATCCCAAATTTGGCGCCTGGCTGCGCAACGTGGCCGAGTATTGGGGGCTCTACCTGGAGACCAAACCTTCGGCTGTGCATATCCCTGAATTTACTTCGGATCCAAACTTCGGCGACTGGTACTGCCCGCCGAAGGACGGTTATGCCACTTTTCAGGCGTTCTTTACCCGCGAACTCTGTTCGGCGAAGTTCCCGAACGGCTCGCGCCCGGTCCAAGGCTATGACGATCCCAACACGGTGGTCTCCATCGGTGACAGCACGTCTGCGGGTTGGTGGCCAATCAGTGCCAATGGCAAGTTGGTCACAACTTATGACACCATGAGCCAGGCGGGTGTGCCGATCAAGGGCAAGCTCTATAGCGACGTGCAAGACTTCATTCTGGGTGGAGAGGGCGAAAAGGTGCTGCAGGAGTTCGGTTCCATCGATCCCGCAATCTTTATCGGCGGAACCTGGACACATCAGTTCCTGAACGTCAATAATTACCATCGGCTGCACGTACCGGTGGCGGGCGAGATCGTCTATCTCAAGCACATCCAGTCAGGTGTACGGCTGAAATCCGGCTGGGTACAGGCGCAGGAGCCTGCAGGTATCCCTTACTACAATCCCCAGGACACTCCAGACTGGCAATTTGGCCAGACTCGCATGGTGATTGGGATCAAGACCAAAGAACACGGAATTGTGGTTATCTCACCCATGGGCATGGCGCAGGTCTCCGCCATTGAGAAGCGCGACTGGGTAGTAAGAGGGGCTATTGCCAAAAAGGGCTGGGAGTTCGCCAACTTTGCCTTTGGCGGCTCGGATTTCGTTGTCATTTTCCAACCGGAGGCGAAGTTCATCCTTACCGCGCCCACCAGCTCCAAAGTCCCGCCTGGCAATGGCGTAAACTATGCGCTCTCACTTCAAGGGACCAAATATGGTTGCTTAGGGGGAAGCCCCGATTGCAGCGATAAGGCGGAGAACCCACCTGCGCCGCCCAGAGACAAGTAGGTCCATGGGTTATGGGGAAAGCGCACGATCATAAGATTACACACAGACCTCAACCAAAGACGAATAGGTTGGGTGGTTTTTTCTATGCGGTCATGCTTATTGATACAAAGACCTTGAAAAGATTGCTATTGATCAATTTGCCACCAGTGGTCTTGTTGTTCGGGCTCATTGTCGCTATCACTGTATATGCTGAAGTATACAAGTGGATCGATGACGAGGGTAAAGTGCATTATGGGGATCACCCTCCAGTCCCTAGTGGGTCAAATAGGATGCAGATCGCTCCTCCACCTTCTGATCAAACGATAAAGGAGACACAAGATAGGCTAGAGCGTCTTAAGGAATACAAAAATAAATTGCGGGATAGCCGTAAGGAAGAGAAAACGCGGGCTGTGAAACCCGTCGTTAGTACTGTTAACGATATCGAATGCTTTACTTCGCTTGAGGATTCCTGGGGTGAGATAATTCAGGATACACGTGAAGAAGTTCAACGTAGGGCACTAGCGGACACCGAACTTCGACAACTGGAGCGCTTGTTCAATGCGCTAAAGGGATCTTGGAAAGGCGAAATGAAGGAGATAAATTGTGTGCAGCCGGATGCAACGCCACCCATTGAAGTTTACCACTATAGTATCCGTCTCGAGGCACGGTGGAAAGCTGACCAATTATTCGAGATTGATGCGGAGTTGGAGGGTGAAGAAAGCGATGCTGATCTGCGGAGACGGTCTTTCTGGATTTTTCTGAGTGACGATGGACTTCGTTATTGGAGGTCTGCGAGCAACATTATGCCTGAACTCGACAAGCCGAGATATGATGTTGAAACAATTACAATTGGAAACGATTCGATAACGTTTTATAGGCGGCGAGGTGGCGCTTTAAGGCAGACAATCGTTTTTTATCTTCATAAATATGGACGTGGTTTTGTCATTAAGGAGTTGTTGTATGTACAAGGAGCGCTAGCGGGTAAACATTCATGGGTGATTGGGAGGTAAGTGTTACGCTATCAGACTGGAATGGTGCTTACATAAGGCTAAGTGTTGTATTTCGGATATTCAGGCGCAGGTCGGACAGAAGCGCGAAGTGCGTTGAACGACTGAAAGTTAGCTCAAAGGGTGTGCGATGCGAATCATCCGCATCGCCTGCGTCGGCGAGCTGGTAGGCTCCGATATCAGCCACACTGCCTGTGCCAATTTCAAGCTGACCTGGTCGTGGAAAACCGTTACGAACAAAGGGCGCTTCGGCGCCCTTTGTTCTGCTTGCGCAGGTAAGGCCTACTCTGACCTGTGACTCTGTACACGCTCTTCCCGCGCCCGTTCGTCATCAGCCTGCTGAACGCCTTCCCCCCTCGTTGACCGGCGTGGGCGGTTCGCAGGTGGTGATTGCCCAGGTGCGAGATGAACTCCCGTGGTTTAAAAAGGCACGACAACTTTGTCCAGCGGATTTTGAACTCTCAATTCATCGCCAGGTAGAATACCGAGTTCAAGGTATTTAAAGTGTATTTGTGTACCTAAGGGCAGGTAGGCATCGCAGGGATCCGGGTGAATTCTGGTCAAGCGAAGTTGTAATGGAAATGACTTCATCACATCAACTCTGAAATCGTTTTTCTGCGTACAACCACTTGACGACACCTGAAATACGATACCGGATTGGTTGAATAGCACCCCCAGCAGGGGTTCGAGATTCTGTTTGGGATAGATGCTGACCGGAATGGAGGCGAGGACTGCTCCAAATTCCGAATCCACAAATAGCAAATCGAACTGCTGAGGGCTAAACGCACCGGTGAACTTGATATCGAAGGTCGAGGTGTCGCCGCCACAACCATTGATGATCACGCCGCTAAGATTCTTCGCTGATACACTTGGATCAGAGGCGATCACATCCACATAAACTGGCCTGATGCAGTATGGGGTTATGGTCAGTGATACCTGCTCAATAGCCGTCTCGCCTTCGTTCAGCGTTAGATCCAATGCAGGTGGAAAAACGGTGTTGTTTTCGTCCGCAAAACACACCGTGCTGGTTATCAATAGTAAAGTGACGTTCCATAAAATAAGAATATGCTTCATTGCCTTGGACTCCCTGTCTGGATAGTACACACCATCTATTGCAATGCCAGGAGCATGGGGAATCTACACAACCCTTTCCTCCATCCGTCAAGTATACTCGGGCGTTTCGATAACGGGCAAGATGCCCTTCAATCCAAATCTTAAAAAATTGGAAGATAATGTTTAGAGAGAACTATCGTAGGAGTTCAGATTATTCTGACTAATTCCTTTCGGTAGATAAGTGGTTGCGTGATAACTCGTAGGGCTTAGCATCATTGATGCGTGACAGTTTTACGCTACCAAGGTGATAAAGACGATGGGCTTGCGCTGATATACTTTCAATAATATCCCGTAAGCTGCTCCGCCCCGCCACTTGTGCCATAGCCATGGTCACGAACTGGGACCACCTTGAGGCTTTTCGGAAAAAGCGGCCTGTATGATGCTGCTTTGCAAGGGTCTCAAATACATGTCTCGGTACCAGTTTGAGAAGTTGTGAAAAAACAGTATCATGTCCGACCATATTCGTAAAAAACTGCTAACCGTCTTACTGGCAGATGTTGTAGTGGGCATTGAGATAGTTGAGCAAAATCTCCCGCTCGCCATCGCTGAGCGATACCACATGGCGCAGCCCCATGTAGGTGTCCATCAGACCAAGGCTTTGCCTCCAGTCGCTTTTACGGGCCAGCAAGATGCGCTTGATGTCATGACAGGTCAGACATCGCTCCCGCAACAGACGGGCGCCCGAGCTTCCCTCTTCGGCCAGGCTCCCCGTAGCCAGCGCTGCGGCGCGCAAGGCATCCATCTCCTCTTTTTTTCGCATGAGGCTGGCGAAGCGCAAATAACAGACGCCACCTCGTTCGACCTTTTCCACCCCCTGCCGATGGTCCACATTAATCAGTTGCTCGGTAAAAACGCCCTCGCGGCTGAGTCGATTGATGTTGTAGTTGTAGGTTTCGGAGAAGATCACGTCCCCCTGACGGCTCAGAGCCAAGGCGAACGGCCCCCCGGTGTCGCCAGGCAGCGGATAGGTCCGGATCCCGCCAGCCGGCTCCAGGCGACCGATCAGATTGCGCGTGTTGTCGATGAACCAGAGGGTACCCCCGGCGTCCAGTGTCATCGCTTGTACGAAGGCGTCATCCGGCATTTCAAATCGCAGGCTTTCACCCTTGGGATCGAATCGCTCGATGGTGTGGCGGCAACGATCGGAAAACCAGAGCCGGCCCTGAGGGTCTGGGGTGAGATTCATGGGACAGCTCTCGGTACGCCTGAAAAGCTCACGCCAAACGCCCTCCCGGGAGAGGTGGATAATGCGTCCGGCCGCCTGCGCCAGATCACTGCCTTGGGTATCTGCCGGCACCAGCACGCTCAACCAGAGACCGCCATCGGCCGCCGGCGCCATCGAGGTAGGCCACCCCTCGGCAAGAATATAGTTGCGTATGCTTCCGTTCGGCATCAGCCGTCCCACCCGGGAGGGATTACGACCCACCAGGAACCAGACCTCACCCCCTTCATCCACCCACAGGCGCCAGGGATGGGAAGTCTCTCCGGCCAAGGGATACTCGGTGATCTTACCCTCTTTGGAGAGCCGACCGATCTTGCCGCCGTACATCTCTACGAACCAGAGGTTACCCTGCGCGTCCAGCGCCAGATCCGCAGGTTCGGCGCCGGCGGTGGGCAGGGGATAGGCGGTAACCGTACCATCGGGCGCCAAGCGTGAGACCGCATTATTATCACCCTCCGTGAACCAGATCCCGCCTTCGGTATCCTCTACGAAGGCATAGGAGCCGAAGGGGCGACAGGCCTCGACCCCCGGAGAGAGTATCGACAGCCAACCCAACAACAGCCATAGGGCAACTTTTTCACACATGCTTTCGCTCCTCTCTTTTCATCTCAGGCTTCATCCGACAGTTCCAGGCGGACTGCCAATCAAGATTTCCAACTCAGTTCGGCCCGCCAGACTCGCCCCTCGTCACGCCAGAAAAGCCGCTGCGGTAGTGCTGGTCGCAGAGGTTGCCACCGGCAAGCACCAGCTCCAGCGAATCCCATCGTGCCCTCGTGGTGGCATCCAGGGTGACGTCAAGGGTCAGGGAGCGCTGGGGATCGAGCTGGGGATTCGGAAATGCCAGACAGATCACCATGCCACCGCGGTAGAGGCCCGAGAGTCCTCGCCAGTCCGTGGGAATAGACCCACTTACCACAGATAGTCCCCCAACCGACGCCTAAAACTCCAGACTGCCAGCGGCAATAGCAAGACCAGCGCCAGTGACAGACCGAGCAAGACGGCATCCAGGGGAAGGTGTGGCTGCGTGGGGGCATAACTGGCGCGCAATCCCTCGGCGATATAGGTCGTGGGCAACAGCAGGGCCAGCTGGCTGAATGGCGGTTCAAGCATAGCGTGGGAGTAGAAGGTGCAGCCGAAAAAGGTCATCGGCATCAACAAAAAGGAGAATAGTTCCTGGCCCTTATCCGGCGTCCTCGGCAACAGCAACACCAGCAGACTGAGCAAGGAAAAGAGGGCGGAACCGACGATTACCAGCATTAAGGCCGGCACGACCGCCACCGGTGCGACCCCCAGGATAACCCACACCAGCAGCGCCACGATAGCCGCGCTCAAGGTGCCGTAGACCACACCGCTCACTATCTTGGCCAGCAGCAGTTGGTAGAGACTGACGGGGGCCAGCAGCCAACCTTCCAGGGTGCGGAAGTAGTAACCGGAGACCAATGGCCCGCCGACCGCACCGAGGGGAGCGGTCATCACTACGATGGCCACAATGCCTGGCCCCATCACGGCGGCGTAACCCTGCTCGCCGCCAGAGATCATGCTCCCCACAACATAACCGAAAACATAAAGGTAGACCGCCGGTTGCACCACTAATCGGGTCAGGGTCATGCGCAGGGAGCCAAGATCGGCCAGCAGATGACGCTTCAACAGGGCCAGGCTGAAATGCACGCTCAGGCGTCCCCCAGAACCAGGCGAAAGGCCGACTCCAGCGGGCGATCCCGCTGTGCCTGTTGCCGGCTGAGCGGCTGCACATGCCGCAGACGCCCCTGGTGCAACACCCCGGCGCGGTCGCAGAGCCGTTCCACCTCGTCCAAGTCATGGCTGGAAAGAAATACCGTGCCGCCCGCTTGGCGGAAATCGGCGATAGCGTCCCAGACCCGCTGCCGCACCGCTGGATCCAGGCCGTTGGTGGGCTCGTCCAGCACCAGCAGACTCGGTTCGGTGAGAAACGCCTTGGCCAGCATCACCTTGCGTTGGGTGCCACCGGAAAGCTGCATGATGCGCGCCCACTGTTTCCCCTCCAGTTCCAGGCGTTCCAGCCAGCGGGCGATCCGTGGCGCGTAGACCCGCCGCGACAGACCCGCGTAACGGCAATGAAACTCCAGGTTCTGGCGCAGGGACAGCTCATTGTCCAGGTTGTTCTCTTGCAGCACCACACCGAGGAGGCGTTTGATCTTCACGGCCTCGTACCGGGGATCCCAGCCCATCACCCGCACCGTCCCCGCCTGGGGCCGCATCAGGGTGACAACGATCTTGATCAGGGTGCTCTTGCCTGCGCCGTTGACCCCCAGCAGACCGAAGATCTCGCCTTGCGGCACCGCCAGGTCAACCCCATCCAGGGCCCTTACACCGCCGGGGTAATCGCGCACCAGCCCCTCAATGTAGATCGCGCTCATTCATCCACCAATCGACTGAGGGAAGCGGGCAAGACCCCATCCGGTGAGAGCCGGTCGAGACGCTCTCGCAGATCAGTCAGGGTCTCTCGCTTGAAACGGCAGTGCCCGGTCAACGACGGGGCACCCGAACCCGTGATCGCCGGACACTGGCCGCCGCAGAGGCCCTTGACCGGGCAGACCCTGCAGACTGTCCGGGAGGCCTGTATCCTGGCCTCCAACCGCTGCTGAACCCACGCAAAGCGGGGGCCGGGAAAGTCCCGATCCTGCACCCGCCCCATGCAGTAGTCCACGCGTCCGACAAAGTGGTCGCAGGGGTAGACCGATCCGTCCGCCGCCACTGCCAATATGGTCTCGCCGGCTTCGCAGGGACGCTTGCGCACCCGGTCGTGAAGCAGGTTCTCCAGCAATGGGTAGAGGGCCTCGGCGCCATGGGGCTGGCCGCCTTCGAGTGCGCGCTCAAGGGCATCCCCATGGAGTGTGGCAAATCCCTCGACCAGGGCTGACAGGCTTGCCATCGACCAGTCGCCACCACCGAAGTCGGGCACCATGCGTAGGGAGACCGGCTCCTGTGCTACCAGATGGCGGGCGCTTTGCGCCGTGAAGGATGCATTGAGCGGCGTCAGCGTGGCCCGCAGGGCAAAAGGCACACCGGCCGAGCGCAGACGCGCCAGCCCATTTACCACTCGGTCATGAACGCTCTCGCTGCCCCTACGGAAACGCCTCGCCTCGTCGTTCACCCCTGTCTCCCCATCCAGACTTACCGCGAGCGAGCCGATATGCTCGCGGATGAATTCGATCACCGCATCGTCAAGCAGGGTGCCGTTAGTGGTCAGGGCAAAACGCACTTCGCACCCGGCTTCCTCGCCGAGCCGCCGCGCCAGGGTTACTGCCCGTCGCATCAGCGGCAGATTGAGCAGCGGTTCACCACCGAAGAAAGAGAGGGTGACCCGGGACGCGGCGAGGGGCAGCAGCCGCTCCAAGGCAAGGCGCAGGGTTCCCTCCTGCATATGCCGCTGCTTCCCACCGTAGTAGCCGCCCTGTGCATAGCAGTAGCAGCAACTGAGATTACAACTCTGGGCCACCAGCAAGGTGATATTACAGAGCTGGCTCATGCCGTAGCCGCGCCGGCGATGAGCCCCTGGAGCCGTGCCCGCCGCGCCGGATCCCGCAGGATATCTCCCAGCCCTGCCAGTACCCGTTCCAGACGTCGGCGCTCCAGCTGACAGTGGCGCGGATCTGGCTGGTTCGGTGTCCGATGCAACCAGTGGCCGTGGGCGTAACAGCCGCCGCCGCAGAGAAAGCGTGCGAAACAACCCTGGCAGGGCTCGGCGCTCTCAACCCCGTAACCGGCGAACTGGGAGGCAACCCGCCAATATTCAGGACCGGGAGTCTCCTCCTCCACATGCCCCATGCGGAAGGCATCCTCCCCGGTCAACCCATGGCAGGCATAGAGACTCCCGTCGGCAGCCACCGCCAGGTCGCTGCCTGCATGGCAGTGCCGATGAACCCGACGACGTCCCAGGATGCGTGACATCAGCTCCAACGCCTCGCCGTGCTGCGCTGGCGCGTCCAGAGCCGACTCGGGATCGCAGTAGGCTACAAGGTGCTGCTCGATATAGTCGCTGTAAGCGGCATCTCCGATACGCGCCGAATGCCCTGGCAGGGCAAACACTGGGGTCAGCCCCACGGCCGCCGCGCCCAGGTCGTTCAGGTAGGCGGCCGTTTCGTTGTAATGCATCGCGCCCTCTGCAGTAAGGGTCCCCTTGAGGGTCACCCGTGGACCACGTAGGGCTAGCAGGGCCCGTAGTCCCGTCAAGGTCCGGGCGTGAGTCGCCTCCTGATGTCGGCCGCGCCGATGGCAGTCGTGCACCTCGGCGGGACCGTCGATGCTGACGGTCAGGGTGGTGAAACGGGCGAGCAACGGCAACACCCTGTCGTCGATCAGGGTGGCGTTGGTCGTCATATGAAAGGCGAGACGGAAAGCACGCTCCTGCGCGAGTTCCTCGCCGAATTTCAGGGTATGTTCCAACACTGGGCGGTTGAGCAGTGGCTCGCCGCCGTAGAAGCTCAGGGCATAGGAGACTCCCGGCCGGGTGAAAAAGCGGTGCAAGGCAGCCTGGGCCACCGCTCGGGACATGCGTTGCGGCCCGCCGCCGGCGCGCCCACCATCGTTGTAACAATAGCTGCAGGCCAGATTGCAGTCCTGGGCCAGATAGAGACAGAGGCTGGTGGGCGCCGCCGGCAGTGGTGGCGGGGTTCCCAGCTGCTGACGCAAGCGGTACTCCCGTTCCAGAAACAGCGTCGCTTTCCCACCCAGTTGCTCAGCCGACAGCGGCTCGGTGAGCCCAGCCGGGATGGCGTAGAGGGAGAAAGTCTCAGGAAAGAACAGATAATCCTGTTCCCGGTTACTACGGATGATGTGTGCTTGTCCAAGCATCGCTAGCGTCCGTCCATGTGGTAGTGCCGTAACGGTGTGAAATCGCCCTAGCAAGACGCGATTTGAGCGTGTCTCGCTGCTGCGAATCGCCCATCACCCTGGCCAATTCGGGCAGTAGCGCCTCGACAACCGTTTTGATATAGAGACAGTGGCGTTCCACGGGTGCAGCCAGATCGCCATGCTCGGACCAGGCGTGCTTGACGCAGGCGCCGCCACACAGATAACGGGCCCAGCAATCGCGGCAGGCAGGGCGCGCATCCACGGTCAGGTCGATGAATTGCTGCCGCAGCTCCCGATAGCGGGGACGCTCCCGCAGTTGCGGATCGGCGACGTTGCCCATACAGAACTCAGGCTCGCCGACAAAGCGATGACAGGGGTAGACATCCCCCTCGGCAGTGACCGCGAGCAGGTTGCTGCCGGCATTGCAGTGATAGAGGGTGTGGCTGCTGGAAATCAGGTAGAAGAGGATATAGAAGGGGTATTCGAAAGCCACCGCCTGATCACCGTCGAGAAAGCTCTTCAATCCCTTGCGGTTGACCTCCACGATCTGATCCAGGAACCGGAGATACTGCTCGTCGCTCACATGCAGGGGATGACCGGCCGGCAGGTCCACGTCCACCAGCCCGATGCCACCGGAACCGAAGGCATCCAGGTGGTCGAAGATCTCCTCCACCTGATCGCAGCCCTGGCTGGTAACGATGCTACGAAAGGCCCAGTTGAAGCGGCCCTCTTCGGTCAGCCTACGGATATTCTTCTCCGCAGACTGATAGACGCTGCGTCCCGATTTGCTGATCCTCTGTGCATCGTTGATCTCTTGCGGGCCATCGAGGCTGAAAGTGACATTATCGATATGGTCCTGAAAAAAATCGCGGATTTGCTCATTATAGAGGGTAGCGTTGGTGACGATGCCGAGGGAGATGTCAGCCCCCCCTGTCTCCTGGTGTTCCCGGCACAGCTCGGCGGTGCGCCGCATGATCGGGAAGTTCATCAGCGGCTCGCCGCCAAAGAAGGTGAGGAAGTGTTTACCGTCGCGTTCACGGTAGAAAGTATCGAAGGTATGCTGCAGAGTCTCTTCGCTCATGTTGCAGCGATTGCCGTATTCGCCCTCGTCGCCGTAGCAGTAGCTACAGCGCAGATTGCAGTCCTGGCAAACGAACAAATAGAGGCCGGCCACCTTGTCGGTGATGAGCTCGGGCGTACGCAGGGGTTTCGCTCGACGTGCGCGGCTGGCGTACCCGGCAAAGAACCGCCCTGCCGAGGCAAGCCGCTCTTGCTCTGCCCCATCTGCTGATCGCTGGCCGATTTCGTGCCGCCGCAGCGCCATGGCGGTTTCCTCATCGATGTGAAACACCGCGACCTGTACTGTCAAAAACAGGTACCAAGTATCGTCTTGCTGAAATATGTGAAAGTCCCCAGGACGAGGTAGACGGCTCCCTTCCATTATCAGACTCCTTGTCTGTGAGTCCGCCTGGCCACCAGGCGCTGACTCAGTTAGATTTCAGATCAGGCTTTGGGCGTCAGAAGCGGGGACCGCAGCCGCACTTCATTCCACCCTGAGTGCCACAACAGGCACATACAGTCATTTCGTGAAACTCCTCCTCGAACCCCTCCAAGGGTTCAAACTCGACTTCGACAATCGTCATCTCTTTCGTTTGTGTTATTTCCATAGTGTTCTCCTTTACAGTTAGACGCCTTGTGGCCAGACGATCCTGTCAGCCCGCCGCCTACGGCGACGGCTCCGATGTGTTGTCAATCCTCAGTCAAAAATTGGCCGCGACTCCCAGCCACCAATTGCGGCCATCCGCCAATTCGCCTTTCCACTCCGAATAGGTCTGGTCGAAAAGGTTGTTGAGCGCCAGCGAGAGTTCCATTTCGGGCAGCTTGCCGCCCAGACGAAAACTTTGTGTCAGCTTCGTGTCGACGACGAAGAAATTACCCAGTTGGGTCCAGTCGTAGTGGCGATCGCTCCAGTAACGGGTGGAGACATAACGGCCAGCGACGCGAGCGCCAAATCCCCGATTGCCGACATAGGACGCGCCCAGATTGATCTTGTGTCTCGGCATATAGGCAGGGGAGTTGCCCTCGGTCTCCGGGTCCGATTCGTTTTCGCGAATCTCCGTCGCGCTCAGGGTGTAGTTGAAGAAGGGACGCCAGTGCTGACCGATCTTTGCGTTGAGCATCAGTTCAGCACCCTCAATGTGGATGGCGGAAATGTTCTGATATTGACGGTAACAGGGAAAAACCGTGCAAGGCTGAGCGTCGCCGGTGACATAGATCGAGGTGATGCGATCTTCATAATCTGTGCGATAGAGAGCCAGACTGCCGACGAGTCCCCCACTCAGCCAACTGAAGTTGAGCCCAGCCTCCCAGGAGGTGGAACGTTCCGGTTCCAGGTGATCGTTGTCGAGCCAGTTGCCGCCGCCACGATACATCAGGCTTGGGTTCGCCGGGATGTAACCCTTGCCCACAGAGGTGTAAAACGAATAGGTGTCGCTCAGCCGATAACGGATGCCTGCGCGGGGAGTGAACATACTATCCCTCGCATTGGGTCGATCACTCTCTTGCACCTGGATCTTCTCAAACTGGTAGTGGTCGTAGCGACCGCCCAAAGTAAGGATGGCCCTTTCACCCAAAGCGACTTCATCCTGGATGAAGAGGGCCGCTACCTGACTTTCACTACGCTTCGAGTAGGGGGTCCAGTTGGGATAGTCGCTATAGCGCTCACTGCCATTGAATTCCCAGGTGCCGATACTGTAGGTGGTGCCGAGTATCAGGGTGTGCCCCTCCATCGGCTGCAGATCGAGCTGAAACTCTGCGCTGGTTGATCGCTCCCGGTCCTCGTATTGATCCTCCAGAACCAACGCATCCTCTGGAATATCTTCGTAGCTATTGTCCATATAAGCGTCGCTAGTACTGTCCAGAGTCAACAGCTTGAAGGTCAGCCGTGAGGCATCACCGAGTTCTTGGCGATAGGCGAAATCCGCACTCGTACCATCGGAATCGGAACGCTGATGAGGATGTCCGCCTAGCCAATCATCCTGCTGTTCGTATCGGTAGACACCGACGGCGATCTCCTGTCGCTCTGTTGGCCAGTAGCTCAGGCTGGCGTTGAAACGACGGCCCTCGCTTTCCCGCCCCGAGAGGTCGTAGTCCAGACCGCCCCAGGATGACTCCAGAGTAGAGCGATAGCCATCACTACGGCTATCCCGGGCACTGAGAAACAGATCGACATCGCCGAAGCTGCCACCTCCCTGCAAACCGACGGCGATGCCGTTGTGTGAACCACCCTCCAAATCGAGCCGCATGAAGGGGTCACCCGCACCCTGCTTGGTGAGGATGTTGATCACGCCACCCATGGCGTTGGCGCCATAGAGGGCGGAGGCCGGGCCACGCACTACCTCCAGTCGTTCAATATCCGCCGCGGAGAGCAGATGCCAGACCGTGCGGTTTGTTGCGATCTGTAACGGATCGACCGGCATGCCGTTAAGCAGATACTGAGTGGTGTTGCCTGAAAAACCTTCTGGAATGCCGCGCAGTACGATGCGGTCCACCACCCCACCAGGGGTAATCACAAGGTCGACGCCCGCTTCGTTTTGCAGCAGCGCTTCTGGACTCTTCACCGATCGCCTGGCTATCTCGTCCGCATTGATGACTGTCACACTGGCGGGTACATCGGACACTGCTCGGTTCGTTCGTGTGGCGGTGACGACGATTTGCTCAAC
The DNA here is from genome assembly GCA_050292275.1 of Candidatus Thiodiazotropha sp. GTDB lineage: Bacteria > Pseudomonadota > Gammaproteobacteria > Chromatiales > Chromatiaceae > Thiodiazotropha. The sequence continues at coordinate 26,811 of JBNKLI010000066.1, forward strand.
GGCAGTTTCCGAGGTTTTTGCAGGCGCTTCCTCTACAGGTGTTTCAGCCATGGCTAGCGGAGGCGACAGCGCGATAAAACGGATGCAGACCGTCAGACACCCACCTACTATCGATTGTCTTTGATACATCCAAATCCCTTTAAAGCAAAAGTTCCTGCTGCTATTCCGAAGCATTCTGCAAATCTACCAGTTGGCGCTCCCTGTTTCCGTTATCGAACGAAGTGGATCCAAAAGGGTAAAACGCGCCGAAACGTGGCTATTCAGCATGAACGTTTTTATTAGCCTACCAGCCTCCTCCTTCGCACTAAGCAACGCTTGTGCCAGGGTTAATAACAGGGGATTTCTCAATGGGTTGTTAACGGAAGTTTCGCAGAACATGAGATGCGGATTGTGGCATTTTCAGCAGAGACCGAGTGATCTCACGCAGTCTCTGCCTACACGGTAATTGAACCTAGAATCCGCAGTTGACCGCTCCATTCTGTTTATTAACTTGCGGATTTAGTGGGTGGTGGGTATGTAGGGTTAGCGCAGCGTAACCCGATATACAATGACCATATGCCTGAGGTAAAGAGGAGATACTGCGATATTATTAACCTGGCAACTAAGTGTGTCGCCGGGTGAATAAGCAAGACAAGTTACTAAAGATATTCTTGTTTAATAATACGTTTAATAAAACGGTAACGTTCGTGATTGCTGTGTCGGTCCAGGAAACGATGTTTCCTGTCTCACCACCCATTGTCACGCTGGTACCAGAATCAGAAGCCGCCAGATACTCGCCAAATCCGCTGCCTGTGACGGTCAGCACGTTTGTGAGTCTTGAACAGCTGGCGGAATCAATGAACACAGCCGGTGTAACCGTCAGATTCATCGGGTTACTTGTGTTGAGTCCCTTTGCGGCGACAACCTGGTAGTTGCCGGGAGCCAGTCTACCGGGAATGACGACTTCCATGCTCCCCTCGGATACGTTCGATGACTTCGTCTCGAGGCAGACGGGGCGGGCCTGTATCGGCACGCGCCCATCGACGAAGAGCATCCGGAAGGTATGCCGTACGATCAGCGAGACGACCAGCTGCCGCTGGCTACTGAAAGACCCTGAGGACCGAGTAACTACCCTGAACCGCATCCTTGTCGGTTGGGCCAACTACTTTTCCTTGGGGCCGGTCAGCAAAGCCTATCGGAGGGTGGACGGCCACGCAACCGCGCGGCTACGCCGGTGGTTACGCAAGAAGCACAAACAACCGGGTCAGGGAACGGCACGATTTCCTGACGAGCGGTGACTGGAAACGGGACTATGGTCTGGAATGAGGCACCGGTGCCTGGCGAAAGCCGCCGGCAACAGTAACTCCCCAAGACCTGTGGTTGCCGCGCCAGCCGTCGATTCTACCTAAAGCATATTTGCGATATCAATACCTAATCTCCCAAAGTATTTCATGATGATCGCTACAATAAGCTCATAACGTACGAATCGTGTAACCGCTAAAATGACTTAATTCTAAAAGTGCGAATTCGTAACGTGTGATGCTCAGCGCGTACCGCATTTGGATGGATCGCTACGCGAAACCGTTGGGCGATATATATGGAATCAATCATAGATATTTATGGAGAAATGTCATGAGTTCGCAAGTTGGAGCATTGCACACTACACACTTACGCATTGCAGATTCATATGGATTAGCTTACATCGCCGAAGCGCCCCGCTCCGCCCCTGCCAGTCCTGTAAACTCGTACAATGGTTGGGATCCCCTGGAAGAGGTTATCGTTGGGCGATTGGAAGGCGCTACGATCCCGCCCGCGCATCCGTCTGTAACATTCACTTTGCCAAAGCGTAGCGCCCGCATTCTTGGCCTTCTTTCGGGTTTGCCCTATCCTTCGGCCTTAATTCGTGCGGCGCAAAAGCAGCTTCAGGTATTTATCGATATTCTGATAGCGGAAGGCATTCAGGTTCGTCGTCCCTCCATTCTTGACGGGCGTAAACCCATTATTCATCACACGTGGAAAAATCGCGGTTTTTGCACGGCATGCCCCCGTGATGGCTTTCTTATTGTCGGAGACGAAATTATTGAAACCCCCATGGCGTGGCGTTCCAGGTTTTTCGAAAGTTACGCCTACAAACCGCTTTTTAAAGAGTACTTCTCGCAAGGAGCGCGCTGGACTTCGGCTCCAAAGCCGGAACTCAGGGATGAACTCTTTGATCCAAGCTATAAGCCTCCAGAAAAGGGGCAGCCGATGCGTTATCTGCTGACGGAATATGAACCTGTTTTCGATGCCGCTGACTTCATGCGCTGCGGCCGCGATATTTTTGCAATGCGTTCCAACGTAACCAATCTTACCGGAATCGAATGGTTGGAGCGGCATCTTGGAGATGACTACAGGATTCACGTCTTGGATTTCCGTTGTCGTACGCCGATGCATATCGATTCCAGCTTCATGCCGTTGGCTCCTGGAAAGTTGCTCGTGAATCCCGACTACCTGGATGTGGCGAAGCTCCCGCCGATATTTAAGTCGTGGGATGTTATGGTTGCTCCAAGGCCGAATATGCCGAGTGGTTTACTGTTTAAGTTTGCTTCGATGACAAGTGCATGGATTAGTCTGAATGTATTGATGCTTGATGAGCAGCGTGTCATCGTCGAGGAAAACCAGCAACCGCTGATCAAGCTGCTGAAAGATCATGGATTCAAACCTATTCCCTGTAAGTTCTCGGACTATCTGCCGTTTGGTGGTGCATTTCATTGCGCTACCTTGGATGTTAGACGCCGGGGTGGGTTGCAGTCTTACTTTTGAAATTGGTTCTGCGCGCGATGCGGAACCACAGGATCGTCATTATCCTTTCTGTTATTGGGATTGTGATTATCGGCAGTCACTATATGCTGTGGGCGCTTCTCATTCGCGATACTTTACTCCCTGACGATTTTAGGAGACTGCTTCTTTCAGCATACTTTGTAATACTGGTGTTGTTCATGGGAACGCGAATTTTTCTGCGTGATTCTGTGCACTGGTCAGGATGGCCTGGTTATACGGTGCTCGGTTTTGTCAGTATCTTGGTCATATGCGTTTGCATTGCATATCCTGCTCGCTTATTGGTACAAGAGGGATTTCACCTCACGGGGATAGCGTTTGATCTAAGCCGCGAACTGCTATTTGTTCGTGTGCTTGGCGGCGCTGCCGCGATTAGTGCGGGTGTGCTCGCCATCATGGGAGTGCGCAATGCTATTGCTGAGCCGTGTGTTTCGGAGGTTGAAATTCCGCTTACCCGACTCCCCCCTGAATTAGACGGGTATACGATAGTGCATATCTCGGACGTCCATCTGGGGCGAACCATTGGGCGTACATTCGCTGAAAGAATCGTGCGCATCGCCAACTCCCTCCATGGGGACCTGATCTCGATCACAGGTGATCTCGTTGACGGTAGTGTCGATCAGTTGCGAGACGAAGTGGCCCCCTTTGGCGGGCTTCGTGCTCGGCATGGAGTATGGTTGGTGACGGGTAATCATGAATACTATGTCGGTGTGAACTCGTGGATACGGAAACTCAATCATATGGGAATTCGAGTACTGCGAAACGAACGGGTTGCCATAGGTAGCGATGCAGTCGGTTTCGATCTTGCCGGGGTTGACGACTGGGAGGCAAATGTAGAGGGTCATGGGCATGATCTTGGACGTGCTCTGGAGGGCTGGAACGCTTCGCGGCTGTTGGTCTTGCTTGCACACCAACCGAGAAGTGTTGTGGAGGCTTCTCGGTTGGGTGTGGATCTCCAACTCTCAGGACATACCCATGGAGGGCAGATTTGGCCCGGCAATTGGTTTGTGCGATTACAACAACCGTACGTTGCGGGTTTGCACCTTCATAATGACACCTATCTCTACGTTAACCGGGGCGCCGGCTATTGGGGGCCGCCAATGCGGGTAGGCAGCAAACCTGAGATAGCGAGAGTGGTCTTGCGCTTTGCGAAAGAAAAATCGTCGAGAGATAGGTGAGGCATGCGGTTTGCAGTATGTCCTCGGTGAAGCATTGATGATGCCAAGGGGCCTTCACGACTGTCAGGGTTTCCGCGTCGCGCGCCAACCGTCTTACCGTTGGGTAACGCAGGATAGCCGTGTATGGAAGGGAGGAATGCTTGGTTTTGGCGGTATTGCCGCCATCAGCACCGATTCCCTGTTTACCCGCCTGGCGGAGGTCGATGGATTCACCGTCACGTTTTGGGTGGGGTTCTTGACGGCGGCGGTTATGCTCACTGCTGCGTCGCGAGGATTTAGGCGTTCACCGCTTCCTTTGCAGCGAAACGGTATCTTCCCTCTCGTGCTTGCCGCTGCGTTACAAGCAGTCAGTATGACCTGTTTTGTGTTTGCTCTAAAGCATACCTCTGTTTCCAATGTGGTGGTTATCGTCGCGGCAGCGCCTCTGTTCGCGGCCGCCATGGCTTGGCTATGGTTGAGGGAGATTACCGTTATGCGGGTTTGGCTGGCAATGTTGTGTGCGGCTGCCGGAATCGTGGTCGTGGTCGGCGCATCTATCGGGAGCCCTCGGCTGTTTGGAGATCTGCTTGCCGTTGCTTCTGTTGGATGTTTCGCAGCAGGAGTAGTTTTTTTGCGAAAAAATTTGTCGTTGAGCGCCAGTGCTGTTGTCGGTTGGGGTGGGGTCGGGATGATGTTGTTTGGCTGTGGCGCGGCAGAGGTGTCGGGTGTTTCGTTTCGCACTTGGCTTGCCCTGTTGGCTATGGGGGCTGTGTTTGGTCCCCTGGGTCGTTGGATGCTGGCACTGGCGCCGAAATATCTTGCCTCTGCACAGGTCGCCTTGTTTGCTCCCCTGGAGATGTTTTTCGCTTCCCTTTGGGCCTTTCTTGTTTTCGGCGAAGCTCCGGCTTATACGACCTGCTTAGGTGGGGGCATCGTTATACTGGGAGTGTTCTGGGGGCTTACGTCTCCAAGTATAGGAAAGATAACCGCAACACCCCGACATCTCGAGGTAGAAAACTGAGGGCAGGATGCACTGGAATCTTCTGTCTATCCGACCTTAAGCGATTCAACACCCTGGATTTCCGGCTAAATACACCCTCTGCCACTGCCTTTCTGGTCTTCCGGCTTAATTCGGGCAACAGGCCACCAGGCAATCAGTTCAATTCAGTTGCCGTGCTACGTAGTGATAGTGAGTGCGAAAACCCGCTGCTATGCAAACCAGTCCAAAGTAGGTGACGCCCGCGTAGCAGGTCACAGATCTGGCGGTGGTGTTCTGGTGTTTTTTTCGCCCTCTGGATGGGAGCGACCCTTGCCACGTTTGGCGGGCGTCACTTCAACACGGTATTCTCTGCCGCCTGCTTGGCATCCGATCCTGGGTCAAATGTGTTGTTTTGACCGCCGAAAGAAAGCATTGCCAAACCGCCCGATCATGTATCTCGTTCAATTGCGCCCCTAGCTCCGCTTCACTAATCCCGTGCGGAATCCGCGAGCCTGGAAACCGTGTAGATCTACTTTCAGGGGTGCCATGCGGCTGACAGCCTGAGCTCCCCCTCAGCGTAAAAATCAGGGGGACCTATTGAGGTTAATGCAGAGCAGCAATCGCGAATTTAACCAACCGATGCCGACACACCAACAGAACTGGTCGATCCGGCGGCTCCCATGTTCATGACGGCGCACGATACGCGCTTTATTTCTGTAGAAGTTGTCGACCACTTTTTGCGATTATTGACATATATGAAAAATATTCATTCAGGAAAGCAGAAATTTCTTATGGACTTATTCTTTAAGAATGACAGGGATTCGAATCCTCCATAACAAGTAAACCATCATCGCATGGTAGTAATGTCTTCCAAAAGTATTCTTCGAGTCAAACTGAACGCAACCTTTTTGCTGCATAATATTTTCGAAACTCATTCATTTCGAATAAATGACGATATGTATCAGATAAATCAGGTGGTGATCAGGTGTGCCAGCGAGTGTAAATAGCTGCTGATATTCAGCACTATGAATTGCTTTCGGGCCAATTCTTGGAGATCCAATTGACTCCAAGCAAATCACTATTGGAAAAATTTATGCGTGCATTAGAGAAAGAGGGCGCTTATCCTTCCAGGTACATGGAAGAAACCGTGATCAAGCCAACTACGGGGTTTCTCTGTGCATTCATTTTTTGTGAGGTTTTGTTTACTGCATAGACATATATGGACTTTATGAGAATTTCGTAACAAATGAGGATGGAGCCTTGACCAAATTAGCTACTACGACTCTCCGTGCCGTCATGGCAGGGGGGGCTAATTGCCGGACTTGTCGGCAAGGTGTTGGCTGCCACTATTACTGTGTGCCCAGCTGGGTGTAACCAGGCCGCCATCGTAGCGGGCCTTGCCTCTGCCAGTCCTAGTGGTACGGTGTTGGTGGGGACCCCGGGCAGGACTGTACCGGAGGTCTATAACGAAAATATCCTGATGCAGGATAATGTCAATCTTGTGAGCGAAGGGGACAATACCACAACCACCTATACGGATACGCTGGGTGGTACTGGATATACTACAACGGTGTTAAAAAGGGCTACGTTAACGGTCATCCATGGAGCGGGCAGTAGCGGGGTGGTTATGTTTCCATTTACCATGACCACCGATACGGTACTGGATGGCTTTACAATCGAGCACGTCGATGCAACGGCAGCTGGTTGGACTGGCCTAGTATCGATCGGCGGCACCTCTCCAATCGTCAGAAACAACATCGTTCGCGATAATCAGGGTCCGGCGCATAATGGCGGAATTACGATGATCGGCGGTTCTACGACGTCTAGTTCGCTCATTGAAAATAACGTTATTCATAATATGAACGGCCCTGGTGTCGGTGTCCGATCGAATGCCAATCCAACCATCATCGGTAATGAGAATTTTTACCACTCCATCCAACGTTCCTGATTACCCTATCGTTGCAGAAAAAATTTTCAATCATCGCCTTGAGTTGGGCAAAACGCTCGAAGGGGACGCTGATCGTATACTCGATGCTTGCCAGATCCAGAGCACTGACAATAGAGTCACTGAAAAAGTCTCCATCCATGCGCACTTCAATGGGGGTATTGGGTATCGCCTGTTTGACCTGATCGATACATTGCAGGATGAATGCTTCTGCTCCATTAGAATCATGCACGTTGCCAGAACGATGTAGCACCGCCAACACCTGACCGGTCTGGGCCAGCGTGCAGAACAACGGATAGTAACTGCGTTGACCTTTCTTCTTTCGCTCTGTAACCACACTGCTCTATCAAGCGGTGACGGACCTGTTTGGCCGCCACAGGGGTGTATATCCTTGTGCTACGGAAGGTGGGATCTGTCTGTCCGGTGGCATCAGGGATAGAGCAGATATCGCTCTTGATTCGGGGAGGCGTTTTTTTAATTCGTTTGCGGCCGCTACTTCCGAGCCTTTTCTTAGAGCTCAATCTATTCAACCCTCTCCTCTGGATTTCACGCAAAACCTGCCCTCTTACACTGCCTTCCAGACCTTCCCGCTTAATTCAGGGAACATGCCGCCTATCTTTCCGTTGCCATGCCACGTAGAGATAGGTGAAAGCCCGGTGCTAAGCAAACCAGCTCGATTCTGGCAAGACTCGTGCTCCCGGCAGCAACTCGGGGGGGGCTCTAAAATACCCTGTGCCTGTAAGTAATGAAGGATCTTTTCGATGACCGCCTGACCCTCGATACTGGCGATTGTCTTGGCTTCACCTCCGCACTTCTCGTGGATAGATACGTCAATGTTGAACACACGCTTCAGATCTTGCGCCCAGGTCATTGCCTTGTGGCGCTGCTGCGGAGTTTTATCACCACTCTCATGAGGCTTGGAACCTTTGCCACGCTAGCGATGCAATCCAGTGGTTCGAAGATGACGCGCGTGCTCCCATCGCTGCAGGGCATTTTTGAGTCGATTGCTGATATTCCAAGAAGCGCTCAATGATAGGCGTTTCTCGCAGACCGCTGGTCTTGATAGATACCGACATAGCCTCTCCAATTATTTGTCGTTCCCAGGCCTCTGCAGCAATACCGGCATACAGGCTAAACCCGGCCACTTTCGCCGCCTGGCAAGCCGATCATCCCCTTCCCAGGCCGGAATGGTTTGTAACGTGAACACTTTGCGTCCCTGTTGGGGACCCATGGCAACCCAGTGGCCGATCGTATACACCAGCACTGTCAATTCCTGCTGGCTGGTTGCATAGGCACGATAAAACACCAGGCTTCTCCCTATTGATTTGGAGAAGGCTTGATCTAAATAGAGTGGAAGTAGACAGCGTTTCTGTCAATATTTTCCAGCTCTTTATTCAATCAATATTTTTTTATGGATTGCCCCATCTATGTCAATCCATGCTTGATACGGCTATCCAAGCCTAGCCGATGTTGGATAATTGCAATCCAACTACAGGATATTTCGATAGATTCTACTGAACCTTGTTTTGCTATAAATAATTACTGAAAATCGCGTACGATGGATGTGGTAACGGTACGTTCTTGGCCGCATGGCCATGAGCGGAATCGTGCAAGAGTAGGGTAGCCAATAATCTGACTTGTGTCGCTCAACGTTGCCGCAGGGGATTTTCACGATAGGATAAACAGGTCGCTTTGTTAACTATCGAACATAAGCAGCATTGGTATGAGTATGCGTCCAGTATTAAAGTGTTTAAGGTCCGTACCTGAACAGATTATCGACAGTAGAAAGGTTACTGCTGTTGGTGCCGGATTATTACCAATCGTTAATAGTGCCCTCTAAAAAATACTCTTCGGGTAAAATTGAAAATAGTTTTTCCTGTCACGATTTTTCGAATCAACATAATATTTCATAAATGTGATTGCGAAATCACCGATTCTGATGGTGACGCATGAGGAGGGTGACGTGTGGAAAAATTTCTGGGTTTTCATCGCCATGAGTGGACTTTATCCGAATTCGTGATGAGCAAACGGTTAGGAGATGGCTCGAATTATTAAGCATCTCTGGATTTGTAGAAAAATGCCGTTTATTCTTTCCGTGCTCTTTAATGAAGAGCAAGGAGGGAACCATGACTGAGCAACAACGCTTTGCAGTGCTGTCGTAGGGGTCTTCCCGCCAGGAAGGCTTGTATGGGCTTTAAGCGTTTTTTTTTTACCATAACGAGGACGGAACCATGATGAAACAAACGACCGCGCTTCTCCGTGCTTTCATAGCAGGAGGGGTTCTATTTGCTGGACAGGCTGGGACGGTATTGGCCGCGACTGTTACTGTCTGCCCATCCGGATGCAATCAAGCTACTATCACCGCGGGTCTCAACGTCGCCAATGCAGGTGATACGGTATTGGTGGGTACTCCAGGACGGACTGTACCCGAGATCTATAACGAGAATATCCTGATGAAGGATAATGTAAATCTGGTGAGTGAAGGGGATAACACCACAACGACTTACACGGACCCGCTGGGTGCCACAGGATATACCACCACGGTGTTGAAGAGGGCCGCGTTAACGGTCATCCACGGAGCGGGCACTAGTGGTGTGGTTACCTTTTCCTTCACCATGACAACCAATACGGTTCTGGACGGGTTTACCATCGAACACATTAGCGCAACAGCCGTTGACTGGACCGGTCTTGTATTGGTCGGTGGCACCTCTCCCACTATCAGGAACAACATCATTCGCGATAATCAGGGGCCGGCTCATAACGGAGGAATCACGATGGTCGGCGGTGGAACGACGTCAAGTCCGCTTATCGAGAATAACGTGATCCATTATATGAACGGCCCGGGAGTCGGCGTTCGGTCGAATGCAAATCCGACCATTATCGGCAATGAAATTTTTACCACTCCCCCCTTACTTCCAGATTACGCCCCTGGCATTGGCCTTGCTGATGCGGCGTCGGCTACCATTCTCAACAACAAGTTGTTTAGAAATGGCCGTGCCGGTGTGGGTTCGGTGGAGTTCGGGGTTGCGGATACCGGTATTCCCATCGTGATCAAGGGCAACACCATTTACGATAACTCCTATGGTACTGGTGCGAGTCTCAATGCCGCCGGTGTCAGAATTACAGGTCAGACAGGCTCGACCAATGTACAGGTGGAGGTTGGTGGCCCTAATCCTACTGATAGCAACGAGTTTTGGGGCAACAAGGCCGGGGTATACTTGGACCATAAGGATGATCCTAGTGGGCGGATTGCGAACGCCAATATCGAAAATAACAACTTCCACAATAACCATATTGCGGTTCGTGCCGAGAATATGGCTTTGTTGACCATCAAGGACAATACGATGAACGATCAGTTTATGTATTGTGCGGTGCGAGTGGGAAACTCAGACTCTGCCACTATCCAGGGAAACTCGATGTACAACAATATCCGATGCGGTATACGGTTCTGGGACGGTGACTTCGCCCCCGCCCTGGATATCCAGAACAACGATATCGCCAACAACGGATATGGTGGGGTGGCGCTCGATGATGCCGGCATGCACGGTATTGTTGCCAATAATCATATTCACCAGAATGGCTTCGGTGGGATGGTAATTACCGGAGAATCGATACTGGAGATCAGCAACAACGAAATCGACCATAATGTCCGGGGCGGTCTCCATACCGGCGGCCTATCTCCCGATGGGCTGGGTTTCACAGGGGCGCCTGGAAGTGCTGTGCTGACCATCAGAGGTAATAAGATTCACCATAACGGTCAAATCGACATTGGCGGCGGTATCGATGTGCGGCATGCCTCCGGTACTATCGAGAATAATCTGGTTTACAAGAATAACATGGGCGGCATTCGTTATGGCGACTGGATCAACGCCATCAACAACAATACAGTGGTGTACAATGGCCAGAGCGGCCAGGGTGCCGGTATCGCTTTCGATGACCTCCTCGGCCCCGTTAATCAGAATCCGCCTCAAGGCAGTCCGACAAACCCGATCTCGATTGAAAACAACATTCTCGCGGGCAATGCAAACGCCGGCGTCAATGCAGGTACTCTCTATTCCGGAGGGGCGACCTGCCCAGTGCATGTCGGATTTCGTCAGTACAACTTATATTCGGCCAATAACGGCCAGGCCGCTTCCTGTCCACCATTCGGTCCTTGGTGCAAGCGGCCTCAATTGGGAATGTGCAATGAAAATACGGGGGAAATCTTTGTCGCCCCCCTGTTCGTCGACGCAAGCAATGATGATTACCACCTACTCGGTACGTCTCCAGCGGTGGACTCAGGTAATCCGACCTTTCCCGACGATGTCAGTATCCCACCTGGAGTGGGACTCTTAGATGTCGATATGGGAGCCTACGGTGGACAATATGGTATCAACTGGTAGCCGAGCGAGTGAGAGAGGAAAATCATTATGAATATGAAAAAAGCGATATTGCTGATTGGGCTGGCCGCTCTGCTTGGGTTCGGCTTGCCAGCACAGGCGGTGACGATTGTGCAGGTGACTTCCAATAGCGACAAAGACGCCTGGCCCCAGGTCAGCGGTAGTTATGTCGTATGGCAGAGCGAGATTGGGAATAGTTGGGAGATCTTCCTTTATGATCTCTCCACCAATACTCCCACACGGATCACCAACAATACGACTGACGATACCTCGCCCCAGATCGATGGAAACTACTTTACTTGGATCGGAGGCGGTTTCGCGGGAGACATCTATTACTACGACATCTCAACCGCAGGGCCGGCGGTTACAGTACCCCCGACTCCAGGCCGGCATATCAATTCGGCACCTCAGATTGCGAATGGATATATCACTTGGTCAAGTAATACGGTTGGCACCGGTTTTGATCCCGGGGAAATCTATCTGCATCGAATCTCAACCAGCGTGACCACGAACATTTCGGCTTCGACGGATCCCGCGAATGTGTTTAACGACATAGGGCCCCAGATCAATGCCAGCATGGTGGGGTGGACCCGGATTGATGAAAAGGGTACTGCCGACCCTTCGGATGATGTCGCGACATATATGATTTACGACATTGCCACGGGGACGGTAACAACGGCAGCGCCTGATTTTATCTGGCCAGATAGCCCCCAAGCTGATGGAAACTTGAGCGTCTATTCCAAATCCGATGGGACAGACAGGGAAATCTTCCTTCAGAACGAGAAACCGTTGGTTAAGCAGATCACGAACAACAGCAGCAACGATACCTATCCCCGCATCAGTGGCAGCACCCTGGTCTGGGTAGGTGGAGAGGGGGCTGGAGCAGAGATCTATACGATGACGGATACAGATGTGGATGGCGATGGAGTGACGGATTCGTTCGATAACTGCACCAATGTAGCCAACAGCGATCAACGGGACACGAACAGAGATGGCTACGGTAATATTTGCGATGCAGACCTCAACAACGATGACATTACCGACAAAGCCGATCAGCGTATACTTAGGGCCGCCGTTGGCTCAACCTATAGCGATGCCGATCTTAATGGAGACGGAGCGGTTGATAACGCCGATGCTCAGTTGTGCAAGAGTATGCTTGGATCCCCGCCAGGACCTAGTGCGTTGGCGCCGTAATAGGTAGTTATCCGATAAACGGCGGATTCTCAAGCCGGCGGATCGGATGAAAGACAAGCGGAATCCAGGATCCCTCCCCTGGATTCCGCTTTTTTTGTTCACTCCTCGCGCTTCGATCCTTATGCCAACACAAAGCCACACGAGGAAATGGGATTGATAGGTATTGTTATTCCATATTCGCTGGCGCCGTAGTGACTCTAGCCAGAATGTTTCACCCGGTCACTTTGAATCAATACTTGAAATCACTGCTGCCCCATAATCTTTCATGAGAACCGCAGGCTCGTTTGAAGTTGTGGAGGCCGAGGTAGAAAACTGAGGGCAGGATGCACTGGAATCTTCTGTCTATCCGACCTTAAGCGATTCAACACCCTGGATTTCCGGCTAAATACACCCTCTTCCACGACGCTGCGCAGGCTGCCTCAGACCCCGGCCATCGTCGGCGCCATCACCACTCTGGGCAGTCATGGCAAATCCCTGCTGCGCCACCCGGACGAATTTCTCGCCGACCTCAAGCGGGCGCTCACCCACAGCCGCGGCGAGAACGAGGCCCTGGGCGAGTTGGGCATGTCCCAGGCCCACCGCCGCCTCGGCATCGAGACCGACCCGCGTTATGTCAACCGCTACCATGGCCCGGATGATATCGGCACCAACACCCGGCAGAACAACCGCATGGCCGAGACGGAGACCAAGGCGAGCCCGAACGACCGCGTGCGGGTGGCCAAGGACAAGCAGCGAAATCGGCAGGGTTCGAAGAATAAGAACCGGAAACGAGCGGAAGCGATGAAGAGAAAAGAACAGCAGGGCAAGGTCGGCCAACCCTCCAACCGCCAGGGTGGGCCCTATATGGAGGGGGAGATAGAACTGTATGGGGAAATCGAGCGCAAGCGCGGTAACAAACAACACCTCCTGGTCCATACCAATACGGAAACAGGCTGGGTGAGAACCTTCATGCAAGGCGAAGAGGGCGAGATCGGCAAGAAGCTGGATGAGTTCAAGATGGAAAATTTCGAGGAGGCGAAGTCCATGATTGAGAAGCATTTCACGAAACTCAAAGAGCAGGCCAAGAAATGAACCAACCCGCACAAAACCAGATTGATCACTGGATTGCCACGTCGCTCAAAGGACTTGCTCAAACCGATGAGGATTTCCGCTCCGGGTTCTATGTCAAGGAGCAGATACCCATCCAGAGCGTCCATTGTGGCACCGCAAGTATGTATGCCTCCCTCGCCCGCGCCAGGTTCTTCAACGGCGACCCTATTGAGGAGGTGCGCGCTGAGTTCGCCAACGCCGCCCGCCATGTGATGAAGAGCTTCACTATGGCCTACGATCCGAGCGATCCCGACTACCAGGGAGAGCGGGCCGACTTGAGCGAGGTCAGCGAAACCATCGGCATCGAGGGCATGAACTGGGCCCTGATGTCAGCCGACTTCAAACTGGCTGCCGAAGTGGGCAGCCACTACCGCACCCGCCCTGACGGCTACATGCTGGGGCTGGATACCAACCGCTACGCCAATGCCCTGGCCCTGCAGGAGCGCCAGAAAGAGGCGCTGCCCCTGCGGCTGGCCCAGTTCGAGGACTACAAGAAGAAGCCACCAAAGAGCCCCGCCGACCGCCACTACTACAGCCTGATTCTGGCGCTCTTCGGCATCGTCGCCAAGGAGCGGGAGAAGTTTCACGAAGGGGTGGCGCTGCAGCTCAAAAGCCACTGGCCCTACGCCAAGGGCGAGGGCAAGGACACCGACGAGGAGTTCATCTGCGACCACGCCGTGGCGCTGACCATCCTCGC